>NZ_JACCPY010000006.1 GCF_013426975.1 Sphaerotilus sulfidivorans
TGGGAGATGCGCAGCGCAAGGCAGGGCAAGGCGGACAGGCGCTGGAGGCGTACCGGGAGAGCCTGGGCCTGAGGCAGCAGTTGCGAGAGGTGCTGGGAGACAGCCCGCAGGTGCTGAGGGATCTGTCAGTCTCGCTCAACAAACTGGGAGATGCGCAGCGCGAGGCGGGGCAAGATGCACAGGCGCTGGAAGCGTACCGGGAGAGCCTGGGCCTGAGGCAGCAGTTGCGAGAGGTGCTGGGAGACAGCCCGCAGGTGCTGAGGGATCTGTCGATCTCGCTGGACAAGCTGGGAGATGCGCAGCGCAAGGCAGGGCAAGGCGGACAGGCGCTGGAGGCGTACCGGGAGAGCCTGGGCCTGAGGCAGCAGTTGCGAGAGGTGCTGGGAGACAGCCCGCAGGTGCTGAGGGATCTGTCGATCTCGCTGGACAGGCTGGGAGATGCGCAGCGCGAGGCGGGGCAAGGCGGACAGGCGCTGGAGGCGTACCGGGAGAGCCTGGGCCTGAGGCAGCAGTTGCGAGAGGCGCTGGGAGACAGCCCGCAGGTGCTGAGGGATCTGTCGATCTCGCTGGACAGGCTGGGAGATGCGCAGCTTGCGGCGGGGCAAGGTGCACAGGCGCTGGAGGCGTACCGGGAGAGCCTGGGGCTGAGGCGGCAGTTGCGCGAGGCGCTGGGAGACAGCCCGCAGGTGCTGAGGGATCTATCGATCTCGCTGGACAGGCTGGGCGATGCGCAGCGCGAGGCGGTGCAAGGTGCGCAGGCGCTGGAGGCGTACCGGGAGAGCCTGGGGCTGAGGCGGCAGTTGCGCGAGGCGCTGGGAGACAGCCCGCAGGTGCTGAGGGATTTGTCGATCTCGCTGGAAAAGCTGGGAGATGCGCAGCTTGAGGCGGGGCAAGGCGGACAGGCGCTGGAGGCGTACCGGGAGAGCCTGGGGCTGAGGCGGCAGTTGCGCGAGGCGCTGGGAGACAGCCCGCAGGTGCTGAGGGATCTGTCGGTCGTGATCAGCAAGCTGGGCGATGCGCAGCGCGAGGTGGGGCAAGGCGGACAGGCGCTGGAGGCGTGCCGAGAGAGTCTGGGGCTGATGCGGCAGCTGCGCGAGGCGCTGGGAGACAGTCCGCAGGTGCTGAGGGATCTATCGATCTCGCTGGACAGGCTGGGCGATGCGCAGCGCGAGGCGGTGCAAGGTGCGCAGGCGCTGGAGGCGTACCGGGAGAGCCTGGGGCTGAGGCGGCAGCTGCGCGAGGCGCTGGGAGACAGTCCGCAGGTGCTGGATGACCTGGCCGTCTCGCTGGAGCGGCTGGCCGGGGTCGAGCCGAATCGGCAGCAACGCGTTGTCTTGCGAGACGAAGCATTGGCGTGGCGGCAGCGGCTGGTCGATGGGTGTCCGGACCCGCTGGCCCAGTCGCGGTACCGCCAGCGGCTGGAGGCGGCGAGGCGACTTTTCGAATCCGACCGGCCGCTGGGCGACAATCCGGGGTCGGTTTGAAGAATCCAGCGTACCCATGAAATACATCAGCACCCGAGGCGACCAGACCCCCCGCCGTTTCTGCGAGATCCTGCTGGAGGGCCTGGCGCCCGATGGCGGCCTGTACCTGCCGGTCAGCTACCCCGTGATCGACGCGGCCAAGCTGGCGCGCTGGCGCGGCCTGTCGTATGCCGAACTGGCCTTCGAGATCCTGTCGCTCTACATCGACGACATCCCGCCGCTGGACCTGAAGGCGCTGGTCGACAGGACCTACACGGCCGAGGTCTTCGGCACCGCCGCGATCACGCCGCTCACCGCGCTGGAACCGGGCCTGTGCCTGGAGGGCCTGTCCAACGGCCCGACGCTCGCCTTCAAGGACATGGCGATGCAGCTGCTGGGCAACCTGTTCGAGTACGAGCTGGGCCGCCGCGGCGAGCAGCTCAACATCCTCGGCGCCACCTCGGGCGACACCGGCAGCGCGGCCGAGTACGCGATGCGCGGCAAGAAGGGCGTGCGCGTGTTCATGCTGAGCCCGCACGGCCGCATGAGCCCGTTCCAGCAGGCGCAGATGTTCAGCCTGCAGGACGAGAACATCCACAACCTGGCGGTCGAGGGCGTGTTCGACGACGCGCAGGACATCGTCAAGGCGGTCTCCAACGACCTCGAGTTCAAGCGCGCCTACCGCATCGGCACCGTCAACTCGATCAACTGGGCGCGCCTGCTGGCCCAGGTCGTCTACTACTTCGCCGGCTACTTCCAGGCGACGAAGAGCAATGACGAGCAGGTCAGCTTCACCGTGCCGTCGGGCAACTTCGGCAATGTCTGCGCCGGCCATGTCGCGCGGCAGATGGGCCTGCCGGTCAAGCACCTGGTCGTCGCCACCAACGAGAACAACGTGCTGGAGGAGTTCTTCCGCACCGGCACCTACCGCGTGCGCGCCAGCAGCGAGACCTACGAGACCTCGAGCCCGTCGATGGACATCTCGAAGGCCTCGAACTTCGAGCGCTTCATCTGCGATCTGGTCGGCCGCGACGGCGCGCGCACCAAGGCGCTGTTCCATGACGCGATCGTCGGCGAGGGCGCCTTCACGCTGACCGCCGAGGAATTCGCGCGCGTGGCCGGCTACGGCTTCCAGGCCGGCCGCTCGACCCATGCCGACCGCCTGGCGACGATCCGCGCCACCTTTGAAGGCCAGGGCGTGCTGATCGACACCCACACCGCCGACGGCGTGAAGGTCGCGCGCGAGCTGTGCGAGGACGGCGTGCCGATGATCGTGCTGGAGACCGCGCTGCCGGCCAAGTTCGAAGGCACGATCGCCGAGGCGCTGGGCTCGGAGGTCAAGGCGCCGCGTCCGGCCGCGCTGGCCGATCTGGAGTCGCGTCCGAAGCGCTTCCAGGTGGTGCCGGCCGACACGCAGGTCGTCAAGCAGTACATCCGCGACCACGTGCCGCTCTGAGCGGCAAGGCCCGGCCCGCGATGCAGGTCATCGGACTGTGCGGGAGCTCGAACTCCGGCAAGACCACGCTGGCCGAGAAGCTCATCCGTGCGCTGAAGGCGCGCGGCTGCCGCGTCTCGGTCGTCAAGCATGCGCACAAGCGCTTCGACATCGACCGTCCCGGCAAGGACAGCTTCCGCCACCGCGAGGCCGGCGCCTTCGAGGTGCTGGTCGCCAACGGCCACCGGCTGGCGCTGATGCGCGAGTTCGAGACCGAGGCCGAGCTCTCGGTGCACCAGATGCTGGCCGAGCTGAGCGACCTCTCGGCGCTCGGCCTGGAGCACTGGGTGCTGGTCGAGGGCTTCAAGCACGCCGACCTGCCCAAGATCGAGGTCTGGCGCGCCGCGCATGGCGCGCGGCCGCTGTATCCGGACGACCCGTTCGTCGTCGCGCTGGCGGTGCCTGCCGCCGACGCGCTGCCCCATGCCTGCGGCCTGCCGCGCTTCGACCTCGACGAGGCCGAGGCCGGGGCGCTGGCCGATTTCCTTCGCAGCGATCCTTCCCGCTATGAGTACCACGCCCCCGTTCCCGACTTCGGTTCCCGCTGAGGCGCCGCGCCGCGCCGCGCTGCGCAGTCTCGACGAGGCGCTCGCGGCCCTGCTGGCGGACCTGGCGCCGGTCTGCGCCGCCGCGCCCGAGACCGTGCCGACCGCCGAGGCGCTCGGCCGCGTGCTGGCCGCCGATGTCGTCTCGCTGCTGGACGTGCCGCCGGCCGACAACACCTCGATGGACGGCTACGCGATGCGCGCCGCCGACGTGCCGCGCGAGGGCGCGGTGCTGCCGGTGTCGCAGCGCATCCCGGCCGGCGTGGTCGGCGAGCCGCTGCAGCCCGGCACCGCCGCGCGCATCTTCACCGGCGCGCAGGTGCCGGCAGGCGCCGATGCGGTGGTGATGCAGGAGGTCTGCGAGGCGCTGCCCGACGGCACGGTGCGCGTGAACCAGGTGCCGGCGCCGGGCCAGTGGGTGCGCCGTCGCGCCGAGGATGTCGCGCGCGGCGCGGTGGTGCTGGCCGCCGGCACCCGGCTGACGCCGGCGGCGCTGGGCCTGGCCGCCTCGGTGGGCGCCGCCACGCTGGCGGTGGCACGCCGGCCCCGCGTGGCGGTCTTCTCGACCGGCGACGAGCTGGTGATGCCGGGCGAGGTCGCCCCTGAGGCGATGCGCCCGGGCGCGATCTACAACTCCAACCGCTACACGCTGCGCGGCCTGCTGCAGGCGCTGGGCTGCGAGGTCGACGACCTCGGCATCGTGCCCGACCGTCGCGAGGCCACCCGCGCGGCGCTGCGCGAGGCGGCGGCCGGCCATGACCTGATCGTCACCTCCGGCGGCGTCTCCGCCGGCGAGGAGGATCACCTCAAGCCCGCGGTCGAGGCCGAGGGCCGCCTGTCGCTGTGGCAGGTGGCGATGAAGCCGGGCAAGCCGCTGGCCTTCGGTGCGGTGCGCCGCCCCGAAGGCGCCGGCGAGGCCGCCTTCATCGGCCTGCCCGGCAATCCGGTGTCGGTCTTCGTGACCTTCCTGCTGACGGTGCGCCCGCTGCTGCTGGCGCTGCAGGGCGTGCCCGCCGCCCAGGCCACGCGCCTGCCGGCGCTGCCGCTGCCCGCCGGCTTCGACTGGCCCCGGCCCGACCGCCGGCGCGAGTTCGTGCGCGCCCGCGTGGGCGACGACGGCCGCGTGCTGCTGTTCCCGAACCAGAGCTCGGGCGTGCTGACCTCGGCGGTCTGGGCCGAGGGCCTGGTCGACATCGCCGCCGGCCAGGCGATCACGGCGGGCGAGACGGTGCGCTTCATCCCGCTGGCCGCGCTGAACTGAGCCGGACCGACCGATCCCGGAGACAAGAACGATGACGATCCAGATCCGCTATTTCGCCTCGCTGCGCGAGGCCCTGGGCGCCGGCGAGACGCTGGCACTCGAGCCGGGCGCGCCGGCGCTGACGGTCGGCGCGCTGCGCGAGCAGCTGATCGCGCGTGGCGGCGCGCATGCCGAGGTGCTGGCGCGCGGCCGCGCCCTGCGCGCCGCGCTGAACCAGACCATGTGCGCCGAGACCGCCGAGATCGCCGACGGCGCCGAGGTGGCCTTCTTCCCGCCGGTCACCGGAGGCTGAGGCGATGAGCTCGACGACGCCCGCGCGCCCGCGCGTCTCCATCCAGACGGAGGACTTCGACCTCTCCGCCGAGGTCGCCGCGCTGCGGGCCGGCGACGGCGCGGTCGGCGCGGTCACCACCTTCATCGGCACGGTGCGCGACCGCCACGCCGGCCAGCCCGACCCGGACAGCGCCTTGATCAGCGCGATGGAGCTCGAGCACTATCCCGGCATGACCGAGCGCGCCATCGAGGCGATGATCGACGAGGCGCTGCGCCGCTTCGACATCCGCGCCGCGCGGGTGGTGCACCGCGTCGGCCCGCTGGCCATCGGCGACCAGATCGTGCTGGTGGCGGTCAGCTCGATGCACCGCGGCGAATCCTTCCAGGCCTGCGAGTTCCTGATGGACTGGCTCAAGTCCGAGGCGCCGTTCTGGAAGAAGGAGACGACGCCCGAGGGTGCTCGCTGGGTCGACGCGCGCGTCAGCGACGAGCGGGCGCTGGCGCGCTGGGGCATCGCCAGCACGAACGCCTCGGTGCCCGCGCCGTGAGCCTGGCCGCGGTCGCGCTCCAGGCCGGCGCGGTCGCGCTCGGTGCTGCGCTGGGCGCGATCCTGCGCTGGCAGGCCTCGCTGCGGCTCGGCTTCGTCGTCGCCGGCTTTCCGCTGGGCACGCTCCTGGTCAACCTGGTCGGCGGCTTCCTGATCGGCCTGGCCCTGGTCTGGTTTCGTCTTCATCCAGAAGCTACTAACAGCCGGCTGTTGATCGTCACCGGCTTCCTGGGTGGCCTGACCACCTTCTCGTCCTTCTCGGGCGAGTCCCTGCTGCTGCTGCAGGCGGGGCAGGTGCCGCTGGCGCTGGCGCACAGCGCGGCGCACCTGCTGGGCGCGCTGGCGGCGGTGGCGCTGGGCTGGTGGCTGGGGCAGGCCATGCTGGGCGGGCCTGTCGCCTAGGAGTCAAGCCGGCCGATGGTCGACCCGCAGACTTCAGGCCTTGTCTACCCCCGGAGCCTTGCCCATGCGCGCCCTGATCTGCGATGCCTACGGTCCGATCGATCAACTGCAGGTGCGTGACGTGCCTGTGCCCGAGCCGGGCCCCGGCGAGGTGCGCATCCGGGTCGAGGCGGCGGCGGTGAACTTTCCCGATGCGCTGATCGTGCAGGGCCTGTATCAGGTCAAGCCGGTGCTGCCGTTCTCGCCGGGGGCGGAGCTGGCCGGCGTGGTGGAGGCGGTGGGCGAGGGCGTGCGCCATGTTCAGCCCGGTCAGCGGGTCATCGGCTTCTGCGGCCACGGGGCCTTCGCCGAGCAGGCGGTGGTGTCGGCCCTGCAGCTCATGCCCCTGCCCGACGGCATGGACATGGACACCGGCGCCGCACTGGTGCTGACCTACGGCACCTCGCTGCATGCGCTCAAGGACGTGGGCCGGCTGCAGGCGGGTGAGACGCTGCTGGTGCTGGGGGCTGCGGGTGGCGTGGGCCTGGCCGCCATCGAGATCGCCAGGCAGATCGGCGCCAGGGTCATCGCCGCTGCATCGAGCCAGCACAAGCTCGACCTGTGCCGCACCGTCGGTGCGGACGAATGCATCAACTACTTCACCGAGAACCTTCGCCAGCGCCTGGACACGCTGACGGGCGGGCAGGGCGTGCAGATGGTGTACGACCCGGTCGGCGGCGACTACACGGAGCATGCCCTGCGCGCGACGGCGTGGCGCGGCCGCTATCTGGTGGTGGGCTTCGCTGCGGGCACGATTCCGAAAGTGCCGCTCAACCTGGCGCTGCTCAAGGAGCGGGCGATCCTGGGCGTGTTCTGGGGCGAGGCGGTACGGCGCGATCCGGCCGCCCATCTGGCGAACATGCAGCAGCTGGCCACCTGGTTTGCCGAGGGGCGCATCCGGCCGGTGATCAGCGAGCGGGTCGGGCTGGAAGGTGCCCGCGATGCAATCGCGCGCATGGCCGCGCGCCAGGTGCTCGGCAAGGTGGTGGTCCGGCCGCAGCAATGAGCCCGGCGATAATCCGCCGGATGAATGCTTCCTCCGCCCACACCTTCGCCCCCGAGATCGAGGTCCGCATCCTCGACGAGCGCCTGCACGCCTGGGGCCTGCCGCGCTACCAGACCGATCTGGCCGCCGGCATCGACCTGATCGCCTGTCTGGATGCGCCGCTGCGCATCGAGCCGCAGGCCGCCGCGCAGCTGGTGCCGACCGGCCTGGCGATGCACATGGACTCCGACGCCTTCTTCGCGATGATCGTGGCGCGCTCGGGCCTGGGCCACAAGAAGGGCCTGGTGCTGGGCAACGGCACCGGCATCATCGACGCCGACTACATGGCCCAGATCTATGTGAGCGTCTGGAACCGCAATCCGGCCGGCGAGGCCATCGTCATCGAGCCGGGCGACCGCATCGCGCAGCTGCTGTTCGTGCCGGTGGTGCGCCCGCGCCTGAAGGTGGTGGCCGAGTTCAGCGGCGACAGCGCCCGCGGCCAGGGCGGCTTCGGCTCGACCGGCGTGGCCGCCAAGGGCTGAGCACGACCTCAGTGCAGCGTGGCGCCGGGCGGGGCCAGATCGGTCAGGCTGACCGCGCTCTCGCCGCCGACGCCGCCGTTCTCGATCTCCTCGGCGCTGGCCTCGCGCACCGCGTGCACCTTGATCTGCAGCACCAGCGCGATGCCGGCCAGCGGATGGTTGCCGTCGAGCACCACATGGGTGTCGTAGACCTCGGTGACCGAATAGATCACGTCGGCGGGCAGGTCCGGCGTGGTGCTGCCGGGCGGCGGTCCCTCGAAGCGCATGCCGACCTCGACATGCTCCGGGAAGATCGCGCGTTCCTCGAAGAACACCAGCTGCGCGTCATAGTCGCCGAAGGCGTGTTCGGGCTCGAGATGCAGCGTCATCTCGTGGCCTTCGCCCTGGCCGGCCAGGGCTTCCTCGACCTTCGGAAAAAGGTCGTCGCCGCCGACGAGGAATTCGAGCGGTTCGGCCAGGTCGTCGATGAGCTGGCCATGGGCATCTTCGAGTCGCCAGCTCAGGCTGACGACGCAGGGGGCTTGGATCTGCATGGGCGCAATCATCGCATGCCGATCCGCTCAAGGCGTGCGTTCGTCACGCACCGGCACAATGCGCGGATGAACACGAATCCTGTTTCCGCCTCCCGCCATCCCGATCCCGCGGTCGCTCCGATCGACCAGCCCGTCGCGCTGCTCGGCGGCCTGAGCGCGGCCGACTTCATGCGCACTCACTGGCAGCGTCAGCCGCTGCTGGTGCGTCAGGCGCTGCCGGGCGTGCAGCCGCCGATCAGCCGCGCCGATCTGTTCCGTCTGGCCGAGAGCGACGAGGTCGAGTCGCGTCTGGTGGTGCGCCACGGCCAGGGCGACGATGCCGACTGGGCGCTGGTGCGCGGTCCGCTGGGCCGGCGCAGCCTGCCGCCGCTGAAGCAGCGCGACTGGACGGTGCTGGTGCAGGGGCTGGACCTGCATGTGCCGGCAGCGCAGGAAATGCTGACGCGCTTTCGCTTCGTGCCGCAGGCGCGCCTGGACGACCTGATGATCTCCTGGGCGGCCGAGGGTGGCGGCGTCGGCCCGCATTTCGACTCCTACGACGTCTTCCTGATCCAGGTGGCCGGGCGGCGGCGCTGGCGCATCGGCCGCATGCCGGACGCGACGCTGCGCGAGGGCCTGCCGGTCAAGATCATCGAGAACTTCGCGCCCGAGCAGGAATGGGTGCTCGAGCCCGGCGACATGCTCTATCTGCCCCCGGGCTGGGCGCATGACGGCGATGCGGTCGGCGGCGAGTGCATGACCTGCTCGGTGGGCTTCCGCTCGCCGCACCGCAGCGAGCTGGCGCGCGAGACGCTGCTGCGGGTGGCCGACGCGATCGAGGATGAAGCGGATGCCGGCACCCGCCCGGTCGTCTACCTGGATCCGCAGCAGCCCGCCACCACCACGCCGGGACGCATCCCGACGGACCTGCTGCAGTTCACCGAGACGGCGCTGCGCCGGGTTCTCGACGAGCCGGGCGCACTGGCGCGCGCGCTGGGCGAATACCTGAGCGAGCCGAAGGCGAACGTCAGCTTCGAGATCGCGCAGGATCCGCTGCCCGAAGACGGCGGCGTGCGGCTCGACGCGCGCAGCATCATGCTCTACGACGACGCGCATGTCTTCATGAACGGCGACTCCTGGCACGCGGCCGACGAGGACGCCGAGGTGCTGCGCCGGCTGGCCGACGCACGCCATCTCGATGCTGCCGCAGTCGCCGCCGCCAGCCCGGAGCTGCGCGCACTGCTCGAGCAGTGGTGCGACGATGGCTGGATTCATCCGCTGGAATGACTCGGAGATGGCAGGCGTGCGCTCCCCGATCGTGGCGTAATTGAAACAGGCCGGGTGGCTGTCAACGGCTTTTTCGCCCCAGGCGTTACGATAACGGTGCTGTGCTGCAACATGATGGTGCCCCCGGCATGAGTTCCGGCGGGCCCCGCGTCAGCGAAGCACGAGGTTTGATGTTGTATAATGGAAGGCTGGTTGCAGGAATGCTCGAGCTTTCTGTTTCCCAGATGGCGCGTGAAGACCGCGGCAGGTTTGCCGCAAGTCCGACGAGCCGAAATTACCGGTAATTTTCTGTCTCTCTGACTGAGGTAAAAAGCATGAACAAGTCGCTCCTGATGGCCGCCCTGATCGCTGCCGCTGCCCTGGCCGCTTGCGGCAAGAAGGAAGAAGCCCCGGCCGCTCCGGCCGTTGACGCTGCTGCTTCGGCTGCCGCTCCGGTCGTCGAGGCCGCTTCGGCTGCTGCTGACGCCGCCGCTTCGGCTGCCACCGACGCTGCTTCGGCTGCTGCTGCTGCCGTCGTGGACGCCGCTTCGGCCGCTGTCGACGCCGCTGCCTCGAAGTAATTCCTGATGTCGCACCGGATGGTGCGGCTCCGGAAAAAAGAACCGCCCCTTGGGGCGGTTTTTTCATGGGCCCATGAATCCATGGGTAAAAGGAAAAGGGCCGAAGCCCCCAGGGTCAGCGCAGTTCGCCAACCAGCAGCTGCGCGATGCTGCGTGCACCCTCATCGGCCACCGGGCGGCTCTGTTCGTCGAGCACCACCACCTGGGTGCGTTCGCCGCTGCCGCTCAGGCGCAGGCGGTAGCGGGTGCCGCTGAGGTCGTCCTTGCGGGCGCCGAACATGCGCGACAGCAGGCTGGGCTCTTCCTTGCCGGCGAGCTTCGGATCGACATAGCGCAGGGTGTAGAGGCCTGCGCCACGATCGCGCTCCTCGACGGTGAAGCTGCTGCGATCCAGCGCCAGGCCGACGCGGCGCCAGCTGCGCTCCAGGCTGTCGTCGATCTCCAGTACGGCGCCGGGCTGACCTTCGAGCAGGCGGGCGCGCTGCGCCGCAGCCGGTGCGGCGGTGACGGTCTTCAGCGCGCTGTCGACGGCCTGGGCCGAGGGCTTCGCATTCTCGTCAGCCGTGCCCAGACGCACCATGAGCCGTGCCAGCATTTCCGCCTCGAGGCCGGCATCGCTGGGCCGGGCGACCCAGCGCAGCGTCTCGGTGCGCTCCTTCGGGCCGGTGGCGATCTCCTCCAGGCCGCGGTGGCTGATGTAGATCTCGGTGAATTCGCCGTTGCGCTCGACCCGGGTGCGGTAGCGGTCGCGCTCGCCGGTGTCGCGCAGGCGGTCGAGCACCTTGCCGACGGTGCGGCTGATCAGATCGTCGGGCAGCTTGGCGCGGTTCTCGGCCCAGTCGGTCTCCATGACGCCGGCCTGTGGCAGATCGCTGGCCAGCGCGAAGCCGCTGTCCTGCCAGAACTGGCGCAGCACCGGCCAGAGCTGCTCGGGCGTCTGGCGGGTGACCAGCCAGCGCTGCTGGCCGGAGCGCTCGATGCGCAGGTCGCCGCTGGACTGCGGCGCGATCGCGGTGGCCGACGACGCGCCGGCCTGCGGCTTGCCGCTGGCTTCGGCCGCTGCGGACTGCAGCGCGGTGGCGCTGACGCTGCCGCCCACCGGCGGCTGATAGCGCGGATCGCCGGAGAGCTGGGTCAGGTCGGGAGGCACCTGCAGCGTCGGCGCCGGCGTGGCGGCGGCTGCGCGGTAGTCGACGCGGCTCGACAGGAAGGAGTCGGTCGTCGTGGTGCAACCGGCCAGCGCGAGCGTGAACGCCGCGGTGCCGAGGGCGACCGGACGCAGGAACAGCGGGGACATCGTCATCCTCGGGAAAACAGGGCGGAGGCTCAGAGCAGGCCGGCTTCGCGCATCGCGGCTTCCAGGCCGGGCATCAGCGCGTCGGTCATCGGCACCATCGGCAGGCGCAGCGTGCCGCCGCACAGGCCCAGGCGCTGCATCGCCCACTTGACCGGCACCGGGTTCGGCTCGGCGAAGAGCAGCTTGTTCAGCGTGGCCAGGCGGAAGTGGATGTCGCGCGCGGTCTTCACGTCACCCTCGACGGCGGCGTGGCAGAGCTGCGCCATCAGGCGCGGCGCGATGTTGGCGGTGACGCTCACATTGCCTCGGCCGCCCAGCAGCATCAGCGCGATCGCGGTGCCGTCATCGCCCGAGTAGACGCCGAAGCCCTGCGGGGCGTGCTTGATCAGCCAGGCGGCGCGCTCGATGTTGCCGGTCGCCTCCTTGATGCCGATGACGCCGGGCAGCTGCGCGGCGCGCAGCGAGGTCTCGGGCAGCATGTCCGCCACCGTGCGGCCGGGCACGTTGTACAGCATCATCGGGATGTCCACCGCCTCGGCGATGGCCTTGAAGTGCTGGTACATGCCTTCCTGCGAGGGCTTGTTGTAGTAGGGCACGACGCTGAGCGTGCAGTCGGCACCGACCGCCTTGGCGAACTTCGCCAGCTCGATGGCCTCGCGGGTGGAGTTGCCGCCGGCGCCGGCCATCACCGGCACGCGGCCTGCGGTCTGCTCGACCGCGACGCGGATGATCTCGCAGTGCTCCTCGACCGACACCGTCGGCGATTCGCCGGTCGTGCCGACGACGCCGATGCACGCCGTGCCTTCGGCGACGTGCCAGTCGATCAGCCGGCGCAGGCTGGGGTAGTCGACGCTGCCGTCCTCGTGCATCGGGGTGACGAGGGCGACGATGCTGCCTGTGATCGGATTCATGTGCTGAGGTCCTTGTGATCCGTGAATTCTAAACTGGCGGGAAGAGGGGGAAATTCCGCTGGCTTGCGCAGGGCAGCGATGCGCTGGACCCGTCGCGGCGGATCCGGCAGCACGCCGTCCTCGTAGGCGACCACCGTCAGGTCGTGGCGCCGCGCCAGCTCGAGCAGCTCGCCCGGGTGCAGCAGGAAGTCGGGCCGGCTCGGCCGGCCGAAGCGGGCGTGGCCCTGGGCGAAGGTCTCGTGCAGCAGCACGCCGCCGGGCGCCAGCAGCGCGACCGCCTCGTCCAGGCGCGGCCGCCACAGATAGTTGGTGATGATGACCGCGTCGAAATGCTGGCCGGCCAGTGGCCAGGGCGTGCCTTCGGGCGGCTCCAGATCGACCTCGAGCGGGGTGATGCCGGGCAGGCCCGCACCGGCCAGCGTGGCCAGTGCGGCGCGGTCCCTGTCGACCGCGGTGACCTGCGCGCCCTGCGCGGCCAGCCAGCGTGCGTGGCGGCCGGCGCCGCAGGCCAGGTCGAGCACCCGCGCGCCGCCGGCCAGACCGGCGATCAGCGGCGCGTGGCGGGTGATCCAGGACGAGGGCGCGCCGCTGCCATGCGCTGGCGGGGTCTGCATGGACCGTGCGGGCGGGAAGGGTGCGGACGAATTCAGAAGCAGCTCCAGAGACGGTTGCCGAGCTCGACGATCATCGACGGGCGAAGATAGCTCATGAACACCAGCGCCAGCACGCCGGCGGCGAGCAGGCGCACGGCCCAGCGCTGCGGCGCGCGCATGTCAGGCCGGCTGCGCGGCCGTGCGCGCGATCGGGCCCTCGCGCACCGGCAGGTTGGCCAGCGCGGCCAGCAGGCCCAGCGCGATCGAGATCCACCAGACGATGTCGTAGCTGCCAGTGGCGTCGTAGAGCCGTCCGCCCAGCCACACGCCGAGGAAGGAGCCGATCTGGTGGCTCAGGAAGACGAAGCCGCCCAGCATCGACAGGTACTGCACGCCGAAGATCTGCGCGATGACCGCATTGGTCGGCGGCACCGTCGACAGCCACAGCACGCCCATCACCGCCGAGAACAGGTAGACGCTGGCGGGGGTCAGCGGCGCGGCCAGGAAGAGCGTGATGGTCACCGAGCGCAGCAGGTAGATCGCCGACAGGATGTGGCGCTTGGCCAGGCGCTGGCCCAGCGCGCCCGCGGCATAGGTGCCGAAGACATTGAACAGGCCGATCAGCGCCAGCGCGGTGGTGGCCACCTCAGGGGCCAGGCCGTGGTCCTTCAGGTAGCTGGGCATGTGCACGCCGATGAAGACCACCTGGAAGCCGCAGACGAAGTAGCCGGCCATCAGCCACTGGAAGCTGCGGTAGCCGAAGGCCTCGCGCAGGGCTGCGCCGATGCTCTGCTGCGCGCGCGCCGCGCCGCCCGCGGCGACCGGCTCGCGCAGGCCGCGCGCCAGCGGCACGATCACCAGCGCCGCACCGCCCAGCAGCATCAGCGCCTGCTGCCAGCCGAAGGTGGCGATCAGCCACTGCTCGACCGGCACCATCAGGAACTGGCCGAAGGAGCCGGCGGCGGCTGCCACGCCCATCGCCCAGGAGCGCCGCGCCGGGTCGATCTGGCGGCCGATGATGCCGTAGACCACCGCGTAGGTCGTGCCC
The DNA here is from genome assembly GCF_013426975.1 of Sphaerotilus sulfidivorans. GTDB lineage: Bacteria > Pseudomonadota > Gammaproteobacteria > Burkholderiales > Burkholderiaceae_C > Sphaerotilus > Sphaerotilus sulfidivorans. The sequence goes on from NZ_JACCPY010000006.1 coordinate 13,761, forward strand.
GACTGCGCCACGCCGATCAGCAGTCCGGCACTGGCGGTGAAGGCCGCGCCGGTGGGCGACAGCGCCATCAGCACCAGCCCGAGCGCGTAGAGCAGCGCGCCGCCCGCCAGCACCCGGAAGGCGCCGAAGCGGTCGGCCAGCATGCCCGCCACCGGCCCGGCCAGGCCCCAGGCCAGGTTCTGCACCGCCATCGCGAAGGCGAAGGTCTCGCGGGTCCAGCCTCGCTCCTGGGTGATCGGACCCAGCCACAGGCCGAAGCCGTGGCGGATGCCCATCGACAGCGTCACCACCAGCGCCCCGCACAGCAGGACCTGGTGCATCGACAGTCGGGCGGGCGGGCCGGACGGGGCGGGCGGCGAGGCGGAGGCTGGGGTGCTCATGGCCGGACACTGTAGCGAAATTCACGAACCCCGGCCGTCGCCGCCACGACGGACGCGAATGTCGGCTCAGGCGGCCGACCTGCCTACAATCGCCCGCCATGGCCACCAAGACCACGAATTCCGCGAACTCCGCCGCTTCCACCGCCCCGTCCGCCTATGGCGAGGCCTCGATCCGGGTGCTCAAGGGCCTGGAGCCCGTCAAGCAGCGCCCGGGCATGTACACCCGCACCGACAACCCGCTGCACATCGTGCAGGAGGTGCTCGACAACGCCGCCGACGAGGCGCTGGCCGGCCACGGCCGGCGCATCGGCGTGACGCTGCATGCCGACGGCTCGATCTCGGTCGAGGACGACGGCCGCGGCATTCCCTTCGGCCTGCACCCGGAAGAGGGCGTGCCGGTGGTCGAGATCGTCTTCACCCGGCTGCATGCCGGGGGCAAGTTCGACAAGGGCTCGGGCGGCGCCTACAGCTTCTCCGGCGGCCTGCACGGCGTGGGCGTGTCGGTGACGAATGCGCTGGCGACCCGGCTGCAGGTGACGGTCTGGCGCGAGCGCCAGGTCGCCACGCTGGCCTTCTCCGGCGGCGACGTGATCGAGCCGCTGGTGGTGCGTCCGGCCGGCTCGCCCGCGTCGGGCGACCGCCGGCAGGGCACCACGGTGCGCGTCTGGCCCGACCCGAAGTATTTCGAGAGCCCGGAGCTGCCGCGCGGCGAGCTGGTGCACCTGCTGCGCAGCAAGGCGGTGCTGATGCCCGGCGTCACCGTCACGCTGCACCATGAGAAGACCGGCGAGACCCAGACCTGGTGCTATCAGGCGGGCCTGCGCGACTACCTCGCGCAGAACCTCGGCACCGAGGCGCTGATCCCGCTGTTCGAGGGCGCGCGCCACGCCGCCGCCGGCGACAGCGACAGCTTCGCCGAGGGCGAGGGCGCATCCTGGTGCGTAGCCTTCCTCGAGGAGGGCGCGGGCCTGCGCGAGAGCTACGTCAACCTGATCCCGACGGTGGCCGGCGGCACGCACGAGGCCGGCCTGAAGGACGGCCTGTTCCAGGCGGTCAAGGGCTTCATCGAGCTGCACGCGCTGTGCCCGAAGGGCGTCAAGCTGATGCCCGACGACGTGTTCGGGCGCGCCAGCTTCGTGCTGTCGGCCAAGGTGCTCGACCCGCAGTTCCAGGGCCAGACCAAGGAGCGGCTGAACAGCCGCGATGCGCTGAAACTGGTGTCGTCCTTCGTGCGTCCGGCGCTGGAGCTGTGGCTGAACCAGCATGTCGAGCATGGCAGGAAGCTCGCCGAGCTGGTGATCCGCCAGGCGCAGGCGCGCCAGCGTGCCGGCCAGAAGGTCGAGAAGAAGAAGGGCTCGGGCGTGGCGGTGCTGCCGGGCAAGCTCACCGACTGCGAGAGCCGCGACATCGGCCTGAACGAGGTCTTCCTGGTCGAGGGCGATTCGGCCGGCGGCAGCGCCAAGATGGGCCGCGACAAGGAGACGCAGGCCATCCTGCCGCTGCGCGGCAAGGTGCTCAACGCCTGGGAGGTCGAGCGCGACCGGCTCTTCGCCAACAACGAGATCCACGACATCGCGGTGGCGGTCGGTGTCGATCCGCACGGGTCGGGCGACCAGCCCGACCTGTCGGGCCTGCGCTACGGCAAGATCTGCATCCTGTCGGACGCCGATGTCGACGGCTCGCACATCCAGGTGCTGCTGCTGACGCTGTTCTTCCGCCATTTCCCGAAGCTGATCGAGGCGGGCCATGTCTTTGTGGCGCGCCCGCCGCTCTACCGGGTGGATGCGCCGGCGCGCGGCAGGAAGCCCGCGGCCAAGCTCTACGCGCTCGACGAGGGCGAGCTGCAGGCCATTCTCGACAAGCTGCGCAAGGAAGGCGCGCGCGAGGGCGCCTGGTCGGTCAGCCGCTTCAAGGGCCTGGGCGAGATGAACGCCGAGCAGCTCTGGGAGACGACGCTCAACCCGGACACCCGCCGGCTGCTGCGCGTCGAGCTCGGACCGGTCGACCTGGCCGACACCACCCGCTCCTTCGGCCGGCTGATGGGCAAGGGCGAGGCGGCGGCACGGCGCGAGCTGATGGAGCTGCACGGCGACGCGGTCGAGATCGACATCTGACATTCCTCCCTTCCGAGAGACAGAGAGCTTTGCCCATGAATGGCCCCCATGCCTCGCAGGCGCATCCCCATGCGCGGTTGCGCATTCTCATCGTCGACGACCACCCGATGATCCGCAACGGTCTGGCCGCGATGGTCCGTGGCGAGGCCGATTTCGAGCTGGTCGGCGAGGCCGCGCATGGCGCCGATGCGGTGCGCATCGCGCCGGAGCTGGCGCCCGACGTGGTGCTGATGGATCTGGTGATGCCGCAGATGGACGGCATCGAGGCGATGACACGGCTGCGCCCGCTCTTGCCCTCCACCCGCTTCGTCATCCTGACCAGTCTGACCGAGCCGGGCGAGGTGCAGCGCGCGCTGCAGGCCGGCGCCAGCGGCTACCTGACCAAGACCGCCTCGGCGCAGGAGCTGGTCAATGTGATCCGCGCCGCGCACGGCGGGCGCCGTGTGCTCTCGCCCGAGGCCACCGAGGCGCTGATCGCGGCCTCGCAGCCCGGCCAGCCCGGCGCTGACCTGACCCAGCGCGAGCGCGAGCTGCTGGCGCTGATGGCGCGCGGCCTGACCAACCAGGACATCGCCGAGCAGCTGCGCATCGCGCTGCCGACCGTCAAGTTCCACATCACCAACATCCTGTCCAAGCTGGGCGTGGGCAATCGCACCGAGGCGGTGCTGCTGGCGCTCAAGCACCGGCTGGTGCCGCCGGCGGGCTGATGGCGGCGCGCCGCACGGGCGCCTCCGCGCAGGCTCATTCGCCGGGCCATGCTTTGGACGGGTGCGCCGGCGCCGGCCCTGTCTGAAAATTTCCTTCGCGGGCCGCATGTCCACTCCCCCCGCGGACGGCCCGCAGGGAACATAACTGGCAGGGAGGAACTTTTTTTCGATATTCAGGAAATCTGCCAGATTTCCCCCTTGTTCCCGGGGCGCGGCCTTTCAGGTCGGCGAGAGATCCGGAATCGATACTGCGGCGAGAGCTTTCCCTCTTCTTGCCGACGACCTCGAATCCCATGATCTCTCGCCCGCGACCCGCCCGACCCTTTTCCGCATCTTCGTTCTGCGCGCCTGTGCGGCCGCTGCTCAGCCGTCTGGCTTGTCTGGCCGGTCTCGCTGGCCTGGTGCTGGGCTCGGCCACGCCCGCCACCGCCGCGCCGGTGCTGGCCGGCTGCACGATGTTCCCGCCGCAGGCGATCTTCAATCAGCGCATCGACGATGTGATGCGCTTTCCTGCCCATGCCCGCAGCGCCGAGTGGATCGCCATGATCGGCGCGGGCCGGCCTCTGCATCCCGACTGGGGCCGCGAGACCGACCCGAACCGGGTCGGCAAATACTATGGCATGCCGTGGAACCTGGTCGACGGCAGCGAGCGCAGCACCCGCTGGCCGCTGGTCAGCCATGCGATCGTCGATCCGCGCGACGGCAACGGCGCCGGTGCGCCCGACCAGAGCGACTGCGCGGTCATCGAGCAGGGCCAGGTGTCGATCCGGGCCTGCGACAGCGTCATCGCGTCGCGGCGGCGGTTTCCCTTTCCGCTCGACAGCCAGATCCGCGTCGAGGGCGGCAACTGCACTGATCCGGCGCGCTGCGGCGACCGCCATGTGCTGGTGCTGGAGAACAGCGCCGGCGGCGCCTGCCGGCTCTGGGAGAGCTATTTCAGCTACCAGGACAGCGCCGGGCGCTGGAACGCCTATGCGACCGCCGCCTGGGATCTGGGTTCGCTGGCGATGCGCCCGGACGGCTGGACCTCGGGCGACGCCGCCGGTCTGCCGATCCTGCCGCTGCTGCTGCGTGCCGAGGAGGTCGAGTCCGGCGTGATCCGACATGCGCTGCGGGTGACCTTCCGCGATGCGGTGCTCGATCGCCGCCATGTCTGGCCGGCGCGCCATTCGGCCGGCACCACCCGGCCCGAGGGCATTCCCTTCGGCGCGCTGCTGCGCCTGCGCGCCGATTTCGAGATCCCGTCCTGGTGGAATGCGCAGGCGCGCACCATCGCGCGGGCGATGCAGAAGCACGGTCTGTATGTCGCCGACATCGGCACCGACTTCTTCGTCCAGGGCGATCCGGACGAGCGCTGGAGCCCGCTGACGATGATGCTGCTGCGCCAGCTGAAGCTGAACCAGTTCGAGTTCGTCGACACCGGCGCCATCACCCGCCATCCGCGCTTCGATCCCGATTCCTACGCCGCGAGCTGGTGAGCCCGACCTTGGTCGGGTACCGGCCCGGTCCAGGGGCCGGTGCGGTGGCGGCCGCACCGGCCGATCATGCTCATGCCGGTGATTGTTTCCCCCCCCGCAGATCGCCGGCCCACGACAAACACTCAGGGAGGATCTTTTTTCGTGCAGTCATGCAGTCGTGCAGGCCGCCGGGAAAGGCATCCGGAGTGCGGGGGATGTCGATGAGATCAGGCTGACGAACATGAAGAACTTCCTCGCTCCCGTGCTGCCGGTGCTGATGAGTGCACTGTCGCTGGGTCTGGCCGCCAGCGCGGTCCAGGCCCAGACTGCAGCGCCTTCGGCGCCGCAGGCCACCCAGAAGGCCGACGGCCGTCTGCGCGCTGCGCTGGGCCTGGGCGCCAGCCACTCGTCGGGCAACAGCCGCACGTCCAGCTTCTCGCTGGCGGGCCAGGGCGTGCGCCTGACCGCACAGGACCGACTCAGCCTGAGCGCCAGCGCGCTCTACGCCAGCAGCGCCGGCACCACCACCGCCGAGCAGCTGCGCGCCGGCGCCCGCTATGACTACAACCTGGGCCCGAGCACTTTCGCCTTCGGCCTGCTCGATCTGGAGCGCAACCGCCCGGCCAATCTGGCCGTCCGCGGCGTCGCCGGTGTCGGCGCGGGCCTGCACCTGCTGGCCACGCCCGAGCACAGCCTCGACGTCTTCGGCGGCGTGGCCTGGAATGCCGACCGCTACATCGATGCGGCCACCGTCGCCGGCGAGACCCGCAGCCGCTATGGCTACGCCTCGCTGCTGCTGGGCGAGGAGTCTCAGCATCGCCTGAGCGAGACCGCCAGCGTCTACCAGCGTCTGCTCGTCTACCCGAACCTGCGTGACCGCGGCGAGTTCCGTGCCCATTTCGGCTCCGGTCTGGCGGTGGCGCTCTCCAGCGCGATGAACCTGAATGTCGGTCTGGCCTATGCCTACAACTCCGACCCCGGCCTGGGCCGCAAGAAGGGCGACTCGCTGCTGACCACCGGCGTGTCGGTCAAGTTCGACTGAGACTGAAGCACCGTTCCTTCGGGACGGATCGAGGCGATTCCAGCAAGCGAGGGCCGGCGATGTTCGACGATCTTGGCGTGGTGTCGGTTCTGGCCCAGCTGCTGCTGATCCTGGTGCTGCTGGCGCTGTATTCGGGGCGGCGCCATCTGCGCAGCCGTCAGCAGCGCTACCGCGATCCTGCCGCGCCGCGACGCCGCCGTGCCGGCGGTGGTGCGCCAGCCTCTGCTGCGCTGCTCGAGGCTGCGGCCGAAGAGGTCGCGCAAGCCGCACGCCGCGCGCAGCGCATCTCCGGCCTGCGCAGCGACGACCTGCTGCCGCCCGGCTTCGCCGACACCTGCGCCGACTGGACGCCGCTGGCAGCGCAGCCGGTCGAGCGTGCACGCGGCCCCGCTGCGGACCCGGCCTCGGACCGCATCGACCTGGACGCGCCGCTGCGCTGCACCGCGCTGGAGCGGCCCTTCGACGAGGCGGATCGCGCGCACGCACGGGTCCGGCCCGTGTTGTCCTGCACAATCGGGCGCCAGGTGCACATGCACGCCTGATGCCCGACGATGGACCAGACGACGATCGACTTCTCTTCCCTTCCTCCCGCCACCCCGGCCGATGACGCGCTGACGCTGGCGCACTATGCCGAGCGGGCCTATCTCGAATACGCGCTGAGCGTCGTCAAGGGCCGCGCGCTGCCGGATGTCGGCGACGGCCAGAAGCCGGTGCAGCGGCGCATCCTCTACGCGATGCACCGCATGGGGCTGGCGACGCAGCGCGCCAGCAACGGCGCCACCGGCGGCGCGCGGCCGGTCAAGAGCGCGCGTGTCGTGGGCGATGTGCTCGGCCGCTTCCATCCGCACGGCGACACCGCCGCCTATGACGCGCTGGTGCGCATGGCGCAGGACTTCTCGCTGCGCTATCCGCTGATCGATGGCCAGGGCAACTTCGGCAGCCGCGACGGCGACGGCGCGGCGGCGATGCGCTACACCGAGGCGCGCCTGGCGCCGATCGCGCGGCTGCTGCTCGACGAGATCGACGAGGGCACGGTCGACTTCGTGCCCAACTACGACGGCTCGACCGAGGAGCCGCGCCAGCTGCCCTCGCGCCTGCCCTTCGTGCTGCTCAACGGCGCCAGCGGCATCGCCGTCGGCCTGGCCACCGAGGTGCCCAGCCACAACCTGCGCGAGGTGGCCGCGGCGGCGGTCGCGCTGATCCGCGACGAGCATCTGAGCGACGACGCGCTGCACGCGCTGGTGCCCGGCCCGGACTATCCCGGCGGCGGCCAGATCATCAGCAGCGAGACCGAGATCCGCGAGGCCTACCGCACCGGGCGCGGCTCGCTGAAGGTGCGCGCGCGCTGGAAGATCGAGGAACTCGCGCGCGGCCAGTGGCAGCTGGTGGTCACCGAGCTGCCGCCGGGCACCAGCAGCCAGAAGGTGCTCGAGGAGATCGAGGAGATCACCAACCCGAAGATCAAGGCCGGCAAGAAGGCGCTGACGCCCGAGCAGGTCCAGCTCAAGGGCGCGGTGCTGGCGCTGCTCGACGGCGTGCGCGACGAGTCCGGCAAGGAGGCGGCGGTGCGCCTGGTCTTCGAGCCGCGCAGCCGCACGATCGAGTCCCGCGAGCTGATCACCGCGCTGCTGGCGCACACCAGCCTGGAGAGCTCGGCGCCGATCAACATGACGATGATCGGGCTGGACGGTCGCCCGACGCCCAAGAGCCTGCGCCAGGTGCTGCTCGAGTGGACTGGTTTCCGGCTCGACACGGTGCGCCGGCGCACCGCGCACCGCCTGGAGCGGGTCAGCGAGCGCATCCATGTGCTGGAGGGCCGCCAGCTGGTGCTGCTCAACCTCGACGAGGTGATCCGCATCATCCGCGAGAGCGACGAGCCGAAGGCTGCGCTGATCGCGCGCTTCCGCCTGAGCGAGCGCCAGGCCGAGGACATCCTGGAGATTCGCCTGCGCCAGCTCGCGCGGCTGGAGGCGATCAAGATCGAGCAGGAGCTGGCCGAGCTGCGCGGCGAGCAGGCGAAGCTCGAGGACATCCTGGGCAACCCGGCCTCGCTGCGCCGCCTGGTCATCCGCGAGATCGAGGCCGACGCGAAGCAGCACGGCGACGAGCGCCGCACGCTGATCCAGGCCGAGCGGCGTGCCGTGGCCGAGGTCCGGGTGGCCGACGAGCCGGTCACGGTCGTCGTCAGCCAGAAGGGCTGGGTGCGCGCGCGCACCGGCCACGGCCATGATCCGGCCGGCTTCGCGTTCAAGGCAGGCGATGCGCTGCACGGCACCTTCGAGTGCCGCACCGTCGACACCCTGGTGGCCTGCGCGAGCAACGGCCGCGTCTACTCGGTGGCGGTCAGCGCCTTGCCCGGTGCGCGCGGCGACGGTGCGCCGATCACCTCGCTGATCGACCTGGAGCCGGGCACGCAGGTGCTGCACTACCTGGCCGGGCCGGCCGACCGCATGCTGCTGATGGCGCACAGCGGCGGCACCGGCCTGCTGGCGCGCCTGGGCGACCTGTTCGCGCGCAACAAGGGCGGCAAGGCCTTCCTGACGCTGGAGCCGGGCGAGCAGTGGTTCGCGCCGGTGCCGGTGGAGGCCAGGCACACCCGCGTGGCCTGCCTGAGCGCCACCGGCCGGCTGCTGGTCTTCGGCCTGGACGAGCTCAAGCACCAGGCCGGCGGCGGTCGGGGCCTGATGCTGATGGCCGACATCGACCTGCAGGCCGATCCGCTGCTGGCGGTGACGGTGCTGGGCGAGGGCGGTCTGCGCGTCAGCGGCCTGGGCCGCGGCGCCAGGCCGCGCGACGAGGACCTGAAGCCGAACGCCCTGGCGGGCTGGGTCGGCCGGCGTGCGCGCAAGGGCAGGCCGCTCGAGACGACGATGAAGGTGCTCGGTCTGGCGGCCTGGCCTGCATCGCCCGGGGCTTAATGCAATCCAAGATTTCTCCGGTAACCTGTCGACCATCTGAGATGATTGGTACCATTTGTAATATTCGTGAGCCGGTGCACGATCTCTGCCACCTCGGTGCATGATCGGGCACGCGCCGATGAAGATCGTCGGCGCCGGCGACGACAACCCGGAAGTCGTCACAGTTCCCCCGCACCGTGCCGCTTCGGCGGCGCGGGCTTTCAGGCCCTTCCGTCGGAAGGGCCTTTTTTTTCCCTCCCGCCGTGGCGACTAAGCCGGGATTCATCGCCCGCCGCTACGATCGGGGCCTGTCCACCGAGAAATCTTCCACATCATGCGACTGCTGCTTGCCGAAGACGATCAGCTGCTCGGCGACGGTCTGCGTGCCGGCCTGCGGGCCCTGGGCTTCCAGGTCGACTGGGTGCGTGACGGCGTGGCCGCCGAGCGCGAGCTTCTGAACCAGACCTACACCGCCGCCATTCTCGACCTCGGCCTGCCGCGGGTCGACGGCATCGACGTGTTGCAGAGCCTGCGCAACCGGGGCGTGGCCACGCCGGTGCTGGTGCTGACCGCGCGCGACGGCGTGCCCCAGCGCATCCAGGCACTGGACATCGGTGCCGACGACTATGTCGTCAAGCCGGTCGACCTGCATGAGCTGGCTGCGCGGCTGCGTGCGCTGGTGCGCCGCTCGCACGGCCAGGCGCAGGACCGGCTCAGCAGCAACGGCGTCGATCTGCAGCCGGCCTCGCGCGAGGTCTGGGCCGACGGCGAGGCGGTCAAGCTCTCCAGCCGGGAGTTCAGCCTGCTGCATGTGCTGATGCTGCGCCCGGGCCGGGTGCTGACCCGCGAGCAGCTCGAGAACCACCTCTACGGCTGGGGCGAGGAGGTCGGCAGCAACACCATCGAGGTGCATGTGCATCACCTGCGCCGCAAGCTTGGCTCGCACCGCATCCGCACGGTGCGCGGGGTCGGCTATGCCTTTGCCGCCTCGACGCCGGCGCCGGCGCCCGAGAGCGCACCTGCCGAGGCCGCGGCCGAGCTGGGCGCCGACACCGGCAGCATGCCGCTTTCCGCCTCGTGAGTCCGCTGCATCCGGCGCGGCGCAGCTCGCTGCGCGCGCGGCTGCTCGGCCGGGTGCTGGCTGGGGTGACGATGCTGTGGATGCTGGCGGCGGTGCTGGCCTGGGTCGACACCCGGCGCGAGCTCGACAGCCTGCTCGACGGTCATCTGGCGCAGTCGGCCGCGCTGCTGATCGCGCTGCAGCTCGAGGATGGCGGCGAGGCCGCGCTGCCGCCGGCCTCCAATCTGCACCGCTACTCGCCGCGGGTGGCCTTCCAGGTCTGGCGCGACGGCGCGCTGGAAATGCATTCCTGGAATGCGCCGGCCGAACCGCTGGCGCCGCTGGTGCCGGGCTTTCACGCCACCCATCTGTCGGGACGCGACTGGCGGGTCTATGCCGCCCGGCCGCGGCAGGCCTCCGACGCGATCGTGCTGATCGGCGAGCTGGGCTACTCGCGCGAGGAGATTCTCGAGGCGGTGCTGCGCAGCTCGCTGCTGCCGCTGCTGGTGGCGCTGCCGCTGCTGGGCCTGAGCGTGTGGTGGGCGGTGCGTCTGGGCCTGGTGCCGCTGGACCGGCTCGGGCGCGAGCTGGCCACGCGCGATCCGGCCGAGCTGACGCCGGTGCGCATCGACGACGCACCGGCCGAGCTGCTGCCGCTGATCCAGGCGCTCAACGAGCTGTTCGATCGCACCCATGCGCTGCTGAGCTCGGAGCGGCGCTTCACCGCCGATGCCGCGCATGAGCTGCGCACCCCGATCGCCGGCATTCGCGCGCAGGCGCAGGCCGCGCTGGCGGTGGCCGATCCGGCCGCGCGCCGCCATGCGCTGCAGGCGACGCTGGCCGGCTGCGACCGCGCCACCCGTCTGGTGCAGCAGCTGCTGACGCTGGCGCGGCTGGAGGCCGAGCCGCAGTGCCGCCAGGGCCGCGCCGACCTGGTGGCGCTGGCCCGCGACGAGGTGGTCGAGATCGCCGCCACCGCCTTCGAGGAGGGGCAGGATCTGCAATTCGAGGCGCCGGAAGAGGAGGGCTGGCTGCAGGTGCGCGGTGAGCCCACGCTGCTGGCGGTGCTGCTGCGCAACCTGATCGACAACGCGCTGCGCTACAGCCCGGCCGGCGCGACGGTGCGGGTGACCGTGCTGCCCCCGGCACAGGCCGAGACTTCGACGTCGGTGATGCCCGACGGCACGGAAACGCCCGTGCCCCGCGCCCGGCTGATCGTCGAGGACAGCGGCCCCGGCCTGTCGCCGGAGCATCTGCAGCGCCTGGGCGAGCGCTTCTTCCGCGCGCTTGGCAATGACCGGCCGGGCAGCGGCCTGGGCTGGTCGATCGTGCGGCGCATCGCGATGGCGCTGCAGCTCGACATCCAGGTCGATCGCTCGCCCGAGCTTGGCGGGCTGCGGGTCAGCGTGGCGGTGGCGATGGCGCCGCAGGAGCCGGAGCCGGAGTCGACTGCGGCTGCTTCCGTCGCCGCGGCCGATCAGCCGGCGAGGCCGTCCGGCCCACCGCCGGAGCCGGAGCGCTCGCGCACATAGCGGCACAGCGTGCCGCTCTCGGGCAGCAGGTAGATCACCTGAGCCTCCTCGGCCTCGGTGAGGAGGCCGCCGCCGCTGCCGGTCTGTGCCCAGGCCGGGCGGCGGCGGCGTCCCTGCGGCAGCCGGGCAAAGGCCCGCACCCGGCGCTCCAGCGAGGCACTGTCCTCGCTGTCGAAGCGCTCCCAGGCCAGATCGACCGGCTCGCCGTCGATCAGGCGCAGCAGTGTCGCGCCTTCGTCGCGCGGCAGCACCAGCACCGCGTCGGCATCGCGGATCTGACGGCCGACCCGCTGCCATTCGGCATGCAGCAGCGGCTCGATCCGACCGGCACGCAGGCCGGCGTGCTGAAGCGTCTCGGTCCAGGTCGCCAGATCGGCCGCCTCGAGCGCGCTGGCGAGCCAGCGCTGCCGGCCCATCGGCAGCAGCATCAGATGCCGCGCTCCGTCGCCGAGCACCGCCCGGAAGCGCTGCTGCGCCTCCTGCCGGACCTGGGCGTGCGAACCGTCATGGTGCAGCAGCAGGTGCAGCAGGTACTCGTCGGCCACCCGCAGCCGGGCCTGGCCCGGCAGCACCTCGACATCGGCCAGGCGCAGCGCCGACAGCGCCGCGCCCAGCGCGGCCGCGCCCCGCCCGCTGCCGCTGGCCGCGGCCAGGCTGCGCTCGCGCCAGCCCGCGCCGATGAGCCGGGCCTGGCAGCCGCGTGCACGCAGGTCGAGCCAGAGTTCAGGGCGCCAGCGGAGCGGCACGCTCGGCATCCTCCTGTGCGATCTCGCCCGAGCGCAGCCGCTGCTGCAGCCGCTCGGCCATGCCGGGGATGCGCCGCTGTCGGGCCAGCCGGTCGAGCCGGGCCGCCGGCGCGCCGGTCTCGATCGCCTCGGCCAGCGCGCGGCTGGTGCCGATCCAGCTTTCGATCACGCAGCGGCCCAGCCGGCCGCTGCCCTCGCAGTCCGGACAGCCGCTGCCTTCGCAGTGCGGGCAGATCCGCGGCAGCAGCTGCTGCACCAGCATCCCGCCGAGGCTGCGGCCGATCACCTGGCGCGGCAGGCCGGCGCGGTGCAGCCGCTCGATGGCCGACCAGGGCGAGGCCGCCCGCACCGCCAGCACCAGCGCCCGGCCCTCCAGCGCCAGATCGGCCAGCCGCTCGGCGGCGCCGGGGCTCATCTCGCCGCTCTGGTCGATCAGCAGCCGGTCGGGATCGCGCCTCAGGCCGTGCTCGACCGCATCGCGGTCCGGCGCGTCCAGCACCAGCGCGAGCTGGCCTTCCTGACGGCTTTGTCCGGCCAGCGCCCGCAGCAGGGTGCTCAGTCCCTGGCCTGGAGGCGCCACCAGCAGCGTCAGCCCGTGCACCGGCCGCAGCGCCTGGCGCAGCGCGGCACAGGTGGCCGGCGCCAGCCCCAGCGCCTCGAGCGAGGGGGGCGGCTGCCGATCGTCGCGGTCCGGCAGCCGCAGCACGATGTGGCCGGGATGCAGCTCGACCGGCAGGCTCAGCGGCCGGCCGCCCTGGACGATGTCGAGCTGGCCATCGCGAAGGATCTGCGGGCTCAGCATCGCGGCCAGCGCATGCAGCATCTCGCCGGCCGGGGCGGGGCGCTCGTCGTCCGGATGCGACGGGCCGGCGGGCTGCAGCCGGCCGTCGATGCGCAGCCGCACCGAGGCGGCGGCCGGGTCATGGGCCGGCAGGTCCAGGTGCAGATGGCTGGCGCCGCGCTCGAACGCCAGGCGCAGCAGCCGGTTGAGCGGCTCCAGCGCCGGCGTGCCGGCTGCACCGATGTCGTCATGGCGGGAGGCGCGCACGCCGAAGCGGCTGACCTCATGCTCGAGCCGGGCCTGCTCGACCCGCTCGACGAAGGCCAGCAGCGCCGGTGCCGGTGCCACATACCAGCGGGTGCGCAGCCGTCCCTCCTGGCGCAGACGCGCCTCGATCCAGAGCCGCTCGGCGCGGTCGAAGGGGTCGGCCAGCACCAGCGCGGTGGCCTGGTCGGGTGTGCGCAGCGCCACGCACAGCCGCCGGCGCGCCTCGCCGGTGGGAATCAGTCGGGTGTCGGCCAGGGTCGGCTCGGCCCGCTCCATCGCCGCCGGCATCATGCCGCTGGCCAGTGCCAGCCAGCGCCGGAAGGCCGGATCCTGGCTGGAGTCCGGCGCCGGGCCGCGGGTGTCGGCGCTGTAGCGGCGCATCAGACGCTGCACCACCCGCTCGGCCTGTTCCGCCGCGCCGATGCGGCTCAGCTCATGCTCGCTCATGCGGGAATTGGACCGTGCCGGCCGCCTTCAGCCAGCCCCCGCGACGCGGGGACAGCGCTCCCTGACAGCAGGGACGAGGGCCGACGGAAAAAGGTCTTCATGCGAAATACGCGGCAGTTTCTGCCAAGTATTTCACATCATCGCGCTTGTGCGAGACGGACTGCGGCTGCGCCCAGCAGCACGAACAGCGCCGCGCTCCACAGCTCGAAGGGCACGCCCAGCAGCGACACCGCGGCCTCGGCGCAGGAGGCGCGCACCTCGAAGACCTCCGGCTGCCAGGCGTCCAGCCCCAGGCCGGAAATGATCCGGTCGGCCAGCGTCAGGTCGCAGGAGGGCAGCTTCGCGGCGACGAAGTGCTGGTAGAGCGCCGCTGCGGTGCCGGCCAGGGCCAGCAGCAGCACCAGCCCGCCCGAGAGCCGGCGCGACAGCCGCGTGGCGCCCGCCGCCTCGGGCAGCAGTGCCGCCAGGCCGGCCACCGTGCCGATCAGCAGGAAAAGAATGCGCTGCAGGATGCACCACGGGCAGGGCTGCATGTCCAGGCGATGCTGGGCGAACAGCGCGCCGGCGACGCTGGCGAAGCAGGCCAGCGCCATCAGCGCCAGCAGCAGGCGCGGGCGCGGATTCACTCGACCTCGGCGATCAGCTCGATCTCGACGCAGGCGCCCAGCGGGATCTGCGCGACGCCGAAGGCGCTGCGGGCATGCGCGCCGACCTGGTCGCCGAAGACCTGGGCGAACAGCTCGGAGGCGCCGTTGGTGACCAGGTGCTGCTCGGTGAAGTCGGGCGTGCTGTTGACCAGGCTCATCACCTTGACGATGCGGCGCACCTTCGACAGGTCGCCGACGGCGGCCTGCAGCGTGCCCATCAGGTCGATGGCGATGGCGCGGGCGGCTTCGCGGCCGGTGGCGGTGTCCATGTCGCGGCCGAGCTGGCCGACCCAGGGCTTGCCGTCCTTCTTGGCGATGTGGCCGGACAGGAAGACCAGGTTGCCGGTGCGCACGAAGGGCACATAGGCGGCGGCCGGCACGGCCACCGGCGGCAGGCTGATGCCGAGGTCCTGGAGGCGCTGGGAAATGCTCATGGCGGGAATCCGTGAATCGGTTCGGTTCGGGAAGGAATTTTTCGTTTCCGGAGCGATGCGTGCTGGCGCTGTCAAGCGCGGATCACCCGTGCACCGCCCGGCTGGGCGCGATCCTACACTGAGCCGAAAGGGGAGGACGCATGGGCGCCAGCCTGCACGGGGTCTCGGCCGTGATGCCGCTGGGCGTGGCGGCCGGCGCGGTGCTGGCGGGCACGCTGCTGCAGATCCAGCAGCCACGCCTGCTGGCGTCGCCCGAGCGCCAGATGCTGCTGGGTGCCGCGCTGCTGCTGCTCCTGCTGGCGTGGATCGGGCCGCGGGCAGGGCGCGGGCGCAGCCGCTGGCCGCGGATTCTCGGTGCCCTCGCGCTGGCACCTGCCGCGCTGCTGCTGACCGATCTGCGCGCCGAGGCCGGCCTGCGCGACCGGCTCGATCCGGCGCTGCAGGACCGGCTGGTGCAGGTCGAGGGCGTGATCGTCGGCCTGCCGGTCTGGCGCGAGGGCGCCTGGCGTGGCCAGATCGAGGTGGAGCGTGCCGGCTGGCCCGGCACCTTGAGCGGCGCACGCGTGGCGGATGCGCCCGCGCCGGTGCCGCTGGTCCTGCCGCGCCGGCTGCAGGTCTTCTGGGGCGAAAGCGGCTTGTCCGGACCGCCGCCTCGGGCCGGGGCGCCACGCGCCGGCCAGCGCTGGCGATTGGCGCTGAGGCTGCGGCCGGTCGAGGCGCCGGCACCGCTGCACGGGCCGGACCTGGCGCTGCGTGCGCTCGAGGAGGGCCTGGGCGGCCAGGGCCGGGTGGTGCAGCGCAGCGGCGTCGCTGACGACCGGCCGGTGCTGCTGGCCGAGACCGGCCAGGCACGCATCGACCGCTGGCGCCAGGATCGGCGCGAGCATCTGTTCTCGGTGCTGGGCGAGCGGCCGGCGGCCGGGGTGATCGCCGGCCTGAGCCTGGGTGACCAGAGCGCGATCGAGCGCGAGGACTGGGCGCTGTTCCGCCTGGCCGGCCTGAGTCATCTGATGGCGATCAGCGGCCTGCATGTGACGATGTTCGCCTGGCTGGCCGGCGTGCTGATCGCGCTGCTGTGGCGGCGCGGGCCCGGGCCCGGGCTGATGCTGATCTGTCCGGCGCCGCGTGCGGCCCGTCTGGGCGGGGTGCTGGCGGCGCTGGGCTACGCGCTGCTGTCGGGCTGGGGCGTGCCGGCGCAGCGCACCGTGCTGATGCTGGCCACGGTGGCGCTGCTGCGCGAGGGCGCGCGCGACTGGCCGATGCCGCGCCTGCTGGCGCTGGTGGCGGCGGTGGTGGCGCTGGCCGATCCCTGGGCCTTGCTGCAGCCGGGCTTCTGGCTGTCCTTTGTCGCGGTGGCGCTGCTGATCGCCTCGGAGCCGCCCGGCGCACGGATGCGCACGAGACCGGCGCAGCGGCCGGGAGCGGCGTGGCTGCGCGAGTCGCTGCGCGCCTTGCTGCGCAGCCAGTGGGTGGCCACGCTCGGCCTGGCGCCGTGGACCTTGCTGTTCTTCCAGCAGATCTCGCTGCTTGGGCTGCCGGCCAATCTGGTGGCGATTCCGCTGATCACGCTGGTGGTGACGCCGCTGGCGCTGCTGGGCCTGCTGCTCGAGCCGCTGTGGCTGCCGGCGGTCTGGGCGATCGACCTGCTGCGCCTGATGCTGGAGCCGCTGCTGGCCTGGCCGGGCGCGGCCTGGAGTCCGGCGGCGGCGCCAGTCTGGGCCCAGGCGCTGGGTCTGGCCGCGGCGGTGCTGCTGACGCTGCCCTGGCCCTGGGCGCTGCGTCTGCTGGCGGTGCCGATGCTGCTGCCCCTGCTGTGGCCGGCGCTGGAGCGGCCGCAGCCCGGGCATTTCGAGCTGATCGTGCCCGATGTCGGCCAGGGCCATGCGGTGCTGGTGCGCACCGCAGGCCACGATCTGCTGCACGACACCGGACCGGCCTACGGCCGCCAGGGCGAGGCCGGCGACGCCGGCGAGCGGGTGCTGCTGCCGCTGCTGCGCCGCCTGGGCGTGCGCGAGCTTGACCATCTGGTGCTGAGCCACCGCGACAGCGACCACAGCGGCGGCGCCGCCTCGCTGCTGGCGGCGCTGCCGGTGCGGCTGATGCACAGCTCGCTCGAGCCCGGCCATGCGCTGCGCGGCCGCCCCGCCGGCAGGGCAGCGGCCGGCGTGCCGCACCAGCCTTGCCAGGCCGGCCTGCGCTGGCAGCGCGACGGCGTCGAGTTCGAGTTCCTGCATCCGACGGCTGCAGCCCTGGCCCGCACCGGGCCGGATCGGCCCGGCTCGAATGCGCTGTCCTGCGTGCTGCGGGTGGCCGGTGGCGGCCGGGTCGCGCTGCTGACCGGCGACATCGGCCAGGAGCAGGAGCTGATGCTGGTGCTGCGCCAGTCAGGGCGCCTGCGGGCCGATGTGATGCAGGTGCCGCACCACGGAAGTGCATCTTCATCGAGCTTGCAATTTGTCAATTCGGTGACTCCGGGCTGGGCTATCGTGCAGGCTGGGAGGTTCAATCCGCACGGTCATCCGGCGGTGGCGGTCGTGCAGCGTCTGCAATCACGCGGTACGAAAGTGATTCATGTGAACCGCTGTGGTGCATGGCACTGGTACGGTGCGAATGCATCGGAGTGGTGCGAACAGGACGAACGCATCCGTTACTGGCATCAGCCGCTTCCGGGGACGACAGGCCGTGACTGGCCCTGAACTTGCTAAACCCTGTGCACGCTCAACCACCACGACGAGAACAATGATGTTCGATGAAATGAATGCGAGCGGTCCGGTCGTCCGGGACCACTACCGTACCTATGAGCGCTGGCTGCAGCAGCAGCCCGGGGAGGTCATGCAGGCCCGCCGGGAGGAGGCGGAAATGATCTTCCGCCGCGTCGGCATCACCTTCGCCGTCTATGGCGACAAGGATTCCGGCGAAGGCACCGAGCGGCTGATTCCCTTCGACCTGATTCCGCGGGTGATTCCCGCCCACGAGTGGCGCGAGCTGGAAGCCGGCCTGCGCCAGCGGGTCACCGCGCTGAACCGCTTCGTGCATGACGTCTACCACGGCCAGGAGATCGTCAAGGCCGGCATCGTGCCGCCGGAGCAGATCCTGGCCAACGCGCAGTACCGGCCCGAGATGATCGGCGTGGACGTGCCTGGCGGCATCTACTCGCACATCGCCGGCATCGACATCGTCCGCGCGGCCAACCCCGACGGCTCGGGCACCTACTACGTGCTGGAGGACAACCTGCGCGTGCCCTCGGGCGTGAGCTACATGCTCGAGAACCGCAAGATGATGATGCGGCTCTTTCCCGAGCTGTTCGCGCAGCACCGCGTGGCCCCGGTCGCGCACTATCCCGACCTGCTGCTGGAGACGCTGCGCTCGGTGGCGCCGGGCGGCATCAACGACCCGACGGTGGTGGTGCTGACGCCGGGCATGTACAACTCGGCCTACTTCGAGCACGCCTTCCTGGCGCAGCAGATGGGTGTCGAGCTGGTCGAGGGCCAGGATCTGTTCGTCAAGGACAACTTCGTCTTCATGCGCACCACGCGCGGGCCGAAGCGCGTCGACGTGATCTACCGCCGCCTCGACGACGACTTCCTCGATCCGCTGGCCTTCCGCCCGGACTCGACGCTGGGCTGCCCCGGCCTGCTGGCGGCCTACCGCGCCGGCAACGTGACGCTGTCGAACGCCATCGGCACCGGTGTCGCCGACGACAAGTCGATCTACGCCTATGTGCCGAAGATGATCGAGTTCTACCTCGGCGAGAAGCCGATCCTGAACAACGTGCCGACCTACCTGTGCCGCGAGGCCGACGACTTCCGCTATGTGCTCGACCACCTGTCCGAGCTGGTCGTCAAGGAGGTGCACGGTGCCGGCGGCTACGGCATGCTGGTCGGCCCGGCCGCGAGCAAGGACGAGATCGCCAGGTTCCGCGAGCACCTGATCGCCAACCCCGGCAACTACATCGCGCAGCCGACGCTGAGCCTGTCGACCTGCCCGACCTTCGTGGAGAAGGGCATCGCGCCGCGCCACATCGACCTGCGCCCCTTCGTGCTGTCGGGCCGCAGCGAGGTGCAGATGGTCTGCGGCGGCCTGACCCGGGTGGCGCTGAAGGAGGGCTCGCTGGTGGTCAATTCCTCGCAGGGCGGTGGCACCAAGGACACCTGGGTGCTCGAGGACTGAGCGCGCGCCAGGACCGGACACCGGACTTGCCTCGACAAGAACCGACAAGAATCAAGACCCAAGGATTTTTCGCATGCTGTCTCGAACCGCCGACCACCTGTTCTGGATGTCGCGCTACATGGAGCGCGCCGAGAACACCGCCCGGATGCTCGACGTCAACTACCAGACCGCGCTGCTGCCGCAGTCGGCTGCGGTCTCCGAGCTGGGCTGGCGCGGCCTGCTGAGCATTTCCGAGCTCAGCGGCGACTTCGCGCGCCGCTATGGCGACGTGACCGCCGCCACCGTCATGACCTACATGGTCCGTGACGAGCGCAATCCCTCGTCGATCTGGAGCTGTCTGCGCGCGGCGCGCGAGAACGCCCGCGCGGTGCGCGGTGCGCTGACCACCGAGGTCTGGGAGACCACCAACCAGACCTGGCTGGAGTTCAACCGCCTGCTGCGCGACGGCCTGCTCGAGCGCGACCCGAGCGCGCTGTTCGAGTGGGTCAAGTTCCGCTCGCACCTGTCGCGCGGCGTGCAGGTCGGCACGATGCTGCAGGACGAGGCGCTGCACTTCGTGCGCATCGGCACCTTCCTGGAGCGCGCCGACAACACCGCGCGGCTGCTCGACGTCAAGTTCCATGCGGTCGAGAGCGACTTCTACGGCGCCGCCGACGACCGCGACCAGGAGTACGACTTCTACCACTGGGCCGCGATCCTGCGCTCGGTCTCCGGCTTCGAGGTCTACCGCAAGGTCTACCGCAATGTCATCCAGTCGGACAAGGTCGCCGAGCTGCTGATCCTGCGCCCGGACATGCCGCGCTCGCTGGCCGCCTGCACCCAGGAGGTGGAGGTCAACCTGAAGCTGGTGGCCAACGACCACTCGTCGGAGACGCTGCGCCGTGCCGGCCGGCTGCATGCCGATCTGGAATACGGCCGCATCGACGAGATTCTCGCCACCGGCCTGCATGCCTACCTGACGCAGTTCCTCGACCGGGTCAACGAGCTGGGCGCGGGCATCAGCCGCGACTTCCTGGTCGCGGTCTGAAGACTGGGCTGATTCCTGCCGCGGACCGGACCCGTGCCGGCCCCGCCCGCCCCGGCGAAGCGTCGTGCACCGTGCAGTCATGCACCGTGACTACGATCGCCGGGGTCGTCTTTTCATTTCAAGAAAGATCACGCCGTGTCCATTCACGTCGCTCTCCATCACGTCACCCACTACCGGTATGACCGGCCGGTGACGCTGTCGCCCCAGGTGGTGCGCCTGCGCCCGGCGCCGCATTGCCGCACGCCGGTGCTGTCGTACTCGCTGCGCGTCGAGCCCGAGACGCATTTCATCAACTGGCAGCAGGATCCGTTCTCGAACTATCTCGCCCGCCTGGTCTTCCCGGAGAAGACCACGCAGTTCAAGGTCACCGTCGATCTGGTGGCCGAGATGGCGGTCTACAACCCCTTCGACTTCTTCCTCGAGCCGGGCGCGGAGACCTTTCCCTTCGTCTACGAGGACGGTCTGAAGCAGGAGCTGGCCCCGTACCTGGAGCCGGCGCCGGCCACGCCCGCGCTGCAGGCCTTCCTCGACACGATCGACCGCACCGAGGTGCGCACGATCGACTTCCTGGTCGGCCTGAACCAGCGCCTGCAGAACGACATCCGCTACACCATCCGCCTCGAGCCCGGCGTGCAGACGCCGGAGGAGACGCTGACCAAGGCCTCGGGCTCCTGCCGCGACACCGGCTGGCTGCTGGTGGAGACGCTGCGCCACATGGGCCTGGCCGCGCGCTTCGTCTCGGGCTACCTGATCCAGCTGAAGTCCGATGTCGTGGCCCTGGACGGCCCGAGCGGCACCGAGGTCGACTTCACCGACCTGCACGCCTGGTGCGAGGTCTACCTGCCGGGCGCGGGCTGGATCGGCCTGGACCCGACCTCCGGCCTGCTGGCCGGCGAGGGCCACATTCCGCTGGCCTGCTCGCCGCAGCCCTCGAGCGCGGCGCCGATCACCGGTGCGGTCGACGAGTGCGAGGTCGAGTTCGCGCACGAGATGAAGATCACGCGCATCTGGGAATCCCCGCGCGTGACCAAGCCCTACACCGAGGACCAGTGGGCCGCGGTGCTGGCGCTGGGCGAGCAGGTCGACGCCGAGCTGGTCGGCGGCGACGTGCGCCTGACGATGGGCGGCGAGCCGACCTTCGTGGCGGTCGACGACCGCGACGGCGCCGAGTGGAACACCGACGCGCTGGGCCCGACGAAGCGGCTCTACGCCACCGAGCTGGTGCAGCGCCTGCGTGACGAATACGGCCAGGGCGGCTTCCTGCACTTCGGCCAGGGCAAGTGGTACCCGGGCGAGCAGCTGCCGCGCTGGGCGCTGTCGGCCTACTGGCGTGCCGACGGCCAGCCATGCTGGCACGACATGTCGCTGTTCGCCGACGAGCGCGACAACCACCAGTACACCTCGGCCGATGCCAGGCGCTTCATGCTCGGCCTGACCGCGCGCCTGGGCCTGACCGACCAGTTCGTGCAGACCGGCTACGAGGACACCTGGTACTACCTGTGGCGCGAGCGCCGCCTGCCGGTCAACGTCGACCCCTTCGACTCGCGGCTGGACGACGAGCTGGAGCGCATGCGCCTGCGCCGCGTCTTCGACCAGGGCCTGGAGCAGGAGATCGGCTATGTGCTGCCGATCAAGCCGGCCGAGGGCCCGGCGCTGGGCGGCCCGCGCTGGGTCACCGGCCCGTGGTTCTTCCGCGACGAGCGCATGTACCTGGTGCCCGGCGACTCGCCGATGGGCTACCGCCTGCCGCTGGACTCGCTGCCCTGGGTGGCGAAGAAGGACTATCCCTTCCTGATCGAGCAGGATCCGTTCGCGCCGCGCGACGCGCTGCCCGCGGCCCATGTGGTGCGCCAGCAGTACGCCGCGCATGTGGCCGGCGGCGGCTTCGCCGAGGGCGGCACGGTGGCGCTGCAGGGCGGCGCCTTCGACGGCGACTACGGCTTCGGCGACATCTACGGCCAGGCCGATGCCAGCACCGCCACCGGCGGCACGGCCGGTCATCCCCGCGAAGGCGGGGACCCGCGCGGTCAGGCCGCGTCGGATGGCGACGTCGGCGGGACCGGCCGCGCGCGCGCCCTGTCGCCGCTCGACGGCCTGAGCGCCGAGGAGCTGGCGCGCCATCCGCAGCGCTTCGAGTCGGCGCACTGGATCACCCGCACCGCGCTGTGCGTCGAGGTGCGCGATCCGCGTCGCGCCAACGGTCCGAAGGCCGAGAAGGTCGGCAGCCCGTCGGGCGTGATGTATGTCTTCATGCCACCGCTGGCGCGCCTGGAGGACTACCTCGAGCTGCTCGCCGCGATCGAGGCCACCGCGGCCGCGCAGGGCGTGAAGATCGTGCTGGAGGGCTACCCGCCGCCGCGCGACCCGCGCCTGACGCTGCTGCAGGTCACGCCCGACCCCGGCGTCATCGAGGTGAACATCCACCCGGCGAAGAACTGGCGTCAGCTGGTCCAGCACACCGAGTTCCTCTACGACGCGGCCTGGAAGACGCGCCTGTCGACCGAGAAGTTCATGCTCGACGGCCGCCACACCGGCACCGGCGGCGGCAACCACATGGTCATGGGCGGCGCCACGCCCGCGGACTCGCCCTTCCTGCGCCGGCCGGACCTGCTGGCCTCGCTGCTGGTCTACTGGCACAACCATCCCTCGCTGTCCTACCTGTTCTCGGGCCTGTTCATCGGCCCGACCAGCCAGGCGCCCCGGGTGGACGAGGCCCGCAACGACCAGGTCTACGAGCTGGAGATCGCGCTGCGCGAGATCGAGCGCAACAAGGGCGTCTACGGCGAGGACATGCCGCCGTGGCTGGTCGACCGCACGCTGCGCAACGTGCTGATCGATGTCACCGGCAACACGCACCGCAGCGAGTTCTGCATCGACAAGCTGTACTCGCCCGATTCCAGCACCGGCCGGCTGGGCCTGCTGGAGCTGCGCGCCTTCGAGATGCCGCCGCATGCGCGCATGTCGATCGTGCAGCAGCTGCTGCTGCGCACGCTGATCGCCCGCTTCTGGAACGAGCCCTACCGCGCACCGCTGGTGCGCTGGGGCACCGAGCTGCATGACCGCTTCCTGCTGCCGAGTTTCGTGCGCATGGACTTCGAGGATGTGATGGAGGACCTGCAGCGCGCCGGCTACGGCTTCGATGCCGCCTGGTTCGCGCCGCACTTCGAGTTCCGCTTCCCGAAGGTCGGCGAGGTCTCGGCCAAGGGCGTGCATCTGACGCTGCGCAGCGCGCTCGAGCCCTGGCATGTCATGGGCGAGGAGGGCGCGATCGGCGGCACGGTGCGCTATGTGGACTCGTCGCTGGAGCGCATCGAGGTGCATGTCAGCGGCCTGGTCGAGCGTCGCCATGTGGTGACGGTCAACGGCGTGCCGCTGCCGCTGCAGCCCACCGGCCGGGTCGGCGAGTATGTGGCCGGCGTGCGCTACCGCGCCTGGCAGCCGCCTTCGGCGCTGCATCCGACCATCGGCGTGCACGCGCCGCTGACCTTCGATCTCGTCGACACCTGGAACGAGCGCTCGCTGGGCGGCTGCCAGTACCATGTCGCGCATCCGGGCGGGCGCAACCACGAGACCTTCCCGGTGAACTCCTACGAGGCCGAGAGCCGCCGCCTGGCGCGCTTCTTCGCGATGGGCCATACCCCGGGTCGCATGGTCGTCGGCGAGACGAAGCGCAGCCTGGAGTTCCCGTTCACGCTGGACCTGCGCCGGGGCTGAACGCCGCTGCGACAGTCGATCTGAACTGCAATACCGGTACGTGGCGGGACACGATTGCGGCTCTCCCGGAGGCGCAAGTCCCGCGCTCCGGTGCATGATGCGCCGATGCAATCGAGTCTTCTACCCGACGAGACGCCCGGGGCGGCCCTTCTGGCCGCCGCGTCGGCGCTGGCCGGAACGACCGGACACCATGACGAGCTGCGCGGGGTGCTCGTCGGATCCGGGGCCCCGGCGACCCCCTCCGGCCTGGCGCCGGTGTGGGAACGCTTCTTCGAGGCCAACGGCGTGGCCGGCTGGCTGGACCTGTCCGCGCGCCTGTCGCGGGTGCAGCGCCGGGTGCGCGAGGACGGCGCGACCTACAACGTCTATGCCGAAGGCGGCGAGAGCGCACGCTCCTGGCCGCTGGAGCTGCTGCCGCTGCTGATCACGCCCGACGAGTGGCGCCACATCGAGGCCGGCGTGCGCCAGCGCGCGCGGCTGCTCGACGCGACGCTGGCCGATCTCTACGGCCCGCAGGACCTGCTGCACGACGGCCTGCTGCCGCCCTCGCTGGTGCTGGCGCATCCGCAGTACCTGAGGCCGATGCACGGCGTGCGCCCGGCCGGCAACCGCTGGCTGCATGTGGTGGCCTTCGACCTGGCGCGCGCGCCCGACGGCGGCTGGCGGGTGGTCGGCCAGCGCACCCAGTCGCCCTCGGGCCTGGGCTATCTGCTGGAGAACCGGCTGATCATCGGCCAGCAGTTTCCCGAGGCCTTCCGCTCGCTGAAGGTGCAGCGGGTGGCCTCGGCCTTCCGCACGATGATCGAGGGCCTGCTGCGCGACAGCCCGGCCGGCGCGCACTCGCGCATCGCGCTGCTGACGCCGGGGCCGCGCAACGAGACCTACTTCGAGCATGTCTTCCTGGCCCGCTACCTCGGCATCACGCTGGTGGAGGGCTCGGACCTGACGGTGCGCGGCAACCGGCTCTATCTGAAGACGCTCGGCGGGCTGGAGCAGGTGCATGTGCTGCTGCGCCGGGTCGACGACGAGTGGCTCGACCCGCTGGAGCTGCGCCCGGACTCGGCGCTGGGCGTGCCCGGCCTGGTGCAGGCGGTGCGCGCCGGCGAGCTGGTTCTGGCCAACGCGCCCGGCGCCGGCGTGCTCGAGAGCCCGGGCCTGAGCGCCTTCTGGCCCGGCATCGCCGACCGGCTGCTGGACGAGCCCCTGAAGCTGCCGGCGCACACCAGCTGGTGGTGCGGCGAGGCCAGCGTCTGGGAGGCCACCCGCCCGCGGCTGCGCGACTACCTGATCGTGCCGACCTTCCCGGCCGGCGCGGTGACACGCAGCTTCGCGCCGGTGATGACCAGCGAGCTCTCCCCGCAGGCGCTGCGCGAGTGGGAGGCGCGCATCGACGCCGACCGCGCCGCGCACACGCTGGTGATGCCCGCGCGCCCCTCCGAGCTGCCGGTCTGGCATGCCGGGCGGCTCGAGCCGCGCCCGGTGGTGGTGCGGGTCTATGCGGTGTCGGACGGCGCCGGCGGCTGGCAGGTGCTGCCCGGGGGCCTGACCCGGGTGGCCGGGCGGCACAGCGGCGTCGACGCCTATCTGTCGATGCAGTCTGGCTCGGCCAGCACCGACACCTGGGTGCTGACCGACGGCGAGGTCGACGCCACCACGCTGCTGCCGCGTCCGCTCGATGCGGCCGACCTGGCCGGCTGGCGCCGCGTGGTCACCAGCCGGGCGGCGGAGAACCTGTTCTGGCTCGGCCGCTACACCGAGCGGGCCGAGAACAGCGTGCGGCTGGCGCGGCTGGCGCTGGAGGCGCTGCCCTCGGGCAGCGCGCCGGTGCTGCAGGTGCTGCACCGGCTGCTGGTCGGGCAGGGCATGATCGGCGCGGCGGTGCCGCTGCCGGTGCAGGGCTCGTCGCAGGCAGCGCGGGTGTTCGAGCGCGCATTGATGCATTCGCTCGGCGACACCCGCGGCAGCTTCAGCGTGGCCTACAACCTGCAGGCGCTGCGCCAGTGCGCCGAGGCGCTGCGCGAACGGCTCTCGACCGAGCACTGGGGCCTGATCAAGCATCTGAGCGAGCTGTTTTCCCGCCAGCTCGCCGGCATCGGCGCGCGCGAGGGCCACGAGCCGCTCAGCGATGTGCTGGGCGTGCTCAACCAGGCCGCGCTGCATCTGGCGGCGATCACCGGCGCGCAGACCGACCGCATGACCCGCGACGACGGCTGGCGCCTGCTCAGTGTCGCGCGCCAGATCGAGCGGCTGGACATGCTGGCACAGGCGCTGGAGGCCGGCTTCGAGGCCGGGCTGCATGACCTGGACGACGGCTTCGCGCTGCTGCTGGGCCTGTTCGACTCGACCATCACCTACCGCGCGCAGTTCCAGGCCCGCCGCGAGGTGCCGCCGCTGCTGCACCTGCTGGTGCAGGACACCGACAACCCGCGCTCGCTGGCCTGGGTGGCGCGCACGCTGCGCGAGCGGCTGCGCAAGCTCGCCCGCCACGATCCGGCCTGGGCCGAGGCGGTCGCGCTGACCCTGCCGAGTCCGTCGGACTGGTCGCTCGAGACGCTCAGCACCCGCGATGCCCACGGCCGCCACAGCGCCCTGATGAGCGCGCTGCAGGAATGCCACCAGGCCGCGCTGGGCGTCTCCGGCGAGATCAGCCGGCATCTGTTCTCCCATGTCGGCCCGGCCGACCGCACCGTCTGGCAATGACGCTTCCCGAGATCCAAGAGCTCCCCGAGACGCCCGAGCGCCCCGCGATCGCGGCGGCAACTCCAGCCCCCGAGACGGCCCGTGCCGCCGAAGCGGCCGAGGCACAGGTGCCGCGCCGGCTGCGCGTGCTGCACGAGACCTGCTACGACTATGACGCGCCGGTCGAGCTGGCCCACCATCTGGGCATGCTGCGGCCGCGCCACACCCCGCTGCAGCAGGTGCTGGAGTGGCAGCTGACGGTCACGCCCCAGCCCGATGTCACCGCGGTGGCTGCTGGCGAGAGGGTGCGGCCGGCCGGGCTGCGTGCCGGCGACGAGACGGTGCTGGTCACGCCGGGCGTGCAGCAGAGCCTCGATCCCTGGGGCAATCACCGGGTGAGCTTCTCGCATTCGCGGGTGCATGACCGGCTGGTGGTCAGCTCCAGCTTCGTCGCCGACATCGCGCCGCTGCCGCGGCTGCAGCCCGAGGCCAGTCCGGCCTGGGAGGAGGTCGCCGAGCGGCTCGACTACCGGCCCGGCGCCGGCTTCGAGCCGGCGGTGGAGTTCACGCTGGGCTCGCTGTACGCGCCGCGCGAGGCCTCGCTGGCGCGCTTCGGCGCCGAGGTCTTCCGTCCCGGCGTGCCGCTGCTGGCCGGGGCGCTGGCGATGATGCACCTGATCCATCGCCGCTTCGAGTACCGGCCGCTGGCCACCTCGGTCAACACCCGCGCGCCCGAGGCGCTGGCGCAGCGCCAGGGCGTCTGCCAGGACTTCGCCCATGTGATGATCGGCGCGATGCGCTCGCTCGGGCTGGCGGCGCGCTATGTCAGCGGCTATCTGCTGACCCAGCCGCCGCCGGGCCAGCCGCGGCTGGTCGGCGCCGACGCCTCGCATGCCTGGGTCGCGGTCTGGTGCCCGCTGCATGGCTGGGTCGCGCTCGATCCGACCAATGCGGTGCCGGCCGGCCTCGACCATGTGACGCTGGCCTGGGGCCGCGACTATGCCGATGTGGCGCCGCTGCGCGGGGTGATCCGCGGCGGCGGCCGTGCGGTGCCCTGCGTCGGCGTGACGGTGATGCCGATGGAGTGAGCGCGCCCCGGTTGCGGGCGCGCTTCTTGCGTTCGTGGTGCGGATCGTGAAACTGAAGATCCGTCACCTGACCCGCTACCGCTACGCCAGTCCGCTGCGCGCCGCGGTCCAGACCCTGTGCCTGACGCCCAGCTCCGGCGCCGGGCAGCAGGTCCACCACTGGTGCCTCGATGTCAGCGGCCGGCTGCAGCCGCACACCGATGCCTGGGGCAACCGCAGCCATCTGATGCACATCGAGGCCGGCGAGCGCGAGCTGCGCTGCGAGGCCTCCGGCATGGTCGAGACCTGCGGCCAGGCCTGGTCGCCGGAGCCCGCCGGGCCGGATCCCCGGGTCTATCTGGCGCCCTCGCCGCTGGCCGTGCTGGATGCGGCGATGCGCCATGATCTGCGCGATGCCGGCCTGGAGGCGCCGCGCGACGAAGACCTGGCGCTGGCGCTGGCCCGCCATGTGGCCGAGCGGGTGCGCTATCGCGCTGGCACCACCCATGCCGGCACCACCGCGGCGCAGGCCTGGCAGGGCGGGGAGGGTGTGTGCCAGGATCAGGCCCATGCCTTCGTGGCTGCCTGTCGTGGCCTGGGCGTGCCGGCCCGCTATGTCAGCGGCTATTTCCATGCGCCGGGCAGCGAGTCGCTGGCCAGCCATGCCTGGGCCGAGATCTGCCCCGATCCGGCCGCGCGCCGCTGGCTGGGCATCGACATCACCCATGTCGGTCGGGTCGACGAGCGCCATGTGCGGCTGGCGGTCGGCCCCGACTATGCGGCCTGCTCGCCGATCCGCGGCGTGCGCAGCGGCGGCGGGCGCGAGCGGCTGACGGTCGAGCTGGAGATCGTCGCGCTGCCGGCCTGAACCGGCGGCGGGCTGGCGCGTCTCCCCCGGAAAGCATGGGAAGCTGCAGAACCGGCAGAACTTCAGCGCTGTCACGGTCTGGCCGATAAGGAGGCAGAGAAACCGCCTTCACCCGTCCACCATGTTCAAGGCCTTGCAGAAGCTGCAGAAGATGTTCGGCTCCCGTCCGGAGGACGAGCCCGACTCGCGGCTGCTTGATGGCTGGGCCCACAGCCGTGGCCATCAGCTCAAGCGGGTGCGGCGCGGCGAAGGCCGGGTGATCGAGTTCGACTGCGATGACCGGCGCGGGCGCATGGAATGGGGCCCTTCGCACCGGGCCTACATCAAGGGGCACGAGCTGCGCATCCGCATCGACGCCGGGCTGCCCGGGCAGATGGAGATGATGATCATGTCGCGCCGGCTGGCCCAGCAGCTCGGTGGCGAGGCCTACCAGACGCTGACCAGCGCGCACCAGACCGGCATCGATGCCGATCTGCCCGAGGAGGTGCGCTGGCTGTCGATGCTCGAGAAGGTGCCGGTGCCCTCGTCGGCAGCGGGCTATGTGCTGATGTCATCCTCGCCGGTGCATGCGCGGCGCTGGCTCGATGGCGATCTGCTCAGCCGTGTCAGCCGCGCCTCCAATCTCTGGCTCGGTGACAGTGCACCGCTGGTGGTGATGACGCTGCGGGGCTGCATCTACCTGCGCACCGAAGCCGGCGCGCTGGAGGAGCCGATGCTCGACGGCGCCCGTGCACTGGCGGAGTCCGCGCTGCTGTCGGCCCGCCAGGCGCTGCTGCGCCCGGTCGACGAGCCTGATGCGCCGCCGCCGGCGCCGCTGCGCCCGGGCCTGTCGAGCGCGGCCGGCGGCCGGCGCATCGGTGCGATGGGGCCGCCGTCGGGTTTCGAGAATCCGTCGGTGCTGGAGCTGCCGATGGACAGCGACATGATGGCGATGTCGATGCCGGCGCCCACCCAGCCGCCGCCGACGCCGCGGCGCTGAGACCTCCCCCGGTCAGCGCGCTGCGGCGCGCTGCGCATGCCGCCAGGCCAGCTCGGCCATCGGGCGGGCGCCGGCCGCGGCCTGGCGGGCCTGTGCGCTCGAGGCAGTGCCGTCGACCACCCGGCGCGCGATGCCCTGCAGGATCGCGCCGATGCGGAACAGGTTGTAGGCGAGGTAGTAGTCCCAGTCGGCCAGCAGCGCCTCGACCGCGTCGACCGTCATGCCCGGGTGGGTGCGCGCCAGGTAGCGCCGCACGTAGTCGCCCTCGGCCGGAATGCCCAGCGCGGGCAGGTCGCAGCCACCGATGCCGCGGAAGGCGCCCGGCGGGATGTGCCAGGACATCGCGTGGTAGCTGAAGTCGGCGATCGGGTGGCCCAGCGTCGACAGCTCCCAGTCCAGCACCGCCAGCACCCGCGGCTCGGTCGGATGGAAGATCAGGTTGTCGAGCCGGTAGTCGCCATGCACCACCGCGACCTGCGTGTCGTCGCGCGCGGCCGCGGGCAGGTGCGCCGGCAGCCAGTCGATCAGCCGGTCCATCTCGGCAATCGGCTCGGTGACCGAGGCCTGGTACTGGCGGCTCCAGCGCGCGATCTGGCGCTCGAAGTAGCTGCCCGGGCGGCCGTGGTCGCCCAGGCCGACCGCCTGCGGATCGACCCGGTGCAGCGCGGCGATCACCCGGTTCATCTCGTCGTAGATCGCGCCGCGTCCGGCCGGCGTCATGCCTGGCAGCGTCTGGTCCCACAGCACCCGGCCCTCGACATGCTCCATCAGGTAGAAGGCGCGGCCGATCACCGCCTCGTCCTCGCACAGCAGCAGCATGCGCGGCACCGGCACCTCGGTGGCGGCCAGCGCGCCCATCACCCGGTACTCGCGCTCGATCGCGTGCGCCGAGGGTAGCAGCTTCGCCGCCGGTCCCGGCTTGGCGCGCATCACCCATTGCCCGGCGGGCGTGCGCAGCCGGAAGGTCGGGTTGGACTGGCCGCCGCTGAACTGCTCGACCTGCAGCGGGCCGTCGAAGCCGTCGAGCCGCTCGCGCAGCCAGGCGGCGAGCGCGTCGGCGTCGAAGGCATGCTGCGGGGCCACCGGGCGGGTGGTCGGGGCGGAAGAGGTCATCGCAGGCATCTCCTGGCAGGGGCGGAATCGGGGCGTTCGGCGTTCAGCGCTCGGCGATCGCCATCAGCTTCTCGCGCGAGAGCACCACCAGCCGGGTCGGCTCGACCCGCACCGCGCCCTCGCGCTCGAAGCCCTTGAGCTCCTGGTTGACCCGCTGGCGCGAGGCGCCGACCAGCTGCGCCAGGTCTTCCTGCGCCAGCTGCAGGCCGATGCGGATCTCCTCGCCGTGGCTGATGCCGTAGCTGCGCGACAGGTGCAGCACCTGCTTGGCCAGCCGGGCCGACAGCGGCCGGGTGTTGAGGTCCTCGAAGGAGGCGAACATCAGCCGCAGCCGGCGGCAGTTCAGCCGCAGCAGCGCCTCCGACAGCTCCGCATGGCGCGAGAGCAGGTCGAAGAAGTCATGCTTGCGCACGATCAGCAGCGTGGTCGGGCCGTGCGTGGTCGCGTCATGCGTGTGCGGCAGGCCGTCGAACAGCGAGATGTCGCCGAACCAGGTGCCGGGCTCGACATAGGTCAGCGTGATCTGCTTGCCCGACATCGACACCGAGCTGGCGCGCACCGCGCCGCTGGCCACCGCCACCCAGTCGGTGGCCGGCGCGCCGCGGGTGCCGATCTGGATGCCGTCCGGATAGCGTCGGATGATGGTGCGGCTGATGATGTCGTGGCGCAGCGCCGGCGACAGCTTGGAGAACCAGGAGCCGGATTCGATGTTCCGGCGCTCCTCGGGGGTCAGGACAGGGGTGGTCATCGCGTCGTCAGGCCGCCGGCGTACTGCGCCAGCAGCCTTTCCATCGTGGTGGTGTGTTCGTCGGGCTGCAGCCAGTCGGTGGGCGAGAGGTTGACGGCGCGCAGCACCGTGCTCTGGCCGCCGGGGCCGAGGTCGACGATGTTGATGCAGGCCGGCGACTGTTCCAGCCGGCCGAGAAAGGCGCGGCCGCCGCACAGCCAGCCCGACAGCAGCGCGCGGTTGACGCCGCCGTGCAGCACCAGCAGCGCGGTCTGCCAGCCGGCGTCGTCCTGCAGCCGCGCCATCGCCGGCAGCACCCGGTCGAGCAGCGCGCCGATCGTCTCTCCGCCGAGAAAGGCCCGCTCTTCGATCGTCTCGCCGGGGGCCGGATCGAACGTGCTGGTGAAGGCCTCGCGCAGCTGCTCCGGTGCCAAGCTGGAGAGCCGGCCCGGGCGGATCTCCTCGAAGTCCGGCTCGATGTCGATCGGCCGGCCGGACTGGCCGCAGGCGGCCAGCACCCGGCGCGCGGTCTCGAGCGTGCGCGGCAGGCCGCTGACGACGACGCGGTCGAAGACCACGCCGGCTGCGGCGAACAGCGCACCCGCCGCATCGGCCTGGGCACGGCCGGCGGCGTTCAGCGGCACCTCGTGCGGGGGCAGCGGCGTGCCGTCGGGCAGGAAATAGTCGACCGCCCCGTGCCGCATCAGGTAGAGGCGGCGACGGGGCGGCGGGGTGAAGAGATCGGCGGCATTCGGCATGGGCGCCGATTCTGGCACGCAAAAAAGAACGATCGTTCGTTCTTTCTGGCGCAAACGGTTCCGATCAGATCGGGACTTTCCCTCAGGCCAGCGGACCGCGCGGGACCAGATGCTGGCGCAGCCGCGCCAGCGCGCGCTCGAGCGTCTCGTCGCGCTTGGCGAAGCACAGCCGCGCGAACTGCTGGTCGCGCCCGTCCGGGTAGAAGGCCGACAGCGGAATGGCGGCCACGCCCACCTCGCGGGTCAGCCATTCGCAGAAGGCGGCCTCCGGCAGCGCGGCGATGTCCGGCGCCAGGCCGGCGTAGCTGACGCACTGGAAGTAGGTGCCTTCGCAGGGCAGCAGCGCCAGTCCGGTGCCGGCCAGACCGGCGCGGAACCGGTCGCGCTTCCTCTGGTAGAAGGCCGGCAGCTCAAGGTAGGGCGCCGCATCGGCCATGAAGGCCGCCAGCGCGTGCTGCATCGGCGTGTTGACGGTGAAGACGTTGAACTGGTGGACCTTGCGGAACTCGGCCATCAGCGCTGCCGGCGCGGCGACGAAGCCGACCTTCCAGCCGGTGACATGGTAGGTCTTGCCGAAGCTGGAGATCAGCACGCCGCGCTCGGCCAGCGCCGGATGGCGCGCGATGCTCTGGTGCGTCGCACCGTCGTAGACCATGTGCTCGTAGACCTCGTCGGCCAGCACCAGGATGTCGGTGGGCGCCAGCAGCGCGGCGAGCTGCTGCATCTCGGCCTCGGTCCAGACGGTGCCGGTCGGGTTGTGCGGCGTGTTGACCAGGATGGCGCGGGTCCTGGGCGTGATCGCCGCGGCGATGGCGGCGAAGTCGGGGCGGAAGCTGCCCGGCGTCAGCGCCACATGCACCGCGCGCGCGCCCGCCAGCAGGATCGAGGGCTCGTAGCTGTCGTAGCAGGGATCGAGCACGATCACCTCGTCGCCCGGATGCACCA
This sequence comes from Sphaerotilus sulfidivorans, assembly GCF_013426975.1. Taxonomy (GTDB): domain Bacteria; phylum Pseudomonadota; class Gammaproteobacteria; order Burkholderiales; family Burkholderiaceae_C; genus Sphaerotilus; species Sphaerotilus sulfidivorans. The sequence continues at coordinate 46,319 of NZ_JACCPY010000006.1, forward strand.
GCGCGAGCACCGCGGTCAGGATCGCCTGGGTGGCGCCGGCGGTGATGGTGATCTCCAGGCCGGGGTCGCAGGCGCGGCCGTGCAGCGCGGCGATCTTGGCCGCGATCGCCTCGCGCAGCGCCGGCACGCCGGCCATCGGCGGGTACTGGTTGTGGCCGGCGTCGAGCGCGTCCTTCACCGCCTGCATCAGCCGCGGGTCGCCGTCGAAGTCCGGGAAGCCCTGGCCGAGATTGACCGCGCCGTGCTGCTGCGCGAGTGCGCTCATCGTGGTGAAGATGGTCGTGCCGACGGCGGGCAGGCGGCTGGTGAGGGCGGGCGTGGGCATCGGGGGGTCTCCAGGGCAAGGGCGGTGGCAGGACTCAGAGGCCGTCGCTGGCGGCGGGCTGGTCGATGCTCTGGCCGAGCATCGCGCGCTCGATCAGCGGCCGGCTCAGCCGGTCCGACAGCAGCTCGGCGAAGGTGTAGACGAAGTTGCGCAGGTAGGCGCCGCGCTTGAAGGCGATGCGCGCCACGTTCGGGCCGAACAGATGGCCGACCGGCCGCGCGGTCAGGTCGCCGCCCGGGGCGCACAGCACATCGTCGAGCACCGCCATCTCGGCGACGATGCCCACGCCCAGACCCAGCCGGACATAGGTCTTGATGACGTCCGAGTCGATCGCCTCCAGCACGAAGCTGGGCTTGAGGCCGCGCTGCTCGAAGGCGGCATCGATGCGCGAGCGGCCGGTGAAGGACGGGTGGTAGGAGATCAGCGGCTCGGCGGCGAGCTGCTCCAGCGTCGGGCGCTCCAGCCGCGCCAGCGGGTGGCCGACCGGCAGCACCGCGACATGGCGCCACTCGTAGCAGGGCAGCGTCACCAGGTCGTCGTACTGGGTCAGCCGCTCGGTGGCCATGCCGATCTCGGCCGCGTCGTCGAGGATCATCTGCGCCACGTCCTCGGGCGTGCCCTGGTGCAGGCTGACCGCGACCTTGGGGTAGCGCGAGCGCAGCGCCGCCACCGGCGTGGGCAGCACATAGCGCGCCTGGGTGTGGGTGGCGGCGATCGACAGCGTGCCGGCCTCCTGGCGCGAGTAGTCCTCGCCGATGCGCTTGAGGTTGGCGACCTCGCGCATGATGATCTCGATCGACTGCAGCACCTGGCGGCCGGGTTCGGTCACGCGGCGCAGCCGCTTGCCGTGGCGCGCGAAGATGTCCACGCCCAGTTCCTCCTCGAGCTCGAGAATGGCCTTGGAGATGCCGGGCTGCGAGGTGTGCAGCGCGCGCGCGGTCTCGGTCAGGTTCAGGTTGCGCCGTGCGGCCTCCTGGACGAAGCGGAACTGGTGCAGGTTCATGCGGCCGGCTCTTCCGCGGGGGGGGCGTCGACCAGCGTCAGCGCGGCCTGCGCGATCGCGCGGGTGATGGCCTCGGTCTCGCCGATCGCGGCGGTGTCGCGGATCGTCACCGCCGGCAGCTGCGCGCGCAGGCCGGCCAGCAGCTCGGGCAGGTCGCGGCGCACATGGCCGCCGGCGCCCAGGAACAGCGGCACCACGGTGATCAGGGTGCAGCCCTGCGCGGCCAGCGCGTGCGCGGCCGCGTCCAGACGCGGCTCCATCAGCTCGAGATAGGCCAGCGCGACCGGGCGGCCGCCCGCGGCCTCGCGCATGCGCGCGGCGATGGTCTCGAAGGGGCGCGCCCAGGCGGGGTCGCGGGCGCCGTGGGCGAACAGCAGGATGCCTTGCATCGGAAGTCTCCGGACAGGTGGGACACAGGAAGGAGCGCAGGAAGGCAATGCGGCTTCAGCGGTAGCGCACCAGCCAGCTGAAGGCCGCCAGCGACATCAGCAGATAGACCACGCTGGGCACGCTGGCGGCCAGCCAGGGCGTCCAGTCGTGCAGCAGGCCCAGATGGCCGCTGACATTGTTGAGCAGCACGAAGCTGATGCCCAGCAGGATGCCGCCGAAGACCTTCAGCGGCACGCCGCCGGCACGGGCGTGCAGATAGGCGAAGGGCAGCGCCAGGCCCAGCATCACCAGGCAGGCGAAGGGGTAGAGCGCCTTCTTCCAGAACTGGATCGCATGGCGCTGGGCGGTCTGCTCATGGTCGGACAGGTGGCTCATGTAGGTCCACAGCGCCGCGGTCGACATGGTGCGCAGCGGCAGCACCGCGGCCGAGACCACCTCGCGGGTCAGCGTCGAGGGCCAGTCGAGCGTGGCATGGCGGCGGTCGGGCTGCAGCGTCGGCGTGGCGTCGGCCGCCCACTGCGACACCAGCACGCCTTCGAGCCGCCAGGTGCCGTCGGCGCCGACCTGCGCGCGCTCGGCGGTGGTGCGGGTGCGCAGCTCGCCCTTCGGGCCGAACTCGAGAATGCGCACCCGCTCGAGCTCGCCCTCGTCGGGGGCTGCACCGATGCTGATGGTGAAGCGGTGCTCGCCGTCGGCCTCGGTGCGGCTGTCGCGCAGCCACAGGCCGCCGGGCCCGACCGACAGCCCGCCGTGGCGGCGCGACTCGATCACGGTGGCCTGCGCATCGCACCAGGGTGCGACATAGTCGCCGACGACGAAGGTCAGCGCCGCCATCACCAGCCCGAGCCGGGCCAGCAGCCACAGCGCGCGCCCCGGCCCCAGGCCGCCGGTGCGCAGGATGGTGAACTCGCTCGACTGCGCCAGCCGGGCCAGCGCGTAGATCGCGCCGATCAGCAGCGCGATCGGCATCAGCTCGTAGAGATGGCCGGGCAGCTGCAGCACGCACACCAGCAGCGCCTGCTCGAGGCGGTAGTCGCGCCCGATCGCGTCGAGCTCGCCCACCAGGTCGATGAAGAAGAACAGGCCGAGAAAGGCCAGCGTGACGAACAGCGTCGCGCCGAGGATCTCGCGGTAAAGCAGCCGCCGGACGGTGCGCATGGGGTGTTCAGGAAGTCGGTGAAGGGGAGCGATGCCAGGGCAGGCGCGGCAGGTTCGAGCCTGCCACCCGCCAGCGCAGCAGCGCCAGCGCGCCGGCCAGCATCGAGCCGTGCACCGCCAGCAAGGCGCCCGCAGCCGGCAGCCGGCCGTTGGCCACCCAGGCCTGGCTCAGCGAGACCAGGTTGAAATAGACGACGAAGCCCAGCAGCGCGACCATCAGCACCCAGTTGTTGCCGCCGCGCGGCCCGCCCGAGGCCAGGCCGATGCCCCACAGCAGCAGGTTGAAGGCGGCCAGGATCATGCCCAGGCGCCAGACCAGCTCGCCGCGGCTGCGGGCCTGGTCCGAGCGCAGCAGTGTCAGCGTGTCCTGCGCCTTCGGGGGCAGCTCGGCCAGCGGCCCGGCGCTTTTCTCGCCGATGCGCACCACATAGCGCTCGAAGCGCGCGATGGTGCGGGTGCCGCCCTCGACATCGAGATCGGTGCGCGCGCCGTTCGACAGCACCAGCTCGCGCTGGCCGTCCTCGCGCGGCTCGATGCGTCCGGCCTGGGCGGTGGTCACCGACTCGCCGTCCTCGCGCTGGTCGAGAATGAAGATGTTGCGCCCGTCGCTGCTGTCGGCCGACTGCTTGTCGAGAAAGAACACCCGCCTGCCGTCGCTGGAGGTCTGGAACTGGCCCGGCGCGACCCGCGACAGGTCGGAGCGGCGCTCGTAGCGGTCGCGCAGCTCGGTGGTGTTGCGGTTGGCCCAGGGCCAGACCAGCAGCATCAGCGCCGTCACCGCCACCAGCACCGGCACCGCGAAGCGCAGCACCGGCCGCACGAAGCGCGCGATCGACACGCCGCTGCTGAACCAGACCGCCATCTCGCTGTCGCGGTACATGCGCGTGAGCACCGACACCACCGCGACGAACAGCGACAGGCTCAGCATCGTCGGCAGCTGCGCCAGCGCGATGTAGCCCAGCAGCAGCACGACATCCTGCGGCGAGACCTTGCCGCCGGCGGCCATGCCGAGGGTGCGGATCAGCATCATCGTCAGCACGATCGTCAGGATGACGATCAGCGTGCCGCCGAAACTGCGGGAAAGATCCTTGCGTAGGGTGGAATCGAATAACATCGGCGCGTCTTGGAACAGCGCGGAATTATGGACGTTCGAACTCTCGTGGCGGAATCGCCGGACTTTTCGCAACTCGATCGCGAGGCGCTGGTCGTGGTCGTGCCCTCGGATCGTGCCCAGTGGCAGCTCGACGCGGCGCTTTGCGCGCTGCTCGACGAGGCGGTGGCTGCCGGCGATCTGGCGCTCAAGCCGGGTCGCACGCTCTACATGCATCGCCCGGCCGGCCTGAAGGCCGCGCGGCTGGCGGTCGCGGTGGCGGCCGACGGCAGTGCCCGCGCCTGGAAGAAGGCGCTGGCCGCCGGCCTGGGCCTGATCAAGGGCGGTGGCGCCAGCCGCGCCGCGCTGGTCTGGGCTGGCGCGGGCCAGCCCGACGCCGCGATGGCCGAAGCCGTTGCCTGCGTGGCCTCCGATCTGGTCTATGTCTACCGTCTGACCAAGCCTAGCGCGCCGGAGGCCTCGCGCCTGGGCGCGGTCGAGCTGGTCTGCGCCACGGCCGCCGAGGCCGAGGTGTCCGCCGGCCTGGCGCGCGGCGCGGCGATCGCCGCCGGCGTCGAGCTGGCGCGCGAGGTCGCCAACCGGCCGGCCAACCACTGCACGCCCTCGCATCTGGCCGACGAGGCCCGCGCGCTGGCGAAGATGAAGGGCGTCAAGGCCGAGATCCTCGAGCGCAAGGAGATCGAGGCGCTGGGCATGGGCTCCTTCCTGGCGGTCGCCCAGGGCTCGGCGGAGCCGCCGCGCTTCATCGTGCTGAAGTACCAGGGCGCGGGCAAGAAGGACGCGCCGGTGGTGCTGGTCGGCAAGGGCATCACCTTCGACACCGGCGGCATCTCGATCAAGCCTGCCGCCGACATGGACGAGATGAAGTTCGACATGGGCGGCGCCGCCAGCGTGCTGGGCACCTTCCGCGCGGTCGCCGCGCTGCGCCCGAAGGTCAACCTGATCGGCCTGATCCCGACCTGCGAGAACATGCCCGACGGCCGCGCGGTCAAGCCCGGCGACGTGGTCACCTCGATGTCGGGCCAGACCATCGAGATCCTCAACACCGACGCCGAGGGCCGGCTGATCCTGTGCGACGCACTGACCTACGCCGAGCGATTCAAGCCGGCGGCGGTGGTCGACATCGCGACGCTGACCGGTGCCTGCATCATCGCGCTGGGTCATCACCACGCCGGCCTCTTCAGCCCGGACGACGCGCTGGCCGACACCCTGCTGGCCGCAGGCCGCGCCGCGCAAGACACCGCCTGGCGCCTGCCGCTCGACGAGGAGTACGACGAGGCGCTCAAGAGCAACTTCGCCGACATGCCCAACGTCGGCCCGCGGGCTGGCGGCGCGATCACCGCGGCCAAGTTCCTGCAGCGCTTCGCCAAGGCCTACCGCTGGGCGCATCTGGACGTGGCGGGTGTCGCCTTCCGCAGCGGCGCGGCCAAGGGCGGCACCGGGCGCCCGGTGCCGCTGCTGACGCACTTCGTGCTGTCGCAGGCCCAGTGAACGCGGGCGCCGTGATGCCGGCGGTCGCCTTTCACTTCAACGTGCCCGAGCGGCGTGGCTACGTCTGCCGGCTGCTGCGCAAGGCCTGGCGCAGCGGCGCGCGGGTGGTGGTGACCGGCGAGGCGGCGATGCTGGCCGAGGTCGACCGGCTGCTGTGGACCTTCGAGCCGCTGGAGTTCGTGCCGCACTGGCGTGGCGCAGGCGTCGACGCGGTGCCGGAGCGGCTGCGCGAGACGCCGGTGCTGCTGCTGGAGCAGCACAGCCCGGCGCTCGGCCATGACGTGCTGGTCAATCTCGGTCACGAGGTGCCGCCGGACTGGCAGCGGTACCGGCGTGTCATCGAGGTGGTCAGCCGCGACGAGTTCGATCGCGACCGCGCCCGTGCACGCTGGCGCCGCTACGGCGCCGCCGGTGCCGCCATCGAGAAGCACGAGGCGGGGGGCGCATGAGCCCGACCGGTGTGCCGCCGCGCGTCGCGCCGCCCGAGGTGCCGGTCCTCACCGAGGTGGTGCTGCCAGCGCGCCCCGACGTCATGCCGCCGGAGCCGCCGCCGGTGGCGGGTGTCTCCGGCGCGCTGCCTGCGGCCGAGGCGGTGGCGGTCGCGCTGGCGATCGAGTCGGGTCGCAGCCCGCTGCCCGCGGGGACTCCGGCGATGGCCGTCGCTGCGCCGTCGCCACCCGTGGCCGCAGCGCTGCCGGCTGATCTGCAGGAGCAGATCGTGCTGCAGGTGCTCGGCGACATGCAGCGCCAGGTCGATCGGCTGCTGGAGTTCCGCCTGCGCGAAAGCCTGGCGCCGGTGCTCGAGCGCCTGGCCGACAGCCTGGTCGACGAGGTCCGCGAGCAGCTTGCGCTCACGCTGCGCGATGTGGTGCGCCGTGCGGTGGCCCAGGAACTGGCGCGGCATCGCTCGCGCTGAAGTCTCCGGCCGTCATCCGGATCGGCTGCTCTGCCGTTGTCTGAGGGCTTACCCGCGAACTTGATCCAGCCGCTGGAGAGCGGTCCGGATTTGGGTTAAGTTTTCTGCCTGTCATTCCCCATCATTCGCAACCCTGGAGTTCTGATCCATGAATCACAAGCTCAATGTCGCTCTCGCTGGCCTGGCGCTGCTGGCTGCCGCAGGCACTGCCTCGGCCCAGGAAGTGGTCAAGATCGGCCATGTGGGCCCGACGAGCGGCGGCATCGCGCACCTGGGCAAGGACAACGAGAACGGCGCGCGCATGGCCGTGGACGAGCTCAATGCCAAGGGCGTGACGATCGGCGGCAAGAAGGTGAAGTTCGAGCTGCTGGCCGAGGACGACGGTGGCGATCCGAAGCAGGGCACGGCGGCGGCACAGAAGCTGGTGGACTCGAAGGTCGCCGGCGTGGTGGGCCACCTGAACTCGGGCACCTCGATCCCGGCGTCGAAGATCTACAGCGACGCGGGCATTCCGCAGGTGTCGCCGTCGGCGACGAACCCGAAGTACACCCGCCAGGGCTTCAAGACGACCTTCCGTCTGGTGGCGGACGACGTGCATCTGGGCGGCACGCTGGGCAAGTACGCGGTGACGCAGCTCAAGGGCAAGTCGATCGCGGTGATCGATGACCGCACCGCCTACGGCCAGGGCGTGGCCGACGAGTTCGAGAAGGGCGTGAAGGCGGCCGGCGGCCGCACAGTGGCGCGCGAGTTCACCAACGACAAGGCGACGGACTTCACCGCGATCCTGACCAACCTGAAGGCGAAGAAGCCGGACATCGTGTTCTTCGGCGGCATGGACGCGGTGGCGGGCCCGATGATCCGCCAGATGAAGCAGCTGGGCATCAAGGCGAAGTTCATGGGCGGCGACGGCATCTGCTCGGGCGAGCTGCCCAAGCTGTCGGGCGGCGCGATGGACGACAGCCAGGTGGTGTGCGCCGAGGCCGGCGGCGTCGAAGGCGAGCAGAAGAAGGGCATGGACGAGTTCAAGGCCCGCTTCAAGACGAAGTTCAACGCCGACGTGCAGATCTACGCGCCGTATGTGTACGACTCGGTGAACGTGCTGGTGGCGGCGATGGAGAAGGCCGGCTCGAGCGATCCGGTCAAGTACCTGCCGGTGCTGGCCAAGACGACGGGCTACAAGGGCGTGACCGGCACGATCACCTTCGACGAGAAGGGCGACATCAAGAACGGTGCGCTGACGATGTTCACCTACAAGGGTGGCAACCGCGAGCAGATCGCGGTGGTGCGCTGAACGTCGCACTGTCGGTGTCGGGCGGATCTCGGTCCGCAGCGGTCACGGCAACAGCAACGACAACGAGGGGGCTTCGGCCCCCTTTTTCACGGCGCTCTTTTCAATCCGAAATTTCTCATGCTAGAATACATGTCTTTCCGGAGAGGTGGATGAGCGGTTTAAGTCGCACGCCTGGAAAGCGTGTGTGGGTTAATCCCCACCGCGGGTTCGAATCCCGCCCTCTCCGCCAGATGCAAACCCCAAGTAATTGAATTACTTGGGGTTTTTGCTTTGCGAGTGTCGTGCCTGGCGCAGCTCAGGCCAATCGGTCCACCACCGACAGCAGCTGGCGCGGGCTGAAGGGTTTGGTCAGGAAGGCGCTGGCGCCTGACTCCAGGCCACGACGACGGTCTGCCGCTTCGGTCTTCGAGGTCAGCATGATGACCGGCGTGCGGCGCAGCGTGGCATCGTCGCGCAGGCGCTGGCAGACCGCGAAGCCGTCGAGGGCGCCGGGCATCATCACGTCGAGCAGCACCAGGTCCGGGCGCAGCCGCAAGGCGCAGGCCAGACCCTCGCTGCCATCGCCGGCCTCATGCACCTCGAGATTCTCGATCTCCAGGGTCATCCGGATCAGTTCGCGGATCTCGGGCTGGTCGTCGATGACGAGGACACGTTTCATTGTCGGTTTCCGGTCGGCAAAGCAGGGCGATGCTGCCGAATCTAGAGGCGTGACGCGTGTCTGATGGCGGAAACAGCCGGATCGGTCTGCGGCTGTTCGCTCGGACCCCTCGGCGCGAGGCGGCCTACGCTGCCGGTCGACCCCTTGCGAGTCCTGCCGATGTCCGACCGTTCCCTGGAAACGATTCCTTCTTCCTGGCCCAGCCGTGCAGCCCATCGGCTGGCGGTCGCCTTGCGCTCGCGGCCCGGGCTGCTGCTGCTCGGGCTGGCGGTGCTGGGCGCGGCAATCTGGCCATGGCAGAGGCCGGCCCAGACGCTGGCCCCGCTGCCCGGCGCGGTGCTGCTGATGCTGCTGCCGCTGCTGCAGAGGCCGCTGCTGCCCCTGCTGGCGGCGCTGGTGCAGGGCGTGGCGCTGCTGACAGCCGACCTGCCCGCCTGGCTGCTGCTGACGCTGGCCCAGGGCCTCTTCGGCGGGCTCGATGCCCGCCAGCGTGCGGGCCAGGCACAGGCGCTGTTCGATGTGGATTTCCTGGTGCGTGCGATGGGCCGCTCGGGGCGCATTCATCTCAACCTCGAGGTGCTGCGGGCCGAGACGCCGCTGGGGCAGCGCCTGAAGGATGTGCAGGAGCGCGTCGGTCAGATGCTGGCGCAGGCCCGACGCTCCGCGCAGTCGACCGGCGAGTCCGCGGCCACGCTGCAGGACAGCGGCCAGCGCCTGGGCGAACGCAGCGAGCAGGCCGCGCGCGAACTGGGCGATGTGGCGGTGTCGCTCGACCAGGTCGCGGTGATCGTCAAGGACAGCGCCGGCGCGGCGATGGCTGCGCGCGCGACGGCGCAGTCGGCGACCGCGCTGGCCCGCGAGGGCGGCGAGATCGTCACCCGCATGGTCGCGCAGATGCACCGCATCGACGCCGACGCGCGTCGCATCACCGACATCATCGGCGTGATCGACGGCATCGCCTTCCAGACCAACATCCTGGCGCTGAATGCGGCGGTGGAGGCTGCGCGCGCCGGCGAGCAGGGACGGGGCTTCGCGGTGGTGGCGGGCGAGGTGCGCATGCTGGCGCAGCGTGTCACCCAGGCCGCGGCCGAGATCAAGGGGCTGATCGGCGAGTCGGTGCGGGCCTCGACCGAGGGCAGCGCGCTGGCTTCGGTCGCCGGCACCACGATCGAGCGGCTCAGCGAGGCGGTCACTCGGGTCGACACCACCTTCCACAACCTCTCGGCCGACACCAACGAGCATGCCGACGGGCTGCTGGCGATGCGCGACACGCTGTTCGCGCTGCGTGAGACCACCCGCGAGAACCTGCAGCTGGCCACCGAGACCTTCGCGATCGCGGACGTGCTGGCGGCCCAGGCGCGCGATCTGGACGGGGTGCTGGCGCAGTTCAGGCTCTCCGGCATGAGCGAGGCCGTGTCCGCGCCGGGGTCGACGTCCGTCGCCCGGATGCCGGCCTTCGCCGCGACCGCTGCCGTCACGGCATCGGCATCGGCATCGAATCCGCCGGCAGCCCAGGGTGCGGTCGAATTCTTCTGAGGCCTGGCGCCTCGTGCTGGAGGGCCTGCTGCTGGTGCTGCTGGCCCAGACGCTGGCGCTGTGGCTGCTGACCACGTGGCTGTCGCATGAGGCGGCGATGTGGGCGCTGCCGGCCGGTTTGCTGCTGGCCGCGCCGCTGGTGCTGTGGCGCGGTGCGGTACGGCTGGATTCGCCGCATCGGCAGCCGCAGCCGCATCGGGACACGTCGCAGCAGGCCGGCGATGACAGCCTGCTGCAGGCGCTGCGTCGCCATGCGCCGGTGGCCCTGCTGGACGCACGGGGCCGTTTCGTCGAGGTCAGTGATCCTTTCTGCCGTCTGGTGGGGCAGCCGCGCCGAACCCTGATCGGGCGCGGGCATCGCGGCCTGGTCGCCGGGGCGCTGGAGCGGCGCCGCTGGCGCGAGATGCGCTGCGTCGTGGCCTCCGGTCTGCCCTGGCGCGGCGAGATCCTGCGCGGGCCGGGCCTGGCGCCGCTGCTCGGGGTCGACACGATCGTCGTGCCGCTGCCGGGCCGCGAGGGCCGGCCGCAGCGCTATCTGGCGCTATGCCATGACATCACCCGTCACCATCAGGCCGAGCAGGCCCTGGCGCACACCAACGCGATGCTGCGCGGCATGCTCGAGAACGTGCCCTGCGGGCTGGCGGTGTTCGACGACGCGCTCGATCTGATGATCTGCAATGCCGAATACCGCCAGCTGCTCGACCTGCCCGAAACGCTGTTCTCGGGCGCACGCACCTCCTACGAGCAGATCGTGCGTGCAAGGCCGAGCGCGGCGACTACGGCGCTGGCGACCTCGACGCGCTGGTGGCCGCGCGCATCGCGGTGGCGCGCCAGCCGATGCTGCAGCGCATGGAGCACACCCGCGAGGACGGCCTGACGCTCGACATCCGCAGCGCGCCGCTGCCCGGCGGCGGCTTCGTCACCACCTACGTCAACATCACCGACCACAAGCTGACCGAGACGCTGCTGCGCGGCTCGATCGACGCGGTCAACGAGGCCTTCGTCGTCTACGACCCGCAGGACCGGCTGGTGTTCTGCAACGACAAGTACCGCGAGCTCTACGCCACCTCGGCCGATCTGATCCTGCCCGGGGCGAGCTTCGAGTCGATCATTCGGGCGGGGGCCGAGCGCGGCCAGTACCGGGCCGCGGCCGGCCGCGTCGAGGCCTGGATCGCCGAGCGCATGGCGGTGCACCGCGCCGCTGATGGCGTGGTCGAGCAGCAGCTCGATGACGGGCGCTGGCTGCGCATCATCGAGCGGCGCATGCCCGACGGCCATCTGGTGGGATTCCGCATCGACATCACCGAGCTGGTGCTGGCGCGCGAGCGCGCCGAGGCGGCCTCGCGCGAGAGCCGCAAGGCGCTGGCACGGCTGCAGGCCATTCACGCCATCCTGCCGGTGGGCATCACCGTGACCGATCCCTTCGGGCACATCATCGACTGCAATCCGGCCTCCGAGCGCATGCTCGGCCTGAGCCGCACCGAGCATGTCGGCCGCGACTGCGACGACGCGCGCTGGACCATCCTGCGCGCGGACGGCAGCCCGATGCCGCCCGACGAATACCCCAGCCTGCAGGCCCTGCGCAGCGGCCAGCCGGTGCATGACGCGGTGATGCAGGTGCTGGCGCCCGACCAGCGCCCGGTCTGGCTGTCGGTCAGCGCGATGCCGGCCGCGCATGAGGAGCTTGGCGTGGTCGTCGGCTATGTCGACATCAGCGAGCAGCGCGTCCAGCATGCGGCGCTGCTGCGTGCCAAGGCCCAGGCCGAGGAGGCCAGCGTGGCCAAGAGCCAGTTCCTGGCCAACATGAGCCACGAGATCCGCACGCCGATGAATGCGGTGCTGGGCATGCTGAGGCTGCTGCAGGGCACCGCGCTGAGCCCGGCGCAGCAGGACTACACCGACAAGGCCGGCCGGGCCGCACGCGCGATGCTCGGCCTGCTCGACGACATTCTCGACTTCTCGAAGATCGAGGCCGGCAAGCTCGAGCTCGATCCCCAGCCCTTCGCGCTGGAGCGGCTGCTGCGCGATCTGGCCGATCTGGTGGCCGCCAGCGTCGGCGAGCGGGCGCTGGAGGTGATCTTCGACATCGATCCGGCCACGCCGCCCTGGCTGGTCTGCGACGCGCTGCGGCTGCAGCAGGTGCTGATCAACCTGCTGGGCAACGCGATCAAGTTCACCCCGGCCGGCGAGGTCCGGCTGACGGTGCGGCCGGTGCTGCTCAACCTGACCGATGTGCTGCTGGAGTTCGCGGTGAGCGACACCGGCATCGGCATCGCGCCGGAACATTGCCAGCGCATCTTCAGCGGCTTCTCGCAGGCGGAGACCTCCACCACCCGGCGTTTCGGCGGCACCGGGCTCGGGCTGTCGATCTGCCAGCGGCTGGTCGCGCTGATGGGCGGCGAGATGGCGCTCGAGAGCCGGCCCGGGCCGGGCAGCCGCTTCAGCTTCGAGCTGGCGCTGGAGATCGCCTCGGACGAGCAGGCTCCGGTGCCGTCTGCGCGGCTGGACGGGCCGGCGCCGCAGGTGCTGGTGGTCGACGACCATGCCGGCACGCGCGAGATTCTGGTCGCGATGGCGGCGTCGCTGGGCTGGCCGGCGCAGGCGGTGGCGAACGCCGACGCGGCGGTCGAGGCCGTCCGCCGTGGCCTGGCGTCCGGGCCGCGGGTGACGCTGGCGCTGGTCGACGGGCTGCCGGCTGCGGCGGCACGCACGCTGTGCCGCACGTTGCGCGGCCATGACGAGGATCTGATGCTGCTGTCGCTGGAAAACGCCGGCGGCCGGATGGCGCTGGCCTCGCAGCCACTGTCGCAGCGTGATGGCCTGGACGGCTGCCTGGTGCGGCCGCTGATCGCTCCGGTGCTGCGCGACACCGTGGCGGCGGTGGCGGCCGAGCGGCGTGGCGAGTCGCCGCCGGCGGCCACGGTGGCGGCCGAGCACCGGCTCGACGGCCTGCGGCTGCTGGTGGTCGAGGACAACCCGAACAACCAGCAGGTTGCGCGCGAGCTGCTCGAGGGCGAGGGCGCGCAGGTGACGATCGCCGCTGACGGCCAGCAGGGTGTGCAGGCGGTGGCCTCGGCCGATCCCGGCTTCGACCTGGTGCTGATGGACCTGCAGATGCCGGTGATGGACGGCCTGACCGCCACCGGCCGCATTCGGACCGATCTGGGCCTGACGCGGCTGCCGATCGTCGCGATGACGGCCAACGCGATGCCGGGCGACCGGATCGCCTGTCTGGCCGCGGGCATGAACGAGCATGTCGGCAAGCCCTTCGACTTCGATGCGCTGGTGCGGGTGCTGCTGCGCCTGACCGGTCGGCGGATGGGCGCACGGCCGGCCGCTCAGGCCCTCAGGTTGCCCGAGTCGATGCGCCTGCACGCGGCCCGGGCCGGTCTGGATCTGGATGGCGCGCTCGATCGCATGTCAGGCCGTCTCGATGTGCTGCGCCGCTTTGCCGCTGCGCTGGTGCCGACCCTGCAGGGCTGCTGCGCGCAGCTCGAGGCGCATCTGTCGCGGGGCGAGCAGGCCGAGGCGGTGCGGCAGATGCACTCGCTCAAGGGCCTGGCCGCGACCATGGGGGCTGCCGACCTGTCCCGGCTGGCCGCCCAGGCCGAGAAGGCGCTGGCGGCGGGCCTGCCGCCGCCGGGCGGGCATCGGCTGCGCGACTGGTGTGCCAGTCTGGCCGGGCCGTGCACAGACCTGGCCGAACATCTGCAGGTGCTTCTGGCCGATCTGGCCGGCGAGCAGGGCGCGCTCACCCAGAAGGCGCGAGAAGCCCCGTCCTTCAGGGCGGGGAGGTAGAGCGCAGGCTCGCGCAGCGAGCCATTGGCTTGGTGGTCGAGCCAATTCGAGCCTTCCGCTTCCAGTTGCGCCCCACACCCGGCACCGCGCACACCCTGCGCCGGTTCGCTGGGTCGTGCCGCTGGGTGTGGAACCGGGCCATCGGCGAACAGCAGCGGCTGAGGGAGGCGGGCGAGAAGTTCTCGGGCTTTGCTGCGATGTGCCGCTGGCTGACGGCGTGGCGCAACGACCCGGACACGGCATGGCTGGCCGAAACCCCCGTGCAGGCGCAGCAGCAGACCCTGAAGCGACTGGAGGCGAGCTACCGGCGCTTCTTCGAGGGCCAGGGCGGCTATCCGAGGTTCCGGGGTCGGGGCCAGGATGCGGGGCTGCGGTTTCCGAAGGCTTCGGACTGCAAGCTCGACGCTGAGAACCAGCGCATCAAGCCACCGAAGCTGGGCTGGATGCGGATGCGCCAGTCGCAGGCGGTCGAGGGTGAGGTTCGGAACTGGACGCTGACGCAGGAGCGAGGCCGCTGGTTCGTGTCGATCCAGGTGGAACAACCGGAGGTGATCCCGGCGGCGGGACTGGTGCCGACGCTAGGGATCGACTTCGGGGTGGCACTGTTCGCGGCGACGACGGACGGTGAGTGCGTGGCGCCGCTGAATGCGCTGAAGCGGCAGCAGAAGTACCTGAAGCGGGTCCAGCGCAGTGTCTCGCGCAAGGTGAAGGGGTCGAAGAACCGGCGCAAGGCGATTGACCGACTGGGCAGAGTGCATGCCCGGATCGCGGCGCAGCGCAAGGACTGGCTGCACAAGCTGACGACGAAGTGGGCAGATGCGCATCCGGTGATCGCCATCGAGGATCTGAAGGTGGCGGCGATGAGCGCCAGCGCCAAGGGCACAGCCACCGAGCCAGGGCAACGAGTGCGGCAGAAAGCGGGACTGAACCGCTCGATCCTCGATCAGGCGTGGGGCGAGGCACGGCGACAACTGGAGTACAAGACAGCGGCCCGAGGCGGTGCAGTGGTGCCCGTGGACCCGGCGTACACGAGCCAGCGGTGCAGCGCCTGCGGGCACACGGCCAGGGAGAACCGGCCGACGCAAGCCCGCTTCGAGTGCGAAGCGTGCGGGCACAGTGAGAACGCGGACCTGAACGCCGCGAAGAACGTACTGGCCGCGGGACACGCGGTCTGGGTCGCAAGGCCCGAAGCCTGTGGAGCGGAGGTCAGACGTGCCAGACCCGTGAGGGGACGACACGCAGCCGCAATGAAGCAGGAACCCGCCGAAGGCTCGGCCGCGCAAGCGGTCGTGTCTGCCGGAATCCCCGTCCTTTAGGGCGGGGAGGATGTCAATGCCCCGGATTGAGGCCAGGCAGGAACTCGATGCCGGTGCGCTTGACCAGCTCCGCATAGCTGATCGGGCGCGGCATCGGTGCCTCGTCGCGGTTGTCGATCCAGTAGGCCCAGGCGCGGTTCTCGGCCTCGTCGTAGACCAGCTTGTAGAGCTGCGAGGGCACCCAGACCTGGTTGTCGCCGATGGTGCGCGGCCGCTTCGGGAACATCGGGCCGGTGTAGACCTGGACCGCGCCCTTGCTGCGCATCACGTACTTGCGGGTGGCCTGCTCGATGTCGGCCCAGGGGCCGCGGTTGTTCTGCTGCGCCTGCGGCACCATGTTGGCCATCGAGAAGCTCTGCGCCATCGCCTGCGCGGTGGGCATGTCGGCCGCCGGGGCCATGTGGCCTCGGTCGAAGCCGGAGTTGCGGTAGTCGTCCGGCGTGGCCCGGTCGGCCGAGGGCAGGCGGGCCTCCGGATAGAAGCGGTTGGTGCGCTCCTCGCCGCGCGCGTCCTGCAGCTGGCGCCGTGTCAGCCGCTCGATCACCAGCACCGGCGTGCGGCTCTGGCCGGAGTGAATGACCGCGAAGGCATCGAAGCACAGCTCGCGCAGCCGGCGCTGCGGGCTGAGGTCGATGCGTGGCAGCACGCTCTTCTGCGGGAAGAACTGCGGGCAGCGGCTGCTGCTGCCAGGATAGCCCAGCGGGCCCCCGGCGGCGGGCGCGGCAGGGGGCGTCGCCTCGCCCGACTGTGGCAGCAGGGACTTCAGATAAGAGCTCAGATCGGTGTTCGACAGCAGCAGTGCAACAACGCTGGCAATGCTGGCCAAGGTGATGGGGCGGGGGCGGAGCAGGGACACGTCGGAACAGGAAATGGACCTGAAGATTCGATGAAGGGTTGTGACACTAACCGAAGTCGACGCGGAACACCGCTCAGATCGGGGAGTCGACTCCTGCCTGTCGCTGCTAACGTCCTGCGCATGAACGATTCCTCGATCCCGTCCCGTCTGCTGCGCGTCTGCACGCTGCCTGTGCTGCTCGCACTGGCTCAGGCCACTGCGGCGGTGCCTGCCGTCGCGGCCAGCACGGCGGCTTCCTCGGCGCTCGACAGCGCCTCCTCGTCGGTCGGCAGCCTGTCGACCTCGATCGGCCAGTCCAGCCGAAGCTCGTCGGGCGGCGATCTGGCCGCCGGCGACTGGCGGGTGACCGATGTCGCCGAGCTGGCGCCTGACGCCGCCGAGCCCGGGCGCGCGCTGCTGGCGCTGACGCTGCAGGCCGAGCCCGGCGGCGCCGAGCTGGTGCTGAAGCTGCCGCGCGTGCTGGCCGAGCGCCAGGTGCTGGGCACCGGCGCGCTGCTGAACGTGCGCCGTCAGGGCTGGGGCTTCGAGCTGGCCCGTGCCGGCGCCGCCGAACCCTTCTTCCTGGTGCTGGACGACATGCGCCACCGCGAGCTCGGCTCGCGCCCGGTCACGCTGTGATCCGGGCGGCGGCCTGGCCGCTGGCGCTGCTGATCCCGCTGCTGCTGCTGCTGGCGCCGCCGGCCCGGGCGGATCTGCTGCGGCCGTGCGCGGTCGCGCCGGATCCGGGGCCGCGCGCCATCGGCCGGATGCTGATGCTGGCCGAGCGGGTGCGCAGCACGCTGGAATCCTCCGGGCGTCGGGTCGCGCTGGTGTCGCGCGCCGGTCTTGACCTGGATCGCATCGGCCACCGCTTCTCGCATGCCGGCTTCAGCGTGCGTGCCAGCGCCGACGGGCCGTGGTCGGTGCGCCAGCTCTACTACGCCTGCGAGGAGGGACGCTCGCGCCTGTTCGACCAGGGGCTGGCCGGCTTCCTGGCCGGTGCCGAGCGGCCTGAGCGCGGCCATCTGTCGGTGGTGCTGCTGCCGCTGGAGGCCCGCGCCGACGAGGCCGCGCTGGAGACGGCGCTGCTCGATGCCGGCCGCTCGCTCGAGGTGCTGGGCACGGTCTACAGCCCCAATGCGCACGCCTTCTCGACCCGCTACCAGAACTGCAACCAGTGGGCGATCGAGCTGATCGCGGCCGCCGGTGGCGCCGGTCCCGGGCGCGAGGCCGCGCAGGCCTGGCTGCGCCGCACCGGCTACCAGCCCAGCCGCATCGAGCTGCCGCTCTGGGCGGTCGACCTCACGCGCCTGGTGCCCTGGCTGCACCATGACGACCATCCGCCCGAAGATCTTGCCGCCGGGCGAATGCAGGTCAGCCTGCCGGCGGCACTCGAGGACTTCCTGCGCCAGCGCTGGCCGGCGGCCGAGCGGCTGGCCTTCTGCCATGCCGGCGCCCGTGGCGTGCTGCGCCGGGGCTGGGCGCCGCTGAGCGACGACTGCATGCCGGAGCCGGGTGACGAGGTGTTCGCGCTGGAGTGACGGCCCGCTTCTTCGGCCGCGTGGCTCAGGCCGCCTCCATCGCCTCGATCTGCTCGCCGATCTCCAGCCACTCCATCTCGAGCGTCTCGATGCGATCGGCAAGCTCCTTGAGGCGGCGGCCCTGATCGGCGCGCTCGGCCGGGCTCAGGTCCGGGCGGGCCATCGCCTCCAGGAGCGCGGCATGTTCGGCCTGGGCCTTCTCCAGCGCCTGCTCGGCCTGCTGCTGGCGCTTCTTCAGCGGCCGGGTCAGCTCGGCGAGCTTCATGCGGGCGGCGGCCTGGGCCTTGCGCTCGTCGCGGCTGGACGGTGCGGCCGGCACTGCGGCGGCCGGCTGGCTGGCGGCGCGGGCCTGCTCCTGCGCGGCGCGGTCTTCCTCGCGGGCGCGCCGGGCGATCTCGCGGCTCTGCTCGAGCAGCCATTTCTGGTAGTCGTCCAGATCGCCGTCGAAGGGCTCGACCTGGCCGCCGGTCACCAGCCAGAACTCGTCGCAGACCTCGCGCAGCAGCGCGCGGTCGTGGCTGACCAGCATCACCGTGCCCTCGTATTCGTTGAGCGCCATGCTCAGCGCCTCGCGGGTGGTGAGGTCGAGGTGGTTGGTCGGCTCGTCGAGCAACAGCAGGTTGGGGCGCTGCCAGACCAGCATCGCCAGCACCAGGCGCGCCTTCTCGCCGCCCGAGAGCGAGCCGACTTCCTGATTGACCATGTCGCCGACGAAGCGGAAGCGCCCGAGGAAGTCGCGCAGCTCCTGCTCGCGCGCCTGCGGGCTGACCTCCCTGGCCAGGCGGATCATGTGCGCCAGCGGCCCCTCCTCGGGCCGCAGCACATCCATTTCCTGCTGCGCGAAGTAGCCGATCGCCAGGCCCTTGCCCTCCTGGACCCGACCCGACAGGCGTGGGAGCGCCCCGGCCAGCGTCTTGACCAGCGTCGACTTGCCCTGGCCGTTGGCGCCCAGGATGCCGATGCGCTGGCCCGGCAGCACCGATTTCGTCACGCCGCGCACGATCGCCGTCTCGCCGTAGCCGACCTCGACCGCATCCATCACCAGCATGGGGTTGGGCAGGCTCAGCGGTTCGCGGAAGGAGAACTCGAAGTCGGCGGCGGTCAGCACCGGCGCGAGCTTCTCCATGCGGGCCAGCGCCTTGACCCGGCTCTGCGCCTGCTTGGCCTTGGTCGCCTTGGCCTTGAAGCGGTCGATGAAGCGCTGCAGCTGCGCCACCTTCTCCTGCTGGCGGCTGTAGGCGGCCTGCTGCTGCAGCATGCGCTCGGCGCGCATCGACTCGAAGGTGGTGTAGTTGCCGCCATAGCGGGTCACCCGGGCCTCGTCCAGGTGCAGCGTGACCCGGGTCACCGTGTCGAGGAACTCGCGGTCGTGGCTGATGACCAGCATCGTGCCCTCGAAGCGCAAGAGCCAGGCCTCCAGCCAGACCAGCGCGTCCAGGTCCAGGTGGTTGGTGGGCTCGTCGAGCAGCAGCAGGTCGCCCGGACACATCAGCGCGCGCGCGAGCTGCAGCCGCATGCGCCAGCCGCCCGAGAAGCTGTTGACCGGCAGATCCAGCTGGCTGACCCGGAAGCCCAGGCCGAGCAGCAGCGCCTGCGCACGCGAGCGGGCGTCGAAGGCGCCGGCTTCGGCCAGGCGCGCATGGGCCTCGCCGATGGCGTGGCCGTCGCCGCTGGCCTCGGCCTGGGCCAGCGCGGTGCGCGCGGCCATCAGCGGCGCGTCGCCCTCGAGCACGAACTCGGTCGCGCCGGTCTCGGTCTCGGGCATGTTCTGCGCGACCTCGGCGATGCGCCAGCGCGGCGGCATCTCGATGTCGCCGGCATCCGGGTGCAGCCGGTCGGTCAGCAGCGCGAACAGCGAGGACTTGCCCGCGCCGTTGCGCCCGACCAGCGAGGCCTTCTCGCCGGGCTGGAGCGTGAACGAGGTGTCGTCGAGCACGAGCTTCGTGCCGCGACGCAGCGTGATGTTCTTGAACTGGAGCATGGGAAAGTCGGGTTCAGCGCTGATCGGCGACGAGCTTCAGCGCCAAGAGCGTGTCGGCCAGGTCGATGACCGCCATCGCGTAGTAGGCCGACCAGTTGTAGCGGGTGATCGTCCAGAAGTTGCCGGTGCCGGCCACGAAGGAGGGCGGCTCGACGCCGTTGCGCAGCTCCACCAGCGCGAGCGGGCCGGCGAACTGCTGTCCTGCCGGGCTGAGCGTGGCGCCGCGCGCGGCCATGTCCGCCGCCTTGAAGCTGGGCAGGATGTCGGGCGCCAGCAGCGCCTCGCGATCCGGACCCTCGGGCGGCGGCAGCACGTCGAAATGGGTCGGCAGATCGCGCTGCCAGCCATGCACCGACAGGAAGTTCGCCACGCTGCCGACCACATCGGCGATGCTGCGGTGCAGGTCGACGCGGCCGTCCTCGTCGAAGTCGACCGCGAACTTCAGCCAGGAGCTGGGCATGAACTGCGGCATGCCCAGCGCGCCGGCATAGGAGCCGCGGATCGTCATCACGTTGACCCGGTCGCGCGCGGCCAGCACGAACAGGGCTTCGAGCTCGTCGCGGAAGAAGGCCGAGCGGTCGCTGCGCCCGCGCGGAAAATCGAAGGCCAGCGTCGAGAGCGCGTCGATCGCGCGGAAGCCCCCGGTCTGGCGGCCGTAGATCGTCTCCACGCCGATGATCGCCACGATCACCGCGGCCGGCACGCCCCAGCGCGCCTCGGCCGCCGCCAGCACCGCCTCGTTGTCGCGCCAGAACTTCACGCCCTCGCGCACTCGCAGCGTGTCGAGAAAGCGCGAGCGGTAGACCTTCCAGTTCTTCGCCGCCGGACTGGCCGCCGGCATGATCAGCCGCGCGACCTGCGGCTGGTAGCGCGCGTCGGCCAGCGCGGTGGCGACCACCTCGTCGTCGAGCTGGGGATGGCGGCTGACGAGCTGGCGCACGAAGGCGGAAACATCCTCCCGGCCTTCGTAGCCGGGCGGCGGCGAGGGCACGGTCTGGGCGGTGGCCAGGGCCGGGGCGACCGCCAGGGCGGCAGCCGCGGTGGCGAGCCGCGCCGTCAGGCGGCGGCGCATCGGGTTCGGGGTTGCTGACATGGCGTGATTGTCGCCGCTGGCGCTAAGCTGCGCCGTGCCCCCACCTGAGGAGACCCCGATGAACAACAGCCAGGACAGCCTGTCCGACCCGATCCTGCTGAGCCAGCGCGACGCGCATGGCGTCGTCACGCTGACACTGAACCGCCCCGACGCCTTCAACGCGCTGTCGGAGGCGATGCTGGCGGCATTGCAGTCCGAGCTTGACGCACTGGCCGGCGACGAGACGCTGCGCGCGGTGGTGCTGGCCGCCTCCGGCCGGGCCTTCTGCGCCGGCCATGACCTGAAGGAAATGCGCGCCGAGCCCGCGCTGGACTACTACCGCGATCTGTTCGGCCGCTGCGGCCGGGTCATGACGACGATCCAGCGCCTGGCTGTGCCGGTGATCGCCAAGGTCCAGGGCGTGGCCACCGCCGCCGGCTGCCAGCTGGTGGCGGCCTGCGACCTCGCGGTGGCCGTCGACCGCGCGCGCTTCGCGGTCAGCGGCGTCAACCTGGGCCTGTTCTGCGCCACGCCCGGCGTGGCGCTGTCGCGCAACGTGCCGCGCAAGCAGGCCTTCGAGATGCTGGTCACCGGCGAGTTCATCTCCGCCGAGGAGGCGCGCCAGCGCTGCCTGGTCAACCGCGTGGTGCCGGCCGAGGCGCTGGACGCCGAGGTCGCCCGGCTGGTCGACAGCATCCTGGCCAAGCCGCGCACCGCCATCGCGATGGGCAAGGCGCTGTTCTACCGCCAGCTCGAGATGGGTCAGGAGGCCGCCTACCAGAGCGCGGTGCAGACCATGGCCTGCAACATGATGGACGACAGCGCGCTCGAGGGCGTGCAGGCCTTCATCGACAAGCGCCCGCCGGCCTGGGCCCGCCCGGACTGAGACGGCGCCCCTGCGCAGCGGTACCGATCAAGTCCTTGGCATCAACGGCCGAAAGAACCGGCCGTCCCGTCACCAGGAGTCCACGATGGCGACCGAGCCTGATCTCGTCCACTGCATCTACGCCAGCTCGGCCACCCGGCCCTTCTCGTTCGACCAGCTGGTCGATCTGCTGGCGGTGGCGCGGCGCAACAACGCCGCGCTGGGCGTGACCGGCATGCTGCTGCATGACCGGGGCAGCTTCTTCCAGGTGCTGGAGGGCCCGGGGGCGAAGGTCGACGCGCTGTACGCGCGCATCGCCGCCGATGCCCGCCATGCGGAGATCGTGCGCATCATCCATGAGCCGGTCGCGCGGCGCAGCTTCGGCCAGTGGTCGATGGGCTTCGTGCAGGTCGACGACGAGCTGCTGCGCAGCGTCGAGGGCACCAACGACTTCTTCCGCGGCGGCACCGCGCTGAGCGCGATCGACAGTGGCCGCGCGCGCAAGCTGCTGCAGGCCTTCGGCGCCGGCCGCTGGCACCGGCGAGACGGCGCCGCCTGAGGTCGACGACCATGGACCGCTCGGCCTTCTCCTTCGCGTTCCAGCCGATCGTGCATGCGCCGAGCGGCCGCGTCTGGTCGCATGAGGCGCTGATCCGCGGTCCGGCGGGCGAGCCGGCCGGGCAGGTGCTGTCCGGCCTGGACGAGCCGGCGCTGCACCGGCTCGATGCGACCGGCCGCGGCCGCGCAATCGACCTGGCGGTGCGGCTCGGGCTGCAGGGGCGGCTCAACCTCAATTTCCTGCCGCGCAGCCTGGGCGAGGACGACGGGGTGCTCGAGGCGATGTTTCTCGCCGCGCAGCGCCACGGCCTGCCGCTGGAGCGGCTGGTGCTGGAGGTGACCGAGAGCGAGGCGATCGGCGACTTGGCCGGCTTCGCGCAGCGCATGCGCCGGGTGCGGGCGCTGGGTCTGCAGCTGGCGATCGACGACTTCGGCGCCGGCCACTGCGGGCTGAACCTGCTGGCGGAGTTCCAGCCTGACCTGCTCAAGCTCGACATGGCGCTGCTGCGCGGCATCGAGCGCAGCGGGCCGCGCCAGGCGATCGTGCGCGCGGTGCTCGGCGCCTGTCTCGACCTGGGCATCGAGGCAGTCGCCGAGGGCGTCGAGACGCCCGAGGAATACCGCTGGCTGGCCGGCGAGGGCGTGGAGCTGTTCCAGGGCTACCTGTTCGGCCGCCCCGGCTTCGAGGCGCTGCCCGCGCCCCGCCTGCCTCACATGCCGGCGTAGTTCGGACCGCCGCCGCCTTCCGGCGTGACCCAGACGATGTTCTGCGTCGGGTCCTTGATGTCGCAGGTCTTGCAGTGCACGCAGTTCTGCGCGTTGATGACGAGCTTGTCGTGGCCGTTGTCGGTCTTGACGAACTCGTACACGCCGGCCGGGCAGTAGCGGGTCTCCGGCCCGGCGTAGACCGCCAGGTTGGTCTCGACCGGCACGCGCGCGTCCTTCAGCGTCAGGTGCGCGGGCTGGTGTTCCTCATGGTTGGTGTTGGAGACGAACACCGAGCTGAGGCGGTCGAAGGTGATGACGCCGTCCGGCTTCGGGTATTCGATCTTCTCGCACTCGGCGGCCGGCAGCAGGCGGGCGTGGTCTGGCTCGGTGCGGTGGATGGTCCACGGCGGCGCCTCCAGGCCGATCTTCGGCAGCAGCCAGTGCTCGATGCCGGTCATCAGCGAGCCGACCCACACGCCCTTCTTGAACCACTGCTTGAAGTTGCGCGAGCGGTCGAGTTCCTTGTGCAGCCAGCTGGCCTCGAACGCCTCGGGGTAGGCGGAGAGCTCGTCGCTCTGGCGGCCGGCGGCCAGCGCGTCGAAGGCAGCTTCGGCGGCGAGCATGCCGGTCTTGATCGCGGCGTGGCTGCCCTTGATGCGTGCGGCATTCAGGTAGCCGGCGTCGCAGCCGACCAGCGCGCCGCCCGGGAACACCGTCCTGGGCAGGCTCAGCAGGCCGCCGGCGGTGATCGCGCGTGCGCCGTAGCTCAGGCGCTTGCCGCCCTCGAGGTACTGGCGGATCGACGGATGCGTCTTCCAGCGCTGCATTTCCTCGAACGGGCTCAGCCACGGGTTCTTGTAGTCCAGGCCGACGACAAAGCCCAGCGTGACCTTGTTGTCCTCCAGGTGGTAGAGGAAGCCGCCGCCGTAGGTGTCGGGCTGCATCGGCCAGCCGGCGGTGTGCACCACCAGACCGGGCTTGTGCCTGGCCGGATCGATCTCCCACAGCTCCTTGATGCCGATGCCGTAGCTCTGCGGATCCTTGCCTTCGTCGAGCTGGAAGCGGGCGATCAGCTGCTTGCCCAGATGGCCGCGTGCGCCCTCGGCGAAGAGGGTGTACTTGCCGTGCAGCTCCATGCCGATCTGGAAGGCGTCGCTGGGCTCGCCGTCCTTGCCCACGCCCTGGTTGCCGGTGGCGATGCCCTTGACACTGCCGTCGTCGTTGTAGAGCACTTCGGCCGCTGCGAAGCCGGGAAAGATCTCCACGCCCAGGCCTTCGGCCTGCTCGGCCATCCAGCGCACCACGCTGCCCAGGCTGATGACATAGTTGCCGGCGTTGTGGAAGCAGTCCGGCACCAGGAAGTCGGGCGTCCTGGTGGCGCCCGTCTCGTTCAGGAACAGCACCTCGTCGGCGGTGACCGGCTGGTTCAGTGGTGCGCCGCGCTCCTTCCAGTCCGGGAACAGCTCGTTCATCGCGATCGGGTCCATGACCGCACCCGACAGGATGTGCGCGCCCGGCTCCGAGCCCTTCTCGATGACCACCACCGAGAGTTCCTGCCCCTTTGCGCTGGCGAGCTGCTTGAGACGGATGGCTGCAGCCAGTCCGGCCGGGCCGGCACCGACGATGACGACGTCATATTCCATCGCGTCGCGCGGGCCGTACTGGGCGAGGATCTCCTGGGGAGTCATGAGGGTTGTCCTGTGTTGTTGGAGCGGCGTGAATTCTAACGGTCCGGGTACAAAAAAAGAACGACCGTTCTTTTTAGTGGCGATGCGGATGCGCCACAGCGCTGCACGCCACGGGCGCGGCGAGATGCCCCTGTGCACGCGGCCTTTTCCGTGCACCTGGTACCGGGCGATATTTCTATTCTCCCGACATCAGGCGCAGTCAGTGCAAACCCGGAGGAGTCCGGTCGATCGGCGAGCGCCCAGGCAACAGGGGTAGGTGTCATGCTGGGACTGCTGGTTTCAGAACTGGTCGGAATGGTCGAGGCGCGTCATGGTGCGGTCATGGCCGATGTGCTGATGTTCGCGACCGATGTGCCGGCGCGTGATCCGGTGCAGCCGCTCGACGGCTATCCGGCCGAGCAGCTCGAGGTGCTGATCGATGCGCTGGCGCTGCGCACCGGAGAGTCTCCTCGAGAGCTGGTGCGGGTCTTTGCGTCGCGGCTGGTGCGCCGCATCCAGCATGTGCATCCGACGCTCTACCAGCGCCATGCCGATCTGCTCGATCCGCTGCTGCTGCCGGCGCAGGATCTGCCGCTGCCGCCCGCGCGACCGGCCAGCGACCTGGCACGCCGCGAGATCGAGATCCTGTTCGGCGATCGATGCGAGGTGCAGCGCCTGGTCGACGGTCTGCAGCAGGACATCGCCCGCCTCCCGCTGCAGCGCCGGGCCGGCAGCGGGCGACATGCTATCGTCAGCGACCACCCGAAGCGCAAGTTTCGGCAGATTCCCACCTGACCAGGAGCATGTCATGAGCTATTCGATCGACCTGTCCGGCCGTGTCGCGCTGATCACCGGCGCGTCCAGCGGCCTGGGCGCCCAGTTCGCCCGCGTGCTGTCGCAGGCCGGTGCCGCGGTGGTGCTGGGCGGCCGGCGCTCCGACCGGCTCAAGGAGCTGCGGGCCGAGATCGAGGGCCAGGGCGGCGACGCGCATGTCGTCGAGCTGGATGTGACCGATCTCGACAGCATCAAGTCGGCGGTGGCGCATGCGGAGACCGAGGTCGGGGTGCTCGACATCCTGATCAACAACTCCGGCGTCAGTGCGACCCAGAAGATCCTCGATGTCACGCCCGACGACTTCGACTTCATCTTCGACACCAATGTGCGCGGTGCCTTCTTCGTCGCGCAGGAGGTCGGCCGGCGCATGGTGGCGCGCGCGCGCGGCGCCGCGCCCGGCACCTACACCGGCGGGCGCATCGTCAACATCGCCTCGATGGCCGGCCTGCGCGTGCTCAGCCAGATCGGGCCCTATGCGATGAGCAAGGCCGCGGTGATCCACATGACCCGCGCGATGGCGCTGGAGTGGGGCAAGTTCGGCATCAATGTCAACGCGATCTGCCCGGGCTACATCGACACCGAGATCAACCACCACCACTGGGACACCGAGGCCGGCCACAAGCTGGTGAACATGCTGCCGCGCAAGCGCCTGGGCAAGCCGGAAGACCTCGACCTGGTGCTGCTGATGCTCTGTGCCAACGAGAGCCACTTCGTCAACGGCGCGGTGATTCAGGCCGACGACGGCTTCGGCCTGTGATGCAAAGGACCGTGATGATCCGCCGCACGCTGACCGCGCTGGAAGCCCGCATCGTCGCGGTGCTGGTCGAGAAGGAATCGACCGTGCCCGATACCTATCCGCTGTCGCTCAACGCGCTGTGCGCGGGCTGCAGCCAGAAGACCGCCCGCGATCCGGTCATGAGCGTGAACGAGGCGCAGGCCCTGGCCGCGATCGAGGAGCTCAAGGCGCTGAGCCTGGTCGTCGAGATCAGCGGCACGCGCACCGTCAAGTTCGAGCACAACCTCGGCCGCGCGCTGGGCGTGCCGGGCGCGGCGGTGGCGCTGCTGGCCACGCTGATGCTGCGCGGCCCGCAGACCGCAGCCGAGCTGCGCCTGCACAGCGAGCGGCTGCACCGCTTCGCCGACGTGTCCTCGGTCGAGGGCTTCCTCGACGAGCTGGCCGGCAAGGCCGAGCCGATGGTGCGCAAGCTGCCGCGTGCGCCGGGTGCGCGCGAGTCGCGCTGGGTGCATCTGCTGTGCGGCGAGGTGCAGATCGAGGCGACCGGCGCCGAGCCGGGCGCGACGGCTGCAGCCGCCGACGCCGGCCTGGCCGAGGAGGTCGCGGTGCTGCGCGCCGAGGTGGCCGAGCTGCGCGCGCGCCTGGACCGCCTGGCCGCTGCGCTGGGCATCGAGGTCTGACGCCCGGCAGCGCATGAGCGGTCTCGAGACGGCGCTGCTGGCGCTGGGGCTGGCGCAGTCCGGCCTGCTGGTCTGGCTGCTGCTGCGCCCGGCGCCGCCGGCTGCGGTGGATGCGCAGCTGGAGGCCCGGCTGGCCGAGCGGCTGCAGGAGCTGAGCGACGCGGTGATCGACGCCGGCCACGCGCACAGCGAGCGTGTCGAGCGCGAGCTGCGCGCCGAGATCCAGGCCAGCGCCCGCGGCCTGCGCCAGGAGTCGAACGCGCAGCTCGTGCAGCTTCAGCGTCTGCTGATGACCCAGTCGGGCGAGGCGCTGCGCACCCAGGACGAGCACCTGCACCGCCTGGCCGAGGCCAGCGAGCGCCGGCTGCAGGCGCTGCAGCAGATGGTGGAGCAGCAGCTCGACCAGATGCGTGCCACCGTCGACGACCGGCTTCAATCGACGCTGGAGACCCGCCTGGGCGAGAGCTTCCGACAGGTGGCCGAGCGGCTCGAGCAGGTGCACCGCGGCCTGGGCGAGATGCAGACGCTGGCGCAGGGCGTGGGCGACCTGCGCCGGGTGCTGGGCAATGTCAAGACGCGCGGCATCCTGGGTGAGGTGCAGCTGGCGGCGCTGCTCGAGCAGGTCTTCACGCCGCAGCAGTTTGCGGTCAATGTGGCGACCGTGCCCGGCAGCCGCGAGCGTGTCGAGTTCGCGATCCGTCTGCCCGGACAGGGCGCGCGGGCGGGCGAGGCGCCGGTCTGGCTGCCGATCGACGCGAAGTTCCCGCGCGAGGATTTCGAGCGGCTGCTCGACGCGCAGGACCGCGCCGACCGCGATGCGGCCGAGTCCGCCGCGCGGGCGCTGGAAGCGCGCATCCGCGACGAGGCGCGCACCATCGCCGCCAAGTACCTGGCGCCGCCGCACACCACCGACTTCGCGGTGCTCTTCGTGCCGACGGAAGGGCTCTATGCCGAGCTGCTGCGCCGCCCCGGCCTGTTCGAGCGGCTGCAGCGCGAGCACCATGTGACGCTGGCCGGGCCCACCACGCTGCTGGCGATGCTCGGCAGCCTGCAGATGGGTTTCCGCACGCTGGCGCTGGAGCAGCGCTCGACCGAGGTCTGGAAGATCCTCGGTGGCGTCAAGACCGAGTTCGCCCGCTTCGGCGAGGTGCTCGAGAAGACCCGGCGCAAGCTCCAGGAGGCCAGCTCCAGCATCGAGTCGGCCGAGGTGCGCACCCGCGCGATGGCGCGTCAGCTGCGCTCGGTCGAGGGGCTGACGGACGAGCGGCCCCCCGGCGACCGCGCCGAGGACTGACGCGCCGGGTCGATCGCGTCGCGCAGGTCGGCCGCGACCGGGCAGGGCGCGCCGGTGATCCAGGACGCCAGCACCTCCCCGGCCAGCGCCGCGCTGGCCAGCCCGCGCGAGCCCAGGCCGGCCAGCAGGTAGAGGCCGCCTTCTTCGTCATGCCGACGCGGGCGCAGCCGCAGCGCGTCCAGGCGCTGGCGCCCGGCCGCGGCGGCGGCGGCCAGGGCCGCTTCGTCCACCGGCGGCCCGGCCAGCGGCAGTCGGTCCGGCGTGACCGCGCGCCAGCCGACCCGGCCCGCCAGATCCTCGATTCTTTCCAGGGCGGCGTTCGCTTCGACCAGCCCCAGGCGCTGCGCGCGCTGCAGGTTGTGGCGGTGGTCGGCCGCACGCACCTGGGGATCGGGGTCGTCATGCTGGGTGGTGGCGCCGGTCAAGATCCGGCCGTCGGGCAGCGCCAGGGCATAGCCCTGGCCGGAGAGCGGGCGCAGCCGTGATGGCGCCACCCGCAGCCCCGGCCAGCCCGCGGGCAGCACCGTGGTCTGGCCGCGCACCGGTGCCAGCGACAGCCGGGCGCGGTCCTGCAGCAGCGCCGGGCTGCCCAGCGCGGCCGCGACCACCAGCACCGGCGCGGCCGCCAGCACCCGGCCGTCCGCATCCAGCGCTTGCCACAGGCCGTTTTCGCGCCTCAGATGCTGCACCGCCAGCCCGCCGCGGAAGGTGGCGCCTTGCAGCAGGTGGCGGCTCCAGTCGGCCGGAGAGAGCCAGCCGCCCTGGCCGAACTGCCAGCCGCCGCAGCCGTCACCGCCGTCAATGCCGATCGGCAGGCCGCTGAAGGCGGCTGCGGCCGCGGCGTCCTGCCAGTCGATCCAGTCGGCGGGCAGGCCGACTGTGGCGAGCTGGGCGCGGGCGCGGGCCTCGTCCAGCCGCGGCTCCAGCCGCAGGAAGCCGTCGAGCCGGCCGGACACGCGCCCTTGCGCCAGCGCCGGTGCGGCCAGCCGCGCGGTGCGCAGCGCGGCGGCGCGGAACCAGCGTGCGTGCAGGCTGTCGGGCGCATTGAAGATGCCGTGCATCAGCCCGCCGGGATTGCCCGAGGTCTCGGCCGCCGGCGTGGCCTGGCGGTCGATCACCTCGACCTGCCAGCCCTGGCGCAGCAGGCCGTGTGCGGCAGCCGCGCCGGCCAGGCCCGCGCCGATCACCAGTGCGTGGCGCGGTCCGGCGTGCGGCGGGCGCCACGCGGCGGGCCGTGGCGGCACGAAGCGCGGCGCGTGCCGCGCCACCGTGATGTCGCGCTTGCCGCCGAAGCCGGGCGCGCGCTCGACCGCGAAGCCGATCGAGGCCAGCCCGTCGCGCACCGCCCGCGCCGCGCTCCAGGTCGCAGCGGTGGCGCCGGGCGCGACCAGGCGGGCGAGCCGGCGGAACAGCTCGGCGCTCCACAGCTCGGCATTGCGCGCGGGCGCGAAGCCGTCCAGGTAGAGCGCGTCGGCCTCGGCCTGCAGCCCGGGCAGCGTCTGCAGCGCGTCGCCGAAGACCAGCAGCAGCTGCACCCGGCCGCCCTCGAAGTCGAGCGCGTGCAGGTCGGGCGTCAGCGGCGGCCACTGCGCGACCAGCTTGGCCGCCAGCGCTGCCTCCTCGCTGCTGCGGTGTACGCGCGCCATGTCCTCGGGCGTGAGCGGGTGCTTTTCCAGCGAGATGAAGACCAGCCGCTCGCAGCGCTGCGGATCTGCGCGCCAGGCCGCCCAGGTGGCGAGAAAGTTGTTGCCCAGGCCGAAGCCGGTCTCCAGCACCACGAAGCGCTCGCGGCCCTGCCAGCGCCCGGGCAGGCCGTTGCCGGCCAGGAAGACATGGCGAGCCTGAGCGAAGGCGCCGGCGGTGGCGTGGTAGACATCGCCGTAGTCGGGCGCGCAGGGGGTGCCGTCGGGCAGCAGGTCGATGCGGGCGGGGGAGATCGGGGCAGCAGCGTTCATCGGGGCGGCATTGTCGGGGATTGCGGTGCGGCCCGGACGGGCAGGGCACACTTGCGGCTTTTGCCTCTGGCGCCTGCGTCCTGACATGACATCGAACCGCTCCACGAACCGTTTGTTCTCACGCTCCCTGCTGATGCTGGCCGGTGCCGGCACGCTGGCCGTGACGCTGGCCGGCTGCTCGGCCGAGCCGGCCGACACCCATCCCGACCAGCCGGTGAGCAAGCGGCGCGAGATCTTCAAGTCCTTCACCCGCAACTTCGAGCCGATCGGCCAGGTCGCGCGCGACCGCAAGCCCTACCAGGCGGCCGAATTCCTGGCGCAGGCGCAGGCACTGCAGAAGCTGGCCGATCAGCCCTGGGCGCTGTTCCCGGCCGACAGCAACTACCCGCCGACCCGCGCGCTGTCGGCGGTCTGGGACAAGCCGGCCGAGTTCGCCCAGGCCAGCGCCGACTACCGGCAGAAGGTGGATGCGCTGGTGGCCGCGGCCCAGGGTTCCGACCTGGATCGCATCAAGGCGGCGGTCAGCCAGGTGGAGGGCAGCTGCCGCAGCTGCCACGACGCGTTCCGCAAGCCGTGATGCCGGGCGGGCGGCGGTGTCTGCGCCGGCGGCTGCGCTCTCTGGGACAATCCGGCCCATGAGCGACCTCCAGAACATTTCCTCCACCTCCGCCGCCCCGAAGATCGGCTTCGTGAGCCTCGGCTGCCCGAAGGCCCTGACCGACTCCGAGCTGATCCTGACCCAGCTCTCGGCCGAGGGCTATGCCACCAGCAAGACCTTCCAGGGCGCCGACCTGGTGATCGTCAACACCTGCGGCTTCATCGACGATGCGGTCAAGGAGAGCCTGGACACCATCGGCGAGGCGCTGGCCGAGAACGGCAAGGTCATCGTGACCGGCTGCCTGGGCTCGCGCACCGCCGACGGCGGCGAGAACCTGGTGCGCCAGGTCCACCCCAAGGTGCTGGCGGTGACCGGCCCGCACGCCACCCAGGAGGTGATGGACGCGGTGCACCAGCATGTCCCGAAGCCGCACGACCCCTTCATCGACCTGGTGCCGGCCGCCGGCGTCAAGCTGACCCCGAAGCACTACGCCTATCTGAAGATCAGCGAGGGCTGCAACCACCGCTGCAGCTTCTGCATCATCCCGTCGATGCGCGGCGACCTGGTCTCGCGCCCGGTGGGCGATGTGCTGAGCGAGGCCCGCGCGCTGTTCGAGGGCGGCGTGAAGGAGCTGCTGGTCATCAGCCAGGACACCTCGGCCTATGGCGTGGACGTGAAGTACCGCACCGGCTTCTGGGACGGCACGCCGGTCAAGACCCGTATGTTCGACCTGGTGGCGAAGCTGGGCGAGATCGCCAAGCCTTATGGCGCCTGGGTGCGGCTGCACTATGTCTACCCGTATCCGCATGTCGACGAGATCATTCCGATGATGGCCGAGGGTCTGGTGCTGCCCTATCTCGACGTGCCCTTCCAGCACGCGCATCCGGATGTGCTCAAGCGCATGAAGCGCCCGGCCAGCGGCGAGCGCAACCTCGAGCGCCTGCAGAAGTGGCGCGAGCTCTGCCCGGACCTGGTGGTGCGCTCGACCTTCATCGCCGGCTTCCCCGGCGAGACCGAGGCCGAGTTCGAGTACCTGCTCGACTTCCTGAAGGAGGCGAAGATCGACCGCGCCGGCTGCTTCGCGTACTCGCCGGTCGACGGGGCCGCCGCCAACGAGCTGCCCGGCGCGCTGCCCGACGCGGTGCGCGAGGAGCGCCGCGCGCGCTTCATGGCGGTGGCCGAGCAGGTCTCGATCGAGAAGCTGAAGTCGCGCGTGGGGGCGACGATGCAGGTGCTGGTCGACAGCGCGCCGGCCCTGGGCCGCAAGGGCGGCGTGGCGCGCACCTACGCCGACGCGCCCGAGATCGACGGCACCGTGAAGATCCTGCCGCCGTCGAAGGCCTCGCGCACGATGAAGGTCGGCGAGTTCGCGCGGGTGCGCATCAGCGGCGTGCTCGGCCACGACCTGATCGGCGAGCTGCTGTGAGCGCTTCCAGCCGCCCGATGCAGCCGGAGACCGCGCAGGTCCACCACCCGTACGCCGCGCCGGCGGGCTTCGATGCCCAGCTGCCCGCGGTGCACAAGGCCTCGTCGGTGTTCTTCCCGTCGGTCGAGGCGCTGCGCCGCACCGAGTGGATCGACGGCAGCGGCTACACCTACGGCCTGCACGGCACGCCTACCACGCTGACGCTGCAGGCGCGGCTGGCCACGCTGGAGGGCGCGAACCATGTCCTGCTGGCCCCCAGCGGCCTGGCGGCGATCACGCTGGTCGACATCGCGCTGCTGGCCCGCGGCGACGAGCTGCTGCTGCCCGACAACGTCTACGGCCCGAGCCGCAGCTTCGCCACGCACGAGCTCCAGGCCTGGGGCATCGCGCACCGGATCTACGACCCGATGGACCCGGCCTCGCTGGAGGCGGCGCTGACGCCCGCCACGAAGCTGGTCTGGCTGGAGGCGCCGGGCTCGGTCACGCTGGAGTTCCCGGACCTGCGCGGCCTGGTGCGGCGGGTGCGCGAGCGCGCGCCGCAGGCGCTCATCGCACTGGACAACACCTGGGGCGCGGGCCTGGCCTTCGATGCCTTCGACCTGGGCGAGGGCCTGGCGGTGGACCTGACGGTGCATGCGCTGACCAAGTACCCCTCGGGCGGCGCCGACGTGCTGATGGGCTCGGTCGCCTGCCGGGACGAGGCGCTGTACCGGCGGCTGGCGCTGGCGCATGCGCGCCTGGGCCTGGGCGTGGGGCTGAACGATGTCGAGGCGGTGCTGCGCGGGCTGCCGTCGATGCGGCTGCGCTACGAGGCGCAGGACGCCGCGGCGCGGCGCATCGCGCAGTGGGCGCAGGGCCGGCCGGAGTTCGTGCGGGTGCTCAGCCCGACGCTGCCGGGCTCGCCCGGCCACGAACACTGGGCGGCGCTGTGCCGCTCGGCCGCCGGGCTGCTGACGCTGGAGCTTGATCCGCGCTTCGACCGGGCCGCGGTCGATGCCTTTGTCGACGGCTTGCGTTTCTTCCGCATCGCCTGGTCCTGGGGCGGGCCGGTGAGTCTGGCCGTGCCCTACGAGGCCCGCGCGATGCGCAGCCTGGCCACGCCCTACCGGGGCACGCTGGTGCGGCTGTGCATCGGCCTGGAGTCGGTCGACGATCTGATCGCCGATCTGGCCGCGTCGGCCGACGCGGCGCTGAAGATTGACGATCTGAAGGTCTGAAGGGCAGCAGGGCATGCATCTTCTTTCGTGGAATGCCTGGGGCCGAGCGCTGCAGCTGGCGGCGATCGGGCTGACGATGGCGGCCGCCGCGGTGTCGGCTGGTGAACCGGTCTTCACTCATGTGGTCACCCGTGAGGAGACCCTGATCGCGCTGAGCCGGCGCCTGCTGGCCGATCCGCGCCAGTGGCCGCAGCTGCAGCAGCACAACCGGATCGTGGACGCGCGCCGCATTCCGGTCGGCACGGTGCTGAAGATTCCGGTGCGCCTGCTGGCCACCGAGCCGGTGCCGGCGCGGGTGCTGTCGGCCTCTGGCGAGGTGTCCGGCCCGCAGGGCGTGGCGGTGGCGGCGGGTCAGGCCCTGCCGCAGGGCGCCCGCCTGCAGGCCGGCGACGGTGGCCAGGCCACGCTGCAGCTGGTCGACGGCACCGTGCTGCGGCTGCGTGCGGGCAGCGCCGTCCAGGTCGAGACCTCGCGGCGCCTGCCCCGATCGGGCGAGGTGCTGTCGGGCGTCAAGGTCGAGGCCGGTCAGGTGGAGGTCCAGGCGCAGAAGCGCCCTGGCGCGGGCGCGCCCGGCTTCCAGATCAGCACGCCGCAGGGCCTGCTGGGCGTGCGCGGCACCGAGTTCCGGGTGAGCGTCGATGCCCGCGCGGAAACCACCCGCAACGAGGTGCTCGAAGGCCAGGTGATGACCGAAGGCCGCGACGGCCGTGCGGGCCGCAGCGTGGCGGCGGGCTTCGGCGTCGTGGTCGACCGCAGCGGCACGGTGACGCCGCCGGTGCGGCTGCTGGCGCCGCCCGATGTGTCTGCCTGGCCGGCGCTGCAGGAGCGGGTGCTGGTGCGCTTCCCGATCCGGCCGCAGCCGGCAGTGGTGGCGTACCGGGCGCAGGTGGCTGCGGCCGCCGACCCGGCTTTCGAGCGGGTGCTCCAGGATGTGCGAAGCACCGGCGCCGAGCTGCGTCTGGTCGATCTGCCGGATGGCGACTACCGGATTCGGGTTCGGGCCGAGGACGCGCAAGGCCTGCAGGGCCGGGATGCGCTGCATCTTTTCACCCTCAAGGCCCGTCCGGAGCCGCCGCTGCCCACGGGTCCGGGGCCCAAGGCTGTCGTGTCCGGTGCGCGGCTGGACTTGGCCTGGGCGTCCGTCGACGAGGCTCGCAGCTACCGCCTGCAGCTGGCTCGCGACGAGGCCATGCGCGAGCCGCTCCGGGACCAGCGCGCCCTGGCGGGTACGGCCTGGTCGGTGGACGCGCTGGCGCCCGGCGTCTATTTCTGGCGACTGGCCAGCGAGCGCAGTGCCACCGACCAGGGCCCGTTCGGTCCGGTGCAGCGGGTCGAGCTGCGGGCCCTGCCTGCGCCGCTGCCGCCGCCACGCGTGGGCGAGGACAGTCTGAAACTGGCCTGGGAGGGCCTGCCGGGACAGACCTTCGAGGTCGAGTTCGCGCGCAGTGCCGACTTTGCCGTGCTGGAGCTGACCCGCCGCACCGAGCAGTCCGCGCTGGAGCTGAGGCTGCCGGGCACCGGCCGCTATTGGGTCCGGATGCGCGCGCGCGACCCCGATGGCTTCGTCGGCCCCTACACCGCGCCGCAGGCCTTCACCGTTCCGAACTGTCTGCGCGATGGTCAGCAGCGCTGCGTCGGCGGGGCGGACGGGGGCTCGGTGCTGATCTCGCCATGAACGGTGCGGCCGTGCGGCCGCGCTGGCCCGCGGGCGTCGGCGTCGCGGTGGTGCTGGCCGCGCTGGCCTTTGCGCTGGCGCTGGGCGGCTGGACCTGGCGCGCCGACCGGCTGGTCTACGACATCGGCCTGTCCTTCTGGCGCCGCCCGGTGCCCGAAGGCATCGTCATCGTCGCGATCGACGATGCCAGCGTGGCGGCCATCGGGCGCTGGCCCTGGCCGCGTGCGGTGCACAGCACGCTGCTGGCCCGTCTGGCCGCGGCCCGGCCCCGGGCGATCGGCCTGGACGTGACCTTCAGCGAGCCCGACGCCGATCCGGCACAGGATGCGCTGCTGGCGCGTCAGCTCGCGGCGGCCGCGCCGGTGGTGATGTCGGTGGACTGGGTGATCGCCGGACCCGGCCAGACCCCGCAGCTGCTGGCGCCGGTCACCGGTCTGCCGCCCGGCGTGAGCCTGGGCACGGCCGAGGCTTCGGTCGATGCCGACGGGGTGATGCGCCATGCCTTCCTGGGCGCCGGGCCGGCGGCGGCCCCGCTGCCGCACATGGCGCTGGCGCTGCTGCGCGCCGGTGGCGAGACACCGGCGCCGGGTCTGCCGGTGGCCGTGCAGGACGAGCAGGTGCCGGTGGCCGGTCGGGCGCCCTGGCTGCGCCAGCAGCGCTTTCTGGTGCGCTATGCCGGCCCGCCCGGCCACATCGAGCGGGTCTCCTATCTGGATGTGCTGCGCGGCGCGGTGCCGCCTGAGCGCCTGGCCGGTCGCTATGTGCTGGTCGGCATGACCGCCACCGGCCTGGGCGACACCGTGGCCACGCCGGTCAACCGCCAGCACCATGCGATGCCGGGTGTCGAGGTGCTCGCCCACACGCTGCACACGCTGCGCAGCGGCGATACCGTGCGGCCGCTCTCGCCGCTGGAGGGGGCGACGCTGTCGGCGGCGCTGGTGCTGGCGCTGCTGGCGGGCATCGAGCGGCTCGGTGCCGGTCGGGGTGCGCTGGTGCTGGCGGTGGGCTCGGTGCCGCTGGTCGTCGGCATCAGCCTGGCGGCGCTCGGGGCCGGAGTGTGGTGGAGTCCGGTGCCCTGGGGGCTGGCGGCGGTGCTGGCCTATCCGCTGTGGAGCTGGCGGCGGCTGCAGCAGGCGGTGGATGCGCTGGATGCCGAGATCGGCCTTCTCGGTCCGGAGGCCGGCCTGAGTCCGGGTGCGCCGGCGCCGCTGCCCTCGCGCCGGCGCGATGCGCTGGCGCTGCGGCTCGATGCGCTGCATGCGGCCACCGACACGGTGCGCAGCGCGCGGCGTTTCCTGTCGGATGCGCTGGCCGGCCTGCCCACCGCGATGGCGGTGACCGACGAGCGCGGCCGGGTGCTGCTGGCCAATGCGCTGGCGGCGCAGCTCTTCGAGCTGGATCGGGCCGAAGACATGCCCGGCCTGGAGCTGCCGGGCCTGCTGGTGGAGTTCATGCCGGTGCCGGGCGCGCCGGTGACGGAGCTGGAGGCGATCTTCCAGCCCGGACCGACCGCGCCGGCGGCCTGCGTGGTCGAGGCCCGCGCCGAGCGCCTGGGTGACTTCCTGCTGCATTTTGCGCCGGTGCTGCTGCTCGGCCAGCAGCGCTGGGTGGTGACCTTCTCGGATGTGAGCGCCATCCGCCAGGCCCAGCGACGCCGTGACCGCGCGCTGGCCTTCGTCTCGCACGATCTGCGCTCGCCGGCCAATGCGCTGATGCTGATGGCCGATCTGTACCGGCGCGGGCGCATGGACATGACGCAGGAAGCCTTTCTCGACGAGGTGCAGCGCCTGGGCGCGCGCACCCAGCAGCTGGCCGACGACTTTGTCCGGGTCGCGCATGTCGAGACCCGGCCGCTGCAATGCCAGCCGGTGGCGCTGGCTGCGCTGCTCGACGAGGTGGTGGCGGACTTCCGGCCCCAGGCCCTGGCCGCGCAGATCCGGCTGGGCTGGCAGACCGATCCGACGGCGGGTCGATCTGCCTCGGTCTGGCCGATGGACCGGGCGCTGGTGCAGCGCGCGGTAGGCAATCTGGTCTCCAACGCGATCAAGCACAGCCCGGCCGGCGGCGAGGTCGTGATCTGGGTGCGCACCCATGCTGACACCGACCTCCATGCGGAGGACGCGCTGTCTCTGACGGTGTGCGATCAGGGGCCGGGCCTGTCGGCCGAACAGCGCGAACGGCTGAACCAGGGCGACGAGGGCCTGCCCTCGGGCGATGCCGGCGGGGTCGGCCTGGGGTTGCAGTTCGTGCAGATCGTGGCGCGGCGCCACGGTGGGCGGCTGCGCGCGCTGCCCGGCCGTGCCGAGGCGACCGGCCGCTTCGAGCTGGCCCTGGGCCGGGTGGGTGCAGGCTGAGCGCGGATAATCCCGCCCCGTGACTGCACCGACCGTTTCCCCGACCGCCCCGCCGCCGGCCCGCCCGCCGCGTTCCTCCCGTCCGCCCCGTGCTGCGCGCCCGCCGGTGGCGCCCAATCCGGTGCCGCCGATCACCTATCCCGACAGCCTGCCGGTCAGCGCGCGCCGCGACGAGATCGCGCAGGCGATGCGCGATCATCAGGTGGTCATCGTCTGCGGCGAGACCGGTTCGGGCAAGACGACGCAGCTGCCCAAGATCGCGCTCGAGCTGGGCCGCGGCCTGGGCGCGGGCGGCTCCGGCCTGATCGGCCACACGCAGCCGCGCCGCATCGCCGCCAGTTCGGTGGCCAAGCGCATCGCCGAGGAGCTGAAGTCGCCGCTGGGCGAGGTGGTCGGCTACAAGGTGCGCTTCCAGGACCGGCTGCAGGCCGGCGCCTCGGTCAAGCTGATGACCGACGGCATCCTGCTGGCCGAGACGCAGACCGATCCGCTGCTGAAGGCCTACGACACGCTGATCATCGACGAGGCGCACGAGCGCAGCCTCAACATCGACTTTCTGCTTGGCTATCTGCGGAGAATCCTGCCGCGCCGGCCGGACCTGAAGATCGTCGTCACCTCGGCCACCATCGACGCCGAGCGCTTCGCGCAGCACTTCGCCTCGCGCCAGGGGCCGGCGCCGGTGATCATGGTCAGCGGCCGCACCTTTCCGGTCGAGCAGCGCTGGAAGCCCTTCGAGGAGGCGAAGGACTACGACCTGAACGACGCGATCGCCGACGCGGTCGACGACCTCTGGCGCGGCGCCGGCGGGGGCGACATCCTGATCTTCCTGCCGGGCGAGCGCGAGATCCGCGAGGCCGCCGACCACCTGCGCAAGCACCTCAGCCACCAGCCGCTGCACCGCCATGCCGACATCCTGCCGCTGTTCGCGCGGCTGTCGCAGGCCGAGCAGGACCGCGTCTTCGAGACCGGCGGCGCTAAGCGCATCGTGCTGGCCACCAACGTGGCCGAGACGTCGCTGACGGTGCCGGGCATCCGCTATGTGATCGACGCCGGCACCGCGCGCGTCAAGCGCTACAGCTACCGCAACAAGGTCGAGCAGCTGCAGGTCGAGCCGGTCAGCCAGGCGGCGGCCAACCAGCGCGCCGGCCGCTGCGGCCGCGTGGCCAACGGCATCTGCATCCGGCTCTATGACGAGAAGGACTTCCAGAGCCGCCCGCGCTTCACCGACCCGGAAATCCTGCGCTCCTCGCTCGCCGGGGTGATCCTGCGGATGAAGTCGCTCGGCCTGGGGCTGGTGGAGGACTTTCCCTTCATCGAGCCGCCGCCGCGCAAGGCGATTGCCGACGGCTACGCGTTGCTGGGCGAGCTGGGCGCGGTCGACGAGGCCAACGAGCTGACCGCCATCGGCCGGGAACTCGCCAGGCTGCCGCTCGATCCGCGCGTGGGCCGCATGATCCTGGAGGCGCGCAGCCGCGAGGCGCTTCATGAAGTGCTGGTCATCGCCAGTGCCTTGAGCGTGCAGGACGTGCGCGACCGCCCGCTGGAGGCCCAGCAGGCGGCCGACGAGAAGCACAGGAAATTCGACGACGAGCGCTCCGAGTTCATGGGCTACCTGAAGCTCTGGAACTGGATCGAGGAGGGCCGCGGCAGCCACGGCCACGCCGATGCAGCCAAGGCCGGGCAGAAGGTCGACACCCACAAGCTCAGCAACCGCCAGCAGGAGCAGCGCCTGCGCGAGAGCTTCGTCAACCCGCGCCGGGTGCGCGAGTGGCGCGACATCCACAGCCAGCTCCACACCGTGGTGGCCGAGCACGGCTGGCGCCTGAACGGCACGCCCGCCACCTACGAGCAGGTGCACCAGTCGATGCTGGCGGGCTTGTTGGGCAACATCGGCTGCAAGGCCGACGATGACGAGTGGTATCTGGGCGCGCGCGGCATCAAGTTCTGGCGCCATCCGGGCGCGCACCTGTCGAAGAAGCCGGGGCGCTGGCTGATCGCCGCCGAGCTGGTCGACACCACCCGCCTGTTCGGGCGCGGGCTGGCGGCGATCGAGCCGCAGTGGATCGAGCCGATCGCCGGCCATCTGCTTAAAAAACAGCTGCTCGAGCCGCACTGGGAGAAGAAGGCGGGCGAGGTGGTCGCCTTCGAGCGCGCCACGCTCTACGGCATCGTCGTCTACAACCAGCGCCGGGTGAACTTCGGGCTGGTCGACCCGGTGGCCGCGCGCGAGATCTTCATCCGCGAGGCGCTGGTGAACGGCGAGTGGGAGACGCGGCTGCCTTTCCTGGCCCACAACCAGAAGATGATCCGCCAGGTCGAGGAGCTGGAGCACAAGTCGCGCCGCCAGGATGTGCTGGTCGACGAGCACCTGATCTTCGCCTACTACGACGCGCAGCTGCCGCAGGAGGTGGTCAGCGGCGCGAGCTTCGAGCGCTGGTACCGCCATGAGCAGAAGCTCAACCCGAAGCTGCTGCATCTGACGCGCGACGAGCTGATGCGCCACGAGGCCGCCGGCATCACCACCGCGGCCTTCCCGAAGACGATCCGCCTCGGCGGCATCGACTGCACCGCCACCTACCTGCACGCGCCGGGCGATGCCAAGGACGGCGTGACCGTCACCGTGCCGATCTACGCGCTCAACCAGGTCAGCGAGGAGCGCTGCGACTGGCTGGTGCCCGGCATGCTGGAGGCCAAGGTGCTGGCGCTGGTCAAGAGCCTGCATCAGCGCCCGCGCTCGCGGCTGATGCCGCTGGCCGAGTTCGTCGCCGAGTTCGTCGAGCTGAACCCGTTCGCGCAGGGGCCGCTGCTGGAGACGCTGCTGAAGGCGGTGCGCGAGCGCACCCAGCTGGCGGTGCAACGCAACGACTTCAAGCTCGACATGGTGGCGCCGCACCTGTTCATGAACTTCCGTGTCGTCGACGAGCATGGCCGCCAGCTCGGCACCGGACGCAACCTGGCGGCGCTGAAGGCCGAGCTGGGCGGGCAGGCGCGTTCGGCCTTCCAGGCGCTGGCGGCGCTGAAGACGGGCAGTGGCCCGACGTCCCCGGCCGCCGCGGTCACGCCGGCGCCGACGGCCGTGTCGGCGGGCAGCCGCAGCGCGAAGGTCAGTCCGCCGCCGCCGGCTGCGCCCGAGCCGCTTGCGCCCCAGGCCTACACCGCCTGGACCTTCGGCGAGCTGCCCGAGCTGATGGAGATCCGCAAGGCCGGCCAGACGCTGATCGGATTTCCCGCGCTGATCGACCGCGGCACGCAGGTCGAGATCGAGGTCTTCGACGAGCCGGCCGCCGCGGCCGTGAAGCACCGCGCCGGCCTGCGCCGTCTGCTGGCGCTGAATCTCAAGGAGCCGCTGAAGTACCTCGAGAAGAACATTCCCGACCTGCAGAAGATGGCGGTGGCCTTCATGCCGCTGGGCACGCAGGAGGAACTGCGCACCCAGATCATCGATGTGGCGCTGGAGCGCGCCTTCCTGGCCGAGCCGCTGCCGCATGACGCCGCCTCCTTCCAGGCGCGCATCGACGAGGGCCGCACCCGGCTTAACCTGATCGCGCAGGAAATCGCCCGTCAGGCCGGCACGGTGCTGCTGGAGTTCGCCGCGGCACAGCGCAAGCTCAAGGACGCCCGCGCGCCCAGGGAGGTCGCCGACGACATCGCCGCACAGCTGCAGCGCCTGATGGGCAAGCGCTTCATCGCCACGACGCCGTGGGCGCAGCTGCAGCACCTGCCGCGCTACCTCAAGGGCGTGCAGCTGCGGCTCGACAAGCTGCGCGGCGATCCGGCGCGCGATGCGCAGCGCCTGGCCGAGCTGCGCCCGCTCGAGCAGCGCTGGAGCCGGCGGGTGGCCGAGCTCAAGGGCGCGCCCGATGCCCGCCTCGACGAGTACCGCTGGCTGATGGAGGAGCTGCGCATCAGCTTCTTTGCCCAGGAGCTGAAGACGCCGCAGCCGGTCAGCACCAAGCGGCTGGACAAGGTCTGGGCGCAGATGTCGATGTGATGCCACAACCTTGGTCGTGACATCCGTCACGATTTTCCATCAGAATCGGAACGCCATCGAACCGGTGGCGCAATCCTTTCTGGAAGGACAGTGACCATGGGTCTCATCGGCACGATCGTGATCGGTTTTCTGGTGGGCTGGCTGGCCCGCGCCATCCTGCCCGGCACGCAGGCGCTGGGCTTCATCCTGACCACGCTGCTGGGCATCGGCGGCTCGCTGGCGGCCGGCTATGTCGGCCAGGCGCTGAACTGGTACAGCGTCGGCCAGCCGGCCGGCTTCATCGCCTCGGTGGTCGGTGCGGTGGTGCTGCTGTTCGTGGTCGGCAAGCTGCGGGGCGGCTCGGCCTCGGCCTGAGGCGCCTCAGTCGCTGTCCTGTCGGCGCGGGTCGGCCTTCAGGAAGACCTCGGGGTGCGGCGCGAAGTCGGCGTGCAGCGGCAGCAGCGCGCCGCCCAGCGCCCGCGCGTCCGAGCCGATGCTGCCGGCATGCAGGCGAGGGCGGCGCACGCCCTCCCAGCAGTGCGCATCGAGCGCATCGCCGCTCTGGGCGATCAGCCGGGCCAGCAGGCGGCGGTCGATCACGCCGTCGATGACGACATCGTCGATGTCGAGCACGCAGCTGGCGCCGACGATGGCCATCGCCAGCGCCCGCGAGGCATGGCCCAGCCAGGCCTGGGTGTGCGGATGCCAGGGCGGCTCGAGCGCGCGCTCGTCCAGCGCGGCCGAGGGATCGATCCGGGCGGTCTCGTACAGGCGCTGCAGGTTCAGCAGCGAGGCCGCACCCAGCAGCTGCGTGCTGGCGGTGCCTGCGCCAGGCACCGCCAGCGGCATCGAGCCGATCGCGCCGGCATTGCCGTGGGCGCCGGGATGCAGCCGGCTGTCGAGCACCAGGCCGCCGCCGCTGAAGGTGTCGACGAAGATGTAGAGAAAGTTGCGCAGGCGACGGCCCTCGCCGCCGACCAGCTCGGCCAGGCTGGCGGCCACCGTGTCCTTGGCGGCATGCACCGGCAGGCCGGTCGCCGTGGCCAGATGGCCGGCCAGGTCCAGCGTCTCCCAGGTCCGCGCCTGGGCTTCGGGCATGCCGAACAGCCCGGTCCAGCCGCCGATCGACAGCGGTGCGGCCACGCCGATGCCGCACAGCCGCTCCGGCCGGTCCAGCGGCAGCATGCGTGCGCTCAGCGCCTCGCGGCAGCGCCGGATCATCGCCAGCAGCGCCGCGGGCAGATGCTCGGGATCGGGCCAAGCGTAGGGCAGGCCCTCGCGGTGATGGACCCGGCCGAGAAAGTCGACCAGCAGCACATCCGCATGCTGGCGCCCGACCTTGACGCCGATCGCCCAGGCGCCCTCCGGATCGAGCGCGATCGGCACCGAGGGCTGGCCGATGCGCCCGCGCAGCGGCTCGCGCTTGAGCAGCAGGCCCTCGTCGAGCAGCGCGTTGACGATCATCGAGATCGTCTGGGTGCTCAGCCCGGTGACCCGCGCCAGCTCGGCCTTGGGCAGCTCGCCGTGCAGCCGGATGGCCTGCAGCACCACCCGCTCGTTGAACTGGCGCATGCCGTTCTGGTTCGAGCCGCGCGGCGGGCGGCGGCTGGAAGAGGAGGGGGCGTCAGGGAAGGGCTGATCCGGATTCACCATGGCAGAAGGCCCGCACGAAGGCGGGCCGGTCTCGAGGAATGAGGCGGGTGCTGCCGAGCCTCAGACGTCGAGCGGCTCTCCGATCACGCCCTTCTTGAACAGGAAGTTGCCGTAGGGCTGCAGGTCGGAGGTCAGCACGATCGCGAAGGCCTCGCGGACGCGATCATAGAACGCGAAACGCTCCACCGCCTCGCATTGCTCGGAGCGGGCATGGCCGCCCTGCTCGAGCATCGCCACCACATCGCGTTGCAGCCGGCTGCGGTAGCCGTCGGGCATGGTGCAGACCTGCATGTAGGCCACCGGCTGCTCGACCGCCGCATCCAGATTCATCAGCGACAGCACTGCCTGCGAGGCGCGCAGCACATCGGCGCCGGGCAGATGGATGACCGGCTTGCTGCGGCCTTCGGTGGCCAGCCGGGCGGCGGTGAAGTTGGCATCGGCGATGACGATGGCATCACCATGACCCATCTCGGCCAGCACCTTCAGCAGGTCCGGCGTCAGCAGCGGATCGATTCCCTTGAGCATGACGAAGGATCTCCGGGGTTTTTCTTCAGTGCGCCAGGCATTCGGCCGGGATCTGCTCCGGCGGCATCGCGCCGGTCATCACCGCGACCGTGTCGCTCATGCTGATCTTCTTCGGGTCGAGCACCGCGGCGCGCCGGCCCAGGCGGGCGACATGGATGCGGTCGGCGATCTCGAAGACATGCGGCATGTTGTGCGAGATCAGGATCACCGGCAGGCCCTTGTCGCGCACCCGGCGGATCAGCTCCAGCACCATGTTGCCTTCCTTGACGCCCAGCGCCGCGGTCGGCTCGTCGAGAATGACCACCTGCTTGGCGAAGGCGGCGGCGCGCGCCACCGCCACGCACTGGCGCTGGCCGCCCGAGAGCGTCTCCACCGCCTGCGTCATCGAGCGGATGCCCACCTTCAGGTCGTTCATCCGGGCGATGCTCTGCTCGAGCATCTTCTTCTTGTCGAGCATGCGCAGCACATTGCCGGCGAAGCCCTCGCGGCGCAGCTCGCGGCCCAGGAAGAGGTTCTCGGCGATGGTCATCGCCGGGGCCACTGCCAGATCCTGGTAGCAGCACTCGATGCCGGCCTGGCGGGCCTCGATCGGGGTGCGGAAGCGCACCGGGCGGCCTTCGAGCAGGATCTCGCCCTCGTCGGGCACGGTCGCACCCGACAGCGCCTTGATCAGGCTGGACTTGCCGGCGCCGTTGTCGCCGATGACCGCCAGGATCTCGCCGGCGCGCAGCTCGAAGTCGGCGCCGTCCAGGGCGGTGACCTGACCGTAGCGCTTCACCAGGCCGCGGGCCTGCATGACGATCTTGTGTTGATTCGGGGTGGCGCTCATTTCAGCGGGCTCCCTTGCGAGACAGTTGGTCGACGGTGACGGCGATGATGACGAGGATGCCGGTGATCAGCACCTGGTAGACGGAGGACACGCCCATCAGCGTCAGGCCGTTGCGCAGCACGCCGACGACGATGGCGCCGGCCAGCGTGCCCAGGATCACGCCTCGGCCGCCGAACAGGCTGGTGCCGCCCAGCACGACCGCGGTGATCGCGTCCAGGTTCTCGGTCTGGCCGGCGTTGGGATCGCCCACACCGGTGCGGGCCACCGCCAGCAGCGAGGCGACGCCGTAGAAGGCGCCGGCCAGCACATACACGCCCAGCAGCACGCGGTCGGTCGGAATGCCCACCAGGCGGGTGGCCTCGGGGTTGTTGCCGACCGCGTAGACATGGCGGCCCGAGGGCGTGTCGCGCAGCCAGAACCAGACGCCCAGATAGAGCAGCACCATCAGCACCGTGCCGTAGGCGATCGGGGTGTCGCCGATCTTGAAGGTGTTGCCCAGCCACAGCATGGCGTCAGGCACGCTGGTGACGGTCTGCGCACCGGAGTAGAGCTGCGTGATCGCGAAGGCGATGTTGAAGGTGCCCAGCGTCACGATGAAGGGCGGCAGCTTGATGCGGGTCACCAGCAGGCCGTTGACCAGGCCGAAGCCGGCGGTGACGGCAATGCCCA
Source organism: Sphaerotilus sulfidivorans (assembly GCF_013426975.1). Taxonomy (GTDB): domain Bacteria; phylum Pseudomonadota; class Gammaproteobacteria; order Burkholderiales; family Burkholderiaceae_C; genus Sphaerotilus; species Sphaerotilus sulfidivorans. The sequence continues at coordinate 90,954 of NZ_JACCPY010000006.1, forward strand.
GCAGGATGGCCAGCGGCGCGGGAATGCCGAAGTCCTCGGCGACCTTGGTCATGACGATCGAGCCCAGCGCCATGACCATGCCGCACGACAGGTCGATGCCGGCGGTCAGGATGATCAGCGTCTGGCCGATGGCGATCACGCCCACGACCATGACCTGCTGCAGGATCAGCGCGAAGTTGGCGCCGCTGAAGAAGTTGTCGGTGGTGAGCCCGAAGATGGTGCAGGCGATCGCCAGGGCGATGAAGGGCCCGAGCTGGCTGACCGGCGGCAGCTTGTCTTTCAAGGTAGTCACGCGGGAATCCTTGCGCAAGAGGAGGAGAGAGGGCGAAAAAGGCGGGCGACGGGCGGCACGAGGCCGAGCGCCGGCCGCGGCACGGCAGGAGCCGAAAGGCCCTCTTGCGAGGGCCATGGAGGAGAACCGGAAGGGGCGCCGCGGTGCCGCGTCGGGCACCGGGCGAGGTCTGGGCGCCGGCGCGGATCAGCGCCGGCGGCCATCACCGTCAGATCACTTCTTGCCCCAGCACAGGTCGACGCCGACCTTGGTGTCCTTGCTGTCGACGCCGGCCACCGGCTTGGCGGCGATCAGGGTCACGCCGGTGTCGACATAGCCGCTGACCTTCTTGCCGGTCTTGGCGTACTCGACGCCGGCGGCCACGCCCATGGCGGCCATCTTCAGCGGGTACTGCTGCGAGGTCGCGGCGATCTTGCCGCCGGCGACGTCCTTGACGCCATCGCAGCCACCGTCGACCGACACGATCACCACATCCTTTTCCTTGCCGGCGGCCTTCAGCGCGTTGTAGGCACCCGCAGCGGCCGGCTCGTTGATCGTGTAGACTAGGTTGATGTTCGGGTTCTTCTGGAGGCAGTTCTCCATGCCGGTCTGGCCCTTGGCGCGGTCACCGAAGGAGTCGGCCATGCAGACCACCTCGGCCGGCTTGGCCAGCTCGTTGTTCTTCGCGTCGAAGGACTGCAGGCCATAGCCCTGCAGGAAGCCGTTGTGGCGCTGCGCACCCACTGGATGGCCGGGGAACAGGTCCAGCGTCGCGATCACCGGGGCCTTGCCGCCCAGCGCGGCCTTGGCGTACTGGCCGATCAGCACGCCGGCCTTGTAGTTGTCGGTGGCGAACAGCGCATCGGTGGCGTCGACCGGATCGGTCGGGCTGTCCAGCGCGATCACCATCACGCCCTTGTCGCGCGCCTTCTTGATGGCCGGGATGATGGCCTTCGAGTCGCTCGGGGTGATCAGGATGGTCTTGGCACCGGCGGCGATCATGTTCTCCATCGCGGTGACCTGGCCGGCGTTGTCGCCGTCGGTCTTGCCCGCGCCGCTCAGCAGCTTGGCGCCGAGCTTCTTGGCCTCGGCCTGGGCGCCTTCCTTCATCTTGACGAAGAAGGGATTGGTCTCGGTCTTGGTGATCAGGCCGATGACCGGCTCGGCCGCCATCGACGACGAGGCCATGCAGGCCAGAGCGGCGGCGATGCTCAGGGTGGAAAGACGCTTCATGGTGTTGTCTCCGTTGCGCTAGGAACGACCCGCTTGGCAGGCCCGGTGGTGAGGTGAGGTGTGGGATGAATTCTTGTCCTTGGGACTAATTAAATCAACTAGCTTGATTTAGTGCTTTCCCTAGTGTCTTGCCGAGCCTGAAATGAGACGATGATTGCCCACACGACACGCAAACCATTGCGTCGCCTCCTCAACAGGACAAGAACCGGACAAGACCCATGAGCGCGAGCCTGCCCATCGTCATCTGTGGCGAATCCCTGCTGGATGTGTTCCAGAACGGCACGACCCCCAACGGACTGCACCTGGATGCCGTCGTGGGCGGCTCGCCACTGAATGTCGCCGCCGGCGTGCAGCGCATGGGCGGCCGCGCGGTCTTCCTGGGCGCGGTCTCGCGCGACTTTCTCGGCGACCGCATCCTCGCCAGCATCGAGCAGGAAGGCATCTCGACCGAGGCACTGGTGCGCTGCGACGCACCGACGACGCTGAGCCTGGTCGGCGTGGATGCCGCCGGCGTGCCGAGCTACCGCTTCTACGGCCACGGCGGCGCCGACCGCCAGCTGCTGCCCGCGCATCTGGCGGCGCTGCCGGCCCAGGTCGCGGCGATCCACTTCGGCTCCTACGGCTGCGTGGTCGAGCCGATCGGCTCGACGCTGCGTGCGCTGGTCGAGGCACGCCACCGCGACACGGTCATTTCCTTCGACCCGAACGTGCGCCTGAATGTCGAGCCCTCGCATGCGGTCTGGCGCGAGCACATCGAGTGGATGGCCTCGCGTACCCATCTGCTCAAGCTCAGCGACGAGGATTTCGAGCGTCTGTACCCGGGCGAGAACATCGAGGCGCTGGCCGAGCGCTGGCTGGGTGCCGGCGTGGCGCTGGTGATGATGACCCGCGGCGGCGAGGGCGCCTTCGCCTGGACGAGGGCCGGGCGGGTGCAGGTCGCCGCGCCGAAGGTCACGGTGCAGGACACCGTCGGCGCCGGGGACACCTTCCAGGCCGCGACGCTGATCGCGCTGGCCGAGATCGGGCGGCTGTCGCCGCAGGCGCTGGCGGACATCACGCCCGATGAAGTGGGTCGGGTGGCCGATTTCGCCGCCCGGGCTGCGGCGATCACCTGCACCCGACGCGGCCCGGATCTGCCGCGCCGCGCCGAGCTGCGCGCCCAGGTCTGAGAATTTGCTATGATCGCGGTCTTCGTCGGGGTGTAGCGCAGTCTGGTAGCGCATCTGCTTTGGGAGCAGAGGGTCGTGAGTTCGAATCCCACCACCCCGACCACCGAATCCAGCGCCCCGCCATGCGGGGCGTTTTCGTTTGCGGCCGGCTTCGGCCAGCGACTCAGGCCTCAGGCCGGCGTGCGGAACGAGGCCACCGCCTGCAGCAGGCCGCCGGCCTGCTCGCGCATGTCCTGCGCGGCGGCGGCACTCTCCTCGACCAGCGCGGCATTCTGCTGGGTGCTGCGGTCCATCTGGGTGATCGCCTGACCGACCTGCTCGATGGCGGCGTTCTGGTCCTGGCTGGCGTCGCTGATGTCGGCGACGATGCTGCTGACCCGCTCGATCGAGCGCACGATGTCTTCCATCGTCGCGCCGGCGCGGCCCACCAGCGCAGAGCCCTGCTCGACCCGGCCGACGCTGGTCGAGATCAGGTTCTTGATCTCGCGCGCCGCCTCGGCCGAGCGCTGCGCCAGATTGCGCACCTCGCTGGCCACCACCGCAAAGCCCCGGCCCTGCTCGCCGGCGCGCGCAGCCTCCACGGCCGCATTCAGCGCCAGGATGTTGGTCTGGAAGGCGATCGAGTCGATCACGCCGATGATGTCGCCGATCTTGCGCGAGGACTCGCTGATGCCGTCCATCGTCTGCACCACGTCGCGCATCAGCGTGCCGCCGCCGGTGGCGATCTGCACCGCATCCTGGGCCAGCCGGGTGGCTTCCTGGGCATGGCCGGTGTTGGTACGCACGGTGTTGCTCAGCTCGTCCATCGTTGCGGCGGTCTGCTGCAGCGCGCTGGCCTGATCCTCGGTGCGCCGGCTCAGGTCGTTGTTGCCCTCGGCGATCTGGTTGCTGGCCTGGGCGACCGTCTCGGCACTGCCGCGCACGCCGCTCACGATCTGCGTCAGCGAGGCCTGCATCTCCTGCAGCGCGCGCAGCAGCGGCGAGAACTCGTCATGCTCGCGGTCGGTCACCGGGGTGGCCAGATCGCCGTCGCGCACCCGCTCGGCGATGCGCGTGCTCTCCTCGACCCGCCGGCTCATCGTGCGGCCGAGCTGCACCATGTTCCACAGCATGCCTGCAGCCAGCAGTGCCAGGATCGCCAGCAGCACGGTCAGGGTCTGGTTGACCGCCTGGTTGATCTGCTCGATCTCGTTCTTCAGCGCCGCATCCTGGTAGCCGACGTTGTCCTGCAGGGCCGCCAGCAGCGCATTGCGTGCAGGAATCGTGTGGTCGACCAGGTAGGCGAATGCCTCCTCCCTGCGCCCTTGCCGCACCAGCTCCAGATTGCCTTCGCCATGAGTCCAGAAGGCCTTCATCAGGCCCGGAATGCTCGAGAAGCGCTGGCGCCCCTGCTCGCTGAAGAGCTTGCTCTCGTAGCTGGCAGTCGACTGCTCGATGAGCTGGCGCCGCTTCAGGATGTCGTCGATCGCCGCCTGACGTTCGTCGGCGTTGCGTGCCAGCATGCCGTGGCGCAGCTGCAGCGAGGACTGGGTGACATACAGCTCGATCTGGGCGATCTCGCGCAGCTGCGCGGTGCGCACCGCTTCGGTCCGTCGGGCGATGTCGTTGGCTTCGCCGAGCTTCCAGTATGAAAAGCCGGCCGTGCCAGCCATCAGCGTCACCGTCAGCATGGAAAAGAGATATTGGCGGCGTGTCACGCCGGGTGCGGGCCAGAGAGCCATGTCTTTTGTTCCTGCCGTGATCGACACTGGTTGAACGTGCTTTCCGGTATCGGCAGATTCATGCGGATCTGAACCCCGGTGGTATCATGCAGGGCTCTGCCTGTAGCTCAACTGGATAGAGCAGCTGCCTTCTAAGCAGCAGGTCGGGGGTTCGAGTCCCTCCGGGCAGGCCAGTCGGCTTGCTGGCCCTGTGCCAGAACATCCGCCCAACACAAGCACGAAGCCCCTGGGAGATCACTCTCCCCCAGGGGCTTCGCGCATTGGATCGCTGGAGCGACCCGATCAGTGGTCAGTGGTCAGAGATCGGCGTCCGCCGACTCCAGCATTCTCTGGCTCTGCTGGGCCAGCGGCTTGGTGGCCCAGGCCCAGGCCGAGGCCACGCCCTCGCGACGAACGCAGGCCCGGACCTGGGCGCGCAGCTCGCGGCGCGGGCCGCGGATCCGCTCGACGGTGCAGCGGCCGGTGACCGCCTCGACGATGTGCATGTCGACTTTCATGGAGTCCTTGGAGTTGTGGCGGCCCATGGAGGAAGGACCGCCAGGATGGGAGAGCCCAGCATCATGCCAGTGCGGCCGCCGCCCTGACCCCGAGATGCATGCCGAGAAAGTCCACAAGCTCATCGATGCGATGCACCAGCGGTGCCCGCAGATCATGATCGCCGTCCACGATCAGCAGCCTGCCATGGCCACGGGGCAGCGCCTCATGCAGTCGGAGTGCGTCTGACAGCGGCACCGTCTGGTCCTGGGCGCCGTGCACCACCAGAACCGGGCAGCCGATCCGTGCCATCTGGCGCTCGGGTGCGATGTGATCGAAGCGCTCGCCGATCACCTCCTGCACATGCTCGAGAATGGCTGCGCCGATCCAGCGGCCGGGAATGCGATGCGCTCGAAGCCAGCGCTCCATCACCTCCTGGGGATGGGCGAATGACGACAGGCTGGCGACGCACTTCACCTCGCCATGGCGCGCCGCGTGCAGCAGCACGGCCGCACCGCCCAGAGAATGGCCCAGCAGCCCGACGCGGCGCGTGTCGAGCGCCGGGAAGCGGCGCAGCGCCTCCAGGACCGCGGCCAGATCCTCCGCGAAACGCGGCAGCGAGCTGAAGGCCTCGCGGGAACTGTCTCCGTGGCTGGCCGCATCGAAAAGCACCACCGCCATGCCGGCGCCCACAAGTGGCACGATCAGCGATGACAGCATGGCGGCATGGGATCCCCAGCCGTGCACCGCCACGACCACCGGTACGGGCTCTTCGGTGCTGACGCCCTGAGGTTCGGCTCGCCAGCAGGCCAGGCGCTGACCGCGTGCGCCGTGCACGACAAACGGGGTCAGCGCCTGGCCGTGCTGCTGGTCGAGCCACCTGTTGCGCGGCGGTGGCCTGCGCGTCGGTCGCAGACCCTGCAGCAGCAGGACATGCAGCAGGGCACGCCACGCACGCGGCAGACGGCGCGTGGCTGGCGGAGGCACGGTCTGCAGGTTCATGGCGTGTCCGGATGGTGAAGCCGCAGCGTGATGACTGGCCAGGCGAAGGCCAGTGCGGCCGCGCCCATGCCCAGCGAGATGCCAGCCAGGTTCGCCCAGTCGACCCAGTAGGTCAGTTCCTGCAGTGAAGAACGCGTCGCCGCCGGCACCACCACAAAGCCGATTCCCGCAGCCAGTGCTGCCGTGCTCGCGGCCAGAGGCAGCGCGCTGCGCCACTGCGCCATCGACCGACGCCCTGCCCGCATCATCAGCACCAGCCAGGCCAGGGCACCCAGTGCCAGCAGTGGCCAGAGGCCCAGCGCGATCTCCCAGACGATGTTCATCACGAGCCAGATTTCGTACATGTCGTCTCTCCTGTTCAGACCCGGCCCTTGAGCACCGCCATGTAGGCGGGCTTGAGCATGCGGTACTTCATCAACCACGCGAAGAAGCTGTCATTCAGCGGCTCGATCATCGGCAGCGACGGTGTCAGCCGGCCTTCGTAGTCGAACTCGATCAGCATTGCCGAGCCCTCGCGTGTGATCAGTGGGCACGAGGTGTAGCCATCGAAGGTCTCGTCGGCCTGGCGACCGGCGATCACCTCCACCAGGTTGTGGGCCACCAGCGGCGCACTCTTCTTCACCGTGGCCGCGGTCTTGCCGCGCGGCGTGCCGTTGATGTCGCCGATGCCGAACACGTTGGGGTAGCGGCGGTGCTGGAGCGTGCTCTTGTCCACCTCCAGCCAGCCGCCGGCGGCGAAGGGGCCTTCCTTCCAGGCGAGCTCGCTGTTCTTCACGGCGTCAGGCGCGCGCATCGGCGGCACGACGTGGATGAAGTCATAGGGCATCTCCTGCTTCTCGCCTTCGGGCGAGACGAAGGTGGCGCGGCGCGCGCCGATGTCGATGGCGGCCAGCTTGCGCGAGAACTCGACATCGATGCCCAGCGACTTCCATCGCTCCAGCACGTTGTCGTTGACCACCTTGACACCGAAGACATTGCCCAGCGCCGACTGGAAGCTGATCTTCGAGTTGCCCAACGTGCCCGCCTTCAAGAGGCGGTCGCGGAGCATGAAGCTCATCTTCAAGGGGGCGCCGGCGCACTTGAGCGGCGTGGCTGGCAGCGTCATCACGGCGTTGCCGCCCTTGGCCGTGAAGGCCTGCATGGCCGCCCAGGTGGCCTGTGCCGCCTGCGGGCTGGGGTAGACGCTGGCCAGGCCTGGTGCCTTGTCCGTGCCGATGGCGCCGACATCCATGCCCTCGATCTGCGCGAAGTCCAGGTGCACGCCGGTGGCCACCACCAGGAAGTCGTACGGGATTCGCTGGCCACCCGCAGTGACGACGGTGTTGGCCGCCGGGTCGAAGCCGGCCACCATGTCCTTCACCCACTCCACGCCGGCAGGCTGGTAGTCGGCGTTGCGGTCGCGCACCTTCTCCACCGGCCACACGCCGGTGGCCACCAGCGTGTAGCCGGGCTGGTAGTTGTGCTCTTCCTTGCGGTCGATGATGGTGATCTTCGCGCCATCGAGCATGCGTGACAGCCGGTTGGCCACGGCGATGCCGCCCAGGCCGCTGCCGGCGATGACGATGCGGGCCGATGTCTTGACGGCGGCACGCGCGGGTGCCGGCCCTGCGGCGGCACCTGCCAGGACCGGTGCTGCCGTCAGCGCTTGCAGCCAGCGTCGGCGGGACGAGTCCATGCCAGATGTGGGGCGGTTCTGCTTCATGCTTGTCTCCTTGTGGGGGCCGCGGTCCGGCCCGGACGCGCAGTGGACTGCGCTGTTCGAGGTGGGGTCAGAAGGCCAGCGTGTTGACGCCGGGCTTGAGCAGGTGGGCCGCCACTTCGGCCGGCTTGGCCGGGGTCACGCCGGCGATCAGGTCGCTGGCCTGCTTGCCGGTGTTGGGCAGGTACAGGGCGCAGACCTCGACCTTCGCACCGGCCTTGATCACGCCCTGCAGCATCTGCTGCGGCGTGACGTTGCGCGGCTTGAGCGTGGGCATGTCCTTGCCGGTCAGCGCGATGTCGCCGGCCGCGTCGCACAGCAGCACCCGCACCGTGGCCTTCTGCTCCAGGGCCTGGCCCGCGAGCACCAGCCCGGCGCCCTGCGCCATGGCATTGCCGGAGTGGATGTTGACGAACAGCTCCTCGGCCTGCACCGCGGCGGCGGTGGACAGCAGGGCGGCGGCGATGATCAGAGACTTCTTCATGGGTCAGAACTCCAGGGGTGGGTGGACAGGGTTGAGGAACAGGGTTGAAAAGAAAAACGTCTTGCTGAAGCTGGTCAAAGTGTGGTCGGCTTCGCAGGCAAGCCCAGCAGCGTGCGCAGTTCATCGGCCAGTCGGACCGTGGCCACCTGGGCCACACGGCCGTTGTCCAGCCGCAGGACGGTGGCGGCGCCCTTCACGCGCGGGATGTCGGCCACCTGCGCGAGATGAGCGCCTTCGCGGACGAGGGCGATCGGGAAGGGCAGTTCGCGCAACTTGGGCAGGGCGAACATGCGGGTCACCAGCGCCGGCATGCCGCTGATGTCGGCCACGTAGACGAGGCGCATACGCTCGGCCACACCGGCGGGCTCGGCAGCGAGCACGGCACTGACCATGTCGCTGACCGGCTTCTCGGACGTGAAGATCACCCAACGTGTCTGGGAGCTGACAGCAGCCGGCTTGTCGTGCTGGTCGTTCAGGCTCAGTGTGGGCATGGCCGAGCCTTCCGTCAGTGGCGCGGCATCTGCCCTCAGCGGCAAGGACAAGGCCACGGCACAGATCAGCGCGGTCAGGGTTGTGGCCCAGGCGGCGCGCATGCCAGGCTGGCGGGGATTCATCGGGTTCATCGCGGGTACCGTGCGGCGTTGCCGGTGTTGACCATGTGCTCGGCCATGCCGGTGAAGGCCCGCTCGACCGCTTCACGCAATGCTGGGTCAGCCACCTGCTCGGCCAGTGCCTGCCGCATGCACAGCATCCACTCGTCGCGCTCCATGACGCCGATGGCGTAGGGCGCGTGCCGCATGCGCAGTCGGGGGTGGCCGCGCTCGCGGATGTACAGCGGCGGCCCACCGAACCAGCCACTCAGGTACTTGAAGAGGCTGTCCGCGCTGCCAACCAGGCTCTCGGGGTGCAGGCGGCGCACCGTGTAGGCCTCGGGCAGCTCGTCCATCAGCGCGTAGAAGCGGTCCACCAGGGCGCGGATCGCCGATGCGCCGCCCAATCGGGCATAGACGCTGTCGGTCGCGACTGCAGTTTCGGCCAGGGCTTCGGTCATGGTGTGTCGGGTTTCCAGGTTCAGCGGCAAGTTCAAGCGCCAATCAGCGGCAGATCACCGGTACTGACGCAGATAGTTCCACTCGAAGCCGCGCTTGGCCCAATGGAACAGACGGGTGGACGGCAGCAGCCAGTTGCGCTCGGGCGTGCGCCAGATCAGCGTGCCGTGGTCGACGGCGTCGACGATGCAGATCAGCTCGACCTTGAAGGTGGCGCTGGACGGCTTGCCCTGCAGGTCGGCGAGCAGGTTCTCCGCTGCCGCCGCGGCCTGCAGGTCGGCCATGTGCGCCTGCTTGGGCATCCAGTCGGGGCCGGGGAAACTGCCCGAGTCGCCCACCACGTAGACGCGCTCGGTGCCGGGAATGCGGCACTGCGCATCGGCCTGCAGCAGGCCACCGGGCGAGCGCGGCAGGCCGGTGGTGTCGAACCATGCGTTGCCCGTCATGCCGGGCATGAAGAGGATCAGATCGGCGGCGAACTCGCCGCCCTCGGTCACGACCTTGTCGGTGTCGAAGCGCTTGAGCTTGTAGCCCAGGTGGGTGCGGATGCCGCGCCGCGCCATCTCGCCCAGCAGGTGCTTCACGGCCTTGGGGCCGAGGCGGTTACCGGGCTCGGTGCTGGGGTTGAAGAAGACGATCTCGAAGCGTTCGCGCCGGCCTTCGCGCCGGAGTTGCTCGTCGATGCCGAAGAGAAACTCGAACATCGGCCCACCGCGTACCGCGGTCGGCTCGTTCGGGTTGCCGGCGAAGCCGACCGCGATGGTGCCGCCCTGCATCTCGCGCAGGCGGTCGCGGATGCGCTCGGCCGCGGTGATGCCCTCGCAGGGCGTGATCGCGTGTTCGATGCCCGGCAGCCTCTTGATGAAGCGACCGCCGGTGGCGATGACCAGTGCATCGTTGGTCACTTCGCCCAGGCTCGTGTGCACCGTACGGCCACCGTCGCCCAGCACGGTGATGTGGGCGGGGTTGCTGCGAGCGGTCATGAGGCGTTCGCTGCTGTGCTGGCCGTGCCTTCATTGCCGTTGGCCAGGCGCGCCACCACCCGCTGCAGCGCGGCGGTGGCCGTCTCGCAGGCGGCGTGCACGGCGGCGTTGTCGGTGGCTGCCGCGATCACCGCCGGGTCCTGCAGCGCGATGCGTGTCACGCCGGGACGGGCCTCGGCGACGCCACAGCCACAAGGCAGCATCGCGCCCATGTCGGGCTCCGCACTCAGGATCGAGTGGGCCACCTTGGGGCTGCAGATGCCCAGCAGCTTCTGCGGGTGGCTGTCCAGGCCCAGCTTGGCCTTGAGCGTGGCCTGCACGTCGACCTCGCTGACGATGCCCATGTGCTCGGCCGCAAGTGCCGCCCTCAAGGTCTCGATGGCAGAGGGCAGAGGCTGCGGCAGGTCGATGGTGAGGGCGTAGGCGGTGGTCATGGGCTCGATGCTCGGTGTTGGGGCGGTGTTGGGGTGAAGGTCAGAGCGGGTCAGGCGGGCTCGGCGAGAGGCAGCTCACGCACCCGGGCCAGGAACTCGTCGCGCGTGGCGCCGCCGAACCAGGGATGCCAGCGCCGCTGTTCCAGCACGTTGGAGACGGCACGCGAGCGCTGGGCATGGCCGGTGAACAGCAGCGTCTCGGCCGGCCGCTTGAAGACGTCGTTCACCACGCTGTCCCACAAGGCCTCGGGCAGGGCCGGACGCGGCTGGAAGGGGCAGGCGTCCACGGCCAGCAGGCCGCCGCAGAACAGGCGGTCGCGCCACAGGTAGCTCAGGCATCCGGCGGTGTGGCCCGGTGTCTGCAGCACCTGGACATGCTCGTTGCCGAAGGTCAGCACGCCATGCTCGGCCTCGCCCGCTGCCGCTGCCGCCGCGGCGGGAAGGTGGTGCTGGATGCGGGGCGCACCCAGCGCATCCAGCGCCGCGGCCTCGCCCGTCAGCAGCGCGTCGTGCTCATGGGTGCGCAGCAGCCAGCGCAGGCGCAGCTGGTGTTCGTCGAGCATCGCTCCCAGCAGGGGAACGTCGGCGCCGCGCGGGTCGATCAAGACGGCTTCGCCGGCATCCAGATCGGCCAGCAGGTAGCTCACCGCACCGCTGCGTTCGTCGTGCAGGAGTCGGAAGTACATGGATCGCTCCCTGGGCACTTGTCAGTGCTGAAGCTTCAGCACGGCGGCCAGCAGCAGCGCCGCGGCGCAGGCCCACCCGGAGAAGATGGCGCGCCAGATCCAACGTCGCGGCACGAAGCCGACGCCGCGCACGAAACCCGCGCTCATGGCCCAGAACAGCGCCATCGCCAGGTTGTGGTCGGCCTTGCCGGCTGCATCGGCCATCAGCGGGGGGTACAGCGTGCCGCCTACCATGATCAACAGGGCCACTGTCAGGCTGGGCCACTGGATCCGGGAGGGCGTGGGCACCGGCACGTGCACGGTGTTCATTGCATGGCTCCGTCATCACCGTCGCGAGTGGCTTGTGCTCGTGCAGCCTCGTTCTCGCCCCACATCGCATTCATGATCGCCAGCAGCACGGCGAAGCCGACCCCCAGCATCCAGGCGAAGTACCACATGACTCTTTCCTTTCAGGCAGCGTCGCCGCCGATGAGGATTCGCGTGTCGCCCGCATAGCGGTGCGGCGGAATCTCGAGGTTGGTCGGAGCCGGCTTGTTCTTGAAGACGCGGCCGGCGCCGTCGAAGGTGGAGCCGTGGCAGGGGCAGAAGAAGCCGCCCGGCCAGTCCGCCGGCAGGCTGGGGCTGTTGCCGCCCTGGGGCGCGTTGCTGGGCGAACAGCCCAGGTGCGTGCAGATGCCGATGGCCACGAAGACCTCGGGCTTGACGGCGCGCGCCGGGTTGCGCGCGTAGTCGGGCTGCTGGGCCTGGGCGGACTGCGGGTCCACCAGCTGGTCGTCGTGGCCCTGCAGCGCCGCGATCATCTCGGGTGTGCGCCGCACCACCCATACCGGCTTGCCGCGCCATTCCACGGTCTTGGATCCCCCGGGGGGAATGTCGGAGATGTCGACCTCCACCGGGCCGCCGGCAGCTCGGGCGCGCTCGCTGGGCGCGAAGGTCGACACGAAGGGCACGGCGGTGGTCAAGGCTGCGACACCGCCGGCCACGCCCGTGGCGATCAGCCACAGCCGCTTCTCGGGATCATGTGGCGCTGTGTCGATCGAGGGGCAGGCGACGGGAAGTGATGGGTTCATGACGTGCTCCGTAGGTCGAGACAGGGATCAGTACGCGGTGTGCTCGTTGGCGCGAATGTGTTCCGCGGTCACCTTGCCGCGCATCACCCGGTAGGCCCAGGCGGTGTAGAACACGATCAGCGGCATGAAGATCAGCGTGGCCCAGAACATCAGGCCCAGCGTGAGATGGCTGGAGACGCTGTCCCACACCGTCAGGCTGGCGTTGGGCTGGCTCGACGACGGCATCACGAACGGGAACATCGCCGCGCCGGCTGTGCCGATCACGCCCACCAGGGCCAGCGCCGAGGCGATGAAGGCGCTCAGCGTGCGCCGCGCCGCCACCAGCGTGGCAGCGGCCAGCGCGCCGGCGATGCCCAGCGCCGGCAGCAGCCACAGCAGCGGCTGCTGGCGATAGTTGAGCCACCAGGCGTCGGCGCTGCGTGCCACGGTCTTCGACATCGGGTCGGGCAGGGCGGCAGGATCGATCTGCGAAGTGATGACATAGCCCTCGATGTCGCCGAACTTCAGCCACAGGCCGGCGCCGACGAAGGCCAGCACCATCACCAGCGCCGCGCCCACCGCACCGCGCACGGCGCGCTGCTGGATGGATCCTTCGGTGCGATGCGCCAGGTAGGTGCCGCCGTGCATCGTGATCATCGCGCTGCTCACCACGCCGGCCAGCAGCGCGAAGGGGTTGAGCAGCTGCCAGAACGTGCCGGTGTAGGTGCTGATCAGATAGTCGTCGAAGCCGAAGGGCACGCCCTGCAGCAGATTGCCGAAGGCCACGCCGAAGATCAGCGGCGGCACCGCCCCGCCGACGAACAGGCCCCAGTCCCAGGTGCTGCGCCAGGTGGCGTTGTGGATCTTGCTGCGGTAGTCGAAGCCCACCGGGCGGAAGAACAGCGCCCACAGCACCGCCAGCATCGCCCAGTAGAAGCCGCTGAAGGCCGTGGCATAGACCAGCGGCCAGGCCGCGAAGATGGCGCCGCCACCGGTGATGAACCAGACCTGGTTGCCGTCCCAGTGCGGGCCGACGGTGTTGATGACGACGCGGCGTTCTTCATCGCCTTTGCCGACGAAGGGCAGCAGCGTGCCCACGCCCATGTCGTGGCCGTCCATGATGGCGAAGCCCACCAGCAGCACGCCGACGAGCAGCCACCAGATGATCTTGAGGGTCGGATAGTCGATCATGGTGCGTGCCTCAGGCGTGTGCGGGTTCGAACTGGTAGCGGCCGGTGCCCAGTGAGCCGGGCCCCTGACGCGCGAACTTCTGCATCAGGTAGATCTCGACGATCAGCAGCACCGTGTAGAAGCCGATGAAGCCCGCCAGCGAGCCGTACAGGCTGTTCACGCTGAGCGTGGAGACGCTCATGTGCGTCGGCAGCACGCCGTAGATGGTCCAGGGCTGGCGGCCGTATTCGGCCACCACCCAGCCCAGCTCGCAGGCGATCCACGGCGCCGGCAGCATCAGCACCGCAGCGCGCAGCAGCCAGGGCCGCGTCTGGAACTCGCCCTTCAGCGTGGCCCAGAAACTCAGGCCGAACAGCAGCAGCATCGCGAAGCCCAGCCCGACCATGATCCGGAAGCTCCAGAACATCGGCGTCACGCGCGGCACGGTGTCGTGCATGGCCTGGTCGATCATCGCGGGGGTGGCCTGGCGCACGTCGGCGGTGTACTTCTTCAGCAGCAGGCCGAAGCCGAGGTCGCCCTTGGTCGCTTCGAGCACGCGCTTGGCCTCGGCGTCGTCGCGGTTCTTGCGCAGGGTTTCCAGTGCAGCGACGGCGGTGATGCCGTTGACGATGCGCTCACGGTTCTTCGCCTTGATCTCGTGGATGCCGGGGATTTGCTTCGTCACCGAGCGGGTGCCGATCAGGCCCATCACCCACGGGATTTCGACAGCCCAGTCGTTCTTCTGTTCAGCCTCGTTGATGCCCGCGATGACGTTGAAGCTGGCGGGCGCGGGCTCGGTCTCCCACATGGCCTCGATGGCGGCCATCTTGGTCTGCTGGGCCTCGCCCACGGTGTAGCCGCTTTCGTCACCGAGCACGATCACGCTCAGCACGCTGGCCAGCCCGAAGGCCGACGCCACGCGGAAGCTGCGCTTGGCGAACTCGATATCGCGGCCCCGGAGCAGGTACCAGCTCGACACCGACAGCACGAACATCGCGCCGGTGACATAGCCCGCGGAGACGGTGTGCACGAACTTGACCTGCGCGTCGGGATTGAAGACGACCGCCCAGAAGTCCGTCATTTCCATGCGCATCGTCTGGTAGCTGAACTCCGCGCCCACCGGGTTCTGCATCCAGCCGTTGGCGATCAGGATCCACAGCGCGCTGAGGTTGGTGCCCACGGCCATCAGCGTGGTCACCATCAGGTGCTGGGTCTTTGTCAGCCGGTCCCAGCCGAAGAAGAACAGGCCGATGAAGGTCGACTCCAGGAAGAAGGCCATCAATCCTTCGATGGCCAGCGGCGCGCCGAAGATGTCGCCGACGTAGTGCGAGTAGTAGGCCCAGTTGGTGCCGAACTGGAACTCCAGCGTGATGCCGGTGGTGACGCCAAGCGCGAAGTTGATGCCGAAGAGCTTGCCCCAGAAGCGGGTCATGTCCTTCCAGATGACCTGGCCGGTCATCACGTAGACGCTCTCCATGATCACCAGCAGCCACACCATGCCCAGCGTCAGCGGCACGAAGAGGAAGTGGTACATCGCGGTGGCAGCGAACTGCAGGCGCGACAGGTCGACGAGTTGTTCCGGAATCACGAGGGTTCTCCGCGGGTGACGACAGGTGCAGGGCCGCCCAGGTGGGCCGCAGCCCGATCGGCATCGACGCTGACCTGTTCGTCCTGCACGAAGGCTGCCCACAGGCCGGTCAGCACCATGAGCTTCAGCACGATGGCGACGGCCAGATGGCGGACCAGGCGATCCTGGGCAGAGGGCTTGTTCATGCCTTCTCTTTCTCAAGATGCGTGCCACGGATCGAGATTGGAAAAAATCCTTTCAGAACAATGACTTGTGAAGTATCGATCTTTGTTCATGCCAGTTTGGCAGTTCAGTGGCTGCCATTCATGGCATTGACATGCCATTCATGCAGCCGCTGTCATGATGGCCGTAGACTCGGTCCCACCCCGCCGATCTTCCTGGAGCATGAATCCGATGGCCGCTGTCCTGCCCGAACTGGTGTCCTATCTGGAAGGGCTGCCCGAGCCTCACATCCTGTTCGACCGGCAGTACCGGATCATGGCGGCCAACGCGGCCTATCGGCGCCAGTTCAGTCCGCAGGGATCGGTGATCGGGCGCACCTGTCATGAGGTCTCCCATCACTTCGACGTGCCCTGCGACCAGGCCGGGGAAAGCTGCCCGCTGGCGCGCTCGCGCGAGTCCGGGCAGCGCGAGCGTGTGCTGCACCTGCACCACACGCCCCAGGGCGAGTCCTACGTCAACATCGAGCTGGTGCCGCTGCGCGATGCCCGCGGCGAGCAGGCCTTCTTCATCGAGAAGATGGAGCCCTTGCGTGTCGCGCAGGGGCAGCCGGCGGTCCAGGGCCTGATCGGCCGCTCGGAGCCTTTCCGGCGGCTGCTGTCGCAGGTGGCCCGGGTCGGGCCGTCACGGGCCAGCGTGCTGCTGCTGGGCGAGTCCGGCACCGGCAAGGAGCTGGTGGCGCAGGCGGTGCACGAGGCCAGCCCGCGTGCGGCGCACTGCCTGGTGGTGGTGGACTGCGCCAGCCTGCCCGAGACGCTGTTCGAGAGCGAGCTCTTCGGCCACGAGCGGGGGGCTTTCACCGGGGCCGGCACGAGCCGGCCGGGGCTGGTGGAGTCGGCCAGCGGCGGCACCCTGTTCCTGGACGAGGTCGGCGACATTCCTTTGCCGATGCAGGTCAAGCTGCTCAGGCTGCTGGAAAGCGGCACCTATCGCCGCGTGGGCAGCACCGAGCTGCGGCGCACCGATGTGCGCGTGGTGGCGGCCACGCACCGCGACCTGAAGGCGATGGTGGCCGATGGGCGCTTTCGCGAGGATCTCTACTACCGGCTGAGTGCCTTCCCGATCGTGCTGCCGCCCCTGCGGGAACGCGCGGGCGACATTGCGCTGCTGGCGCAGGCCCTGCTCGAGCGGGTGGCATCCCGGCCGCGCATGGTGCTGTCTGCCGGCGCGCTCGATCGACTGCAGCGGCATGCCTTCCCGGGCAATGTGCGCGAGCTGCGCAATGTGCTCGAGCGTGCCTCCCTGCTGGCCGACGAGCTCGAGATCGGGGTCGACGAGATCGAGGCTGCGCTCGGTGCCGATGCCCTGTCGGTGCCGGCGCCGCTCCTGGGCACGCGGGCGCCCGAACCTGTGGCCGTGCCGCCGCAGCGGTCTCTGCGCGATGTCGAGCTGGCCGTGCTGCAGGAGCGCTTGCGCAGCCATCAAGGCACACGTGCCGAGCTGGCCCGCCAGCTCGGCATCAGCGAGAGATCGCTCTACCGCAAGCTCCGGGCGCTCGGCCAGCATTCCGGATCCTGAGGGCTCAACCGCGCATCAGGAAGGCCGCCGTCATCGCCAGGCCGGTCAGCACCACGCCGGTGCGCACCCAGGCAGCCGGCAGCCGTCGTGCCAGCCGCGCGCCGATGAAGCCGCCCAGCGTGGCGGCCACCATCATCACCAGCGCCTGCGGCCAGGCCACTGCGCCGGCCCAGGCGAAGGCGGCCACCGACAGCAGCGACAGCACCAGCGAGTTCAGGTTCTTCAGCGCGTTGGCGGTGTTGAGGCTGGATTCGCCGGTCAGCGTGTACAGCGCCATCAGCAGGATGCCCAGGCCGCCGTTGAAATAGCCGCCGTAGACGGCCACCGCGAACAGGCCGAGCCGCTGCGCCCGCAGCGAGGAGGCGGAAGAAGAGGGCGAGGGCGCCGACGTGCTGGCGTCCCGCGCCCGGCGTGCGGCCACCAGGCGCGGTCCGAGCGCGAACAGCACGGTAGCGAACAGCAGCAGCCACGGCACCGCGGCCGAGAACAGCCGGGCCGGCGTGACCAGCAGCAGCCCGGCTCCGGCCAGGCCGCCCAGCGCGCAGATCAGCGCCTCGGCATGGCGGCGTGCGGCCGGCAGCTCGGCGAGTTCGCGCCGGAAGCCCAGCGCGCTGCCGAGGTAGCCGGGACTGACCGCCACCGCGCTGGTCGCATTGGCGACGATCGGCGGCAGGCCGGTCCAGACCAGCGCAGGAAAGGTGAGAAAGCTGCCGCCTCCGGCGATCGCGTTGAGCGCGCCGGCGCCCAGCGCCGAGGCGCTCAGCAGCAGAAGATGGGAGAGGTTCAGGGGCAGATCAAGTGCGGACATGCCCCGAGTGTCTCAGCTCCGTGCGTCTCTGCTCCGCGCGCGGCGGGCGCGGGCCTCGCCGGCCTGCGGGCGCACCATCAGCTGGCGGCGCGCCTCCGGATAGATCAGCGACTCCTCCAGATCGATGTGGTCCTTGTAGAGCTCGGTGAAGACGGCGGTGCCCTGGCGCAGCGCATCGATGTCGTACCAGCTGTAGCCCTGAGCGACTGCATCGATCTGCGCCGACAGCTCCAGCCAGTCTTCCTCGAGCCAGCCGTGATCCTGCTGCAGGCGCAGGATGTGCTGCACCAGCTCGGCGTCGCCGCTGGCGAGCAGGCCGGGAAAGACCAGCCGCTCCTCGTCGGCATGGTGCGCGCGTGCGGTCTGGCTGAAGAAGCGCACGATGTCGGAGGCCATGCGGCGTGCCACCGCATCGACGCCCTTGTCGTCCAGATGATCGACCAGGGCGGCCATGTCGCGCAGCGTCGCCAGCACCTCGCGGTGGCAGGTGTCCAGCGCCTCGAATTCCTGCTCGACCGGGATCGGCACCGGCAGGACGGCTTCAGCGGCAAGGGATGCGGACAGGCTCATGATCGACTCCTGGGTGGTGCGCTGCAGCAGCGCGATGGGCCCATTCTTGGCCTGTCGCCGGCACGCGGGTTGAGCGAGGTCAACCCGGGATCAGTCCGGAGGAAATTCACATTTCAGGTGCATCCGTGCCGATCTTGCCTCATTCTGGTGCCTTCTTCGCCGCCTGGCCGCACAGATAGGTCCAGACCAGCGTCGCGGCGGCATTGCTGCTGAGATCGGCGTGGTCGTAGGGTGGCGCGACCTCGACGCAGTCCATGCCGACCCAGTTCTCGCCGGCCAGCTCCTCGAGCAGCGTCAGCGCCTGCGCGGTGGTCAGGCCGCCGGGCTCGGGCGTGCCGGTGCCGGGTGCGAAGGCCGGATCGAGCGCGTCGATGTCGAAGCTGAGGTAGAGCGGCGGCTGGCCGCGGGCGGCCCAGCGCGCCTTCAGCGTGTCGATGACCTCGGCGAGCTGGGCGGCGCTCTCGCGCCCGCGCAGGTCGCGCGCGGTCCAGATCAGGCCGCCCTGGTCGCACACGTAGTCGCGCGCGGCGCGGTGGCCGGCGCTGCGGATGCCGATCTGCGCAAACGCCTGCGGATCGACCAGGCCCTCCTGGATCGCCTCGTACACCCAGGTGCCGTGGCCGCTGGGCTCGCCGAAATGGTCTTCCCAGGTGTCGCAGTGGGCATCGAAGTGCAGCACGCCGAGCGGGCGGCCGTGCTGCCGGCGCTGGGCGCGCAGCAGCGACAGCGTGATCGAGTGGTCGCCGCCGAGCCAGACCATGTGCTGGCGCGCCAGCAGCGCCGCGGCCTGCGGCTCCAGCGCCGCGCGCATGCGCTCCAGGCTGGTGTTGGGCAGCGCCAGGTCGCCGTGGTCGCACAGCAGCGCGTCGGGCGAGACGTCGAACAGCGGATGGATGCCGTCGCACAGCATGTGGCTGGCCTGGCGGATCGCGCGCGGGCCGAAGCGCGCGCCGGGGCGGTTGGTGACGGCGCCGTCCCAGGCGATGCCGGCCAGGCCGAAGGGGCGGGGCTGCGGGCCGGCAGGCACTTTCATGAAGGTGTGGGCGGACAGGAAGGCGAAGGCGTGGTCGCTCATGGCTTGAACCGAGGGTCGATCAGGCCCGCAGTGTGCAAGATCCGCGGCATGAAGACCTCGCCCGAAACCCTGCAGGCCCTGCACGCCGCCGAGGTGCAGCGCTATCTCGACACCCACCCGCGTTCGGTCGCGCTGGCCGACGAGGCCACCCGCCACTGGCTCTACGGCCTGCCGATGCACTGGATGCGCGACTGGCCGGCGCCGCGGCCGCTGTTCGTCGCCGAGGCGCGCGGCGCGCGGCTGCGCTGCGTCGATGGGCATGTCTACGACGATTTCTGCCTGGGCGACACCGGCGCGATGTTCGGCCACGGCCCGGCGCCGGTGGCGCAGGCGCTGGCGCTTCAGGCCGGGCGCGGCCTGACCGCGATGTTGCCGCCCGGGACGCTGCCCGACATCGGCCGGCGGCTGGCTGCGCTGTTCGGGCTGCCGCGCTGGCAGGTCACGCTGAGCGCGACCGACGCCAACCGCTTCGTGCTGCGCTGGGCGCGCGCGATCACCGGGCGGCCGAAGCTGCTGGTCTTCGAGGGCTGCTATCACGGCACCGTCGACGACACGCTGGTCGACCGCGCCGACGACGGGCGCACGCTCACCCGCGCCAGTCTGCTCGGCCAGGTGCAGGATCTGGCGATCGGCACCGTCGTCGTGCCCTTCAACGATGCCGCGGCGGTCGAGGCGGCGCTGGCCGGCGGCGACATCGCGGCGGTGCTGACCGAGCCTGCGCTCACCAACTGCGGCCTGGTGCCGCCGCTGCCGGGTTTCCTGGAGGCGGTGCAGGCGGCCTGCCGGCGCCACGGCACGCTGCTGGTGCTCGACGAGACGCACACGCTGTCGAGCGGTCCCGGCGGACTGGGGCGCCGGCTCGGGCTGCAGCCGGACTTCCTGGTCGCCGGCAAGGCGGTGGCCGGCGGCATGCCCTGCGCGGTCTACGGCTTCACCGATGCGGTGGCCGAGCGCATGGCGCGCACGAAGGAGGCCGCGCCCGAGGGCCATTCCGGCATCGGCACGACGCTCTCGGGCGGCCTGCTCGGGCTGGCAGCGCTGCAGGCCTGTCTGGCCGAGGTGATGACGCCTGCGGCCTGGGCGCGCATGGAAGCCGGCGCGGCGCGGCTGCAGGCCGCGCTGGAGCAGGTGATCGCCGCGCGTGCGCTGCCCTGGAGCGTGACCCGGCTGGGCGCGCGCATGGAGCTGCAGTTCTGTGCCCGCGCGCCGCGCGACGCGCGCGAGGCCGCCGCGGCGATGCACGCGCCGCTGGAGCGGCTGCTGCACCTGTGGCTGCTCAACCGCGGCGTGCTGCTGACGCCCTTTCACGACATGCTGCTGGTCTCGCCCGAGACGGACGATGCGGCGATCGACCGGGTCGCGGCGCTGCTCGACCGCTTCCTTGCCGGTCTGACCCCGGCCTGATCCGGAATTTTCATGCTGCCGAACATCGTTCCATAATGCGGAAAATTGTTCTGCTGCGGCGCATCAAAATTTTCCATCGTGAGAAAACTTTTGCCATGATGTGAAATGATCTCTATAAGTTGTTGATTTCATTGGGATCAAAAAGATGTCTTATATAAGACATAAGTGTTGGCGTCCGGAAGGGGCGGGATTAAGCTTGAGCCATCGAACACGCCGTGTTCAGCCTCCTTGAAACACCGTCGAACGGAGAGACTCATGACGAACCTGACCCGCGAACAACAGATCGCCGCCCTCGAGAAGGACTGGGCCGAGAACCCCCGCTGGAAGCTGGTGAAGCGTGGCTACAGCGCTGCTGACGTCGTGCGCCTGCGCGGCTCGCTGCAGCCCGAGTACACCCTGGCCCAGCGCGGTGCCCAGGTCCTGTGGGACAAGGTCAACGGCGGCGCCAAGAAGGGCTATGTCAACGCCTTCGGCGCGATCACCGCCGGTCAGGCGATGCAGCAGGCCAAGGCCGGCCTAGAAGCGGTGTACCTGTCGGGCTGGCAGGTCGCCGCCGACGGCAACACCTCGGAAACGATGTACCCGGACCAGTCGCTGTACGCCTACGACTCGGTGCCGACGATGGTGCGTCGCATCAACAACACCTTCAAGCGCGCCGACGAGATCCAGTGGAGCCGCGGCATCAACCCGGGCGACGAAGGCTACATCGACTACTTCCTGCCGATCGTCGCTGACGCGGAAGCCGGCTTCGGCGGCGTGCTGAACGCCTTCGAGCTGATGAAGAACATGATCGCGTCGGGCGCTGCCGGCGTTCACTTCGAAGACCAGCTGGCCGCGGCCAAGAAGTGCGGTCACATGGGTGGCAAGGTGCTGGTCCCGACCCGCGAGGCCGTCGAGAAGCTGATCTCCGCCCGTTTCGCCGCCGACGTGATGGGCGTGCCGACCCTGATCCTGGCCCGCACCGATGCCGAAGCGGCCAACCTGATCACCTCGGACTACGACGAGAACGACAAGCCCTTCCTGACCGGCGAGCGCACCCAGGAAGGCTTCTTCCGCGTGAAGAACGGTCTGGAGCAGTCGATCAGCCGCGGCGTCGCCTACGCGCCCTACGCCGACCTGGTGTGGTGCGAGACCGGCGTGCCCGACATCGGCTTCGCCCGTGAATTCGCGCAGGCCGTGCTGTCGGCCTGCCCGGGCAAGCTGCTGTCGTACAACTGCTCGCCGTCGTTCAACTGGAAGAAGAACCTGAGCGACAGCCAGATCGCTTCCTTCCAGGAAGAGCTGAGCGCGCTGGGCTACAAGTACCAGTTCATCACGCTGGCCGGCATCCACGTCAACTGGTACAACACCTTCAAGTTCGCCCACGCCTATGCCCGCGGCGAAGGCATGAAGCACTACGTCAACATGGTCCAGGAGCCGGAATTCCAGGCCCGCGAACAAGGCTACACCTTCGTGTCGCACCAGCAGGAAGTCGGCACCGGCTACTTCGACGAAGTGACCACCGTGATCCAGGGCGGGTCGTCCAGCGTCAAGGCGCTGACCGGCTCGACCGAGGAAGAGCAGTTCCACTGATGACTGCTCCGGCGCCCGTGCGGGCCGGTCCGTGATCCGGTCGGCCGTGCGGGTGCCAACCCACAGTTCATGTGGCTTTGCAACGTTCTGTTTTGAGTTCTGTTCTTGAAGGCCTCGGAGTTCATGCCTCCGGGGCCTCTTTTTTGGTGCGATCGCGATGCCGGGAAGCATCGGATAAAATGCGAAGATCCTTCCGATCCACCGACCAGCAAGACACGGGAAAGGCACCAAGGGTTATGACACCGCGAACTTCACCGTCATCACGGACCGCCACCGCGGTCTGACCGGTCGGCCGCGGCTTGTTTCCCGACAGTCCCCAGACGGAAAGCGCGGCGACCCCGCGCTTTTTGCTTTTCCGAATTCCTCTTCCGTCCAAGGTTCCCCGATGATCTCGATCCAGCTCCCCGATGGCTCCCTGCGTGAATTTCCCGGCCCGGTCACGGTGGCCGATGTCGCCGCGTCGATCGGCACCGGCCTGGCCAAGGCGGCCCTGGCCGGTCGGGTCGGCGCGGGCGAGGGCGCGCGCCTGGTCGACACCAGCCACCTGATCGAGGCCGACACGAAGCTGGCGATCATCACCGCCAAGGATGCCGACGGCCTGGACATCATCCGCCACTCGACCGCCCACCTGCTGGCCTACGCGGTCAAGGAGCTCTTCCCCGACGCGCAGGTCACCATCGGCCCGACGATCGAGCACGGCTTCTACTACGACTTCGCCTACAAGCGCCCCTTCACGCCCGAGGATCTGGCGGCCATCGAGAAGAAGATGCTTGAGCTGGCGAACAAGGACGAGAAGGTGGTGCGCCGCGTGCTGCCGCGCGACGAGGCGGTCGACTACTTCAAGTCGATCGGCGAGGCCTACAAGGCCGAGATCATCGAGAGCATCCCGGCCGACCAGGACGTCTCGCTCTACGCCGAGGGCGCCTTCACCGACCTGTGCCGCGGCCCGCACGTGCCCAGCACCGGCAAGCTCAAGTTCTTCAAGCTGATGAAGGTGGCCGGCGCCTACTGGCGCGGTGACCACCGCAACGAGATGCTGCAACGCGTCTACGGCACCGCCTGGGCCACCAAGGACGATCTGCAGAAGTACCTGACGATGCTGGAAGAAGCCGAGAAGCGCGACCACCGCCGCCTGGGCCGCGAACTCGATCTCTTCCACATGGACGAGCATTCGCCCGGCACCGTCTTCTGGCACCCGAAGGGCTGGACGGTCTGGCAGGCGGTCGAGCAGTACATGCGCGCGGTCTACCGCGACAACGGCTACCAGGAGGTCAAGGGCCCGCAGATCCTCGACAAGGGTCTGTGGGAGAAGACCGGCCACTGGGACAAGTACCGCGACAACATGTTCGTGACCGAGTCGGAGAAGCGCGACTATGCGCTCAAGCCGATGAACTGCCCCGGCCACATCCTCATCTACAAGCAGGGCATCAAGAGCTACCGCGACCTGCCGCTGCGCTACGGCGAGTTCGGCCAGTGCCACCGCAACGAGCCCACAGGCGGTCTGCACGGCATCATGCGCGTGCGCGGCTTCACGCAGGACGATGGCCACATCTTCTGCACCGAGGACCAGATCCAGGCCGAGTGCGACGCCTTCACCGCGCTGCTGCAGAAGGTCTACGCCGATTTCGGCTTCACCGAGATCCTCTACAAGGTCGCGACGCGGCCCGAGAAGCGCATCGGCGCCGACGCGCTCTGGGACAAGGCCGAGAGCGCGCTGATCGAGAGCCTGCGCCGCACCGGCTGCGAGTTCGAGATCGCCCCGGGCGACGGCGCCTTCTACGGCCCGAAGATCGAGTACACGCTGAAGGATGCGCTCGGCCGCCACTGGCAGTGCGGCACGATCCAGGTCGATTTCTCGCTGCCTGAGCGACTGGGTGCGGAATATGTCGCGGAATCGGGCGACCGGGTGCATCCGGTGATGCTGCACCGCGCCATTCTCGGCAGCCTGGAGCGTTTCATCGGCATCCTGATCGAGGAGCACGCCGGCGCGCTGCCTTCCTGGCTGGCGCCGATCCAGGTCGTGGTGCTGAACATTACCGATGCGCAGGCCGACTACGCGCGCGACGTGGCCAAAACGCTGCAAAAACAAGGACTTAGGGTCTCGCTCGATTTGCGCAATGAAAAGATCACGTATAAAATCCGCGAGCATTCTTTGCAGAAGGTTCCTTACCTGCTCGTTGTCGGTGACAAGGAGAGGGCCGCGGGGGCCGTTGCAGTGCGCGCCCGAGGCAATCAGGACCTCGGGGTGATGGCTCTCGAAGCCTTCTCCCAGAAGATCGCCGCCGAACTGGCTCCTGTGCGGAGCGAGTGAGGTCCGGCGCCTTCGGTCCTTGTCCCCAGGCGTGAATCCATGGTTTTTGGGTCGCCAGCCCTTGAAGGAATCTCACCATCGCTACCTTTCTTGATCGCCGCACGCCCAACGCGGAGCGCAAGCATCGTCTCAACCGCGAGATCGTCGTCCCCGAAGTTCGTCTGAACGGACCGGAAAACGAGCCGCTGGGCATCGTCAGCATCCAGGAGGCCCTGCGGCTGGCCGCCGAAAGCGACGTGGACCTGGTGGAGATCTCCGCGACGGCGCAGCCGCCGGTGTGCCGCCTGATGGACTACGGCAAGTTCAAGTATCAGGAACAGAAGCGTGCCGCGGAGGCCAAGGCCAAGCAGCACGTCATCGACGTGAAGGAAGTCAAGTTCCGTCCGGGCACGGACGAAGGCGACTACCAGATCAAGATGCGCAACCTGCGCCGCTTCCTCGAGGATGGCGACAAGGGCAAGGTCACGCTGCGTTTCCGTGGCCGCGAGATCACCCACCAGGACATCGGCATGCGCCTGCTGGAGCGGGTGCGCGACGAGCTGACCGATGTGTCGGTGGTCGAGCACATGCCCAAGCTCGAAGGCCGCCAGATGATCATGGTGCTGGCGCCGAAGCGCAAGAAATGATCTCCGCCAGCTCCCGCGCTTGCGCGGGGCTGGCACAAAAGTCGCCGCTCGGCGACAATCGACGTTTTTCGAGCGCGCAGCGGTCTGGTCGCCGCTGTCGCTCAGTGCCCGCAGGCCCCCAAGAGTCCGAGTCGTTCGGGCCGCCTCGCAGGAACATTCCAAGGAGCAGTCATGCCCAAGATGAAGACCAAGAGCAGCGCGAAGAAGCGTTTTCGCGTGCGTCCGGGTGGTACCGTGAAGCGCGGCCAAGCCTTCAAGCGCCACATCCTGACCAAGAAGTCGACCAAGACGAAGCGCCAGCTGCGCGGTGCCGCCAATGTGCATGAGACCAACATGGGTCACATGGCACAGATGCTGCCGTTCGCCGGTCTGTAATTCACCACACTGAAGGAGTCACACAATGCCTCGCGTCAAACGTGGTGTTACCGCCCGCGCCCGTCACAAGAAGGTCCTCGCCCTCGCCAAGGGTTTCCGTGGTCGTCGCAAGAACGTCTATCGCATCGCCAAGCAGGCGGTGATGAAGGCGGGCCAGTACGCCTACCGTGACCGCCGTGCCAAGAAGCGCGAATTCCGTCGCCTGTGGATCGCGCGTATCAACGCCGGTTCGCGCGCTCTGGGCCTGACGTACAGCAAGTTCGTCGCCGGCCTGAAGAAGGCCAAGATCGACCTGGACCGCAAGGTCCTGGCCGACCTCGCCGTCAACGATCCTGCCGCCTTCGGCAGCATCGTCGAGAAGGTGAAGGCCCAGCTCGCTTGAGTCTGACGGCACCGGAAGCGGTTCGCGCCGTTTCCGTGTCCCTCGAAAAAGGCCGACACTGCGTTCGGCCTTTTTTCTTGGCTGTCGCCGCCCGCAGGTGCGCGCGACGGCAGCATGCACAACCCGTCCCCCGATGAACGATCTCGACCAACTCGTGCAGGCCGCGCAGGCCGACTTCGCGGCGGCCACCACGCCCGCCCAGCTCGAAGACGCCAAGGCGCGCTACACCGGCAAGACCGGTCAGGTGACCGAGCTGCTCAAGGGCATGGCGAAACTGTCGCCCGAAGAGAAGAAGACCCGCGGCGCCGCGATCAACGAGACCAAGCAGCGCATCGAAGCCGCGCTCACCGCCCGCCGCCAGGCGCTGGCCGAGGCCGAACTGCAGGCGCAGCTCAAGGCCGAGGCGCTCGATGTCACGCTGCCCGGTCGCGGCCGCTCCGTCGGGGGCCTGCATCCGGTGTCGCGCACGATGGAGCGCATCGAGCAGATCTTCGGCTCGATGGGCTTCGACGTCGCCGACGGCCCCGAGATCGAGACCGACTGGTACAGCTTCACCGCGCTGAACAATCCGGAGAACCATCCGGCGCGTTCGATGCAGGACACCTTCTACGTCGACATGAAGGACGAGGCCGGCCGCCCGCTGTGCCTGCGCCCGCACACCTCGCCGATGCAGGTGCGCTATGCGCGCCAGCATGCCGCCACCCATGCCGGCAAGGATCCGCTGCCCGAGATCCGCGTCATCGCGCCGGGCCGCACCTACCGCGTCGACAGCGACGCGACCCATTCGCCGATGTTCCACCAGTGCGAAGGCCTGTGGATCGGCGAGAACGTCTCGTTCAAGGACCTGAAGGCGGTCTTCACCGACTTCTTCCGCACCTTCTTCGAGACGGACGATCTGCAGCTGCGCTTCCGCCCCAGCTTCTTCCCCTTCACCGAGCCGTCGGCCGAGGTCGACATCGCCTTCTCGTCGGGGCCGCTGAAGGGCCGCTGGCTGGAGGTGGCCGGCTCCGGCCAGGTGCACCCGAACGTGGTGCGCAACTTCGGCCTGGATCCGGAGCGCCACATCGGCTTCGCCTTCGGCATGGGCCCGGACCGGCTGACGATGCTGCGCTACGGCGTGGCCGACCTGCGCCTGTTCTTCGAGGGCGATCTGCGCTTCCTCGGCCAGTTCCGCTGATTTCCCGGCCCAGCCCGCCACGCCCCGGATTCCAAGGACCAGAAGATGCAATTTCCCGAATCGTGGTTGCGCGAGTACTGCAACCCTGAGCTGACGACGCAAGAGCTTGCCGACCTGCTGACGATGTCCGGCATGGAAGTCGAGGAGCTCCAGCCGGTCGCACCGCCCTTCACCGGCATCGTCGTCGCCGAGATCCTGACCGCCGACCAGCACCCCAACGCCGACAAGCTGCGGGTGTGCACCGTCGCGGCCGGCCCGTTCAGCAAGGACGGCCCGCTGCAGATCGTCTGCGGCGCCCCGAATGCCCGCGCCGGCATCAAGATCCCGCTGGCCACCGTCGGCGCGGAGCTGCCGCCCGGCGAGGACGGCAAGCCCTTCAAGATCGGCAAGGGCAAGCTGCGCGGCGTCGAGAGCTTCGGCATGCTGTGCTCGGCGCGCGAGCTCAGAATCGCCGACGACCACGGCGGCCTGCTCGAGCTGCCGGCCGACGCGCCGGTGGGCACCGACATCCGCGAGTACCTGAACCTCGACGACACGCTGTTCACGCTCAAGCTCACGCCGAATCTCGGCCACTCCCTGAGCGTCTACGGCATCGCGCGCGAAGTGTCGGCGCTGACCGGCGCGCCGCTGAAGGCGCTGACGGCCGAGCCGGTCGTGCCGACGCTGGACGACACGGTGGCGGTGCGCGTCGAGGCGACCGACCTGTGCGGCCGCTTCTCCGGCCGCATCGTGCGCGGCATCGACACCACCGCCAAGACCCCGCAGTGGATGGTCGACCGGCTGGCGCGCTGCGGCCAGCGCCCGGTCAGCGCGCTGGTCGACATCTCGAACTACGTCATGTTCGAGACCGGCCAGCCCAGCCACATCTTCGACCTCGACAAGATCCACGGTGGCCTGGTGGTGCGCTGGGGCCGCGAGGGTGAAAGCCTGAAGCTGCTCAACGGCAACACCATCACGGTCGACGGCCAGGTCGGCGTGATCGCCGACGAGCATGCCGACGGCCGCCAAGTGGTCGAGTCGCTCGCCGGCATCATGGGCGGCGATGCCACCGCGGTGGGCGACGACACGAAGAACGTCTATGTCGAGGCCGCCTTCTGGTGGCCGGACGCGGTCGCCGGCCGGGGCCGTCGCTACAACTTCAGCACCGACGCCGGCCACCGCTACGAGCGCGGTGTCGACCCGGCGCAGACCGTGGCGCGCATCGAGCGCATCACGCAGCTGATCCTCGAGATCTGCGGCGGCGAGGCCACCGCCTGCGGCCCGGTGACCGACGTGCAGCCGAACCTGCCGGCGCGCTCGCCGGTGGCGCTGCGGGTGGCGCGCGCGGCCAAGGTCATCGGCATGCCGGTGACGCAAGGCCAGTGCGCCGAGGTCTTCCGCCGCCTGGGCCTGGCGTTCACCGAGGCCGAGGGCGTGCTGACCGTCACCCCGCCGAGCTGGCGCTTCGACCTCGAGATCGAGGAAGACCTGATCGAGGAGGTGATCCGCGTCATCGGCTTCGACAAGCTGCCGCTGAGCGCGCCGCTGGCCCCCGTCAGCGCTCGGGTGCGCCCGGAGGCGCAGCGCGGCGGCCATGCGCTGCGCCGTGCGGTCGCCGCGCTCGACTACCAGGAGACGATCAACTTCTCCTTCGTCGAGGAGCGCTGGGAGGCGGAGCTGGCCGGCAACCTCGAGCCGATCCGCCTGCTCAACCCGATCGCCGCACCGCTGTCGGTGATGCGCTCGAGCCTGCTGGGCTCGCTGGTGCAGGTGCTGCGCCACAACCTGGCGCGCCGCGCCACCCGCGTGCGGGTGTTCGAGCTGGGCCGCGTGTTCCGCCGCGACGCCTCGGTGCAGACCAGCGAGCAGACGGTGGTCGGCATCGACCAGCCGCTGAAGCTCGCCGGTCTGGCCTGGGGCCCGGTCGAGCCGCTGCAGTGGGGCGCCAGGGAGCGCGCGGTCGACTTCTTCGATGTCAAGGCCGATGTCGAGGCGCTGCTGGCGCCGCGGGTGGCGACCTTCGTCGCCGCCGAGCATCCGGCGATGCACCCGGGCCGCTGCGCCCGCGTCGAGCTGGACGGCCGCACGATCGGCTTCGTCGGCGAGCTGCATCCGCGCTGGAAGCAGGGCTACGAGCTGCCGGCCGGGCAGGGCGCGCCGGTGCTGTTCGAGCTGGATGTGCCGGCGCTGCTGGCCCGTCCGGTGCCGGCCTACCAGCCGGTGGCGCGCCAGCAGGCGGTCAACCGCGACATCGCGCTGATCGTCGGCGAGGCGGCCGGCCATGACGCGGTGATCGGCAGCCTGCTGGCGGCCGACACCGGCGGGCTGCTGCGCTCGGCGCGGCTGTTCGATGTCTACCGGCCGGCGCCGGGGGCTGCAGGCTTCCAGCCCGGCGAGCGCAGCCTGGCGATCCGCCTGGAGCTGCTCGACGACGAGGCTCCGCTGACCGACGAGCGCAGCGATGCGGCGGTCAAGGCCGCGATCGAGGCCGCCCGCCAGGCGGTGGGCGCGCGCCTGCGTGGCGAGTGAGACGATGATGCTGTGAGCCGCCAGGAGACCGAATGCCCATCGACGACCACGATCCCGTGCCCGCCCGCGTCGTCTCGATCGAGACTCCGACGCTGACCAAGGCCGAGCTGGCCGAGCTGCTCTTCGAGCGGCTGGGCCTGAACAAGCGCGAGTCCAAGGACATGGTCGAGGCCTTCTTCGAGTTCATGCATGCCTCGCTCGCGCGTGGCGAGGAGGTCAAGCTCTCCGGCTTCGGCAACTTCCAGGTGCGGCGCAAGGCGCCGCGCCCGGGCCGCAACCCGCGCACCGGCGAGTCGATCCCGATCGAGGCGCGCAAGGTCGTGACCTTTCACGCCAGCCACAAGCTCAAGGATGCGGTCCAGGGCGATGCCCCCGGCGACGGGGACTCGGAGTAAAGTCTCCGGACTTTCTCCGAACCCGTTGATCCGGAATGGAAAACAACCTGCCCGCCATCCCGCCGAAGCGCTATTTCACGATCGGCGAAGTCAGCGAGCTGTGCGGCGTCAAGCCGCATGTGCTGCGCTACTGGGAGCAGGAGTTCGCGCAGCTGCGCCCGGTCAAGCGGCGCGGCAACCGGCGCTACTACCAGCGCCACGAGGTGCTGCTGGTGCGCCGCATCCGCGATCTGCTCTACGAGCAGGGCTTCACCATCAGCGGCGCGCGCAACCGGCTGGCCGAACTGGGCCCCGGCGCGATCCGGGCCCTCGAGGACGAGCAGGATCTGGACGAGGCCCTGGCCGAGGCCGCCGCGCCGCCGCTGGCTGCGGCCGGCGCCGAGCCTGATGAGGCCTTGCCCTCGCCATCGGCGTTGCTGCTGCTGCCGCCGCTGCCCGAGCCCTCGGACGGGCCGCTGACGCCGCAGCAACTGCGCGCCGAGCTGCTGGCGATCCGGGCCTTGCTGGCCTGATCAAAAAAAATCGCCCGAAACGCTGGACTCTATCGCGCAATTCATCCTATAATTTCTTTCTCAGCAGTCGGGGCGTAGCGCAGCCTGGTAGCGCACTTGCATGGGGTGCAAGGGGTCGCGAGTTCGAATCCCGCCGCCCCGACCAATGAACTCAACGGGTTGGACCTCACAAGGGTCCAACCCGTTGGCCTTTGTGGGCTCCGAAAGTCGCACGGGTGCCTGATGGGCTGCTGTGACGTGCGCGCTGTCACACAAGGGTCCGCTCCCGTGAGGGGGCGGGCCCTTTGGCTTTTCGGCGTCAGCCCGCCGCTGTTGCCACCGCCTGCTTCACCAGCGCCTCGGCCAGCTGCGCCTGCTTGGCCCGCGCCGCCACGATTCCGGCCTTGAGCTGGTCGCACAGGGCGAGGAGTTCGGTGACCCGGCTGACAACCTGTCTCTGCTCCTCCAAGGTAGGCAAAGGCATCTCGTATTCCCTCACGCTACTTGCCGCGAGATTGGGTTGTGCCGAACCGTTGTCGAACTTCCAGATCCATCGACGTCCTTGCGGACTTACCAGAAAGTAGTAAGCAAATTCAGGGAGTACCGACTTGGCGAAGCGCAGGATTACCAGGGAAGAAGCAATTGCACCTTCAGTGAATGGGCGCACGAAGGCAGTCTTTCCCAGGGTCGCTCCTCGCAGGCAATAGATAAGATCATCAGGTTCGATTTTTCCAGAGCGCAACGATTCGAATTTGTCGCGGGTCAGGTAGTGCATGGCATCAAGGTCCAAGCTGCCGTCTGGATTAATGTGCCCGGTGTTGATGAACGCAATGCCTTCGGGCACGTATTCGCTGCGATTCGGGTAGTTTGAGCCACGGTCGCCGTTGATCAACTTGGCCACCGAACCTAGTTTTACATACTGCCACGGCTCATTCCGACTACACGCCGTCAGTCGACCCTGAAAGGCCAATTCCAATACTGCAGCGCGCAGTCCGTCCATAGATGAGTCAGTGGTCACCAGATCATTGAACTTCCCCTCCACCCGCTCCCACGCCGCCTGAAACTCCTCCGCATCCCGCGCCTGCGTCAGGCTGTCGAGCAGCGCCTGCACCAGCCGGGCGTGGGCGTGCTGCGCGTCGGCTTGCCGCGCTTCCAGGCGGTCGCACAGGGCCATCAGTTCATCGACTTTGGCGACGATGCGGTGTTGTTCGGCGAGGGGAGGGAGCAGAACTGGAAGCGCCAGGATTTGCTCGCGTGACACGTTCTTCATCGAGCTGCTGGTGCCCCCGGCAACTCTGCCGTAGTAGGCGCGAGCCTCAGGAGCAGCATTGACCAGCTGGATGAATCGCGGTTCACACGCTTCTGACAGCCGAAGACGAACGATCTTGTCGCTCAGAATCAGGCGGGGCGGTGTGTCCGCAACGACGACGCTGCGCGCCACCAGTTCGGCCGTATTGGCCCGCGAGATCAGAAAATCTCCGGGACGAACTTCAAGTTCAGGCCGGGGTTCCAGGTATGCCGGCAGTGCCTTGTTTTCATCTGGATTGAACTGCGCCCACGACACAGCGCTGACCTTGAGAACGCCCCATTCATTACCTGACCGTGGCCGGTTCTCGCAACTCGGACTCCAACCGGCTCCGCTGCTTGTGACCAGTTCACGCAGTTGCGTCTGACGCCAAACGGAACCTGTCTCTGTCAGGCGGCCTTGTGTGGCCAATTCGAGAATCAGGCCGCGCAGCTTCTTGATGCCATCGGGCGCCTCCGCCAGCAACTCCAGGTTCTCCATCCATGCCGCGGTCATTCGGGCGCCTTGGTGGGCGGAAATCCCCCCCGGCCCCCCTTTTTCAAAGGGGGGAGTGGTGGTGAAGTCGAGTTCGGCTTGGGCTGGGACGGGACTTGTTCCCCCCTTTGAAAAAGGGGGGCTAGGGGGGATTCGCATTTCACCTCGCATCAATCGACTTCCTCACACTCGCTTCAATCACGGCCATCACCCCATCCAGTTCGGTCAGCACCTGCCGGTTGTCGAAGCGCAGCACCTCCAGCCCCAGCGCCTGCAGCACCTGCGTGCGCTGCCGGTCGTAGTCCTGCGCATCGGGCTCATGGTGCTGCGAGCCGTCGAGTTCGATCACCAGGCTGGCCGCCGCGCAGTAGAAATCCACGATGTAGCCGGCGATCGGCTTCTGCCGATAGAACTGCACGCCGGCGACCTGCTTGCGGCGCAGGCACGCCCAGAGGCGCTGCTCGGCCTCGGTCGGATCGCTGCGCAACTGCCGGGACAGCGGCTTGAGCCGGCGTTGGTAGGGCAGCACGGCCTATCGCTCCAACGCCTCGGCCAGCGCCGCCTTCAACTGCCCCTGCAGCGCCGCAATCTCCGCCTGCATCTGCCGGTATTCGGCCAGCAGCTCGTCCGGGTCGTGGCTGACCTGCTCGCCGACGTGCGGGTTCTTGCAGTCGAGATTCCAGTGGCGGGCGCGGATCTCGTCGATGCCGACCTTCCAGGCCTGCGGCGTCTCCTGCCGGTCGCCCCACCACGCCTCCTCGGTGGCGAACTCCTCGATGCGCATCGGCCGCGTCTTGGAATAGTTCTTCACGCCCGCCGGATACGGGTGCTCGTAGAACCAGACCTCGCGGGTCGGCTCGCCCTTGGTGAAGAACAGCAGATTGGTCTTGATGCCGGTGTAGGGGTTGAACACGCCATTGGGCAGCCGCACCACGGTGTGCAGGTTGCACTCGGTCAGCAACTTCTCCTTGATCCGGCTCTTGATGCCCTCGCCGAACAGGAAGCCGTCGGGCAGCACCACCGCCGCGCGGCCGCCGCTCTTCAGCAGATGCATGATCAGCACCATGAACAGGTCGGCCGTCTCGCGGGTGCGGAAGGCGGCGGGGAAGTTGCCCTCGATGCCGTCTTCCTCCATGCCGCCGAAGGGCGGGTTGGCGACGATGCAGTCCACCCGCTCGCCCGGCCCCCAGCTGATCAGCGGCCGCGCCAGCGTGTTGTCATGGCGGATCTGGCTCGGCACCTCGATGCCGTGCAGGATCATGTTCGTGGTGGCCAGCAGATGCGGCAGCGGCTTCTTCTCCACGCCGAAGACGCTGGCCTGCAGCACCGCCTCGTCCTCGGGCGTCTTCACATGGCGGCGGCGCTTGTGCTCGATGGTGCAGGTCAGAAAGCCGCCGGTGCCGCAGGCCGGGTCCATCACCTTCTCGTGCAGCTGCGGGTCCACCATGCGCACCATGAATTCGGTGACGGGGCGCGGCGTGTAGAACTCGCCCGCATTGCCGGCGTTCTGCAGGTCGCGCAGCAGCTGCTCGTACATGTCGCCGAAGGCGTGGCGCTCCTGCGCCTTGTTGAAGTCCACGCTCTCCTGGATCTTGTTGAGCACCTGCCGCAGCAGCTGCCCGGACTTCATGTAGTTGTAGGCGTCCTCGAACACGCCGCGGATCACGCGCGCCACCGGCCGCAGCTCGCCGCCATCGTCGCCCAGGCTCTGCAGCGTCGGGAACAGCTCGTTGTCGACGAAGCTCATCAGCTCGTCGCCGGTCATGCCCTCGGCATCGGCCGCCCAGTTCCGCCAGCGGTAGGACTCGGGCAGCGGCGAGCGGTAGTCGTCGTCGAACAGCTCCCACTCCGTCTCGCGGTCATCGAAGACCTTCAGGAACAGCATCCAGACCAGCTGCCCGATGCGCTGCGCATCGCCGTCGACGCCGACGTCCTTGCGCATGATGTCCTGGATGGATTTGATGGCGGTGGTGATGGACATGCAGGAAAAGAGGAGGGAAGGAAGAGAAGGAAAAATGGGTTTCCGGCCGCTCAGGATCAGGATCAGGTTCAGGCATAGAGCTGGGTTTCCAGCTCCTGCACCGCACGCCTGAAGCCGGCCGGGCCGCCCAGCGCCCGCAGCAGCTCCACCGGCGCCCCCAGCCGAGTGAACGGATCGAGGGTCAGGATTCTGCGGTCTTCGATCGGCTCGATGCCGGTGTCGGCGTACTTGTCGAGCAGGGCTTCCAGCACCTGACGCGCGATGCCCTCGTAGCGGCCGAACAGATCGCGCTTCCTCACATTGTCGGCGCGCTCGCGCCGCGTCAGCGGCGGGCGGCCGAAGGCGACATGGCAGACCAGATCGAAGGGGTCGAGCGCCGGGCCGCCCCGCGCGCCGATCTCCTCCTGCAGCGCCTCCCAGATCACGCCCTGCGCGGCCAGCTCGTCGATGACCGCCTTCTTCTGTTCGGCGCCGTTCCAGCGGCGCAGGAACTCGTCGAGCGAGGCGAACCGCTTCTGGACGCACGAGCGGG
Source organism: Sphaerotilus sulfidivorans (assembly GCF_013426975.1). Taxonomy (GTDB): domain Bacteria; phylum Pseudomonadota; class Gammaproteobacteria; order Burkholderiales; family Burkholderiaceae_C; genus Sphaerotilus; species Sphaerotilus sulfidivorans. Next base: position 125,690 of record NZ_JACCPY010000006.1, read on the forward strand.
TGTAGTCGCGCAGGCTCTCGGTGACGAGCCGGCCGTCGGCGCCGTAGTACTGCACCCGCTCGGCCACGATCTGCACGCTGACCTGATCGGCGCCGACGCGGTACTTCACGCGGCGGCCTTCGCCCGCCCCATCGCCGCCGCCGTCCGGGAAAACGCCGTCGGGCGAGGGGGAGGGCGCCGCCGGGGCGCTGCCGTCCGGCGTGTCCGGCGGCTCGTCCGGCGGCGTGACGGGATCGCCGGGGGCGGGCTCGAAGACCGCCACCGGCTCGCCGTCGAAGGCCGGATCGGCGAACAGCTCGGTCGCCTTCTTGAAGTCCAGGATCGTGAACCAGAACTTGCCGTGGTCCTCGTTGATCCGCGTGCCCCGGCCGATGATCTGCTTGAACTCGGTCATCGACTGGATGTGCTGGTCCAGCACGATCAGCTTGCAGGTCTGCGCGTCCACCCCGGTCGTCATCAGCTTGCTGGTGGTGGCGATGACCGGCCACGGCTGCTCGGGGTCGATGAAGTTGTCCAGCTCGGCCTTGCCCTCGGCATCGTCGCCGGTGATGCGCATGACGTACTTGCGGTTGCGCCGGACCTGCTCGGGGTTCAGGTTCACCAGCGCCTGGCGCATGCGCTCGGCGTGGTCGATGTCGCTGCAGAACACGATGGTCTTCTGCATCGGGTCGGTGGCCTGCAGGAACTCGGTGATCTTCCGGGCGACCAGCTCGGTGCGCGCGTCCAGCACCAGGCCGCGGTCCATGTCCTTCAGGTTGTAGATGCGGTCCTCGATCCGCTGGCCGTTGCGGTCGAGCATGCCCTGGGTCGGGCGCCAGCCCTGCAGGTCGCGGTCGAGGTCGACGCGCACCACCTTGTAGGGCGCCAGGAAGCCGTCGTCGATGCCCTGCTTCAGGCTGTAGCTGTAGACCGGCTCGCCGAAGTAGCCCAGGCTGGAGACCTCGCGCGTCTCCTTGGGCGTGGCGGTCAGTCCGATGTGGGTGGCGTTTCGGAAGTGGTCGAGGATGTCGCGCCAGGCCGAGTCCTCGGCGGCGCTGCCGCGGTGGCATTCGTCGATCACCACCAGATCGAAGAAGTCGGGCGAGAACTGCCGGTAGATATTGCTGGCCTCGTCGGTGCCAGTGACTGCTTGATAAAGCGACAGGTAGATCTCGTAGCTCTTGTCGATCCGGCGGCCGGTGATCTTGGTCATCGCCGCGCCGAAGGGCTTGAAGTCGTTGGTGCGGGTCTGGTCGACCAGGATGTTGCGGTCGGCCAGGAAGAGGATGCGCTTCTTCTGCCCGCTCTTCCACAGCCGCCAGATGATCTGAAAGGCGGTGTAGGTCTTGCCGGTGCCGGTGGCCATCACCAGCAGGATGCGGTCCTGCCCGCGCGCCACCGCCTCCACGGTGCGGTTGATCGCGTTGAGCTGGTAGTAGCGCGGCGCGCGGCCGCTGCCGTCGTCGTGATAGGGCGCCACGGCGCGGGCCTGCTGCTCGCTGTCCAGGCCGCGCCACAGGCACCAGCGCCGCCAGAGCGCCTCCGGCGTCGGAAAGGCGTCCAGGCCCAGCTCGGTCTCCATCCGGTCGCCGGGGTGGCCGGTGCCGCTGCGGTCATGGAACAGGAAGCCGCGGCCGTTGGTCGAGAAGACGAAGGGCACCTGCAGCGACTCGGCATAGTCCAGCGCCTGCTGCATGCCGGCGCCAACCGCCAGCGTGGCCTTCTTGACCTCGATGACCGCGATCGGCTGGTTCGGCAGGTGGTAGAGCACGATGTCGGCGCGCCGCCCGTTGCCACGGGTGTGCAGCCGGCCGCGCACGATGATGCGGCCCTTGGTGAAGCTCACCTGCTCGCGCACCTGGCGCCGCAGATCCCAGCCGGCCCGCTGCAGCGCCGGAATGACGAACTGGGTGCTGATGTCCTGCTCGGACAGCGTGGTCAGGTCCATGTCCATGCGGTCGATTCCCCCTGAATGTCTTGATGGTGCATTCGGGTGCAGATTGTCTGCTCTCGCACCGCCGGGCGACATCACCGCGTCACTGCAGCGTCTCCGCAGCCGTGACCTGGGTCGCGGCGGGCGCCGTGGCCTGCGATGCAGCTGGCGTCACCGGGGCCGGTCGGTGGCGCTCCACCCACGCCTGCACCATCGCCGCATCGATGTCGCGCTCGTAGCACAGCGGCGAGCTGCCGCCCGGGCGGCTGTAGGCGCTTCGCCCGCCGCAGGAGGCGCCGTTGCGCATGGTGTCGTACGGACAGGGGCAGCGTCCGGGATAGTCCGCCCGGGACTCGGCGATCATCGCCTGCTTGATGCGTGCCACCGACTGGACGCCGTGGCCGCTGTCCTTCGCCAGCACCAGCGCCGGCAGCAGCAGGCCCAGACTGGCCAAGGCTCGGATCATTCTCATGAAAACTCCCTCGTGATTGATGAAGACAATCGAAAACCGACGATTGTCCGATCAGCGAGGGACTGAGTACCTTCCCGTACCCAGGGGGTGGACAGCCCGGGGCGGGGCGGTCCGCGTCGGGCTCAGATCACCGGCGCCCTCGGCAGCGCCGCATCCAGCGCCATCAGCCGCGGGCGCAGCTGCATCCAGCTGGTGCGGGCGGGGCTGTAGACCAGGTGCATCGCCAGGCCAGGCTGGGAGAGCAGGGTGCGCACGCCCAGCGCCTCGGTGCCGCCCATGACCAGCACCTCGTCGGCCTGGCCCGGGATCTGCAGCTGGCGCCGGGTGCTGTTGCCGGCGGCCAGCAGCAGCGAGCCGCGCCGCGCCAGATCCGGCCCGCGTGCCACCGAGCCGGCATGCGCGATCACCCGGCTGGTGGCGATGTCGAACACGCAGGCGGCCTGCACGCCGCTGAGCGCATGCAGCTCCAGCGCGAAGCGCTCCATCGGCGTGGCCTGGGCGGCCAGGACCGGGCGATCGGCGCCGGTCGGCGGCATCGGCTGCGGCGCGCTGCTGGCGCTGGCGGGCGGAAAGGGCGACAGCAGCACGCCGGTGCCGTCCGGGCGGCGCGCATGCTCGATCTGGTTCCAGCGCTCGCCCAGCAGGGTCCAGGCCTCGGCCGGCCGGCTGACCGGCGTCGACAGCCGGCAGTCCAGCCCGCTGCCCAGCCCCAGGCCGGCGATCAGGCCGGTCATCGCCGCATGGCTGCCGGCGGCCAGCGGCATCAGCTGCAGATGCCGGCACTGCCACTGCGGATGGAAGAGCAGTTCGCGCAGCGGCTGCAGCGCGTCGCCCAGCGCATGCGGCGGCAGGTCGCCCACCAGCACCACCGCCAGCGTCGCACGCGACAGCAGCACCCGCGTCAGCGCGGCGCGGGTCGGGCTGTCGGCGTCGATGTCGGTGCTGTAGAGCCGCACCCGCCGGCCCTGGCTGCCGGGGCAGTCGACATGGTCGATGCCCGCCAGCGTGGTGCCGTAGCTCTGCCGGCGCACATGCAGCCGCTCGACCGGCTGGCCGGCGGCCGCGGCCACCGCATGCAGCATGCGCCGCGCGCCGCGGCTGGCGATGTCGTGCAGCACGATGTAGCTCGGGCGCAGGAACTCGAGCTGCTGCTGCAGCGCCTCGGCGGGCTCGCAGGACACGAACAGCTCGCGGGTGTGGTTGCCCACCGCCCGGCCGATGTCGGCCGGCTCGTCGAGATAGTCGCGCACGCTGCGCTGGATCTGGGTCTGATGGAGGTCGTCGTCGTCGCGCACGTCCACAGGCGGGCGCGACGATGGATGACCTGAGCTCGAAAACATGGCCGGTGTCTCCTGGAGGGAACGCTGTGGCGGCACGCGGCCGGGACAAGCGGAGGAGCCGGCGTGGAACGATCGCGTCTCATCCTATCATCCGGGCCTTGATTTCATATCGTGCGCCAGCATGTCTTCCAATTCTTTCACTTCCGAACCTGATGCGCTGCCTGTCGTGATCGTCGGGGCCGGCCTGGCCGGCTTGACGGTGGCCCTGCATCTGGCCGCCACGCATCGCGTGATCGTGCTGGCCAAGCGCCAGCTCGGCGAGGCGGCCACCGCCTGGGCCCAGGGCGGCATCGTCGGCGTGCTGGGGCGCGACGACAGCATCGACAGCCATGTGCGCGACACCCAGGACGCCGGCGCGGGCCTGGTCGACGAGCACACCGCGCGCTTCATCGCCGAGCGCAGCGCCGAGGCCGTCGCGTGGCTGGTCGAGCGCGGCGTGCCGTTCTCGCCCGATCCGGACGGCCCGCTGGGCCTGCACCTGACGCGCGAGGGCGGGCACGCGGTGCGCCGCATCGCGCATGCGGCCGATGCCACCGGCTTTGCCATCCACCAGGCGCTGCTGGCCGAGGTGGCGCGCCATCCCAACATCGAGCTGCGCGAGCGCTGGATGGCGATCGACGTCATCACCCCGCGCCATCTGCACAGCGACGCGGCGCCGCGCTGCCACGGCGTCTATGTGCTCGACATCGACAGCCAGCGGGTCGAGACCATCGCCACCCGCGCGGTGGTGCTGGCCAGCGGCGGCGTCGGCAAGGTCTACCGCTACACCAGCAATCCCGACACTGCCACCGGCGACGGCATCGCGATGGCCTGGCGCGCGGGCTGCCGGACCGCGAACATGGAGTTCATCCAGTTCCACCCGACCTGCCTCTACCACCCGCAGGACCGCAGCTTCCTGATCACCGAGGCGCTGCGCGGCGAGGGCGCGCACCTGAAGCTGCCCGACGGCACCCGCTTCATGCCGGCGCACGACGCCCGCGGCGAGCTGGCACCGCGCGACATCGTCGCCCGCGCGATCGACTTCGAGATGAAGAAGCACGGCCTGGACCACGTCTGGCTGGACGCGACCCATCTGGGCGAGGCCTTCCTGAAGGAACACTTCCCGACCATTCACGCGCGCTGCCTGGCCCTGGGCATCGACATCGCGCGCCAGCCCATCCCGGTGGTGCCGGCGGCGCACTACACCTGCGGCGGCGTGGTCACCGACCTGCACGGGCGCACCGACCTGCCGGGCCTCTACGCGGTCGGCGAGACCACCTACACCGGCCTGCACGGCGCCAACCGGCTGGCGAGCAACTCGCTGCTGGAGTGCGTGGTGCTGGGCAAGACCTGCGCCGAGACCATCGTCGCGGCGCCGCGCGCCGAGCAGCCGCTGCTGCCGGCCTGGGACGAGAGCCAGGTGCACAACGCCGACGAGCAGGTGGTCATCGCGCACAACTGGGACGAGCTGCGCCTGCTGATGTGGAACTACGTCGGCATCGTGCGCACCACCAAGCGGCTGGAGCGTGCGCTGCACCGCATCCAGCTGCTGCGCGACGAGATCGACGACTACTACGCCAACTTCCGCGTCGACCGCGACCTGCTGGAGCTGCGCAACCTGGTCGACTGCGCCGAGCTGATCGTGCGCTCGGCGCTGATGCGCCAGGAGAGCCGCGGCCTGCACTACAGCCGCGACTTTCCCGATCCGCTGCCGGTGAGCTTCCCGACCGTGCTGGTGCGCCCGGCGCGCAGCCGGCGCGGCGCCGGCCTGGCGGGGCTGGGCATGGGGCTGGTGTCGCCCTCGGTGCCGCGTCCGCCCTCGGCGACCGGCCTGTGTGGCTGAGACGGCGGAAGGATTGAAATCAGGCGTTCAACGGGTATTAATCTTTCGTTCAACAAGCGGCTAGAATCTTAATTCTTTCTTTCAGCCGCTGGGCCCTGTCACGTCCGTGCAGGGCCGGAACGATCTTCATGTCCAGCTCACGCCCGCAATCACGTCCGCACACGCACACCCGACCGCTGACGGTCCTGACCTCGCTGTTCTTCATGTGGGGTCTGATCACCTCGCTGAACGACATCCTCATCCCGCACCTGAAGGCGATGTTCTCGCTGAGCTATGTGCAGGCGATGCTGATCCAGTTCTGCTTCTTCGCGGCCTATTTCCTGGTCTCGGTGCCGGCGGGCCGGCTGCTGCAGCGCCTGGGCTACCAGCGCGGCATCGTCACCGGGCTGTGCATCGCCGCGGTGGGCTGCCTGATGTTCGGTCCGGCCGAGAGCCTGCATTCCTATCCGCTGTTCCTGGGCGCGCTGTTCGTGCTGGCCGCGGGCATCACGCTGCTGCAGGTGGCGGCCAATCCCTATGTGACGCTGCTGGGCCGTCCGGAGACGGCCTCGAGCCGGCTGAACCTGACGCAGGCCTTCAACTCGCTGGGCGCGACGCTGGGCCCCTTGCTGGGCGCGGTGCTGATCCTGGGCGCGGCCGATCAGGCCGCCTCGGCGGCGCAGGGCGGTGACAGCGTGCAGGGCCCGTACCAGGCGCTGGCCGCGGCGCTGTTCGTGCTGGCGCTGGTGATGGCGATGTTCCGCCTGCCCGACGCCCGCGAGATCGAGCGTGCCGCCGAGCAGGCCGGCCCCGGCGACCTGCCGGCCGGCGAGCGCGGCCGCCTGATGGCGCACCGCCATCTGGTGCTGGGCGCGGTGGCGATCTTTGCCTATGTGGGCGCGGAGGTCAGCATCGGCAGCTTCCTGATCAACCTGATGGCCGATCCCTCGATCGCCGGCCTGGACCATGTGCAGGCGGGCAAGTACCTGGCGCTGTACTGGGGCGCGGCGATGGTGGGCCGCTTCGCCGGCAGCGCGATCATGCGTCACATCCCAGCCAGCCGGGTGCTGGCGCTGGTGGCGGCGGCCAATGTGGTGCTGATCGGCGCGGCGATCGTGCTGGGCGGCCCGGCGGCGATGTGGCTGCTGCTGGCCACCGGCCTGATGAACTCGGTGATGTTCCCGACCATCTTCTCGCTGGCGCTGGAAGGTCTGGGCGCGCTGACCAGCCGGGGCTCGGGCCTGCTGTGCATGGCCATCGTCGGCGGCGCGATCGTGCCGCTGCTGCAGGCACTGGTGGCCGATCATGTCGGCCTGCTGGTGTCCTTCGCGGTGCCGCTGGTCTGCTATGTCTACATCGCGCACTACGGCGCGGCCGGTCACCGTCCGGTGGCGGTCGAGTCCGCCGAGCCGCCGCCGGCCGGCGCCGCGCTGGGCGCTGCGGCCTGAACCGCCAGAACGGTCTGAACGCGGATCAACGGCGGGCGCGCATCGCGATGCGCGCCTGCACGAACTCGAACGCGTAGGTCACCGCCTCGCCGATCGTCTGCTCGATCGCGAGGCGTTCCTTTTCGGTCAGGTAGAAGTTCAGGTCCACCGTGTGGCGGATGTAGCGCGAGCCCAGCCGGTTGAGCGCGACGCAGGCCACGTCGGGCAGCGCGTCGGCCTCGAGGTAGGGATAGTTCGGCGCCAGCCGGCTGACCGCGTCGAAGACCGGGCGCTCGTAGTGGTTGTGGACCGAGGTGAAGTCGATGTTCGTCGTCATGGCCAGGTCGGAGGTCGGGTCGTGAAGTCGGATGCGGGATCCGTCTTCATCGGCCCGGCCCGGACCTGACTTGAACCGCTTCGGCCCGCGCCGCCGGCTCAGGCCGCGCCGATGTTGGGCACGAAGCCCTGGGCCGGCCTGGCGATCGCGGCCGGATTGGCCTTGACGAAGTCGAGCATGCGGTCGATGCAGCCCAGCGCCTGCGAGCGCACCGGCTCCTCGACATGGATCTCGCCGCTGCCCTTCTCCAGGCAGTCGATCACGCCCTGCAGCGCGTTCATCGCCATCCACGGGCAGTGCGCGCAGCTCTTGCAGGTGGCGCTGTTGCCGGCGGTCGGCGCCTCGATCAGACGCTTGTTCGGCGCGGCCTGCTTCATGCGGTGGAACATGCCGTTGTCGGTGGCGACGATGAACTCGGGCGCGTCCATCTCGATGACCGCCTTGAGCAGCTGCGCGGTCGAGCCGACCACGTCGGCCTGCTCGACGACGCTCTGCGGCGACTCGGGGTGCACGAGCACCTTGGCCAGCGGATGCTCCTGGCGCAGCAGCTCCAGCTCGGTGCCCTTGAACTCGTTGTGCACGATGCAGTCGCCGCTCCACATCAGCATGTCGGCGCCGGTCTGGCGCTGCACATAGCTGCCGAGGTGGCGGTCCGGCGCCCACAGGATCTTCTTGCCCTGCGCATGCAGGTGGCCGACGATGGACAGCGCGCAGGAGCTGGTGACCATCCAGTCGGCGCGGGCCTTCACCGCGGCGCTGGTGTTGGCGTAGACCACCACGGTGCGGTCCGGGTGCGCGTCGCAGAAGGCGGCGAACTGGTCGGCCGGGCAGCCCAGGTCGAGCGAGCAGGTCGCGTCCAGGTCGGGCATCAGCACCCGCTTCTCGGGACTGAGGATCTTGGCGCTCTCGCCCATGAAGCGCACGCCGGCCACGATCAGGGTCTGCGCGGCATGGTCGCGGCCGAAGCGCGCCATCTCGAGCGAGTCGGACACGCAGCCGCCGGTCTCGACCGCCAGGTCCTGCAGATCGCCGTCGACGTAGTAGTGGGCCACCAGCACCGCGCCGCGCTCCTTCAGCAGCGTGCGGGCGCGCTCCTTCAGGTGAGCGCGCTCGTCGCGGGTCAGCGGCTTGGGGGCCTTGGCCCAGGCCAGCGCGGTGCAGCTCTGGCCGCTGGCGTCCTGGCGGGTGTAGTCGAATTGGAGTCCGTTCATGGTCGGTCTGGATCGTCGGTCTGGAGCGCGATCCTAGCCGAGACTCAGCAGCCCTGATGGCGTGCCACCGCCGCCTGCCAGCGCGAGGCCGACAGATCGCCGAACTGGCGGTCGATGCACACCAGCAGCAGCAGGTCGGTGCGCTGCGGCATCGGCAGCATCAGATGGTGATGCTCGGCATCGGACCAGAGCAGCTCCTGCAGCTCCTGCAGCGCAGGCTTGGGCGCGTCCGGCCTCAGACCGGCCTGCCACATCGCGCTGCCCTGACGGGCGGACCGCTCGGCCAGGTCCGCGGCGCGTTCGGTGAGGGCCTGCAGCGACAGCAGTTCGGCCGAGCCGCTCTCCACCAGCGCGGCAGCGACCACGCCCGGGCCCATCGCCGCCAGCTCCAGCAGGCGCTCCACGCGCGAGAAGTCGAGCGATCCGGCCGGATCGCCCTGTTCGTCATGCGGCGCGTCGTGCAGCGGCGGCAGTTCAGGCGTCGCGATCGGTGGGGCGATGGGGGCGGTCTGGACGGGCGTGGCGGGCATGGGAAGGGAAATGGGAATCTCGGTCGTGGCGCGCAGCCGGGCCAGCAGCAGGCGGGTCCAGTCCGGATCGGCGCTGCGGCCGGGGTGCTCGATCACCCGGACATTCAGGCCGCGCGGCCACAGCGCCTGGCGAAGCGGCTCGCCGCGGCCGGGCGGCTCGGTCGGCACCAGCATCTGCAGCACCGGGCCGCGCCAGTGGTCGGGACGCAGGCCTTCGCGGATGCGTCGCACCAGGTCCTTGTCGCGGCGGGAGCCGGCCAGCACCAGCGCGGTGCCGGCGCGCGCCAGCAGATCCAGCGCCAGGCCGAGCGCGCGGGCATCCTCGGGCGAGGCCTCGACCTGCAGCACGCCCAGCCAGGTGCCTTCCGGCGTCGGCAGCACGGTGCCGCGCAGCAGGGCCAGCGGGGTTTCGGGCTGGCTCTCGTGCAGCAGCACCACCTCGGACAGGCGGGTGCCGGCGCCGTGGGCCAGCGCCTCCAGACTGAAGCCCGGCCAGCTGCCGTGCGGATCCCAGGCCACCAGGCAGTCGCCCGGCATCGGGGCCTCGCGTGGGAACAGGCTGTCGAGCGGCGGGGCCTCCGGCTGCGCGGCCCCGGTGCGCAGTTCGCGTCGCACCGACATCACACCAGCACCTGCTGGGCCTCCATGATGCGGTAGCGTGTCATCGCGAGATTGCTGCGCAGCTTGTCGAGCACCGACAGGATGAACAGATCGGGATGGGCGCGCAGCGTGCGCAGGATGTGGTAGCGGCTGCCGGCGGTCACCAGGATCTCCTCGAGCGGATCACCCGGGCGCGAATGGCCGAGCTGCCGCAGCGTGCGCCGGTGCGTCTTCCAGATCTCGGAGGCGGCCAGCGCGGCGCGGTCGATGTCGGGGCCGGGTGCGGGGCAGGCCACCACCGCGCCGGTGGCGCCGTTGACCAGCGCGACGAAGATCAGCCCGTCGAGCACCGTCAGCTCGTCGAGCACCGCGCGGGCGCGCCGGGCGTCGATGCGCGGCTCGATGCCCGACTGCAGGCTCATCGGCGCGCTGACCGGGCCGAAGTCGCTGACCGGCGCGGCCGGCGGTGGCGACAGCGGCGCCAGCGGCGACATCAGCGTGGTCGGTGCCTGGCCGACGAACACCATCGAGGGCGTCGGCGAGGAGACGAGCGGCGCCGGTTCAGGCAGCGGCATCGGGGCGCTGGGGCTGCTCAGCGGCGCCGGTGCGCTGGGCGTGGCCTGCTCGGTGCGCAGCTTCTGCCAGTGCGCGAGCATGCGGTTCCAGACCACGCTGGCGCTGGTGAGCGATTCGCAGATCGCCTCGACCCGCACCTGGTCGGGCCAGTCGAGCTGCTGGATGCGCTGCATCAGCGCGCCCGAGCTGACCGGCAGCATGAACAGCAGATTGCGGCACTGCCAGTGCAGGCTGTGGGTGGCCTGGCGGATGTCCTCGAGCATCGAGGCGATGTCGGCCGGCGCCATCGGGCCGATGATTACCACCGACAGGTCGGAGCGCTCCATCAGCGCGATCTGCACCTCGGCGGCATCGCGGCCCTCGGCCTGGATGTCGGCGTAGTAGATCTTCAGTGTGTCGTCGGTGCGGCGCGGCAGCGTGGTGCGCTCGATGTCGGCCAGCGGCGCCAGGCTGGTCTGGTCGCGCATGTGCAGCCGCTCGATCGGCTGGCCGCTGGCGTCGGCCAGCGCACGGATGACGGCCGCGGCCCACATGTGGGACGGGTCGCAGATGGTGATGAGCTTCTGGCGGACGAAGGTGTCCTTGCGGCTGCCGGCGAAATGGGTGCGCATCGCCTGCGCGGGCGAGCCCTTGACCAGCAGCTCGTCGCGGTGCGGATCGACCGCGGGCGGCTCGGCGGGCATGCAGTCCTGCTCGTCGGCCACATCCATGATGGTCGTCGAGATGAAGTCCGCGTCGTGACGGTCAGGTGCCGGGTCGTCCTTGTGGCGACTGGCGCGACTGACCGCCTCCCGCAGCGGAGTGAGGTCGCCAAAGAGGCTCTTGAGCATGTTCTTCTCGGGGGTCTTCCGGGTGCGATGTCTGTCCGAAGAGGGTTCCGATGGATGATTTCGGCACGGCGCTACTTTAGTGCCTGAAACCTTGCGCTGGCTGATTCCGAGTGAAAGTTCATGCTGCAATCTTTTGTGTTGCGTCGGCCTCTTGACTTCGCGTGATTCGATTGGGAACAAAAAATCACCGGTACCCCGTTCGGGATGGTGTAGGTGGCATGCCCCTTCATGGGGCGGGCCTGCATTCCCGGGCACACTGCGGGCCGTGCCCCGTTTCCTGACCCTGATCCTGCCCCCGTCCATGCGTGACCTGATGCTTTTCCGTCTGCCGCTGCGCGCGCTGCTGTCTGCGCTGCTCGGGTTGGTGCTGCTGCTGCCCGCGCTGGTGCGCGCCGAGGATTTTCTCGAGCCTGATCGCGCCTTCCGTCTCGAGGTCGAGCTGCTCGACGCACGCACGCTGGGGGTGCGCTACACCATCGCGCCCGGCTACTACCTGTACCGCGAACGCCTGGCGCTGCAGTCCGAGCCGGCCGGGCTGGCGCTGGCGGGCGTGCCGCTGCCGCCGGGCGAACGCAAGTACGACGAGACCTTCCAGAAGGAGCTGGAGGTCTACCACGACCGGCTGGCCTTCGGCGTCGATCTGGGGCCGCTGCTGGAGGCGGCGCGCGCCGCACCGGGCGGTCCGGTGCGCATCACGCTCGGCAGCCAGGGCTGCGCCGACAAGGGGCTGTGCTATCCGCCGCGGCGCCAGGTCCTGCAGCTGGAGCTGAAGGACGGCGGTGCGGCCGGTCTGCAGGCGCTGGCGGTGCGGCTGCTGCCGGAGCAGGAGGACGGAACGCTGGTGCCGCTGGAGGACTTGCCGGGCACCGATCGGTCGCAGGGCCTCGGCGGCGTGGGTGGCGCGATCGGCGACCGCTTCGCCGCCGCGCTGGGCTCGGGCAGCCTGCTGACGGTGGCGGCGGTGTTCGCGCTGGCCGGCCTGCTGCTGTCCTTCACGCCCTGCGTGCTGCCGATGGTGCCGATCCTGTCGTCGATCATCGTCGGGCAGGGCGAGCCGGTGTCGCGTGCGCGCGGCCTGGGCCTGTCGCTGGCCTATGCGCTGGGCATGGCGCTGGTCTACACCGCCTTCGGCGTGGCCGCCGGCCTGGCCGGCGAAGGGCTGGCCGCGGCGCTGCAGACGCCCTGGGTGCTGGGCGGCTTCGCGCTGCTGCTGGTGCTGCTGTCGCTGTCGATGTTCGGGCTCTACGAGCTGCAGATGCCGGCGGCGCTGCAGTCGCGTCTCAGCCAGGCCGGCAGCGGCCTGCGTGGCGGGCGCCATGGCGGCGTCTTCCTGCTGGGCGGGCTGTCGGCGCTGATCGTCGGGCCCTGCGTGGCCGCGCCGCTGGCCGGCGCGCTGGTCTACATCAGCCGCACCGGCGATGTGGTCCTGGGCGGTCTGGCGCTGTTCTCGATGGCGATCGGCATGAGCGTGCCGCTGCTGCTGGTGGGCCTGTCGGCCGGATCGCTGCTGCCGAAGGCCGGCGCCTGGATGGCGTCGGTCAAGCATGTCTTCGGCGTGCTGCTGCTGGGCGTGGCGCTGTGGATGGTGCTGCCGCTGCTGCCTGAGGTGATGGCGATGATCGGCTGGGGCGCGCTGGCGCTGGCGCTGGCCGGGGTGCTGTGGCGGGCGGCTCGGCCCGGATCCGGCGGTCTGGCGGTGCGGGCGCTGGCGCTGGTCTGCGCGCTGCTGGCGCTGGCGCAGTGGGGCGGCGCGGCCAGTGGCGGGCGCGATGCGCTGGCGCCGCTGGCGCATCTGGGCGTGAACCTGGGCCTGGGCGGCGTGCCTGCTGGCGAGCCGGTGCATTTCCGCCGGGTGCGCACGCTGGCCGAGCTGGAGACGGCGGTGCGCGAGGCCGGCCGGCCGGTGATGTTCGACTTCTATGCCGACTGGTGCGTGTCCTGCAAGGAAATGGAACGCTACACCTTCACCGACCCGCGGGTGCGCGAGCGCCTGGCCGGCGTGCTGCTGCTGCAGGTGGACGTGACCGCCAACCATCCCGACGACCGCGAGCTGTTGCGCCGCTTCGGCCTGTTCGGGCCGCCGGCCATCCTGTTCTTCGACGCGGCCGGGCGCGAGCAGTCCGAGCGCCGGGTGATCGGCTTCCAGAAGGCCGACGACTTTCTCGCCAGCCTGGAGGCGGCCGGCATCCGTTGACGCCTGCTGACCCGGCGATGGACCCGGCGATTCCGACCTGACGCCGGGCTGACGCTGCGCCAGGGTGCCGTCAGCCCGGCGTGGCATTGTCGCGGGCCTTTTCACCATCCCGGCCTCGAGACTCGAGAGGAGAGCTTCCGTGACGACCGACCTGATCCCGACCTGCGACCTGTGCGACCGCTTCAAGGGCGACACCAGCGGCGACTTCCGCGTGCTGCCGCCGGTGTTCCGCGAGTTCGGCGGCCGTGCCGCATTCAGCGGCACCGCGGTGACCGTCAAGTGCTTCGAGGACAACACCTCGGTCAAGGCGCTGCTGGAGGGGCCGGGCGAGGGCCGGGTGCTGGTGGTCGACGGTGCTGGCTCGCTGCGCCGCGCGCTGGTGGGGGGCAACATTGGCGCGGCGGCGGCGCGCAACGGCTGGGCCGGCGTCATCGTCGACGGCTGCGTGCGCGACGTGGCCGAGCTGGCGGTCTGCGATGTCGGCATTCGCGCGCTGGCGCCGATGCCGCTGCCCACCGAGCGGCGCCAGCCCGGCCTGCTCGACCAGCCGGTGCAGATCCAGGGCGTGACGGTGCGCCCCGGCGACTGGATCTGCGCCGATGCCGACGGCATCGTGGTGATGGGCGCACGTCCCGCCTGAACCGGGTCCGGCACCCGAACCCCGCACCGTACCCGGAGTCCGTGCACCGTGCAGACTGCACGGACCCCTGCTTACAGACAGGGCGAACAGGGCCGAAATAGGGCGCATGACCGAGACCCTGCTGTGCGCCATCGCCAGGCCCGACAGTGCTGCCGACGAGGCGGCGGGCGGGCTGCCGCCGGCGGCGACCGGTTCCGTTCAGATGCTGGCGCTGCCCGCTGCGCCGGTGCTGCTGTCGCAGCTGCGCAGCGAGTCCCCGGCCGCGCTGTCCCGTCTGGCGGCCGCGCTGGACGCCCCGAGCTGCGCACTGCTGATGCAGTGCGCGATCTCGCTGGGCCTGGGGCCGCCGGGCGGGCGCCGTTCCACCTTCGAGGCGGCTGTCGACGCCTTCGGCGTGCGCCGTGCGGTCGATCTGTTCGGCACGCTGGCGCTGGTGGGTCAGATGCGTGCGCTGGCGCAGCAGCGAGACGGCGCGGGAGGCCCTTGCGCGTCCTGGGCCGGCTTCTGGGAGCACAGCCTCAACCGGGCGCGTGTGCTGGCCTGGCTGGCCCGCCGGCATGGCGGCGAAAGCGCCGATCTGGCGCTGGGCTTCGGCCTGCTGTGCGACAGCGCGGTGGCGCTGATGATGCTGGAGCTGCAGTCGCCCAGCTATCGGGTCACGCTGGCCGAGGCCAATCTCGGGCACCGTCCGGTCACCGAGGTCGAGCGCAGCCGCCACGGCATCGACCATGCCGAAGTGGCCGAACGCCTGGCGCTGCACTGGGGGCTGGACGCCGGTCTGGCCGGCGCGGTCGGGCGGCATCATGATGCCCGGGTGCTGACGCCCGAGCCCTCGTCGCCGGAGCAGCCCTCCCGGGTGCGGCTGCTGGTCGCGCTCGGCCTGGTGGCCGACCGCATGACGGTGCGGCCGGCTGCGCGCCATCGCCAGCATGTCGAGTGGCAGCGCGGCGGCGCGATGGCCCTGCATGTGCTGGGCCTGAGCCTGCAGGACTACGACGACTGGCTCGACGAGGTCAGCGTGCAGGCCACCCTGGGCGGGCGCGGCTGACCCAGGTCGGCGCGCTCAGGGCCGCACCACCTCCAGCAGCCGGTCCAGGCCGCCGGATTCGATCGCCACCATCGCACGCTCGCGCACCGCCGGCTTGGCGTGATGCGCCACCGACAGGCCGACCGCGCCCATCATCGGCAGATCGTTGGCGCCGTCGCCCATCGCGATGGCCTGGCGCGGGTCGATGCCGTGCTGCGCGCACAGGGCCAGCACCGTGCGGCGCTTTTCCTCGCCGTCGCAGATGTCGCCCCAGTCCTGGTCGAGCACCCGGCCGGTGAGGCGGCCGTCGGCGTCGACCTCGAGCAGGTTGCTGCGGGTGTGGTCGATCTGCAGCAGATCGCGCAGCCGGTCGGTGAAGAAGGTGAAGCCGCCCGAGACCAGCACGATCTTCAGGCCGGCGGCCTGGCAGGTGCGCACCAGCGTCTCGGCGCCGGGGTTCAGGCGCAGCCGCTCGGTCCAGACCGCCTCCAGCGCCGACACCGGCACGCCGGCCAGCAGCGCCACGCGCCGGCGCAGGCTGTCCTTGAAGTCGGTGATCTCGCCGCGCATCGCCGCGGCGGTGATCGCGGCGACCTCGGCCTTGCGGCCGACCGCGTCGGCGATCTCGTCGATGCACTCGATGTTGATCAGCGTCGAATCCATGTCGAAGGCGATCAGGCGGAAGTCGCTCAGCCGCAGCGGCGGCTCGAAGCCGCGCACCACCAGGCCCGGCGCGATCTCGCGCGAGGCCGGCAGCACCCGCATCGACAGGTCGATCGCGCGCACGTCCTTGGTGAGCCGGCCGATCGAGACGCGGTCGACGCCGGTGGCGGCGATCTCGCGGATGGTCGTCATGTCGACGCCGCCGGAGACCTCCAGCAGCGCGCGGCCCCGGTTCAGCGCCACCGCCGCGCGCATGTCGTCGAAGGAGAAGTCGTCGATCAGCACGCTGGTGGCGCCGGCCTCCAGCGCCTCCTCCAGCTCGGCGAGGTTCTCGACCTCGATCTGGATGCTCACGCCCGAGTCCAGCGCCTGCGCGGCCTGCAGCGCCGCGGTGATGCCGCCGGCCGCGGCGATGTGGTTCTCCTTGATCAGGATGCCGTGCCACAGCGCCATGCGCTGGTTGGCGCCGCCGCCGACGCGCACCGCGTACTTCTGCGCCTGGCGCAGGCCGGGCAGGGTCTTGCGGGTGTCGAGCACCACGCAGCCGTTCGGGTTGGGGCTCAGGCCCTCGATCGCGTCGACATGCTGGCGGGTCACGGTGGCCACCGCCGAGAGCATCTGCAGGAAGTTGAGCGACGAGCGCTCGGCGCTGAGCAGCGCGCGTGCCGGCGCATCGATGCGGCACAGCTCGGTGCCGGCCGTGAAGCGCGCGCCCTCGGCCACCGCCCAGTCGATGCGGATCGAGGCATCGCAGCCGTGCATGCAGCCGTCGAACCAGTCGCGGCCGCACAGCACGCCGTCTTCCTTGGCGACCACGCGGGCCTGCACGCGGCGGTCGGCCGGCACCAGCTCGGCGGTCCAGTCGCAGCGGCCGATGTCCTCTTGCAGCGCGTCGCGGATGTTGCGTGCGCGTGCGGCTTCCAGGGTCTCGTTGTCTTCGAAGTGCATGGCGGGTGGTCGGGGGAGCGGTGAAAACGGGCAGTAGCGGACGGGTCGCGAGCGTAGCAGGTCCGCGGGATGAATCCTGTTTCAGATATTTCAAATTGCCCGGGGCGAAAACGGGGCCTGAATCGAGAAATCACTTTTGGCCGCGGTTTCTGTGTCCGGGTCGGAATACCCCTTAGTACCTTGGGGTGATCTTCCTAAGATCGCCCGATCATGAGTTTCAAGCTGTTCCAGGCCTACATCCTGCTGACCTTCTTCCGGCCGGTGGAGCTGTTCATGCCCGAGCTGGGCGAGCTGCGCCCGATGCTGTGGCTGTGGCTGCTGGCGGTGATCACCTCGGTGGTCGCCGCAGCCGCGAAGAAGGAAGCGGGTGCCCGTCCGATCCACTTCAAGCTGATCTTCGGGCTGTGGGCGCTGATCGGCGTGTCCAAGCTGCTGTCGCCCTGGTCCGGCGGCACGATGGACGCGATCAGCGACTTCAGCACCTCGTCGATGCTGTTCCTGCTGGCGGCGCTGAACCTGACCACGCTGGAGCGGCTGAAGTCGACGATGAACGCGGTGGTGCTGGCGATGCTGCTGAACTGCGTCTTCGGCATCCAGGCCTATCACACCGGCGAGAACATGGACAAGCTGGTGCTGCGCCAGACCGCGCCGGCGCATGACAACGACGATCCGGCGACGATGCCGGACCTGAAGACGGTCATCCCGGCGCTCGACAAGTCGGGCTGGTTCCTGTGGCGACTGAAGAGCGTGGGCTTCCTGGCCGACCCGAACGATTTTGCCCAGGTGCTGGTGATGACGCTGCCGATGCTGTGGGGCGCGGGCTGGCGGCCGGACCGGCGGCTGAACAATCTGGTGCGGGTGATCGCGCCCGGTGCGCTCATGGTCTACGCGATCTTCCTGACCCAGTCGCGTGGTGCGCTGCTCGGGCTGGCCTCGCTGCTGTTCTTTGGCGTGCGCAAGGCGCTGGGCACGACCAGGACGGTGCTGCTGCTGGGCTCGATGGTGTCGGTGCAGCTGCTGGGCAACATGTCGGGCGGGCGGGAGTTCTCCGGCAAGGAGAAGTCGGCCGAGGAGCGCATCGAGTCCTGGGTGATCGGCCTGGATCTGCTCAAGCGCAATCCGCTGTTCGGCGCGGGCTACGGCAACTACCTCGAATACAACTACCTGACGGCGCACAACTCCTTCGTGCTGTGCTTCGCCGAGCTGGGCCTGCTGGGCTACTTCGTCTGGATGGGCCTGATCGTGCTGACCTTCAAGGGTCTGAACCGCACGCTCGATCAGCTGCCGGCGGGCAGTCCGGCCTGGCAGACGGCCTCGCTGCTGCGCTCGTCGATGGTGGGCTATCTGACCTGTGCCTGGTTCCTGTCGCGCACCTACGGGCCGGCACTGTTCTTCCTGCTGGCGCTGTGCATCGGCGCCTGGCACTGCGCAGTGCGCTCGATGCCGACCCATCAGGTGCCTGCGCCGCTGCTCAGCATCGACTGGCGCCGCGACACGCTGCGGCTGATGGGTCTGACGATCTTCGGGGTCATGCTGTTCGTGCGCTCGCACTGATCGGGCGGCATACTCCGGATCCGACATGGATCTGAAACAACTGGACTATTTCGTGCACGTCGCCGAGCTGCGCAGCTTCAGCCGCGCCGCGGTGGTGCTCGGCATCGCGCAGTCGGCGCTGAGCCGGCAGGTGCGCGCGCTCGAGATCGAGCTGCGCGAGACGCTGCTGCTGCGCAACGGCCGTGGCGTGACGCTGACCGAGGCCGGCCAGCGCCTGCTCGAGCACAGCCTGGCCATCCTGCAGCGCGTCGGCGAGGCCCGCGCCGACATGGCCTCCAACCGCGACGAGCCGGTCGGCCGCATCACCATCGGCCTGCCGCCGACCATCGGCCGCCAGCTCACGCTGCCGCTGATCGACGGCTTTCGCCGCCGCATGCCCCGGGCCCGCCTGGCGGTCGTCGAGGGCCTGTCGACCCATATCGTCGAGTGGATCACCTCGGGCCGGGTCGATCTGGGCCTGCTCTACAACCCGGAGGCCCAGCCGGGGCTGGAGTTCGTGCCGCTGCTGGAGGAGCCGCTGTGCCTGGTGCAGCGCGCCGATGCGCCGGCCCCGGCCGGGCGCGGGCCGCTGTCGATGGCCGAGCTGGCCGATGCGAAGCTGGTGCTGCCCGAGCGCGCCCATGTGATCCGGCGCCTGCTCGAGACCCGTGCGATGCATGCCGGGCTGCAGCTCGACATCGCCTGGGAGGTCTCCAGCGTCGCGGCGATCATCGATCTGGTCTGTGCCGACTACGGCCAGGCGGTGCTGACCGCCAGCGCGGTGGCGGCTTCCGGCCGCGCGGACCTGCTGGCGGTGCGGCCGATTCTCGATCCGGGGTTGCGCAGCATCCTGTGCCGGGCGGTGTCGTCACGCCAGCGGCCCACGCCGCTGCTGCGCCAGGCGACCCGGCTGCTGTCGGATCTGGCGCGCGGTCTGCCGCAGGCGGCGGCGGCCAGCTCGCTGCCGGGCTGAGCGCCGGGCCGATTTCTTGCGGAGGTGTCGTCGCGATGATTCCTGCCCCGATCCCGACCGACGAGGAGCAGCGCCTGCAGGCGCTGGCGCGCTGCGCCATTCTCGACACCGCCGCCGAGCCGCTCTATGACGAGCTGACCGCGCTGGCCGCCCGGCTGTGCGCCGCGCCGGTGGCGGCGATCACGCTGGTCGACCGGCATCGGCAGTGGTTCAAGTCGCGCATCAATGTGCCGGTCAGCGAGACGCCGCGGGCGATCTCGGCCTGCGCGCACACCCTGCTGGGGGACGGGCCGCTGGTCTGCGAGGATGCCTTCCAGGACGCGCGCTTCCACGGCAACCCGCTGGTGGCCGCCGACCGCAACCGCTTCTACGCCGGGGTGCCGCTGCGTCTGGCCAGCGGCGAGCGGCTCGGTGCGCTGTGCGTGCTTGATCACCGGCCGCGCCGGCTCGAGCCTGAGCAGCTGGAGATGCTCGAGCTGCTGGGCCGGCATGTCTCGCGCCTGCTCGATGAGCGCATCACCGCTGCCCAGCAGGTCGAGGCGCTGAAGGACAGCGACCGCATGGTCGAGCTGCATGCCGGCATGGCCGACGAGTCGCGCGGCCTGCTGGTCGCGGCCGAGCAGGCGCGGCTGGCGCTGGTCGAGCTGCTGGAGTCGCAGCTCCGCCTCGAGCAGGAGCTGCGCGAGAGCGAGCAGCATTTCCGCACCCTCGCCGACCAGGGCTCGGCGCTGATCTGGACCTCCGGCCTGGACATGGGCTGCGACTACTTCAACCAGCCCTGGCTGAACTTCACCGGCCGCACCCTGGCCCAGGAGCTGGGCAGCGGCTGGACCGAGGGCGTTCATCTGGAGGACATCGAGCGCTGCCTGCTGACCTACAAGGCGGCATTCGTCGCGCGGCGCAGCTTCAGCATGGAGTACCGGCTGCGCGCCGCCGACGGTCGCCACCGCTGGATCCGCGACGACGGCTCGCCTCGGCATGACAGCCAGGGCCGCTTTCTCGGCTTCATCGGCTACTGCTACGACATCACCGAGGCGAAGGAGCTCGAGTTCCAGATGCGGCGCTTCCATGCCGAGCTGGAGCAGCGGGTGGCCGAGCGCACCGCCGATCTGGCCACCGCCAACCGCGAGCTGGCCACCTTCACCTACACCGTTTCGCATGACCTGAAGGCGCCGCTGCGCGGCATCGACGGCTACAGCCGCATGCTGCAGCTGGTGCATGGCGATCTGCTCGACGACGGCGCGCGCGATCTGGTGGCGCGCATCCGCCACGGCGTCGGCCAGATGAACCAGCTGATCCACGACCTGCTGGCCTACTGCCATCTCGAGCAGCGTCAGGTGCGCTGCACCCGGGTCGATCTGGTCGACTTGGCGCGGCGGGCGATCGAGGCGCGCCGTGCCGACGATCCCGGCCTGGGCTCGGGGCCGGGTCTCGAGCGGGTGCTGCAGCTCGAGGCGCCGGACACGCCGGTCATGGCCTGTGCCGATGCCGACGGCCTGGCGATGGTGCTGCGCAACCTGATCGACAACGCGCTGAAGTTCAGCGCCCGCAGCCAGCCGCCGTGCGTGCGGCTGCGTGTCAGCCACGGCGAGGATGGCTGCGCTATGCTTTCTGTCCACGACAACGGCATCGGCTTCGACATGCAGTATCACGACCGGATCTTCGAGATCTTCCAGCGGCTGGAGCGCGCGGAGGCCTATCCCGGCACCGGCATCGGTCTGGCGATCGTGCGCAAGGCGATGCAGCGCATGGGCGGCCGGGTCTGGGCTCAGGGCGAGCCGGGCCGTGGTGCCGTCTTCCATCTGGAGATGCCGCAATGATCTCGAGCGAGCCGGTGCGCCGCGCCATCCTGCTGGTCGAGGACAACCCGATCGATCTGGACCTGACCCGGCGCGCCTTCGCGCGCAGCCAGCTGGTCAATCCGCTCGAGGTTGCCCGTGACGGTGCCGAGGCGCTGGCCTGGCTGGCGCGCTGGGAGGCCGGCGAGCCGCTGCCGCTGGTGGTGCTGCTCGATCTGAAGCTGCCCAAGGTCGACGGTCTGGAGGTGCTGCGCCGCTATCGCGAGCATGCCCTGGCACGCACCGTGCCGATCGTGGTGCTGACCTCCTCGGCCGAGGACTGCGACATCGCGCAGGCCTATGGCGACGGGGCCAATTCCTACATCGTCAAGCCGGTCGACTTCGACAAGTTCCTCGAGGTCACCTCGCAGATCAAGCTCTACTGGTGCCTGCTGAACCAGCCGCCGTCGGCTCATCCGCCCGTCGTGCAGGGCATTTGATTTCAGGAGACTGGCCTTGACCTCTGCCGCGCCTCTTGCGCACTCGCCCTTTCTGGCCGCTGGCCCGCTGCGCCGCCTCGGTCCGGCCGAGGTCGCGCCGATCGGGCTGGGCTGCATGAATCTCAGCCATGCCTATGGCGATCCACCCGGGCAACGTGGCCGGCGCGCGCTACAACGGTGCCACCCAGACCGAGATCGACACGGAAGAGTTTCCGGCCTGAAACCACAGCGCTGAAACGACAGAGGCGGCCCGCAGGCCGCCTCTTGCTGCGCCCGGGCCAGGCACGGCCCCGGGGCGACGATCACATCGACAGCTTGACCTGGTAGCCCGGCGCGTTCTTCGGGTGGCTCTGGTTGGTGAAGACCGAGCGGTCGTTCTTCAGCATGATGACCTCGAAGAAGGGGCGGAAGCGCTCCTCGGTGATGCCGAAGGCCTGCAGGAACTTGCCGAACATCTGCTGCTCTTCCGGCTCGGGCTGGCCGTCGGCCAGCGAGGAGTCGATCAGGTTGACCATGATGCACATCTTCTGCGCGTCGGTCAGCAGCGGGGCGGCCTCGGCCAGGAAGGTGTCGAGCGAGTTCTTGCGGCGGTACTTCAGCGCCGAGTCCAGCAGGGCCTGGTTCTGCGCGCCCACGCCGATCGTGCCGCGTCCGTCGTCCTTGCCGCCGAGCACCGACAGCAGATGGCCCACTTCCTCGCTGTCCATCTCGCCATCGGCGCTCATCATGTAGATCAGCGAGGTGGTGAAGGCGAGGTGCGGCGTCATCTTGTCGCCGGAATCGCTCTTGAACATGTCGAACAGACCCATTGTGCTGGCTCCTGTGGAATGCAGTGGTTTTCGGAAATTGTCGGAAGCGGAGAAAAGTCGTGAAGCTTGTCCAGCCTGCCCGAGGCCGGTCCGCGAGCTTCTCCCCGCGCCATCAGATGGCCCCGTCGGCCTGAAGTTCCAGAGGGGGATGCGATTTTTTTGCAGCGCGGGCCCGTCGCCTGCGTGACGCCGCCCCTGCAGGGCCGGTGCTTCAATCGGATCCGTCCATCCCGCCAGGAACCCAGCCGAGGATCTGTTGCCATGTCCCTGATCGCCCCCACCGAGCGCGGCCGCGAGCTGCTCGAGCGCCTGCAGGCCTTCTTCGATCGTCACATCTTCCCGAACGAGGCCCTCCACGAGCAGCAGATGCATGCGCTGCGGGCCGCGGGCAATCCGTGGCAGCCGGTGCCGCTGGTGGAGGCCCTCAAGCCGCTGGCCCGCGAGGCCGGCCTGTGGAACCTGTTCCTGCCGCATGCGCACAAGGGCGAGGGCGGGGTGTCCAACTTCGACTACGCGCCGCTGTGCGAGCTGATGGGCCGGGTGATCTGGTCCGGCGAGGTCTTCAACTGCTCGGCGCCCGACACCGGCAACATGGAGACGCTCGAGCGCTACGGCACCGAGGCCCAGAAGGCACGCTGGCTCGAGCCGCTGCTCGACGGCCGGATCCGCTCGGCCTTCCTGATGACCGAGCCGGCGGTGGCCTCGTCGGATGCGACCAACATCGAGTGCTCGATCCGGCGCGACGGCGACGACTATGTCATCAATGGCCGCAAATGGTTCTCGTCCGGGGCCGGCCACCCGAAATGCGAGATCTTCATCGTGATGGGCAAGACCGATCCCGAGGCGGCGCGCCATCTGCAGCAGTCGATGATCCTGGTGCCGCGCGACACGCCGGGCGTGACGGTGCTGCGCCCCTTGAGCGTCTTCGGCTACGACGACGCGCCGCACGGCCACATGGAGGTGCTGCTGGAGAATGTGCGGGTGCCGGCCGCCAACATCCTGCTCGGCGAGGGACGCGGCTTCGAGATCGCGCAGGGGCGGCTGGGCCCGGGACGCATTCACCACTGCATGCGCTCGATCGGCGCGGCCGAGCGTGCGCTGGAGCTGATGATCGACCGCCTGAGCGCCCGCGTCGCCTTCGGGCAGCCGCTGTCGGCGCAGTCGATCTGGCATGAGCGCATCGCCGAGTCGCGCTGCATGATCGATCAGGCCCGGCTTCTGACGATGAATGCCGCGAAGATGATGGACACCGTCGGCAACAAGGGCGCGCGGGCCGAGATCGCGATGATCAAGGTGGTGGCGCCCAAGGTGTCCTGCCAGGTGGTCGACTGGGCGATCCAGGCCCATGGTGCGGCGGGGCTCAGCCAGGACAGCTGGCTGTCGGAGATGTATGCGCACCAGCGCACCGTGCGGCTGGTCGACGGGCCGGACGAGGTGCATCGCAATGCCATCGCCAAGCTCGAGATCGGCCGGCGCACCGGGCGCGGCCGCACGGCCGGCTGAGGTGCGGCGCCTCGGGCGCCTGCACGCCAGCGTGGATGCGGCGACAATGCCGCTCCCGACCGACGATGTTGCGATGAAGCCCGAAACGACCTTCCGGCCGGCCAGCGAGCCGGCCGCTGACGCCCCTGAGGCGGCTGCCGAACATGCGCATGCCCATGTCCGGCGCGGCCCGAGTGCACGCCTGCCCACCGAGCATGGCGACTTCACCATTTCCTCTTACTTCGACCGCAGCACCGGCATCGAGCACATGGCTATTCACTGCGGCGAGCTGGCCGGCGCGCGCGAGGTGCTGGTGCGCGTGCATTCCGAATGCCTGACCGGCGACATCTTCGGCTCGCTGCGCTGCGACTGCGGCCCGCAGCTGCGCCTGGCGCTGCAGCGCATCAGCCAGGCCGGCCGGGGCGTGGTGATCTACATGCGCGGACATGAGGGCCGCGGCATCGGCATCGACGAGAAGCTGCGCGCCTACACGCTGCAGGACCAGGGCCTGGACACCGTCGAGGCCAATCTGGCGCTGGGCCATGCACCCGACAGCCGCCGCTTCGAGGCGGCCGCCGAGATCCTGCAGGACCTCGGCGTGGCCTCGGTCAGTCTGATGAGCAACAACCCCATCAAGCTGCTGGCGCTGCAGCAGCAGGGGCTGGAGGTGGTGCAGCGCGAGCCGCACGAGATCGACGCCAACCCCGAGAACGCCGCCTATCTCGCGACCAAGCGCGAGAAGATGGGTCACCTGCTGGCGCTGTCGTCCGCTGCGGTGCCCTCCCCGGCTTCGCGCAGCCGCCGGTAGACGGTGTTGCGGCTGATGCCGAGCCGGCGTGCCGCCTCTGAGAGATTGCCTTTGCAGGCGGCCACCGTGCGGGCCACCTCGGCCGCATCGGGCAGCGCGCGTTCCGCGCGGCCCGGCCCGCCCAGGCCGCCTTTGATGCCTTTCAGGTCCTGCATCGGCTGCTGCGCGAGCGTGGCCAGCTCCTCGCGCAGATCATCCGGCAGATGTTCGAGGCGGATCATGCGCTCATGCGGCTCGAGCTGCACGCTGGCCGCGCGCAGCGCATTGGCGAGCTGGCGCCCGTTGCCCGGCCAGGGGTAGTGCGCCAGAGGCTCGAGCAGATCGGGATGCACCGCCGCCGCCGAGCCCGCCGCGTCGAGCAGTTGGCGGCACAGCGCGGCCAGATCGCTGCGCTCGCGCAGCGGCGGCAGCATCAGCGTCAGGCCGTTGAGCCGGTAGTACAGATCCTCGCGCAGCCGGCCGCAGGCCACCTCGTCGATCAGCCGACGCCGGCTGGTGCAGATCAGCGCGACATCGAGCGGCTGGGCCGGCTCGCCCGGCAGCGGCGCCAGCATGTCGTCCTGCAGCGCTCGCAGCAGCCGCGCCTGCAGCGGCAGCGGCAGATCCGCCACCTCGTCGAGCACCAGCGTGCCGCCTCGTGCGCTGCGCAGCAGGCCCGGCGCCGGCGGGCGCTCCAGCGGTCGGCCGAACAGAGTGTCGTCCAGCAGATCGGCATCCAGGCTGGCGCAGTGCAGCGTCCGCAGCGGCCCGTCGCGGCGCGGGCCGCTGCGGTGCACCGCCTGGGCCAGTGCGCTCTTGCCGCTGCCGGATTCGCCCTGCAGCACCAGTCCGACCGGCGCGCCGCTCAGGCGCCGCAGCCGGCCGACGATCTGGCGCAGCGTCGGATCGCCCAGCGCGAAGCCGGACAGCGCGTCGTCCTGTCCTGGCCTGTCCTGTGTCGTCTGCGCTGACCTGTCCGACGACGAAGGCGAGGGCGACGGCGGCAGGGCATCGTCGGGCTGGCGATCGGTGCGGCGCGCCATGACCTCGATGCTGTGACTGCGGTCGACCCGCAGCCACAGCATCGTGCCGTCCGGACAGCGCAGCGCCCGCGGCTCGGCAGGCGTGCGTGCCATCGCCTCGATGCTGCGCAGGTCCAGGCCGAAGAGGCTGTCTGCGCGCAGCGCGCCGATGTGGCCGCGCTCCAGCTTCAGCATCGACAGCGCCGCCGCATTGGCGCCGATCACCCAGCCATCGTCCGACAGCGCCATCAGGCCTTCGGTCAGGCTGGCAATGCCCTCGGGCCGGGAATGAAAGCGCAGTCGCAGACCCTGCGCATGGCGGGTCTCGAACAGGCGCTGCTCGATCATGCGCGCAGCCGAGCGCACCAGCCCGAGCGTGTGCCGGTGCGCCTGGCGGTGGTCGCTGCTGATGTCGAGCGCGCCGATGATGCGCCCGGCCGGATCAACGATCGGCGAGGCGGCACAGGTCAGGAAGCCGTTGCGGTCCAGATAGTGCTCGTCGCCGTGGATCACCAGCGCCTGCTCCTCGGCCAGGCAGGTGCCGATCGCGTTGGTGCCGCGCCACTGCTCGTGCCAGATCGCGCCGGGGCGCAGCGCCACCCGGGCCGCGCGCTGGCTGAAGCCGGTGTCGCCGATCGCGTCCAGCAGCATGCCCTGCGCATCGGCCAGCAGCACCACGCTGTCGGTGCCGCGGGTCTGCTCGAACAGGAATTCCAGTACCGGCCGCGCGTGCGCGATCAGCTCGTGATGGCGGTCGCGCGCCCGCGCGAGCTGCACCGCCGAGGCATGCGGCCCGGCGCTGCCCAGGCCGGCTGGCGTCAGTCCGGCTTCCTGGCTGCGCTGCCAGGAGCGTTGCAGCAGCGGGGTCAGCGGCACAGGGCCGGCGTGGGGCTCGCCGCGCAGCAAGGCCTGTTTCAGGGGCTTCAGTCGTGGCGTCTTGCCCCCCGCAGGACGTCCGGAATGCTTCATTTCAGTGTTTACCCTTATGTGTTTTCGTGCCGATTGTCTCGTCAGGAGTCAGCCGCTCATGGTCCGATCCGTGACAGGTTTCGCCTTGTGCAGCGGCATCGGGTATGTACTGTCTCGGCGAATGACAGTACGGATCGTCAGGTTGGTCACTGAATGAGCGGTGAACAGCTTTCCAGCAGGAAACGGGCCATTCCTGCCTGAAGGGTCGATCCTGGGGGCGGAGAGCCGCCGGAATGCGCCGGATTCACGGGCTGGCACGACCTTCGCAATGGAGGTGGCATCCCAACCCCTGGCATCAACACTGAAGGAGACATCGATGCTCTACGCGAATCCGAACACCCCGGGCGCCAAGGTCCAGTACAAGCCGCGCTACGACAACTTCATCGGCGGCAAGTGGGTTGCGCCGGTTGCCGGCCAGTACTTCGACGTCGTCACGCCGGTCAATGGCCAGGTCTACACCCAGGCCGCCCGCTCGAACGAAGCGGACGTCGAGCTGGCGCTGGACGCTGCGCACGCCGCGGCCGACAAGTGGGCCAAGACCTCGGTCACCGAGCGCTCCAACATCCTGCTGAAGATCGCCGATCGCCTCGAGCAGAACCTCGAGATGCTGGCCTACGCCGAGACCGTCGACAACGGCAAGCCGATCCGCGAGACGCTCAACGCCGACATTCCGCTGGCGGTCGACCATTTCCGCTACTTCGCCGGCTGCCTGCGTGGCCAGGAAGGCTCGCTGTCCGAAGTCGACGAGAACACGGTCGCCTACCACTACCACGAGCCGCTGGGCGTGGTCGGCCAGATCATTCCGTGGAACTTCCCGATCCTGATGGCGGCGTGGAAGCTGGCCCCGGCGCTGGGCGCGGGCAACTGCGTGGTGCTGAAGCCGGCCGAGTCGACCCCGATCTCGATCCTGGTGCTGACCGAGCTGATCGCCGACCTGCTGCCGCCGGGCGTGCTGAACATCGTCAACGGTTTCGGTCGCGAAGCCGGCATGCCGCTGGCCACCTCGAAGCGCATCGCCAAGATCGCCTTCACCGGCTCGACCGCCACCGGCAAGGTCATCGCCCAGGCCGCCGCGTCGAACCTGATCCCGGCCACGCTGGAGCTGGGCGGCAAGTCGCCCAACATCTTCTTCGCCGACGTCATGGACAAGGATGACGCCTTCCTGGACAAGGCGATCGAAGGTCTGGTGCTGTTCGCGTTCAACCAGGGCGAGGTCTGCACCTGCCCGTCGCGCGCGGTCATCCAGGAATCGATCTACGACGAGTTCATGGCGCGCGTGCTGCCGCGCGTGGCCGCCATCAAGCAGGGCAGCCCGCTCGACACCGACACCATGATCGGCGCGCAGGCCTCGCAGATGCAGATCGACAAGATCAGCAGCTACCTCGAACTGGGCAAGCAGGAAGGCGCGCAGGTGCTGATCGGCGGCGACCGCGCCCAGCTCGGCGGCGAGCTGGCCGGCGGCTACTACATCCAGCCGACCCTGTTCAAGGGCCACAACAAGATGCGCATCTTCCAGGAGGAGATCTTCGGCCCGGTGCTGGCCGTGACCACCTTCCGTGACGAGGCCGACGCGCTGGCGATCGCCAACGACACCGTCTACGGTCTGGGCGCCGGTGTGTGGAGCCGCAACGGCAACACCGCCTACCGCATGGGCCGCGCGATCAAGGCCGGCCGCGTGTGGACCAACTGCTACCACGCCTACCCGGCGCACGCCGCCTTCGGCGGCTACAAGGAATCGGGCATCGGCCGCGAGACCCACAAGGTCATGCTGGACCACTACCAGCAGACCAAGAACCTGCTGGTCTCCTACAGCGAGAACAAGCTGGGCTTCTTCTGATCAGGCATCTCCTGATCGATTGACGAGCTGTCATGCCTTCGGGGGACTTCGGTCCCCCTTTTTCATGGCTTCATCCATCCTTTCACGAGCGGAGAAACGACATGAGCGACATGACACCCCTCACGCGGGTGAGCGCCACTGAAGCCGCGCTGGCACTGATCGCGCAGCTTCAGGCCCGCCATGGCGCGCTGATGTTCTACCAGTCCAGCGGCTGCTGCGACAACAGCGCGCCCAACTGCTATCTGCCGGGCGAGCTGGCCATCAGCCCGAGCGATGTGCTGCTGGGCCACATCGGCGGCATGCCCTTCTACATGAGCAGTTCCCAGTACGCCTACTGGAAGAGCAGCCAGATGATCGTCGATGCGGTGGATGCACCGCTGGGCGGCGACAACTTCAGTCTGGAAGGCCCGCTGGGCAAGGCCTTTCTGAGTCGTTCGCGGCTGTTCACCGACGAGGAGTCCGCCCGCCTCGAGGCCGAGGCACCGCTGCCCCGGCCCTGAGCGGCGCTCTGTCCGTTCAGCCCGCCGCAGGGGAGGGGGCGGCGGCCGGCTGCTCCCGGCTGATGCGCATCGTCACATCGACCGCGCGCAGGTGCTTGGTGATCGAGCCAACCGCGATGCGGTCGACGCCGGTCTCCGCCAGCGCGCGCACCGTCTCCAGCGAGATGCCGCCGGAATACTCGACCAGCGTGCGACCGCCGCACTCCCGGTGCTCGCGCACCATGCGCGCCACGGTGCGCACCAGTTCCTGGGGCAGGCTCTCGACCAGGATCAGCTCGATGTCCTCGTCGAGCGCGATCAGCGTGTCCTCGCGGGTGCGGATCTCGGCCATGATCGGTACGTTCAGCCCGAGCGCGCGGGCGAAGGTGATCGCCTCGCGCAGGCCGCCGGCCGAGGCGATGTGCACATCCTCGATCAGGAAGCCGTCATGCAGACCCAGGCGGTGGTTCAGGCCGCCGCCAGCCAGCACCGCATATTTCTGCGCGCTGCGCAGGCCGGGCAGGGTCTGGCGGGTATCGACGATGCAGGTGCCGGTCGTGCCGACCGCCTCCACATAGCGTCGCACCGAGGTCGCGGTGCCCGACAGGGTCTGCAGGAAGTTCAGCGCGGTGCGTTCGCCGGTGAAGATCGCGCGCGCCGGTCCCGACAGGGTGCACAGCAGGTCGTCGGCCTGAACCGCCGAGCCTTCCGGAACCGTCCACTCGATCAGGATCGAGGGATCGAGTGTGCGGAAGACCGCATCGAACCAGGGCTGCCCGCACAGCACCGCCGCTTCGCGGACCGTCACCTGGGCGGTGACCTGCTGGGCTCGCGACAGCAGCACCGAGGTCACGTCGCCGCTGCCGATGTCTTCGGCCAGGGCGTTCTCGACGCACAGTTGCAGGTCGGCGGGCAGGCTGACGGTGTTCATGAGCGATTTTTTCCTTTTCTGGCGGGCTTTCGTGAATGCGCGATTCTGAGCCATTCGCGCAGAGCGCCGGTTCATGCCGCCATGCAGGGAGGCCTGCTTTGTGACGGAGCGTGCTTTCATGGTCATTTAAAATACTAACAGCTTTGATTCGGGAATGATCTACAGGGAAAGACCGCAATGGCCTTGTCTTGAAAAATTATTTTCGTTAGTATCTTTTTATGGATGCTGCCACCTTGCCCCTGTTCGAACCTGCCCCGGCCGATCAGCTGGTCGCCCGGCTTGAGGCCTGCTTCCATTCCTGGATCGATTCGGCGCCCGCCCGGGGGCCCCGCGGCAATGGCCGGCTGCGCGAGGAGTCGGCACGCATCTATGCCGACATGTGGCAGGCCTTCATCGCTTTCTGCGTGCCGCCTCAGGCCGAGCCGTCTGGCGGCGAGCGCCTCATCCGGCTCGATCCGCTGCGACCGCCTGCTGCGGACGGCAGGGAAGCGCTCGACCGGCAGGCGCTGCTGGCCTTTCTCGAGCATGAGGCCATCCGGCCGCTGCGGCAGGTCCGCACCCGGCGCAGCCGCACCGAACTGACGCCGCGCTACGCCTGGCGACTGCTGCAGCTGATCGACCGGGTGCTCAACCACGCCCGCGAGCAGGAGGATCAGCCTGCCTTTGAACCCGCGCTGGCCCTGATGCAGGAGCCGCCGTTCTGCCATGCCAATGCCGCCGCGCTGACGCCGGTGCCGGAGGTGCTGACCGATGCCCAGTGCGATGCCCTGATCGCGCACTGCACCGAATTCCAGTCGCTGGACCCCGCTGCCGGCGCGTCCTGGAAAGTCCTGCGCGACCGCTGCGCGCTGGCGCTGATGCTGGGTGCCGGGCTGGCGCCCGGGCAGGTCCGGGCGCTGCGGTCGCGCGACGTGAGCTGCGGCGGCGGTCACGGCGATCGTGATCCGGATCTGCCCTGGCGGCTCACCATCGTCGCCGATGGCAGCAGTCCGGAGCATCAGGTGCCGCTGGCGGCGTGGGCCGCCCGCCAGCTTCGCCTCTGGCTGGCGGCCCGGCGCATGCTGGGCGCGGAAATGCAGTGCTCCGAGTGGGTCTTCCCGTCGACCCTGTCGGGCAAGCCCTGGTCACATCCGGCCTGCCACCGCGCGGCGGTCGCGCAGCTCGATGCGCTGGCCATCGAGGGCGGTGCGCCCTTCAGGCTGCGCCACACCTTTGCGGTGCGTCAGCTCCAGGCGGGTCATGCCGAGGAGGATGTCGCGCGCTGGATGGGCTATGTCGATACCGGCCCGATGAAGCGCTACCGCCATCTGCTCACCGCACCGGTGGCCGGCCTGGCCTGAGCAGCGATCAGGAGCGCCGTCGCGCCGTCGCTCAGAGCGGCGTGCGCTCGCAGCGGATCAGCCGCTGGTACTCGCGCCGTGCGGACGGCGTGGCGAAGCGCTCGAACTGATCGAGCAGGCGCGAGAGCTGACGCAGGCGCAGCACCTTGTCGAGCTGCGTCAGGTCGCGGTCGACCGCCACGCGCTCCAGCTCCAGCGCGGCATGCCGATCCTGGCGCTCGACCAGCTGCGCATAGTCGGGGCGGGCGGTCACATAGGCCTGCGCTGCGCCCAGCTCGGTGGCCAGAAAGCGCACATAGGCGGCGGTGTGCGCATGCGCGGCTTCCGGCCAGCGCTGCACCAGACCCCGCTTCAGATCGCCCTGCAGCCGGCTGATCTCGCCCTCGAGCTGGCGCGACTGCTCGTCGATCGCCTGCAGGCGCCGGCCCAGCTGCTCATGGCGAGTGCCGAGGGCACGCTGCAGCATCGTGCCGCGCGCCGGCAGCTTCAGCCGCAAGGCCAGTTCTGATGCCAGCCGGCCATATTCGTTGTCGGGTTCGCTGGTGGTGTCGAGGTAGCGCAGCCAGGCCGGCTGCCAGCGCTCCAGATAGGTCTCGCTGGTCGAGCGCGGCAGATCGGCGTTGTAGCCCTCGATCACCGCATGCACATGGGCCTCGTGCAGCGTGACCTGGCCGTCGCGGTCACGATCGGGCGAGCGCTCCAGCGGCTGGCCGGAGCGATGGCGCCCGCTCAGCGCCGCGAAGAAATAGGTGGTGTAGTCGCGGTAGTCGCCAACCTCGATGCTGGCCGAGCAGCCCTCGGAGAGCCGGTCGGCCGATTCGGCCGCGAAGCCGCAGCGGTTGTAGGCGGCCAGCGTGCGCAGGTCGCGCGCGTCCGGCCGGATCAGCCGCATGAAGCCGCCCGAATAGCACTGGGTGAAGACGAAGCGCAGCGGCGCGCTGGGCGGCGCGTTCGTGGCCAGCCGCTCGAGCTCGCGCACCGACATGCGCGTGTCGTCCCACAGCCGCAGGGTGTTGCCGGCCCGGTCGGAGAGATCGCGCAGGCCGTGGCCGTTGAAGACGAACAGTCCCCGGTCCTGAGGGCCCATCGCGCCGAATTCGCGCGCCAGCGACGGTGCCAGCAGATCGGCCCGGGTACCGTGCACGATGTCCGGTACCCGGTGCTTGCGGTACTGGTTGCCGTTGAATTCCTGCTGGCCGAAGATCCGTGCCAGAGGCTGCAGATTCTCGCGGCTGTCCGCCGGCCGGCTCCAGATCCGCACATCGCGGACTTCAGGCGAGGCATCGGCGAAATACACCTTCAGCGTCGCCCCGGGCGCCACCGAGCGCACGATGTCCGCCACCCAGAGCACATTGAGCTCGATCTGCCCCTGGGAGCCGTCCGGATCGGGGCCGCCGCCCACCAGCCAGACATGCGAGCGGCCTGCGGCCTGCGGTGCGGCGCTGACGGCACCGCTCATCAGCGCCAGCGCGGCCAGCATGGTCGCCCCCAGCCGGGAGAACGCCGACCTGCGCGGCGAGGACATCAGGCGGGACATGTCAGTGCTCCGCTGGAAGCGTGGTCGGCGCATCGTGGCGCTCGGTCAGGACCGGCAGAGGTGCCGGGGCCCGTGTCCGGGCCGGCCGGCTGGGCGTCGTCGCCGCCACGGCATCCTCTTCCTGGAAGACGGACACCGGAAGACGGCGAGCCGGCCGGACGCGGGCGCGGCGGGTGCTCAGCGCATACAGCAGCCCCGCCAGCGCGCAGACGCCGCCCAGCACCAGGGACTGCGGCTGCAGCACCGACAGCCCGGCGAACAGCCCGAGCCCGAGACCCGCGGCGCCGCAGATCAGCATCAGCAGCAGGCCGGAACTCGGTGCAGGCAGCGCCCCCAGCAGCAGGCCGCCCAGCCAGGGCAGTGCGCCCAGCAGATAGAGGGCGCCGACGATCCAGAGCAGATCCAGGCCGAGCTGGCGCAGCAGTTCGCGACGCGGCTCCTGCGCCCATTGCTGCGCCAGCACGCCATCGCCCAGCAGAAGATCGACAGCGGCCAGCCCGCCCAGGGCCAGCACCAGGGTCAGCCAGGGCAGCAGCAGGAAGCCGATGACGGCGCGGCGGTGTATCCAGCGGGAGATCAAGGCGGTGAGGGGAGGAATCGGGATCGAATCGGGGGCGGATCATCGCATGGATGAATCCGCCTCGCCATTCAGCCGGCCTGAACGGGCTGGTGGCGGTGCTCGTGCAGCCGGTGCAGCAGCCAGCCCCTCAGGCTGTCGCGGAAGATCAGATGCTGGCGGACCGGCTCCTGCAGCGGTTTCCACAGATGCGCCCAGGAGGGGCTCGAGACAAAGCTGAGCCGGTCGATGCCCGGATCGGCGCAGGCGGCCTCGATCGCTTCGCGCATGATCAGGTGGCCGGGCGCGATGTCCGACTCTTCCTCGAGATAGGCGATCTTGACCAGATTCATCGTGCGTGCGCCCAGCAGCACGAACTGCGCCGCGATCACCCGGTCGTCCAGCCACAGCAGATGGATGCGGCAGCTGCGATGCCGGCCGAACTGCTCCGCCAGCGTCCGGTAGAAGCCGCTCAGCCCCTCGCAGGCGGCGATCGCGGTGCCGCGTTCGCCCTTCCAGCCTGAAGACTCGACCTGCAGAAAATGCGACAGCGCCTGAGGCAGCGCCGCCGGATCGCTCACCACCTCGAAGCGCAGCGCGCCCCGCGACATCGCGCGGCGCTGCAGGCGCCGCACATTGCCATGATGGCTGCGCGACACCCGCTCCAGCGCCTGGTCGACCGTGCCGCTGCAGTCCAGCCAGGCGCTGTGGCGCAGCAGCTGCGTGTGCTGGTGTGTGCCGGCCTGGGCGCACAGCGCCCGGTCCAGCGCGCTGACGCCGGGCACGCCGTCGATGCGCAGCAGATCCCACGCGGGCAGCTGGCGGGCGCCAGCCCCCTGTAGCCAGGCGCGCATCTGGGTCCAGAGGCGGTGGATGTCCTGATCCGGCGCCAGCGCGATGTCGCAGAGCAGCTGATGCGCATGCACCGGAGTGCGCAGCTCCCGGATGGCGGTCATTCGCCCCACGGCTCTCTGCGACAGCGCCAGCGGCAGCACTGCCAGCAGACGGCCCTGACGCTCGGCACAGACGAAGAACAGCTCGTCCGGATCGTTGCAGAGATGGCGCAGCCGGGCGCCATGCCAGACGGGCTGCCGGAAGACGCAGTCGGTCTGCGTGCCGCCAAGCAGCATCGCCTGCCAGCGGGACTGCAGCCTCATCCAGCCGTGCAGGCCTCGTTCGAGACGGAAGCTCGTCGCGCCGATCTCCTGGACAGCGTGAAACTTCTGCAAAGCAATGTGATCGGCCAGCGCATTCATGGTAACCAATGGTAATCATCAACTATGAATGTGTAAGCGTCTTTGTCTGACTCTCCGACCGGATGCGGGGGGAGCCGCCGGTCAAGGCGACAGCCGATGCGCAAGAATTCGTGTTCCCGACCGTACCTGGACACTGACCGATTGCTGCCATGACCCGACGCGAGATCCTGAAGATGGGCGATGCCCGACTGCTGAAGCCGGCCCGACCGGTCACCGAGGCCGAGTTCGGCACCACCGAGCTGCACGCGCTGATCGCCGACATGGTCGAGACCATGCAGGCGGTGCAGGGTGCGGGCCTGGCTGCGCCACAGATCGGCGTCGATCTGGCGCTGGTGATCTTCGGCTTCGGTGCCAGCCGGCGCTATCCGGACGCACCGGCCGTGCCGGCCACCGTGCTGATCAACCCGGTGATCGAGCCGCTGTCCGACCAGGAGGAAGACGGCTGGGAGGGCTGCCTGTCGGTGCCGGGCCTGCGCGGCGTGGTGCCGCGCTGGTCACGCATCCGCTACACCGGCCGCGACGAGCGTGGCCAGCCGATCGACCGCATCGCCGAGGGCTTTCATGCCCGGGTGGTGCAGCACGAATGCGATCACCTGATCGGCACGCTCTACCCGATGCGGGTGCGCGACTTCAGCCGCTTCGGCTACACCGAGGTGCTGTTTCCCGGCCTGGATGCGGCCGACGACGACTGAGGCGCCGCCGCGCTCCCGGCGCTGCCGGCACGCATCAGGGTCATCGCGGTGCCGATCAGCCCGGCGACCTCGCCCATGTGGCCGGGCACGATCATGGTGTTGTTCTTCTGCGCCAGCTGCGCATAGGCGTCGACCGCCTTCTCGGCAACCTTGAGCTGCACCGCCTGTACTCCGCCGGGCTGCTCGATGGCGGCGGCGATCTTGCGGATGGCCTCGGCGGTGGCGTCGGCCACCGCGGCGATGGCAGCCGCCTCGCCCTGGGCCTGGTTGATCTGGGCCTGCTTCTCGCCTTCGGAGCGGGCGATGAAGGACTCGCGCTCGCCGGTGGCGATGTTGATCTGCTCCTGCTTGCGGCCTTCGGAGGCGGCGATCAGCGCGCGCTTCTCGCGCTCGGCGGTGATCTGCTGCTGCATCGCGTGCAGGATCTCGGCCGGCGGTGTCAGATCCTTGATCTCGTAGCGCAGCACCTTCACGCCCCAGGTCAGCGCAGCCTCGTCGAGCGCGCTGACCACCGCCGCGTTGATCATCTCGCGCTCCTCGAAGGTGCGATCCAGCTCCATCTTGCCGATCACCGAGCGCAGCGTGGTCTGGGCGAGCTGGGTGATCGCCATCACATAGTCGGACGAGCCGTAGCTGGCGCGCATCGGGTCGGTGACCTGGAAGTAGAGGATGCCGTCGACCTTGAGCTGGGTGTTGTCGCGGGTGATGCAGACCTGGCTGGGCACGTCGAGCGGAATTTCCTTGAGCGAGTGGCGATAGGCCAGCCGGTCGATGAAGGGAATCAGGAAGTTCAGGCCGGGCGAGAGCGTGCCGTGGTACTTGCCCAGGCGCTCGACCACCCAGGCGCTCTGCTGGGGCACGACCTTGATGGCGCGGCCGATGAAGAGAATCGTCACGATCAGAATGACCGGGGCAAGAACATCCATCACGGGCTCCTTGGCGTTGAGGGTGTTGCGGGTGTGGCCGGGCGCACGCGCAGCATCGTGCCCTCGACATCGACGATGATGAATTCGCCGGTGGACTGGGCCTGTGCGGCCGGGGTGTCGTCGGTGCAGCGGACGACCCAGTGCGCGCCGCGGTACTGGACGCTGGCGGTGCCGTCGGCGCGCCAGCGCGACACATGCACGGCCTGGCCCCGATCGAGCACCAGGCCGATGTCCGGCGGCGCGTCACCACGGGGACGCCGTCGCCATGTGCGCAGCGCCAGCATCGCGCCACCGCCGATCAGCGCGGCAGTCAGCATCTGCAGCGTGACCGCACCGCCGCCCCAGGCGACCAGCCCGGCGCAGGCCAGTCCGATCGCCAGCAGCAGCAGGAAGACCGTGCCGGAGAACAGCTCCAGCGCCAGCAGCAGCCCCGAGGCGATCCACCAGAGCCGTGCACCATCCAGATCGACATCCATGCCAGTCTCCCGTCCAGCCGAGACGGTCCCAGTGTAGGGGCGCGGCCCGGTCTGCCACCTGATGCGCGTCACATCCCGCCGCAGGCCTCGTCCATCGTCGTCGCGTCACGCGCTGGCCCTACACTTCGCCCTTCGCTTTTTTCCTGTTCCACCGCCCCCTGGTCTTCGGAGACCCTTCCGCCATGCAGCGCTTCCATTTCCCGATCGTCATCATCGACGAGGACTTCCGCTCGGAGAACACCTCCGGTCTGGGCATTCGCGCGCTGGCGCAGGCCATCGAGACGGAAGGATCCGAGGTGCTGGGCGTGACCAGCTACGGCGACCTGAGCCAGTTCGCGCAGCAGCAGAGCCGCGCCTCGGCCTTCATCCTGTCGATCGACGACGAGGAGTTCACGCCCGGCCCCGAACTGGACCCGGCGGTGCTGAACCTGAGGAAGTTCATCGAGGAGATCCGCTTCCGCAACCCGGACATCCCGATCTACATCTACGGCGAGACGCGCACCAGCCAGCACATCCCGAACGACATCCTGCGCGAGCTGCACGGCTTCATCCACATGTTCGAGGACACGCCGGAGTTCGTGGCGCGTCACATCATCCGCGAGGCCAAGAGCTACCTCGACGGGCTGGCGCCGCCGTTCTTCAAGCAGCTGATGGAATACGCGCGCGACGGCTCCTACAGCTGGCACTGCCCGGGCCACTCCGGCGGCGTGGCCTTCCTGAAGAGCCCGGTCGGCCAGATGTTCCACCAGTTCTTCGGCGAGAACATGCTGCGCGCCGACGTCTGCAACGCGGTCGAGGAACTCGGCCAGCTGCTCGACCACACCGGGCCGGTCGCACAGAGCGAGCGCAACGCCGCGCGCATCTTCAACGCCGACCACTGCTTCTTCGTCACCAACGGCACCTCGACCTCCAACAAGATGGTCTGGCACCACACGGTGGCGCCGGGCGACGTGGTGGTGGTGGACCGCAACTGCCACAAGTCGATCCTGCACTCGATCATCATGACCGGCGCGATTCCGGTGTTCATGACGCCGACGCGCAACCACTACGGCATCATCGGCCCGATCCCGCAGACCGAGTTCACCCGCGAGGCCATCGAGGCCAAGATCGCGAAGAACCCGCTGCTGGCCGGCGTCGACACCACCGGCATCAAGCCGCGCATCATGACGCTGACGCAGAGCACCTATGACGGCGTGCTCTACAACACCGAGACCATCAAGCAGATGATGGACGGCTGGATCGACACCCTGCACTTCGACGAGGCCTGGCTGCCGCACGCCGCCTTCCACAAGTTCTACGGCAGCTACCACGCGATGGGCAAGAACCGCCCGCGCCCGAAGCAGGCGATGGTCTACGCCACCCAGTCGACGCACAAGCTGCTGGCCGGCATCAGCCAAGCCTCGCAGGTGCTGGTGCAGGACGCGCAGGAGCAGAAGCTCGACCGCCACCTCTTCAACGAGGCCTACCTGATGCACACCTCCACCAGCCCGCAGTACGCGATCATCGCCTCGTGCGACGTCGCCGCGGCGATGATGGAGCCCCCGGGCGGCACCGCGCTGGTCGAGGAGAGCATCAAGGAGGCGCTGGACTTCCGCCGCGCGATGCGCAAGGTCGACGAGGAGTTCGGCCACGACTGGTGGTTCAAGGTCTGGGGCCCGCCGGCGCTGGCCGCCGACGGCATCGGTCGCGCCGAAGGCTGGGTGCTGCAGGCCAACGAGAGCTGGCACGGCTTCGGCGATCTGGCCGCCGGCTTCAACATGCTCGACCCGATCAAGTCGACGCTGATCACGCCCGGACTGGATGTCTCGGGCGACTTCGCCGAGACCGGCATTCCGGCCTCGATCGTCTCGAAGTACCTGGCCGAGCACGGCGTGGTGGTCGAGAAGACGGGCCTGTATTCGTTCTTCATCATGTTCACCATCGGCATCACCAAGGGCCGCTGGAACACGCTGCTGACCGCGCTGCAGCAGTTCAAGGACGACTACGACCGCAACCAGCCGATCTGGCGCGTGCTGCCCGAGTTCGCGGGCAAGTTCCCGATGTACGAGCGTCTGGGCCTGAAGGACCTGTGCCAGCTCATCCACAAGGCCTACGCCGAGGGCGACATCGCGCGCCTGACGACAGAGGTCTATCTGTCGGATGTCGAGCCGGCGATGAAGCCCAGCGATGCCTACGCGCACATCGCGCACCGCCGCACCGAGCGGGTCGAGATCGACCAGCTCGAAGGCCGCATCACCACCTCGCTGCTGACGCCGTACCCGCCGGGCATTCCGCTGCTGATCCCGGGCGAGCGCTTCAACAAGCGCATCGTCGACTACCTGCGCTTCACCCGCGACTTCAACGAGCGTTTCCCCGGCTTCCACACCGATGTGCACGGTCTGGTCGAGGAGGACATCGGCGGCGGGCGCAAGCGCTATTTCATCGACTGCGTGAAGGCCTGAGCGGCCGGGATCGGCCATGGAAGGCGTGCCGGAGCGCTTCGATTCGCCGCGCGACCGCGCCGAGTTCCTGCGCCCGGCGCATCGCGCCGGCGTGGAGCTCTACCGCGCCGCCATCGTCGACTGCGCCTTCGAGCCGCACGGCCATGACGCCTACGGCTTCGGCGTGATCGACCAGGGGGTCGAGCGCTTCCGGCTGCGCGGCGCCGAGCATCTCGCGCCGGTGGACACGCTGGTGGCGATGCAGCCCGAGGATCTGCACACCGGTCGCGCCGAGACGCCGCAAGGCTGGTCCTACCGGATGGTCTATCTGGACGAGGATCTGCTGCGCGGCCTCGGCGGCGGTGCGGCCTGGCGCTTCGACGAGGCGCTGATCCGCGATCCGCGCACCGTCGCGCCGGTCAGCGCGCTGATGCATCGGCTCTGGCGCGCGGCCGAGCAGGGCGCCGAGCCGCTGGCCTTCGACAGTCTGCTCGTCGAGCTGGTCGAGCACCTGCGCCCGCATGCACGCGACGCGGGCGTGCCGCGCGAGGCCTGCGCCGCGGCGCGCTTCCGCCCGGTGATGGAGCTGATGCGCGCACGCCTGGACGAGCCGCTGACGCTCGACGAGCTGGCCGCCGCCGCGGGCCTGAGCCCTTTCCATTTCCTGCGCAGCTTTCGCCGCGAGCACCACGCCACGCCGCAGCAGATGCTGATGGCGCTGCGCCTGCTCGAGGCCAAGCGCCGCATCGCCGCCGGCGAGCCGCTGGCGCAGGTGGCCGCGGCCACCGGCCTGGCCGATCAGGCGCATCTGACCCGTGCCTTCTCGCGCCGCTACGGCGTGACGCCGGCGCGCTACCGCCAGCAGCTGCAGCAATCCGGTACAAGACCCCGCCGGCACGCCTGACCGACACTGCCCGGCATGTCGATCGGAATTCTCTGCGCCCTGGTGGCTGGCCTGATGTGGGGCCTGGTCTTCGTCACGCCGCTGCTGCTGCCGGACTATCCGGCCGCGCTGCTGTCCTGCGGCCGCTATCTGGCCTTCGGGCTGATCGCGCTGCCGATCGCCTGGTTCGACCGCGCGCGGCTGCGCGAGCTCGAGCGCAGCGACTGGATCGAGGCGCTCAAGCTCTCGGCCATCGGCAACCTGCTGTACTACCTCTGCCTGGCCGCCGCGATCCAGCGCGCGGGCGGTGCGCTGCCGACGATGATCATCGGCACGCTGCCGGTGGTGATCGCCATCTGCTCGAACCTGCGCGATCCGCGCGAGCGCCTGCCGTGGCGCGAGCTGCTGCCGCCGCTGGTGCTGATCGCCATCGGCATCGCCTGCGTCAATCAGGTCGAGCTGGAGCGGCTGCGCGCCGAGGGCAGTCTGGATGCGGGCCGCTATCTGGGCGGCGCCTTGCTGGCCCTGGCTGCGGTGGCCTGCTGGACCTGGTACCCGA
Organism: Sphaerotilus sulfidivorans; assembly: GCF_013426975.1. Lineage (GTDB taxonomy): Bacteria > Pseudomonadota > Gammaproteobacteria > Burkholderiales > Burkholderiaceae_C > Sphaerotilus > Sphaerotilus sulfidivorans. The sequence continues at coordinate 165,943 of NZ_JACCPY010000006.1, forward strand.
TCCGCAATGCCGACTGGATGCGCGCCCATCCGGACCGCCATCCGCGCAGCTGGGCCACCGCGCAGGGACTGATGACGCTGCCGCTGGCGGCGCTGGGCTACGGCGCGCTGGGGCTGGTCTCGCTGACACCGGCCGGCGCGGCCGGGCTGGGCGTGGCCATGCCCTTCGGGCCGGAGCCGCTGCGCTTCGTGCTGATGATGCTGGCGGTGGGCCTGCTGGCGTCCTGGGTCGGCACGCTGTGCTGGAACGCCGCCAGCCAGCGCCTGCCCACCACGCTGCTCGGGCAGCTGATCGTGTTCGAGACGCTGGCTGCGCTGGGCTACGCGATGCTGCTGCGCGGGCGCTGGCCGGATGCGGCCACGCTGGCGGGCATCGTGCTGCTGGTGGCCGGCGTGCTGCTGGCCCTGCGGGTGCGTCCGCGGCGTGGACCGGATGGAACCGATGCCGATGCGCAGCCGGTCACGCCGGCCTGACACCGGCCTGAGGACACCCGCACGCGCTGACGGACAGGCGCGGACGGCCTGTCGGACAGCTTCCGACATGCGCTCGGGCAGGGCGCCGATGGTGCGCAGCCCGGCCCGGTCCTAGAGTGGCTCCATGGATTTCAGGAGTGCCACGATGAACGCCCAGCAGTACACGACGTTTCCCGCCGACCCGTTCGCCCTGATGATGAATCCGCAGGACATTCTCGCCGCCGTCGAGCGCTCGGAGCGCCTGGGCCGGCTGCAGCGCCGGGTCTGCCGGCCGCTCGACCGTCCGCTGATCCCGCATGCGCTCACCGAGATCGAGCTGTTCGACCGCAGCATCGACGCCGGCATGGTTCCCGACGAGGAACTGCCCGAGGACGATCACTGAGGCCTGTCCCCGTCCTCAGGTCGCCACCCGGCGATCGCCGGCATCGACCGGCAGCCGCACTCGCGTCGGGCGCCGGTAGAGCCAGGCGGCGCCGTGACGCAGCGCCAGCCGGTTCAGCGCCAGCGCGGCGATGATCGCGCCAGCCGGCAGCAGCAGCGCCCGCCAGGCCAGCGGCAGGCCCAGATCGGCCAGCAGCGGCGCCAGCGCCTGCATCGGCAGCCAGAAGCCGAGATAGATCGCCAGCGAGCCGCGACCGGCGCCCTGCAGCCAGCGGCCCGGTGCGCGGCCTGACAGCAGGGCCGACACCATCACCACCGCCGCGATGCCGACCATGCCCAGCATGAACTGAACCAGTGGCCACGGCGCGGGCTTGTACAGCATCAGCACCAGATGGGCCGGCAGCCACAGCGCCAGCATCCGCAGCGCCCAGCGCGGCTGGTCCTGGCTGCGCGCGGCCAGCGCCATGAAGAAGGGCGCCAGCACATGGCCGGCATGGAAGAACACGAAGTACATGCCGAACCAGTCGAGCACCGGAATGCCGGTGTGCAGCGGGAACAGATGCATCAGAGTGGCCGCCAGACCGACCACCCAGGGCGAGACCGCCTGCAGCAGGCGCGAGGCCAGTGCGTAGATCGGCAGCATCAGCAGGAACCACAGCATCGCCGGGGGCTTCCACAGCGCCAGCAGCAGCTGTGCGAGCGCATCCGTCATGTCTTGCGGACGGTGCTGGCCCAGCAGCCATTGCCCGATCACCAGGATCGGTGCCCACAGCAGCAGGAAATACAGGTGATGCAGCACCCGGCGATCGAGAAAATGCGGCCAGCGCCTGCGGATGACCTGCGCCATGAACAGGCCTGACAGCAGGAAGAAGTCCGGCATCCGGAAGGGCTGCATCGCGGCACTCAGATAGCCCAGCCAGCTGGCGGTGCCATCGCTGGCATGCAGGCTGCGTGTGGCCCAGTAGCCGACGACCGCCAGGATGCAGAGTCCGCGCGCGATGTCGACCCAGTCCTGTCGGTGCGGATCGACCTGAGGCACGCGATGCGCTGGATGCGTCTGGCGCGCCTGATCGGTGGCTTGTCCGGAGGGACTGGATGTTCCTGGCATGGTGACTGGCAACGATGCGGTTTCTGGTGCTTGCGCGAAAAATTCACGCGCACAGAAGTTACCAGATGCAAGTTAAGTCACGAATCATCCATTCATGGGCCCGGCAGCCCACCCGGGCCGCAACCCGGAAAAAAACGGAAGAGATGTCGAGGCATGCCACTTGCTTGGATTGCTCTGCCGCAAATCGGAACAGCCGGGTCTTCCTCAGGATGGGTTCCGTCACGGTTACATGGCAAGATGAAACGCATGATTCAGAAAATGAAAAATCCGGCTTTGCCCAGCGCGAGCCCGTCCGGGGATGCATGGTGGCGCGGCGCGGTGATCTACCAGATCTACCCGCGCAGCTTCCAGGACAGCAACGGCGACGGCATCGGCGACCTGCCCGGCATCACCGCGCGGCTGGAGCATGTGGCGTCGCTCGGCGTCGACGCGATCTGGATCTCGCCCTTCTTCCGCAGTCCGATGAAGGACTTCGGCTACGACGTCAGCGACTACCGCGATGTCGACCCGATCTTCGGCACGCTGGCCGACTTCGACGCGCTGCTGGCGCGCGCGCACCAGCTCGGCCTGCGGGTGATGATCGACCAGGTGCTCTCGCACACCTCCGACCAGCACGCCTGGTTCCAGGAAAGCCGCCTGAGCCGCGACAACCCGAAGAGCGACTGGTATGTCTGGGCCGATGCCCGGCCCGACGGCACGCCGCCGAACAACTGGCTCAGCGTCTTCGGCGGCAGCGCCTGGCAGTGGGACTCGCGCCGGCGCCAGTACTACCTGCACAGTTTCCTCTCCAGTCAGCCGGACCTGAACTTCCACAACCCGGCGGTGCAGGACGCGCTGCTCGGCGAGGTGCGCTTCTGGTGCGAGAAGGGCGTCGACGGCTTCCGCTTCGACGCGTGCAACCACCAGTTCCACGACGCGCAGCTGCGCGACAACCCGCCAGCCGGCGGCGGCGAGGTCTCGACGGTGCGCGCCGACAATCCCTACGCGATGCAGCAGCACCTGCACGACAAGAGCCGGCCCGAGAACCTGGCGTTCCTGGAGCGGCTGCGCGGCGTGCTCGATGCCTTCGGCGCGGCCAGCATCGGCGAGGTCGGCGACGAGAACGCGCCGCCGCTGATGGCCGACTACACCGAGGCCGGGCGCCGCCTGCACATGGCCTACAGCTTCAGCCTGCTGACCGCCCACTGCGCGCCGTCGCATCTGCGCGCCGAGGTCGAGAAGCTCGAGCGCGAGATCGCGCGCACCGGCGGCTGGGGCTGCTGGGCCTTCTCCAACCATGACGTGCCGCGGGTGGCCAGCCGCTGGTCGAGCGACGGCCAGCCCGACGACCGCCGCTCGAAGCTGCAGCTGGCGATGCTGCTGACGCTGCGCGGCAGCGTCTGCCTCTACCAGGGCGAGGAGCTCGGCCTGCCCGAGGCCGATGTGCCCTTCGAGCGGCTGCAGGATCCCTACGGCCTGGCCTTCTGGCCGGAGTTCAAGGGCCGCGACGGCTGCCGTACGCCGATGCCCTGGCAGGCCGACGAGGCACAGGCTGGTTTCTCGACGGTGGAGCCCTGGCTGCCGGTCAGCGCGGCGCAGCAGGCGCGTGCGGTCGACCGCCAGCAGGCCGCGCCGGACTCGGTGCTGAAGACCGCGCAGGCGCTGCTGGCCTGGCGCCGCGCCACGCCGCTGCTGCGCGAGGGCTCGATCCGCTTTGTCGATGCGCCCGAATCGGTGCTGATGTTCGAGCGCCGGCTTGATCCTGCTGACGCCACGGGTGCACCACAGGAGTGCATGCTGCTGGCCTTCAATACCTCGGATCAACCGGTCGAGCTGCTGCTTCCTGCCGGTTGGCAGGGGGTCGCGCTGCAGACCGGCACCCCGCTGGGCGCCTCGGCCCGGCTTGGCGCCGATGGCCTGCGCCTGCAGATCGATCCGCTTGGTGCAGCGGTTGCCCTGGCGACCGCATAACTTCCGCTCACCGCTTTCTTTTCGCTTCTTCTCGCTTCTTCTCGCCCCATGCCCCGCAAGACCTCCGCTCCGTCCCCGGCTCCGGCCGCCCCTGCGAAGAAGAAATCCCAGACGGCTGGCACCGCGCCTGCTGCCGTGCCCGAGACCGGCCGGGTCGATGCCGCGACGCTGGACGCGCTGATGCGCGCCGACCACGGCGATCCGTTCGCGGTGCTCGGCATGCATCACACCGGCACCGCGCTGGTGGTGCGTGCGCTGCTGCCCGGTGCAGCCGAGGTCGAACTGCTCGACGCGCTGGGCCGGCGGCTGTGCGCGCTGACACGTCAGGAGAGCAGCGCGCTGTTCACCGGCGCGGTGCCGCGCCGGCGCAACCCGTTCGAGTACCGGCTGCGCATCCGCTGGACCGATGCCGAGGGACGCGCGCTCGAGCCGGTGGTGGTCGACGACGCCTACCGCTTCGCGCCGCTGATCCGCGACACCGATCTCTACCTGCTGGCCGAGGGCACGCACCACCGGCCCTACGAGTGGATGGGCGCGCATCCGCAGATCCACGAGGGCACCGGCGGCACCCGCTTCGTGGTCTGGGCGCCGAGCGCCCGCCGCGTCTCGGTGGTCGGCAGCTTCAACCAGTGGGACGGCCGGCGCCACCTGATGCGCCGCCGCCATGAGTGCGGGCTGTGGGAGATCTTCGTGCCGCAGGTCGGCGAGGGCGATCTCTACAAGTTCGAGGTGCTGGGCGCCGACGGCGTGGTGCGGGTCAAGGCCGACCCCTACGCCTTCCGCGCCGAGGTGCGGCCGCAGACCGCCTCGGTGGTGCAGCGCCTGCTGCCCGGCGTGGCGATCGACGAGACGCGCCGCCAGGCCAATGCGCTGGACGCGGCAGTGTCGGTCTACGAGGTGCATCTGGGCTCGTGGCGGCACGGCGAGGACGGCCGCTGGCTCAGCTACCGCGAGCTGGCCGAGCAGCTGGTGCCCTATGTGCGCGATCTGGGCTTCACCCACATCGAGCTGCTGCCGGTGCACGAGCATCCCTTCGACGGCTCCTGGGGCTATCAGCCGACCGGCCTCTACGCGCCGACCTCGCGCTTCGGCACGCCGGAGGACTTCCGCGCCTTCGTCGATGCGGCGCACGCGGCCGGGCTGGGCGTGATCCTGGACTGGGTGCCGGGCCACTTCCCGACCGACGCCTTCGCGCTGGCCGAGTTCGACGGCACGCACCTCTACGAGCATGCCGATCCGCGCGAGGGCTTCCACCAGGACTGGAACACGCTGATCTACAACTATGGCCGCACCGAGGTCCGCAACTTCCTGGTCGGCAACGCGCTGTACTGGATCGAGCGCTTCGGCATCGACGGCCTGCGGGTGGATGCGGTGGCCTCGATGCTCTACCGCGACTACAGCCGCCGCGACGGCGAGTGGATCCCCAACCGCCATGGCGGCCGCGAGAACCTCGAGGCGATCGAGTTCCTGCGCCGCGCCAACTTCATCGTCGGCACGCAGCGCCCGGAGGCGGTGATGATCGCCGAGGAGTCGACCTCCTTCCCGCTGGTGACGCGTCCGCCCTCGCAGGATCTGCAGTCCGGCGGCCTGGGCTTCCACTACAAGTGGAACATGGGCTGGATGAACGACACGCTGGCCTATTTCTCGCGTGATCCGGTCTACCGCAGCCATCACCATGACCAGCTGCGCTTCTCGCTGATGTACGCGTTCAGCGAGAACTTCGTGCTGCCGCTCTCGCATGACGAGGTGGTGCACGGCAAGGGCTCGCTGATCCGCAAGATGCCCGGCGACGACTGGCAGAAGTTCGCCAACCTGCGCGCCTATCTCGGCTTCATGTGGGGGCATCCGGGCAAGAAGCTGCTGTTCATGGGCTGCGAGTTCGCGCAGTGGAACGAGTGGAACGAGGCCGCGCAGCTCGACTGGCCGCTGCTCGAGCAGGCGCCGCATGCCGGCGTGCAGCGCCTGGTGCGTGACCTCAACAGCGTGCTGCGCCACTATCCGGCGCTGCACCAGCGCGATGTGCAGCCCGACGGCTTCGCCTGGGTCAGCCATGAGGACGCGCAGCATTCGGTGATCGTCTTCGAGCGCCGTGCCGCGCCCGACGAGGCGGGCCACGCCTCGCGGGTGCTGGTGATCTGCAACCTGACGCCGGTGGTGCGCCACGGCTGGCGCATCGGCGTGCCGCAGGCCGGCGCCTGGCGCGAGCTGATCAACACCGACCAGGCGGTCTACGGCGGCTCGGGCGTCGGCAACGGCGTGCTCGAGAGCGAGGCCCTGCCGTGGCAGGACCAGGCGCAGTCGATCGTCATGACGCTGCCGCCGCTGGCCACCGTGATGCTGGTGATCGATTGACGGATCGGTCGGATCGGGCGATGAAGGTCGTGAGGATCGAGGCGGGCCGGCCGGCGCCGCTGGGCGCGACGCCGGTCGCGGGCGGGCTGGACATCGCGGTGTGGGCGCCGGACGCGACGGCGGTCGAGGTCGGCCTGTTCGATGCGGACGGCCAGGTGGAACAGGCGCGGGTGCGGCTGCCATGCTGCACCGACGGTGTCTGGCATGGCCGGCTGCTGGGCGAAGGGCTGGGCGCGGGCACGGTCTACGGCCTGCGCGCGCACGGGCCCTGGGCGCCGCGCGAGGGGCACCGCTTCAATCCGGCCCGGGTGCTGCTCGATCCGTGGGCGCAGGCGGTGGTCGGCACCTACGGCGGGCCAGGCGTCGACCTGAGCCTCTATCACGGCCATGATGCCGCCGACGTGCGCCAGCCCGACACGCGCGACAACGCCGCGGTCGCGCTGAAGGCACGGGTGGTCGCGCCGACGCCGAAGGTCGATCCGGCCGAGCGCCCGCGCCATCCTGCCGACCGGGTGGTGATCGCCGAGGCGCATGTGCGCTCGACGACGATGCGCCATCCCGACATTCCCGCCGAGCTGCGCGGCAGCTACGCCGCGATGGCGCATCCGGCGATGATCGCGCACTGGCAGGCGCTGGGCGTGACCACGCTGAGCCTGCTGCCGGTGCACGCGCGGGCCGATGAGGAGCGGCTGCAGCGCCTGGGCCTGTCCAACCACTGGGGCTATTCCAGCATCGGCTTCCTGGCGCCGGAGCCGCGCTACTGGAGCGGCCGCCCCGGCACCACGCCCGAGGGCGAGTTCCGCCAGATGGTGCGCGACCTGCACGCCGCCGGCCTGGAGGTGGTGCTGGACGTGGTCTACAACCACAGCGCCGAGACCGACGAGCTGGGCCCGACGCTGTCGCTGCGCGGGCTGGCCAATGCGCGCGCCTACCACCTGCGCCGGGCCGAGGGCCGCGCCGATCTCTACGAGAACTGGACCGGCTGCGGCAACTGCCTGAATCTGGCCGAGCCGCGCATGGTCGAGCTGGTGGCCGGCTCGCTGCGCCACTGGGTCGAGACCTATGGCGTCGACGGCTTCCGCTTCGATCTGGCGCCGGTGCTGGCGCGCGGGCGCGACGGCGCCTTCAGCCGCGAGGCCGGCTTCTTCGCCGCGCTGCGCGCCGATCCGGTGCTGGCCTCGGTGCGGCTGATCGCCGAGCCCTGGGACATCGGCCCGGGCGGCTATCAGCTCGGCGCCTTCCCGCCGGGCTGGAGCGAGTGGAACGACCAGTACCGCGACACGATCCGGGCCTGGTGGCTGCGCGATGCAGGCGACCGCGGCATCTTCGCGCACCGCTTCGCCGGATCGAGCGCGCAGTTCCGCCACGAGCACCGCGCGCCGACCGCCGGCATCAACTTCATCACCGCGCACGACGGCTTCACGCTGCGCGATCTGGTCAGCTTCGACCACAAGCACAACCACGCCAACGGCGAGCACAACCGCGACGGCCACCACCACAACTGCAGCTGGAACTGCGGCGTGGAGGGGCCGACGCAGGATGCCGCGGTGCTCGCGCTGCGCGCGCGCCTGCAGCGGGCGCTGCTGGCGACGCTGTGGCTGTCGCAGGGCACGCCGATGCTGCTGGCCGGCGACGAGATCGGCCACAGCCAGCAGGGCAACAACAACGCCTACTGCCAGGACAACCCGATCAGCTGGCTGGACTGGCCGCAGCAGGACGATGACCTGCTGGCCACCGCGCGCCGGCTCGGGCACTGGCGCCAGACGCTGGCCTCGCTGCGCATCGGCCGCTGGCTGCGCGGCACGCCCGATGCGCAGGGCTGCACCGATGTGCTCTGGTGGCATCCGGCCGGCCGTGCGATGCACGACGGCGACTGGGGCGATTGCCAGGACCGCACGCTGCTGATCCGCCTGCAGGCGGCGGCCGATGCGCAGGCGGTGCTGGTGTCGGTGCATCCGCAGCACATCGCCCGCGAGGCGCGGCTGCCCGACCCGGGCCCGGGCCGGCGCTGGGTAGCGCTCTTCGACAGCAGCCGCCCGGGCGGCGCGCCCGACCCCGAGACCGCCGCGCTGGCCGCCGGCGCGGTCGCGGTGCTGCCGGCGCGTGCGCTGCTGATCCATCGCAGCGAGGCCGCAGATCGGTGAACGCATCGGGGATCGCCGCAGTTCGCGCCGCACAGCCTCCGCGCACAATGTTCTCCAGCTTCATTCCATGAGTCCGAACGCTTCCATGACCTCGACCGCACCGAACGCACCGACCGTCCAGATCGTCTCCACCCGGCCGTTCGACGGCCAGCGCCCCGGCACCTCCGGCCTGCGCAAGAAGGTCACCGTCTTCCAGCAGCCGCACTACCTCGAGAACTTCGTCCAGGCGCTGTTCGACATCCTGCCCGAGCAGGTGGGCCCCTTGGCGGGCCAGACGCTGGTGGTGGGCGGCGATGGCCGCTTCCACAACCGGGTGGCGGTGCAGACCATCCTGAAGATGGCGGCCGCCAATGGCGTCGGCCGCGTGATGGTGGGCCGTGGCGGCCTGCTGTCGACGCCGGCGGCCAGCGCGGTGATCCGCAAGCACGGCGCCTACGGCGGCATCATCCTGTCGGCCAGCCACAACCCTGGCGGCCCGGACGGCGACTTCGGCATCAAGTACAACATCGCCAACGGCGGTCCGGCCCCGGAGAAGATCACCGAGGCCATCTACGCCCGCACCCGCGACATCGCCGGGTACCGCACGCTCGAGGGCGCAGCCGATCTGGACCTGGACCGGCTCGGCACCACCGCGCTGGCCGGCATGACGGTCGAGGTGATCGACCCGGTGGCCGACTACGCCGAGCTGATGGAAAAGCTCTTCGACTTCGACGCGATGCGCGCCTGGTTCGCCCGGGGCGGGCGCATGCGCATGGACTCGATGGGCGCGATCAGCGGCCCCTACGCCCGCGCGGTGCTCGAGGGCCTGCTGGGCGCGCCGGCCGGCACGGTGGTCAACGGCGAGCCGCTGGAGGACTTCGGCGGCCATCACCCGGACCCGAACCCGGCCCACGCCACCGAGCTGATCGCCGCGATGAGCGGCGCCGGTGCCCCGGACTTCGGCGCCGCTTCGGACGGCGACGCCGACCGCAACATGATCCTGGGCCGCGACTTCGTCGTCACGCCCTCCGACAGCCTGGCGCTGCTGGCCGCGCATGCAACGAAGGTGCCGGGCTACCGCGACGGCCTGGCCGGCATCGCCCGCTCGATGCCGACCTCGCAGGCCGCCGACGTGGTCGCGCAGGCGCTGGGCATTCCGGCCTGGGAGACGCCGACCGGCTGGAAGTTCTTCGGCAATCTGCTGGACGCCGGCCGTGCCACGCTCTGCGGCGAGGAAAGCTACGGCACCGGCTCGAACCATGTGCGCGAGAAGGACGGCCTGTGGGCCATCCTGTTCTGGCTGAACCTGCTGGCGGCGACCGGCGAATCGGTCGAGTCGCTGGTGCGCGCGCACTGGAAGCGCTTCGGCCGCCACTACTACTCGCGCCACGACTGGGAAGGCATCCCGACCGAGCGCGCCGACGCGCTGATGGCGGCGCTGCGCGAACAGCTGCCGACGCTGGCGGGCCGGCGCTTCGGCGCGCTGGAAATCGCGCAGGCCGACGATTTCTCCTACACCGATCCGGTCGACGGCTCCGTCTCCAGCCGTCAGGGCGTGCGCCTGATCCTGGCTGGCGGCTCGCGGGTGGTCTTCCGCCTGTCGGGCACCGGCACCGAGGGTGCGACGCTGCGCGTCTACCTCGAGCGCTTCGAGCCGGCCGACGGCGACCACGACCGTCCGACCCAGGACGCGCTGGCCGACCTGATCGCGCTGGCCGACACGGTGGCGCGCATCCGCGAACTCTCCGGCCAGACCGCGCCGACCGTCATCACCTGACACCTGATCCCGCCTGTTCCCGTTCCTCACCAGCACACAGCAAGCAGAGCACAAGGAGACCTGCCTCATGGACATCACCCGCTACACAGAAAGCCGCACGCTGGCACGTCGCACGCTTGCCCTGGTCCTGGCCGGTGGCCGCGGTTCGCGCCTGAAGGACCTGACCGACCGGCGCGCCAAGCCGGCAGTGCACTTCGGCGGCAAGTTCCGCATCATCGACTTCGCGCTGTCGAACTGCATGAACTCCGGCATGCGCCGCATCGGCGTCATCACGCAGTACAAGTCGCACTCGCTCCTGCGCCACCTGCAGCGCGGCTGGAGCTTCCTGCGCAACGAGATGGGCGAGTTCGTCGACCTGCTGCCGGCGCAGCAGCGCGTCGACGAGGAATCCTGGTACCGCGGCACCGCCGACGCCATCTACCAGAACCTCGACATCATCCGCAACTCGACCCCGCCCGAGTACATCGTCGTGCTGGCGGGCGACCACATCTACAAGATGGACTACTCGATCATGCTGGCCGACCACGCCGCCAGCGGCCGGGGCGTCACGGTCGGCTGCATCGAGGTGCCGCGCGAGGAGGCCAAGGGCTTCGGCGTGATGGCAATCGACGAGAACCGCGCCATCGTCGAGTTCGTCGAGAAACCGGCCGATCCGCCGCCGATGCCGGGCGATCCGAACACCTCGCTGGCGAGCATGGGCATCTATGTGTTCAGCGCCGACTATCTCTACCGCCTGCTCGAGGAGGATGCGGCCGATCCGGATTCCGAGCACGACTTCGGCAAGAACCTGATCCCGAAGGCGGTCTCGGAAGGCCAGGCGCTGGCGCACCCGTTCTCGATGTCGGCGATCGCCAACCCGCCGTACTCGCGCGCCTACTGGCGCGATGTCGGCACGGTGGATGCGTACTGGGCGGCCAACCTCGATCTGGCCTCGACCACGCCCGAACTGAACATGTACGACCGCGACTGGCCGATCTGGACCTACCAGGAGCAGTTGCCGCCGGCCAAGTTCGTGCACGACGAGCCGGGCCGCTGCGGTCAGGCGATCGACAGCCTGGTCTCGGGCGGCTGCATCGTCTCGGGCGCGACGGTGCGCAGCTCGGTGCTGTTCTCCAACGTGCTGGTGCGCTCCTTCTCGGAGATCAACCAGGCGGTGGTGCTGCCCGATGTGCAGATCGGCCGTGGCTGCCGCCTGAGCAAGGTGGTGATCGACCGGCGCTGCCGGCTGCCCGACGGCCTGGTCATCGGCGAGGATCCTGAACTGGATGCCCAGCGCTTCTTCCGCACCGACAACGGCGTGGTCCTGGTGACCCGCAGGATGATTGCCGCGCTATGAGAGTCCTGCAGGTCTGTGCCGAGATCTTCCCGCTGCTCAAGACCGGCGGTCTGGCCGATGTCGCCGGCGCCCTGCCGCCGGCGCTGGCCGCGCTCGGCGACGAGGTGCGGGTGCTGCTGCCCGGCTTCGACGCCATCCTGGACGGGCTGCAGGAGGCGGTGGTCGTGGCCGAGCTGCAGCCGCCGCCGGCGCTGCACTGGGGCAGTGGCGGCACGCGGCTGCTGTGGGGCCGGCTGCCGGCGGTGGGCGAGGGCGTCACCGCCTATGTGATCGATGCGCCCGGCTACTACCGCCGTCCGGGCGGGCCGTATGCCGACGCCAACCGCCACCCGTACGGCGACAACCATCTGCGCTTCGCGCTGCTGGGCTGGGTCGCCGCGGAGCTGGCGCAGGGACTCGATCCCTTCTGGCATCCGACGGTGCTGCATGCGCATGACTGGCATGCCGGCCTGGCACCGGTCTATCTGCGTGCGGCACAGCAGGCGCGCCACCAGCATTTCGCCGGCAGCGTCTTCACGGTGCACAACCTGGCCTACCAGGGCGGCTTCGCCGGGCATCACTTCCAGGAGCTGGGCCTGCCCAGCGACTTCTGGGGCGTCAACGGCGTCGAGTTCCACGGCCAGCTCGGCTTCATGAAGGGCGGGCTGTATTTCGCCGACCGCATCACCACCGTCAGCCCGACCTATGCGCGCGAGATCCAGGGCCACGAGCAGGGCTGCGGCCTCGACGGGCTGCTGCGCACCCGCGGCGTCGACCTCTCGGGCATTCTCAACGGCGTCGACGACGCGGTCTGGCATCCGGCCACCGATGCGCTGCTGCCAGCGAACTACGACGTCGATGCGCTCGACGGCAAGGCCGCCTGCAAGGCGGCGCTGCAGCAGGAGCTCGGCCTGACGGTCGATCCGGCACGCCCGCTGCTGTGCATCGTCAGCCGCCTGACCGAGCAGAAGGGCCTGCACCTGGTGCTGGAAGCCCTGCCGGGCCTGCGCGCGCTGGGCTGGCAGTTCGCGATGCTGGGCAGCGGCGACGCCTGGATGGAGACGGCGTTCGCGGAAGCCGCCGCTGCCCATCCGGGCGACATCGCGGTGCGCATCGGCTACGACGAGCGCTTCGCGCACCGGCTGATCGCCGGCAGCGACGCGATCGCCGTGCCCTCGCGCTTCGAGCCCTGCGGGCTCACCCAGCTCTACGGCCTGAAGTACGGCACGCTGCCGCTGGTGCGCCGTGTCGGCGGCCTGGCCGACACCGTGGCCGACACGCGACTGGAGACGCTCGACCGCGACGCCACCGGCTTCGTCTTCGACGAATTTTCCGCAGGCGCGCTGCTGTGGGCCGCCGAGCGGGCCGCGGCGCTGTTCCGTCGCCCGGCCGACTGGCGTACCGTGCAGCAGCGCGCGATGCGGCAGGACTTCGGCTGGACGGCCGCCGCGCGCCATTACCAGGCGCTCTACCGCCAGGTCAGCGCCTGACGATCTCTCCCTCTTCGCCCGATCATTCCCATGGACCTGACCCAGTTCGAGCACCAGTACGAGCAGCTTGCCCGTGACGTCGGCGCCTTCAAGCGCGCCATCTCGACCAAGCTGATGTACACCGTCGGCAAGGATCCCGTGTCGGCCCGTCCCGAGGACTGGCTGCACGCGGTGTCGCACGCGGTGCGCGACCACCTGGTCGAGCGCTGGATGAAGACCACCCGCGCGCAGTACGCGCAGGACGTCAAGCGGGTCTACTACCTCTCGATGGAGTTCCTGATCGGGCGCACCTTCACCAACGCGGTGCTGGCGCTCGAGCTGATGCCGGTGATCCGCCAGGCGCTGGCCGAGCTCGATGTCGACGCCGACAAGCTGCTCGATCTCGAGCCCGATGCGGCGCTGGGCAACGGCGGCCTGGGTCGGCTGGCGGCGTGCTTTCTCGACTCGATGGCGACGCTGGGCGTGCCGGGCTTCGGCTACGGCATCCGCTACGACTACGGCATGTTCCGCCAGACCATCGTCGACGGCCGCCAGGTCGAGGTGCCCGACTACTGGCTGACCGGCGGCAACCCGTGGGAATTCCCGCGTCCCGAGGTGCAGTTCCGGGTGCGCTTCGGCGGCCATCTGGAGCAGCACGGCGACACGGTGCGCTGGGTCGGCACCGACGATGTGCTGGCGATGGCCTACGACACCATCATTCCCGGCTACGGCACCGAGGCGACCAACACGCTGCGGCTGTGGTCGGCCAAGGCCACCGAGGAGATGAATCTCCGCGCCTTCAACCAGGGCAACTACTTCGGCGCGGTCGAGACCAAGAACCACAGCGAGAACGTCTCGCGGGTGCTCTATCCGGACGACTCGACCGCCTCCGGGCGCGAGCTGCGCCTGCGCCAGGAATACTTCTTCGTCTCGGCCAGCCTGCAGGACCTGCTGCGCCGCTACCTGCGCACCCACACCGGCTTCGAGGCGCTGCCCGACAAGGTCAGCATCCACCTCAACGACACCCACCCGGTGCTGGCCATCCCCGAGCTGATGCGGCTGCTGGTCGACGAGCACCGCGTGCCCTGGACACACGCCTGGCAGCTCTGCCAGAAGGTGTTCTCCTACACCAACCACACGCTGATGCACGAGGCGCTGGAGACCTGGCCGGTGGACATGCTCGGCCGGGTGCTGCCGCGCCATCTGCGCATCATCTTCGACATCAACGCGCATTTCCTCGGCGGCGTGGCCCAGCGTGGCGGCGGTGATCCGGACCTGCTGCGCCGTGTCTCGCTGATCGACGAGGCCGGCGAGCGCCGGGTGCGCATGGGCTATCTGGCGGTGGTGGCCAGCCATTCGATCAACGGCGTCTCGGCGCTGCACTCCGACCTGATGAAGGCCTCGATCTTCCGCGACTTCGCGCAGCTCTGGCCCGAGCGCTTCAACAACAAGACCAACGGGGTCACGCCGCGGCGCTGGCTGGCGCAGGCCAATCCGGGGCTGGCGGCGCTGCTCGACCAGCGTCTGGGCCGGGGCTGGCGGCGTCAGCTCGACCAGCTCGACAGCCTGCGCCATGCGCTGGACCTGCCGGGCTTCCTGGGCGCGGTGCGCAAGGTCAAGCGACAGAACAAGGAGCGGCTCGGCCGCCTGGTGCTCAAGCAGCTCGGCATCGACCTGAATCCGGACGCGCTGTTCGACGTGCAGGTCAAGCGCATCCACGAATACAAGCGCCAGCTGCTCAACCTGCTGCATGTCGTCACCCGCTACCAGCGCATCCTGGCCAATCCGGACGCGCAGTGGGTGCCGCGCGTGGTGGTGTTCGCCGGCAAGGCGGCCTCGGCCTACCGCATGGCCAAGCTGGTGATCCAGCTGACCAACGACATCGCCCGGGTGATCAACAACGACCCGCGTGTCGGCGGCCGGCTGAAGGTGGTCTTCATCCCGAACTACAGCGTCAGCCTGGCCGAGGTCATCATTCCGGCGGCGGATCTCTCCGAGCAGATCTCCACCGCCGGCACCGAGGCCTCGGGCACCGGCAACATGAAGTTCGCGCTCAACGGCGCGCTGACCATCGGCACGCTCGATGGCGCCAATGTCGAGATCCGCGAGCAGGTCGGCGACGAGAACATCTTCATCTTCGGCCACACCACGCCCGAGGTGGCCGACATCCGCGCCCGCGGCTATCAGCCCCGCGCGATCTACGAGGCCGATGCCGAGCTGCGCGCGGTGCTCGACGCGATCCGCGACGGCGTCTTCAGCCCCGACGATCCCGGCCGCTATCAGCCGATCTTCGACGCGCTGGTGAATTGGGGCGACCACTATCTGCTGCTGGCCGACTACGCCAGCTATGTCGCCACGCAGGACCGGGTCGACACGCTCTACCGCAACGCCGACGAGTGGACCCGCCGTGCGGTGCTCAACATCGCCGGCATGGGGCTGTTCTCGTCGGACCGCACCATCGCGGAGTACGCGCACGAGATCTGGCATACCCGGCCGGTCATCGTGCCGGCCGCGGCACCTCACGCGGGCTGATGATCGTCGGGGCGGGCGCGCATCGCGCGTGTCCAGTGCGCGCCCAGCTCCAGCGCGAAGTCCGACGGCATGAAGCGCTCGAAGCCGGCGCCCGGATAGCTGGTCAGCTCGCCGACGATCAGCCGCCCCTCGCACAGATACAGATCGACGCGCAGGAACTCGAAGGGCGCGGCCAGCTTCAGCGCCAGCGCGATCATCGCGTCAAGCTCGGCCGGGCGCGGGTCGGGCGCATGGTTGTCCAGCGTCAGCCGCACCGGCAGCAGCCGCCAGTCGGTGTCGTAGAGATTGCGGGTGTGCCGCCCGAAGCGGCCGCGGTCGACCTGGATGAAGCGCACCGCACCGCCGATCACATAGATCTTGTGATCCGGCGGAATGCCACCGGGCTCGCTCGGATCGTTCAGCATCGGCTCGGCCAGAATGCGCCCGCGCAGGCCTGAATAGCACCACTCGCGGCTCTGGCGGCTGAAGTCGGTGTCGAGCCAGCGCTGCATCTCCAGCCGCAGCGCGGCCTCGACGGCGGCGTCCAGCGGTGGATCGTTCTCGCGCAGGAAGATCACGCGGCCGCTGCCCACCGTCGGCTTGAGCACGCAGGGGCGCGCCAGCGTGCGCAGCGGTACCGCCTCGGCGTGGGTCCACAGACCGAGCTGCGGCAGCACATGCGTGTCGCCGACCTGCTCGATCACCCACTGCCGGGCGGCGGCCTTGTCGGCCGCGAGCTGCAGCAGCGGCGAGCGGCAGCGCAGCATGTAGGCCTGGATGTGCTCGTTGAAGCTGCGCGGCTGTCGGTAGTCGGGCCAGCGGCCGAAGTAGATCAGATGGCCGACCGCCAGATAGAGCCGGTCAGGCAGCACCCGGCCGATCCGGCGCGCCAGCCACAGATCCGGCCGATGAAAGCCGCGCAGGCGCCGGCCCAGATGGCGCAGGCGGTCGATAGCACCTGGCGGGGCGCCTGCAGCGGAGCCCGCGTTCATGCGGCGGCCGTGTCCGGCCGGAGCCGACGCAGCCAGCGTCTGAGCCGGCCGGAGGTGTTGGTCACCGCCATCCGGCTGGCCAGCGACGTCGGCGCCACCAGCATCGCCATCAGCCAGAGCTGCGAGGCATAGCGTTCCGGCCGGGTGTAGCCCGGGCATTCGCGCAGCGACCGCGCCTGCAGCCGCAGCAGGCGCAGCGCGTCGTCATGCCGGTAGGGATGGCGCTGCGGCTCGGTGCGCCAGGACAGCACCCGGGTGCGCAGGTTCCACGGCGCCGGCAGAAAGGGGCCTTCGATGCGCTCGCCGCCGTGGCGCGCCAGCAGCGCCAGCGACGCCTCGCGGCGGTGCAGATCCACCCGCAGCGTGTCGGCATGGCGGGCGGCGATGTTGCCGAAGCAGCCGCGGGCACGATTGGCGCCGGAATGAATGCGGTAGGCCCCCAGGGCCTCGTCGATGCCCAGCACCCGGCCATGAAAGGGCGCCAGGATGAAGGGCGGCGTGTCGGCGGCACGCCGCCAGTCCGCCTCGACCAGCGGGAAATAGCGCGCGATCGCGCTGCGGCGGTAGAGATTGCCGCTCGAGGGCGGTCCGCCGTAGCTGCCGAAGCGCCGGATCAGCGGCCGCACGTCGCCATCGTGCATCAGATAGGGAATGGTGCGGCTCATGCAGCGGCCCTCGCGGTCGACGCAGCGCAGCAGGAACTGGATCTTGGCCACGTCGCGTCCGCCGTCGGGCTCGGCGCGCAGCCGTTTCAGGCAATGCGCCAGGGCCTGGGGCTCGAGCCGGTCGTCCGCGTCCAGGAACAGCACCCAGTCACCGGTGGACAGCGCCATCGCGGCATTCATCATCGAGGCCTGCCCGCGGTTGTCCGGGCTGATCCAGTGGCGAATGCGCGTGCCGTAGCGCCGGATCACCGCATCGGAGCCATCGCTGGAGGCATCGTCGCAGACGATCACCTCCACCTCGGGCACCGGCAGGCCGTCGGGCCCGCCATCACGTTGCGCCAGCGCGCTGTCGATCGCTTCACCCAGGAAGCGTGCGTAGTTGTGGCTGCTGATCAGGATGGAAACCCGCATGGACGCAAGGATACATCCTGTTTCAAGAAAGTCCGTTCATCGCGCGGTGCGCTGCCGTATCCAGCGGCCGGCCAGAGCAGACAGACCCTAGCTCACGACATAAGCCGCAGCGCCGGTGGCGATGAGCAAGCCGTCGTGGTTGTGCATGCGCATGAGGGAGGAGGCGACGCGGCCGCCGAGGCGAGTGACCTCGGCGGAGGCGATGAAGTGAGCGCCCAGGCCTGGGCGGAGGTAGTCGACGCGCAGATCGATGGTGCCGACGCGGGAGAAGCGCTGGAGGATCTGGTCGGAGGGTTCGTGGGGGTGCTTGCGGGCGATGGCCAGGGTGAGGGCGAAGCCTGCGGCGGCGTCGAGGGCGGCGGAGATGACGCCGCCGTGGAGGCGGCCGTAGAGGAAGTGGCCGACGAGTTCGGGGCGCATGTCCAGGCGCAGGCGAGGGTGGTCGGGGTCGAGGGAATCGACCTTGAGGCCGAGGAGCTGGTTGAAGCTCAGGCGCTGCTCCCACAGCTCGGTGAGGGCGAGGTGGAGGCGGGCCTGCTCGGCGGGGGTGCGGGGGGTGGGGGGGGCGTCGGGGGTCATGCGGCAGTTTCCCCCGTTGGCCGCGTGTTCGCCTGTCACCCGCGCGAAGGCGAGGGCCCACGGTGAACATGCGCTGTGCCCTGCGTGGGTCCCCGCCTTAGCGGGGATGACGGGAAGGGGGCGCGCATGACGGCAGAAGGGCGTTGGGAGGGTGGCCGCAGAAGCCGGCCTTCTCCGACAGAGTCAGGGGCTGGACGCTGATGAGCGGGGCGGGGGCGGGCGCCTCCAATGGCGGGAGGTCATCAACCCTTCCTGCATCACGGAGAACCCCCGCCCATGACGACGCCCCACAGGACCCTGATCCAGTTCTTCCACTGGTACACGCCAGGCGGCGGGCAGCTGTGGGGCGAGGTGCAGGCGAGGGCGCCGGAGCTGGCGCGGCTGGGGCTCACGGACGTGTGGCTGCCGCCGGCGAGCAAGGGCGCCAGCGGCGCCGCCTCGGTGGGCTACGACACCTACGACCTCTTCGACCTGGGCGAATTTGACCAGAAGGGCAGCGTGGGGACGAAGTACGGCGACCGCGCCGGGCTGGAGCGGGCCGCGCGGGCGCTGCGCGAGGCGGGCCTGAGGGTGCTGCACGACGCGGTGATGAACCACAAGATGGGCGCCGACGACATGGAGCGGGTGCGGGTGCAGCGGGTGGATCCCGAGGATCGCCGCCAGATCGACCCGGAGATCTTCGAGGCCGGCGCCTACACGGTGTTCCGATTCCCCGGTCGGGCGGGGCAGCACTCGCGCTTCGAGTGGACGGCGGCGTGCTTCACCGGGGTGGACGCGATCCGCGATCCGGACGAGGCGGGCATCTTCCGCATCGTCAACGAGCACGGCGACGAGCACTGGAACCGGGAAGTCGACGACGAGGGCGGCAACTTCGACTACCTGATGGGCGCCGACATCGAGTTCCGCAACCCGGCGGTGTACGAGGAGATGAAGTTCTGGGGGCGCTGGCTGGGCGAGCAGGTGGCGTGCGACGGCTTCCGGCTGGACGCGGCCAAGCACATCCCGGCCTGGTTCATCCGCGACTGGGTCGGGCACATGCGCGAGACGCACGGCCAGGACATCTTCGTCGTGGCCGAGTACTGGAACCCGGACTTCGACGCGCTGGCGACCTACATCGAGCGCACCGACCGGCAGCTGGCGGTGTTCGACGTGGCGCTGCACCACCGCTTCCATGACGCGGCGCGCGCCGGCGCCGACTTCGACCTGCGCACGATCTTCGACGGCAGCCTGGTGGCCTCGCTGCCCGAGCACGCGGTCACGATCGTCGACAACCACGACACGCAGCCGCTGCAGGCGCTCGAATCCCCGGTGGAGCCGTGGTTCAAGCCGCTGGCGTATGCGCTGATCCTGCTGCGCGAGCAGGGCGTGCCGTGCGTGTTCCACCCGGACCTGTACGGGGCCGAGTACGAGGACACCGGGGCGGACGGGCAGGTGCACCGGGTGCAGATGCCGGCCATCGCGACGCTGCCGCGGCTCATCGAGGCGCGCCAGCGCTTCGCGCACGGCCCGCAGAGCGACCACTTCGACGAGCCCGGCTGCATCGGCTTCGTGCGCCACGGCACGGCCGAGCAGCCCGGCTGCGTGGTGGTGCTGGCCAACGGCAGCGAGGCCGGGCGCGACATCACGCTCGGCCCCGACCACGCCGGCCAGGTCTGGACCGACTTCCTCGGCCACCGCCAGGACGAGGTGGTGCTGGATGAGCAGGGGCGAGGGGTGTTCCGGGTGAATGGCGGCAGCGTGAGCGTGTGGGTGGCGCAGGCCTGACGGCCGCAGCCGCCGGCCGTGGCCTGCGTGGGTCCCCGCCTGCGCGGGGATGACGGCATCCAATTCCGCCACCCCCGCACCTCTCCCGTCACCCTCGCGAACGCGAGGGCCCACGCGCACCGCCCGCCGCCGCCGCCATCCCCCCCGCGCGCCGCTCGCGCATGCGCTGCCTGAGCCGCTCGCCCTCGAGGCGGTCGCGCTCGGCCTGGAGCTGGGCCAGGCGGGCCTCGAGGCGGGCGTGGCGCTCGAGCTGGGCGAGCTGCTCGGTGCGGGCCTACTACGACGATGCGGCCAACGCCCGCCGCTTCCAGTCGCCCGAGTCGGTCACGATGGAGTACCTGGTGCTGGATCTGCCCTCGGTCGAGCGCGGCATCAGCATCGCCGAGGACGACCTGCGC
>NZ_JACCPY010000069.1 GCF_013426975.1 Sphaerotilus sulfidivorans
CTGGCAGCGTTTGGCAAGCTGCGCGTCCGATTCGAGCGCCAAGTTGAGACGCACGTTGCCTTGCTCAGCCTGGCTTGTTGCGTCATCTGCCTGCGCACGCTGATTCGGTTTTGTTAGTCGCTCTAAGTCAGCACCTTCTGGATCCACTCGCAAGCTAATGATCCGACACAATTTTCGGCCCAGAATTCGGCACCGCAGCAAAATGCGGTCTACCAATTGCGCTTTACGGAAGGTTTGAGTCCAACTGTTCAAAGTGACGCCGCTCGTCTGTCCGTCGTGAAGAAAGCCCCTGCACTCTGACAAGTGAACCGGTTTTCGGATCCCGCGCTTTGTCCCACTTTTCAAACTGCGCAGCCGCGCCGCTGTAGTTACCCTTGTTGAGTTCCTTTAGCAGCGTAGATTTTGACAGCCTTCGCGCGCCCAAATTGTAGACAAATGACCTCAGCGCTCGCCTTTGGCCTGTAGACAAAGGTACTTTCACAAGCTTCTGAATTGACTGATCTGCACGCTCGATATCCTCGAGAAGGTAAGCTTCCGCCTGCGCTGGAGTAATCTTTGCAGGAAGCTTCTGTCCGGGACGAGTAGTGCCATAGCCGATAGTCTGTACTCCGGCTATGTCGACATAACGCTCAAACGGTTTGCCTTTGACACCATTGCCCTCGTGGCGTTTTATCATCTCAATTGATTCTTTGTCGATAACGGGGCGCTCGCTTCTTTCGGGCCTTGATGACTGAGGCCTTGCTGGCTCTGGAGCCGGAGGCTGTGGATTTGTTGAGGGAGCCTTCTCAGCTCGACGTCGAATCGGCTGAGCCGACTTGTGCTCAACATTAATGACAAGATCGCTCTGCACGTTGAGATTGAATGAGCGAGAGTCAGTTACCCGACCACTCTTGTCTTCAAAGTGCGCCTCACCCACCCCACGTTCGTCAAAGCTCTTTACGAAAGCTGTCCCGTCTGGACGCTCCCCTCTGATAACCACCATAGACTTTCCGTTGCTTGCGTCGTGATATTCGACAGTGGTGACCTTGCCAGCCGGTCCCTCCTGCACTGTCAAATTCAATCGACTTCCCGGTTTTTTCAAACCCTCGAATTTTGACAAATCAATCTTATGAATATCACCGGACTTGGCGGCCTTTTCCAATTCAACAAGCCGCGGATCTTTACCCTTTGAGGTCGAACTCTGCTTTGCCGCCAGATTCGATGCACCTCCCTTTTCCGGTCTCAGGCGAGCAATATTCTTTTGCGCCCTAGATACTTCTTGAGTTTCCTGAGATCGCCTAGCGGTTCGAGCGTTTCTTGAATCTGCGGAGGGCTGCTTTCCGGAGGGATCGCGACCGGATCGAGTGCGGCCTCTATCTGCCGCCTTATCACGCGTTCGCTTCTCAATTGCAGCCCGCTCTTGCCGTTCTCGCTTGGCCTTCTCGCCCGCCCCCCGACCCCCCTTCTCAGCACCATCTTGACGAGGCTCGCGAGGTCCTCGCTCAGCAGTCTTTACATGGCCCTTTTCACCGCCCTTCTCAGGGTTCCTATCCGGACCAGTAGGTCTTGATGGCCCTTTCTCTGGCTTATCTAGACCGCTCGCGGAATTATCCACCCGAGGCTTTGGCATCGAAATCTCCTGTCAAGCACGGCGAATAGCTTGCATGCAAAGCCTCTGGAGCAACTCTTTCTGAACGACTGCCCCCCCATCGGGCACGGCTCCAATAAGAGAAGTAGACTGGCTCTCTGGGCTCGAAACTGATGCATTCACGCCGCCTGGTGCGCTCGGTCGTACCGAGGTCAGAAAGAGGGAAAAGTACGAGGCCCCGTACACCGCAGTCTGTGCCGAACCAATTCGGTCCGACGACTCAACGATAGACATTGAGACACCCGAAGCATCCCGGCAAACAACCGTACCCGTTACGGGAACCGACTCGTCAAGTTGCAGGGCGGACCAGTCCCAGGAAACCACCGTTCCAAACGGCAGGGCAGCGGAGGTAGGAGCGGGAGGGCGCGGCGGACGCGTGCAAGTTACTATCTGGGAACTGTAAGGTGAACTCGCCCCACCACCCATCGCCATGACCGAAATTGTGTACTCGCGATTTGGTATAAGCCCGGCCGCGACGCAGGCCGCGTTCTGCACTTCCAAAAATACCGTTCCGACGCTGTCAATCAATCTCAATCTATATTCAGTTGCATTGGTCACTCCGTCCCAAAGAAGCCTGAGACTCGTTGCGCCGCGGTCCGTAACATCGTCAGATGCCAGCCTAAGATTGGTGGGGGCGTCCATCAGCCTAGCGATATCCGCGTTTCAAGTCGGTCGAACTGAAAATTGATGGGCAAGCGAACAATCCGAGTCTTTCCATCCTTTTGACGCAACTGCTGCCCTTGCTGATTCTTCACGTGAATCACGATGTCCCATTCGTCATCGTCGGATTCGTGACCTCTCAGTGCAACAATATTGCCGGCAAGGGAAAGTGACGCGCCGCTCTCAAAAACATTCTTCACGTCAAGATGCACAGGTTCACCAAGTTCAATGATTCCTTTGCATTGAATGAAGCCCACAATGAGCAGCTCTGTATCATCTTCAACTCTAAGTACCGGCTCCCCCGCTTGGACGTATTCTCCAACGTCCTTGTATATGGCTGTGACGATGCCATCGATTGGGCAGACAAGGTAAGAGTCAATCAGAGCGGCTTGACGCTTCTTCACCTCAGCCCGAAGACTCTTGTCTTCATTAGAAAGTATCTGCTCAAGATTTTGCAGGCGCGGCTTCCTAACGCTAAGTTCGGCCTGCTCAGAATCTAGCTGCGAAATGGCGTTAGCTGATTCGATGTCCTCCTCGAGCCTCGGGTGAACGAACTCCGCAAGAGAATTCGTTGTTACGACAGGCCTTTGGTGAACCTCGGAAACTTGGGTCAGCGGTCCGCCAATTGACCCTGTCGCGGCATTGTGCGAAAGCTCCTCGGAAATAGGCTGGAATCCGCCGGCACGAAACAGCTTGGGACTAACGTCAACGACAGGCACCGAGTGAGTCATCGTTGCCGGCATCCCGCCCCCATTGATACTTATGCTGTAGGCCGCTGTAGAAAGAAGCAACGGCGCGGAATAGGTTCGCGTCACCGGAGCCTTGTCACCCTCGTGCCTACTTGTAGACATGGTCGCGTTGACGACATCAGTTGCCGACTTGGCGTAGCTGTCTTGTAGCGCGACATGGCGCTCCTCTATTTTCTTTTTCAGAAGCTCTGTCGTTGTAATTCTGGCTGCATTCTCGGCTCTCAAAGTTGCACTGATTGCGCCCGCACTTCCGAAGCGTTCCAAATACTCGGAGTGGTGCACTGCGATCGCTTGATCCAGTTCCGCTTGCGATCGCTCATTCTTCAGAATAAACAACGCTCTCGGCGCAAGTACTTTGTCGACGTGCACCGCATCAGCTGCGACTCGACCGAAGTTTGAATCACCAGTTGAAAGGCTGTCGAGTTCGTCCCTAATCTCGATACTTCCGTGCGCCTTGAGGCGCGCTCCCAATCGAGCCCTAGGTGACTGGAAAGAAATTACGCCAGAAGCCGGGAAGGATAGGTCACTCGACCGGATTGGTCTCACTGAGAGAGATCTTACTTTTGCGGTGCGCATGGTCTCTTCACCTGTGATTCATTAGTGCACACTGCACCGAGGTGTCATTGTTCTCCTTTGGGCGCCCGTACACGCATACAGCCCATCTGAGATTTATGCTACCGACATCCCCAGGAGATAACCAACCAATGCGAACGGTTTGAGCGCCGAAGCACCAAACCCTCCTGACAAACAGTTCCAAGTCGTCCCCCCCTTCGTCGACTTGGACCGTGAGAGTGAGCTTAGACCGAAGCGGGTGGGTTGCGTCTCTAGCACCCCATATGTGGGTCACTTGATCAGCCCGAAGCTTTCTTCTGTAAGTAAACATAGATTACTCCCTGCCTCTAGGCAATGCCGGCAAATTGGAAAAATTCGGTTCAACCGAGTTCTCCCTAATCATGGGCATAAACTCAGTCGGAATAAATCTACTTAGTTGACCGCAGCTTGAGCAAGCCAGAACCCAAACAAAAAAGTCTGGACAATCGTCGAATGACAACTCAGTCGGACGATAGGAAGTCAGAGTTCGTAGCGAAGACGAGCGGCAGTTAGTGCAGATAGTTGGCGTGACCATCTGAAGAGACCTCCTTGTGGTGATTCTATGTGTGCCATCGCACGTTGCGGCTACGGGAAATCTATAGGGGGATAGTCCAAACGTAAGCGCCCAGCCAACACATGTTGACCATCGCCCGGTCAACCGCTTGCGAGTTCAGTCGGCAGGCATCCACCGATGCGGCAGCAACTGGTCGACCTCGCTGGCCCGATGAGCTGCAGTGCCCTGCCGGCGATCGCGCTCTTGTTGGCCGTGTGCAGTTCGACGAACTTGCGACGGGCGTGCGCCATGCAGCCCACCTCGGTCACGCCCAGATCGAACAGCGCCTTGTAGCCGCTGAACTCGTCGCAGACCAGTTGCCCGGTCCACCGCTGCTGGCCGTGCGCCCGGTGCTCCGGGTCGTGGCCCAGGAAGATCCTGGCGTGCTCGCCCGAGCGACCCGGGGTGAAGTCGTAGACCACCGCCTTGATCGGCTCGCTGCATGCCGCAGCGTAGGCCCATAGGTAGGCGCGCTGCGTCTTGCCCTTGCCCGGGGCCAGCACCTCCACCGGCGTCTCGTCAGCATGCAGCACCTGGCAGCGCAGCAGTTCCGCCTTGAGCGCCTCGGCCACCGGCTCCAGGCGCGCACCGCACTGGCCGATCCAGGCGCCCAGCCCGGCGCGGCCGAAGATGGCTTCCTGCCGGTAGAGCGGCAGGTGATCGGCATGCTTGGCCACCATCACATGGGCGCAGTCCGGCCGTCGGGATGCCCTTGTCGATCACCGCTGGCGGCATCGGTGCCTGCACCAGCGTGCGGCAGGCCGCGCAGCACCACTTGCCGCGCACGTGGCGCTCCACGGTAAACACGCCTGGCGCGTAGTCCAGCTTCTCGCTGACGTCCTCGCCGATGCGCTTCATCGCCAGTCCGCAGCCGCAGTCGGTGCTTCGGTGCGCATTTCGGCGATCGTGACCGCCGATTCCGGGATCGTGACCGGCGGGAGCCTGTGTGGGTGGGCTGCGCGTCGTCAGTGTAGGTTTGCGGCTAAGAGCGGCTAACAAAACACAGTTGTCGCCATCGCTGTCTGAATCGTTGAAGGCCGATGAAAGACAAGGAAGTCAGCGCTGCCCTGTGGGAGAAGTTGGAACCGTTGCTGCCTGAGGCACCGCGGCGCTCGGCCCAGGGAGGCCGGCCGCGGGTGGACGACAGGCGGGCCTTGAACGGCATCCTGTTCGTGCTGCGCACCGGGATTGGGTGGGAACACCTGCCGCAGGAG
>NZ_JACCPY010000070.1 GCF_013426975.1 Sphaerotilus sulfidivorans
CTCGGTCAGCCACGATCGGATCGGCGACGTGCAGCGGGCGCAGGGCGACCTGGGCGCGGCGCTCAAGAGCTTCCAGGCGGGCATGGAGATCGCGCGCAAGCTCGCCGAGCGCGACCCCGGCAATGCCCAGTGGCAGCGCGATCTCTCGGTCAGCCACAACAAGATCGGCGATGTGCAGAGCGCGCAGGGCGACCTGGGCGGGGCGCTCAAAAGCTTCCAGGCGGACATGGAGATCGCGCGCAAGCTCGCCGAGCGCGACCCCGGCAATGCCGAGTGGCAGCGCGGTCTCTCGGTCAGCCACGAGCGGATCGGCGAAGTGCAGAGCGCGCAGGGCGACCTGGGCGGGGCGCTCAAGAGCTTCCAGGCGGGCATGGAGATCGCGCGCAAGCTCGCCGAGCGCGACCCCGGCAATGCCGAGTGGCAGCGCGATCTCTCGGTCAGCCACAACCTGATCGGCAATGTGCAAAGCGCGCAGGGAGACCTGGGCGAGGCGCTCAAGAGCTACCAGGCCAGCATGGGTATCCGGCGCAAGCTCGCCGAGCGCGACCCCGGCAATGCCCAGTGGCAGCGCGATCTCTCGATCAGCCACGATCGGATCGGCAATATGCAAAGCGCGCAGGGCGACCTGAGCGCGGCGCTCAAGAGCTACCAGGCCAGCATGGGTATCCGGCGCAAGCTCGCCGAGCGCGACCCCGGCAATGCCGAGTGGCAGCGCGATCTCGTGGTCAGCCACGTGAAGATCGGCGATGTGCAGAGCGCGCAGGGCGACCTGGGCGGGGCGCTCAAGAGCTTCCAGGCCAGCATGGAGATCGCGCGCAAGCTCGCCGAGCGCGACCCCGGCAATGCCCAGTGGCAAACCGACCTGGCGTTTTCCTGCTGGAAGCTGTCGCAGCTCGACACGCCCGCGCTGCCGAAGGCAGAGCGCCGGGCGTTGCTCAAGCGAGGGCTGGCGGTGCTGGAGAGGCTGCAGCAGCGCGGGCAGCTGACGCCGGACAAGCAGACGTGGCCGGAGGCGTTCCGCCAGGCGCTGCAGAAGCTGGCCCGGTAGTGCTACGGGACGGCACAGCCGCCACCCCCGCACCTGACCCCGTCACCCTCGCGAACGCGAGGGCCCACGCGCACCACCCGCCGCCGCCAGCCCCGCGCGCCGCTCGCGCATGCGCTGCCTGAGCCGCTCGCCCTCGAGGCGGTCGCGCTCGGCCTGGGCGGCCTGGGTGGCGGCGAGCTGCAGGCGCAGGGCGTCGAGCTCGGCGGCACGGGGAGGTGGTGTTGAGGCTGCATCGGGGGAGCGGCGAAGAAGGGCGCCTCGCACTCCCGGCGTGGTCCTGGCGTTGTTCCGGACAGCCCACGCTACGCCGCGTCTCTGTTCTGCTTTTTCGCCAAATGGCAGACTCGCCTCAAGTCCCGTTCGAAGTTTTGCGGTGTCCTGCAATCACCGGGCGTTCCCGGTACGACCACAAAAAGCGTGCTCCCGGGTGGCGAAAGCAACCCGTGCTTGCCGCCGCGCCGATATGTCCAGTCGCTCTGGATGCAGCGCCGTACGATCCGATTGATGTCCTTGGAGCACGAATACCTCATGCGGGCACCACCGATGAGGTGCGCGCGTACCGCCCAGCGAACTTGAGCGCAGACCAGCCGATCCGAGCGAACGCGTCTCCGGCCCCGACGTCGAGGATCGGTGGACTGTAGTCATAGCCAGATGCGCCAGCACGGTTCTGGAAGAAGCGCCCGCTCGGGTCGACCATGATGTACGAGCCCACCATGTCGTCGTTGTCCTCGATCGAAATCACATGCTCCAGCGCAGCGTGTCGATCGACGAAGGCACGGAACTGCAGGTCGGATACCGCGAGGTCCCGATTGACGACCGGCAGCATCCTCAACACCTTCCACCGCGTCGGAGCCAGTCCACTGATCGCACCCGACAAGTCCTCTTGCCAGTTTGCTGAACACACCACCGTGTTGATCTTCAGCATCAGCGCAGGATTGATGCGCCGGGCTTGGGCCACATGCCGGGCCAGGGCATCGAGATCAATCTGGCGTGCGCGTCGGTCCTGTCGCCCGATCGCCGCAAGTGTGGTGGGCGCCAAGGCGTCGATGCTCAGCCCCAACAAGGACAGCTCTGGTGCCAGGTCGGCCACCAGGCGCTCGTTCAATAGACTGCCATTCGTGATGATCGATACATCGAACCCGATGGATCGTGCGAATCGCATGGCCGAGATCAAACGACGGCCATGCAGCAGTGGCTCGCCACCGGCGAAGTTCAAACGCGGCCTCGACCCGCTTCCAGCCGATGCGAAGTGCGCATGCAGCGACTGGAGCAAGGCCGTTGTTGCCGTAGGGTCGCGGATCACATCTTTCCGGTCCAGGCCTGGCCACTTGGCGTAGCAGTAGCCGCACTGGTAATTGCAGTTCTCGGTCACATGCCAGTTGATGACGATGGGACTGTGCGCATCGCGGCTGGCGTTTCTTTCATGGCTTTGACGCATGGGATCACCCGAGGCTAGACACGATTGCGCTCGGCTTCTTCGCCGAGGCGTTGCTTCAGCCTCTCAGCGATCTTCTCGGCGCTGGATTGCCGCCAGGGCACCCGCCGGAACTTGCCATCACCGAGTTGCTCGACCAGTTGCACCACGTACTCGCCGCTGGGGACGGGGACACATCGGCCGGGCCCTTCCCACCGGATCGAAGCATCGCGGCGGATCACGATGCACGCGCCTGACTGCTGCACCTGCCATTGCTCCGCAGGCCCATCGTGGAGCAACGGCTCCACCGCCTCCCAGAGTCCAGCGGCGATCCAGCTGACGACCACGTCGTGGCTTTCGCCTTGGCGCTTGAAGTTGTCAAGAACGTCGTCCGGCAGTTCTTCCATGTTGCCCTTGACCACGGCGAGATGCTCGCCATCGCTGCGCCTTGCGATGAGCAGGCGAAGAGCGCGCATGTCACTCGGCACCGCCTGGCCATCGAATCCGACGACGAAATTGGCGTGGATGAAGGCCCAGTCCAACAAGGAGTCATCCAGCCAGAAGCGGTCGCGCCACGAGGGATTGACCCAATGAAGACCCGACGGGGTCGGAGTGCACCGAACGAAGCTGAACGTGTTGCGCATGGCCGGGATGGACGGGTGCTGTACCTCGACGTGGAGCCACGGCAATTCCTCGCGCAGGGTGATGGCGCAGTCAGTCCCAAAGACTCTGTGGAACCCGGGGCAAAAATCTCGGAGCGAATCCTGGATCCAGAGCTGCACCTGGTCGACGCCGAGGACGATTTCCGACCTGCGCCCGCCATGAATCATGGACATCACGAACCAATGGCCGTCGATGCTCATGGGCTCCATCAGTTGTGCCTCAGTCCAGCCGGTCAGTTCGACCAGGCGGGCCAGTTCGCCCCCTGGCGGGCCGAGCTGCATGTATTCGATGCGCTTGGCCACCTGCTCGGCAAAGGCACGCACGGGATCCGGGTCCGGGTCGCCACGCTGCGCCAAGGCATCCTGCGCCAGGGCCTCCTGCAAGGCCGGACTGGCGCCCGTTTCCAGCTGGTGTCGAAACTGGCGCTCCAGGCTCTCGATCAGGCTCGGCCCCTTGTCAGGCGCCTCGCCTTGCAGCACGTTCACCGTCGTGTTCAACACCTCGGCCAAGGCTTTTGCCATGGCTCGGCTGGTGCGACCGGTTCGCTCGATCTTCTGGTAGTGCTTCGTCGCCGCTTCCTCCTTCGCCTTCGCCTCATCCTTCTCCTCGTCCGTCTTCGCCTCGTCCACCTTCGCCGACTTGTCGAGCAGCGCGTACGCGCGCCGGGTCACCTCCGCCTGCGTCAATTTCGCTTCCTCCCGAACGCTTTTGAGTCGTTTCTTGTCCAGCTGGAAGGTGGGCCTGCCTGTCTTTGCCTTCATGGGCTCTCCTGCAATAGAGCCCGAACTGTGGCTGGTACGATTAAAGTTGCCTAGACATCATATTGACAGCACAAAGTGCCGGTTTGAAATCGTCCTCACTTTCGAGAGGACGCGGAACGCCGCTCCACGCGGCGTTCTTTCATTCTGGTCCTGAGCCGCTCGCCCTCGAGGCGGTCGCGCTCGGCCTGGAGCTGGGCGAGGCGGGCCTCGAGGCGGGCGTGGCGCTCGAGCTGGGCGAGCTGCTCGGAGCGGGCCTGGGTGCGCTCGCGCTCGAGCTGGGCGGCGCTGTCGCGGGCCTGCTCGGCCAGGCGCTGCTCGGCGCGCTGGCGGGCCTGGCGCTCGCGGTCCATGTCGGCGGCGGCGCGGCGCTCGGCGTCGCGGGCGCGGGCGTGGGCTTCGTCGATGGCCAGGCGGGCCTGTTCGCGCTCGCCCCGGGCCTGCTCGTGCAGGCGGGTCTGTTCCTGGCGGGCGTGCTCGCGCAGCTGCTCGCGCTCGAGCTGCGCGGCGGCCAGCGCCCGGGCCTGGGCGGCGTCGCGCTCGGCCTGGGCGGCCTGGGTGGCGGCGAGCTGCAGGCGCAGGGCGTCCAGCTCGGCGGCCTGGGCCTGGGCGAGGGTCTGCACGCGCGCGAGCTCCGCGGCCTGGGCGTCGCGCTCGGCGCGGGCCTGGCGGGCCTGGTCCTCGGCCTGGAGCGCGCGGGTCTCGGCCGCCTGGTGGGCCAGCGCCTGCGCGGTCTCCCAGAGCTGGCGGGCGAGTTCGCGCAGAAAAACCGTGCGCCCCATCCGCCGGTCGGTCGATTTCTCCCACACGACGAAGGCGGTCGGCGGTAAAGTGATTTGCAAGATCCGGGGGGGGAGTACCAATTGGCCATGACCAAGCTGCGCAAAGCCACAGCCACGCTGACACCACTGGCGCCGAGTCCAGCGCCGGCCGTAGCGGGCCTGCCGCGCTGGGTGCTGATCACAGGGGCGCTGGTGGCAGCGCTGGCCAGCGCGGGGGCCGCCGTGGCACAGACGGACGTGTCGGGGTCGAACACTGTCAGCGTCGACCAGGTGCAGCACAATCTTTCGATCGACCAAGACCGGATCGGCGATGCGCAGCGGGCGCAGGGCGACCTGAGCGCGGCGCTCAAGAGCTACCAGGCCAGCATGGGTATCCGGCGCAAGCTCGCCGAGCGCGACCCCGGCAATGCCCAGTGGCAGCGCGGTCTCTCGGTCAGCCACGATCGGATCGGCGACGTGCAGCGGGCGCAGGGCGACCTGGGCGCGGCGCTCAAGAGCTTCCAGGCGGGCATGGAGATCGCGCGCAAGCTCGCCGAGCGCGACCCCGGCAATGCC
>NZ_JACCPY010000071.1 GCF_013426975.1 Sphaerotilus sulfidivorans
GACACTCTTACCTTGACAGGAATGTCAAAGTTATAGGGTCAAGCCTCACGAGCAATTAGTACTGGTTAGCTTAAAGCGTTACCGCTCTTCCACACCCAGCCTATCAACGTCCTGGTCTTGAACGACTCTTCAGGGGGCTCGAGGCCCCGGCAGAACTTATCTTGAGACGAGTTTCCCGCTTAGATGCTTTCAGCGGTTATCTCTTCCGCACATAGCTACCCGGCGATGCCACTGGCGTGACAACCGGTACACCAGAGGTGCGTCCACTCCGGTCCTCTCGTACTAGGAGCAGGCTCTCTCAATTCTGCAGCGCCCACGGAAGATAGGGACCAAACTGTCTCACGACGTTTTAAACCCAGCTCACGTACCTCTTTAAATGGCGAACAGCCATACCCTTGGGACCGGCTACAGCCCCAGGATGAGATGAGCCGACATCGAGGTGCCAAACACCGCCGTCGATATGAACTCTTGGGCGGTATCAGCCTGTTATCCCCAGAGTACCTTTTATCCGTTGAGCGATGGCCCTTCCATACAGAACCACCGGATCACTTTGTCCTACTTTCGTACCTGCTCGACTTGTCAGTCTCGCAGTCAAGCACGCTTATGCCAATGCACTATCACCACGATTTCCGACCGTGGCTAGCGTACCTTCGAACTCCTCCGTTACACTTTGGGAGGAGACCGCCCCAGTCAAACTGCCCACCATACACTGTCCCCAATCCCGATCAGGGACCAAGGTTAGAACCTCAAACACACCAGGGTGGTATTTCAACGTCGGCTCCACCAGAACTAGCGTCCTGGCTTCAAAGCCTCCCACCTATCCTACACAGATCTGTTCAAAGTCCAATGTAAAGCTACAGTAAAGGTTCATGGGGTCTTTCCGTCTTTCCGCGGGGAGATTGCATCATCACAAACATTTCAACTTCGCTGAGTCTCTGGAGGAGACAGTGTGGCCATCGTTACGCCATTCGTGCAGGTCGGAACTTACCCGACAAGGAATTTCGCTACCTTAGGACCGTTATAGTTACGGCCGCCGTTTACTGGGACTTCAGTCAAGAGCTTGCACCCCATCATTTAATCTTCCAGCACCGGGCAGGCGTCACACCCTATACGTCGACTTTCGTCTTTGCAGAGTGCTGTGTTTTTATTAAACAGTCGCAGCCACCGATTCTCTGCGGCCTCGTTTAGCTCCACCCGCGAGGGGCTTCACTGACTAAAGGCACACCTTCTTCCGAAGTTACGGTGTCAATTTGCCGAGTTCCTTCTCCAGAGTTCTCTCAAGCGCCTGAGAATACTCATCACGCGCACCAGTGTCGGTTTGCGGTACGGTCGTTGCAAGCTGGAGCTTAGTGGCTTTTCTTGGAAGCAGGGTATCACTCACTTCGTCTGCAAGCAGACTCGTTATCACGCCTCATCTTAGCCCTCCGGATTTGCCTAGAGGGCATGACTACACGCTTGAACCGGGACATCCAACACCCGGCTGAGCTAACCTTCTCCGTCCCCACATCGCACTTGCAATCGGTACAGGAATATTCACCTGTTTCCCATCAGCTACGCATCTCTGCCTCGCCTTAGGGGCCGACTCACCCTACGCCGATGAACGTTGCGTAGGAAACCTTGCGCTTACGGCGAGGGGGCTTTTCACCCCCTTTAACGCTACTCATGTCAGCATTCGCACTTCTGATACCTCCAGCATCCTTCTCAAGACACCTTCACAGGCTTACAGAACGCTCTCCTACCACGCACCTTGCGGTGCATCCGCAGCTTCGGTAACTGGCTTGAGCCCCGTTACATCTTCCGCGCAGGACGACTCGATCAGTGAGCTATTACGCTTTCTTTAAATGATGGCTGCTTCTAAGCCAACATCCTGACTGTTTTAGCCTTCCCACTTCGTTTCCCACTTAGCCAATTTTAGGGACCTTAGCTGGCGGTCTGGGTTGTTTCCCTCTTGAGTCCGGACGTTAGCACCCGGTGCTCTGTCTCCCAAGCTGTACTCATCGGTATTCGGAGTTTGCATAGGTTTGGTAAGTCGCCATGACCCCCTAGCCTAAACAGTGCTCTACCCCCGACGGTAATACTTGAGGCACTACCTAAATAGTTTTCGGAGAGAACCAGCTATTTCCAGGTTTGTTTAGCCTTTCACCCCTATCCACAGCTCATCCGCTAGTTTTGCAACACTAGTCGGTTCGGACCTCCAGTGCGTGTTACCGCACCTTCATCCTGGCCATGGATAGATCACCTGGTTTCGGGTCTACACCCAGCGACTGAAGACGCCCTGTTCGGACTCGGTTTCCCTGCGCCTACCCTATTCGGTTAAGCTTGCCACTGAATGTAAGTCGCTGACCCATTATACAAAAGGTACGCCGTCACCCCGGAGGGCTCCGACTTTTTGTATGCATGCGGTTTCAGGATCTATTTCACTCCCCTCCCGGGGTTCTTTTCGCCTTTCCCTCACGGTACTGGTTCACTATCGGTCGATTACGAGTATTTAGCCTTGGAGGATGGTCCCCCCATCTTCAGACAGGATTTCACGTGTCCCGCCCTACTTGTCGCTAGCTCAGTACCACACAGGTCTTTTCACATACGGGGCTATCACCCACTGTGGCCGGCCTTTCCATGCCGTTCTGTTAAGTCCCGTGCTATCACTAGCAGGCTCTTCCGATTTCGCTCGCCACTACTTTCGGAATCTCGGTTGATGTCTTTTCCTCCAGCTACTGAGATGTTTCAGTTCGCCGGGTTCGCCTTGCATGCCTATGTATTCAGCATGCAATACCCTTGCGGGTGGGTTTCCCCATTCGGACATCTGCGGATCAAAGCTCATTTGCCAGCTCCCCGCAGCTTTTCGCAGGCTATCACGTCCTTCGTCGCCTGTAATCGCCAAGGCATCCACCACATGCACTTAGTCACTTGACCCTATAACTTTGACATCGGACGCATCCGACATCGTCAAGGACTGCACTGACCTGACTGACTTTGCCAGGTCATGTGTTTGAGTATCTACGTTTGCCGTACTTTCAACTCGGTCCGGAATTGCTTCCGGACATGGTTGATGTCTGGTGACGCAATCAATTGTCATTGGCGGCACGGTTGCCAGCAGGCCTTTACCCCTGCGGCATTTCCGCCAACAACGCTGATTCGACTCTACGAATTTTTAAAGAACAACAGCCTCTTTCGAGACAGACCTGAACATTGCGTTCAACGCTCAGGTCTGTCCTGATCGATTTCAGAAGTGATGGTGGAGGATGACGGGATCGAACCGACGACCCCCTGCTTGCAAAGCAGGTGCTCTCCCAGCTGAGCTAATCCCCCTTGAACATTGGTGGTGGGTCTGGTTGGATTCGAACCAACGACCCCCGCCTTATCAAGACGGTGCTCTAACCGACTGAGCTACAGACCCCAATCTCTTCTGACTCTGTCGTGACAGCCGATAAGTGTGGGCGCGTTGATTTGAGTGTCGTACTGTGTTGGACTCTGCTGCCTGGACTGTTGTGCAGTCAGGTGCATCGTCTTTTTCCAGAAAGGAGGTGATCCAGCCGCACCTTCCGATACGGCTACCTTGTTACGACTTCACCCCAGTCACGAACCCTGCCGTGGTAATCGCCCTCCTTGCGGTTAGGCTAACTACTTCTGGCAGAACCCGCTCCCATGGTGTGACGGGCGGTGTGTACAAGACCCGGGAACGTATTCACCGCGACATTCTGATCCGCGATTACTAGCGATTCCGACTTCACGCAGTCGAGTTGCAGACTACGATCCGGACTACGACCGGTTTTCTGGGATTGGCTCCCCCTCGCGGGTTGGCAGCCCTCTGTACCGGCCATTGTATGACGTGTGTAGCCCTACCCATAAGGGCCATGAGGACCTGACGTCATCCCCACCTTCCTCCGGTTTGTCACCGGCAGTCTCATCAGAGTGCCCTTTCGTAGCAACTGATGACAAGGGTTGCGCTCGTTGCGGGACTTAACCCAACATCTCACGACACGAGCTGACGACGGCCATGCAGCACCTGTGTGCAGGTTCTCTTTCGAGCACTCCCACATCTCTGCGGGATTCCTGCCATGTCAAGGGTAGGTAAGGTTTTTCGCGTTGCATCGAATTAAACCACATCATCCACCGCTTGTGCGGGTCCCCGTCAATTCCTTTGAGTTTCAACCTTGCGGCCGTACTCCCCAGGCGGTCAACTTCACGCGTTAGCTTCGTTACTGAGAAGAAACCCTCCCAACAACCAGTTGACATCGTTTAGGGCGTGGACTACCAGGGTATCTAATCCTGTTTGCTCCCCACGCTTTCGTGCATGAGCGTCAGTACAGGTCCAGGGGATTGCCTTCGCCATTGGTGTTCCTCCGCATATCTACGCATTTCACTGCTACACGCGGAATTCCATCCCCCTCTACCGTACTCTAGCTCCACAGTCACAAATGCAGTTCCCAGGTTGAGCCCGGGGATTTCACATCTGTCTTATGGAACCGCCTGCGCACGCTTTACGCCCAGTAATTCCGATTAACGCTTGCACCCTACGTATTACCGCGGCTGCTGGCACGTAGTTAGCCGGTGCTTATTCTTCAGGTACCGTCATCCTCCCGAGGTATTAGCCCAGAAGATTTCTTCCCTGACAAAAGCGGTTTACAACCCGAAGGCCTTCTTCCCGCACGCGGTATGGCTGGATCAGGCTTGCGCCCATTGTCCAAAATTCCCCACTGCTGCCTCCCGTAGGAGTCTGGGCCGTGTCTCAGTCCCAGTGTGGCTGGTCGTCCTCTCAGACCAGCTACAGATCGCAGGCTTGGTAGGCCTTTACCCCACCAACTACCTAATCTGCCATCGGCCGCTCCAATCGCGCGAGGTCTTGCGATCCCCCGCTTTCACCCTCAGGTCGTATGCGGTATTAGCGTAGCTTTCGCTACGTTATCCCCCACGACTGGGCACGTTCCGATGTATTACTCACCCGTTCGCCACTCTCAAGGGTTGCCCCTCTACCGTTCGACTTGCATGTGTAAGGCATACCGCCAGCGTTCAATCTGAGCCAGGATCAAACTCTTCAGTTCGATCTTGTTTTGCTCAAGGAATTGAAGTGAACTTCACTTCTCTATCCATGAGCGTTTAAGGTC
>NZ_JACCPY010000072.1 GCF_013426975.1 Sphaerotilus sulfidivorans
CGCGGTCTGACCTTCGACGACGGACGCAGGCCCCGCGATCGAGACCAGACAGGTGTCCTCGGCGCCCGGCGTGCCGCCGCCCGGGCCTCCGACATCATCGGTAACGAGGGTGGTGACCGAACCCTTGGCCGGATCCGCCGCAATCGCCTCGAAGCCGCCGCCGGTGATCTCGCCGACCGAGATGGTGATGCTTTCCGAGCCTTCCACCAGCGCGTCGTCGATCGTGCTCAGGTCGAAGTCGACCGAACTCTGTCCGGCCGGAATGGTGACCGAGGTGACGGCGGTGTAGTCCGAGCCATCGGTGGCGGTGCCGGAGTAGGTGAGCTTGATGGTGACGTCGGTGGCGGCCGGCTGGCTCAGGCTGACGGTGTAGCCGGTCGCGGTCTGACCTTCGACGACGGTACCGGGGCCAGTGATCGAGACCAGGCAGGTGTCCTCGGCGCCTGGCGTGCCACCGCCGGGGCCTCCGACATCATCGGTAACGAGGGTGGTGACCGAGCCCTTGGCCGGATCCGCCGCGATGGCCTCGAAGCCGCCGTCTGTGATCTCGCCGACCGAGACGGTGATGGTTTCCGAGCCCTCGGCCAGTGCGTCGTCGATCGTGCTCAGGTCGAAGTCGACCGAACTCTGTCCGGCCGGAATGGTGACCGAAGTGACCGCGGTGTAGTCCGAGCCGTCGGTGGCGGTGCCGGAGTAGGTGAGCTTGATGGTGACGTCGGTGGCGGCCGGCTGGCTCAGCGAGACGGTGAACCTGGCTGTCTCGCCCTCGGTGACCGAGCCGGAGGCCGGGCCTGCAATCGAGACCAGGCAGGTGTCCTCAGCTCCAGGCGTGCCGCCGCCCGGGCCGCCGACATCATCGGTAACGAGGGTGGTGACCGAGCCTTTGGCCGGATCCGCCGCGATGGCCTCGAAGCCGCCGCCGGTGATCTCGCCGACCGAGACGGTGATGGTTTCCGAGCCTTCCGCCAGCGCATCGTCGATCGTGCTCAGATCGAAGTCGACCGAACTCTGTCCGGCCGGAATGGTGACCGAAGTGACCGCGGTGTAGTCCGAGCCGTCGGTGGCGGTGCCGGAGTAGGTGAGCTTGATGGTGACGTCGGTGGCTGCCGGCTGGCTCAGCGAGACGGCGAACCTGGCTGTCTCGCCCTCGGTGACCGAGCCGGAGGCCGGGCCTGCAATCGAGACCAGGCAGGTGTCCTCGCTGCCCGGCGTGCCGCCGCCCGGGCCGCCGACATCATCGGTAACGAGGGTAGTGACCGAACCCTTGTCCGGATCTGCCGCAATCGCCTCGAAGCCGCCGCCGGTGATCTCGCCGACGGAGACGGTGATGGTTTCCGAGCCCTCGACCAGCGCGTCGTCGATCGTGCTCAGGTCGAAGGTCGTGCGGGTCTGACCCGCAGGAATGGTGACCGAGGTGACGGCGGTGTAGTCCGAGCCATCAGTGGCCGTGCCGGAGTAGGTGAGCTTGACGGTGACGTCGGTGGAGGCCGGTTGGCTCAGGCTGACGGTGTAGCCACTGGCGGTCTGTCCCTCGACGACCGAGCCTGGGCCGGTGATCGAGACCAGACAGGTGTCCTCGGCGCCCGGCGTGCCGCCGCCCGGGCCACCGACATCATCGGTAACGAGGGTAGTGACCGAGCCCTTGTCCGGATCCGCCGCAATCGCCTCGAAGCCACCGCCGGTGATCTCGCCGACCGAGATGGTGATGCTTTCCGAGCCTTCGGCCAGTGCGTCGTCGATCGTGTTCAGGTCGAAGGTCGTGCGGGTCTGACCCGCAGGAATCGTGACCGAGGTGACGGCGGTGTAGTCCGAGCCATCAGTGGCCGTGCCGGAGTAGGTGAGCTTGACGGTGACGTCGGTGGAGGCCGGCTGGCTCAGGCTGACGGTGTAGCCACTGGCGGTCTGTCCCTCGACGACCGAGCCTGGACCGGTGATCGAGACCAGGCAAGTGTCCTCGACGCCCGGCGTGCCGCTGCCCGGGCCGCCGACATCATCGGTAACGAGGGTGGTGATCGAGCCCTTGGTCGGATCCGCCGTAATCGCCTCGAAGCCACCGCCGGTGATCTCGCCGACGGAGACGGTGATGGTTTCCGAGCCCTCGACCAGCGCGTCGTCGATCGTGCTCAGGTCGAAGGTCGTGCTGGTCTGACCCGCAGGAA
Source organism: Sphaerotilus sulfidivorans (assembly GCF_013426975.1). Classification (GTDB taxonomy): domain Bacteria; phylum Pseudomonadota; class Gammaproteobacteria; order Burkholderiales; family Burkholderiaceae_C; genus Sphaerotilus; species Sphaerotilus sulfidivorans. The sequence goes on from NZ_JACCPY010000072.1 coordinate 2,160, forward strand.
TGGTGACCGAGGTGACGGCGGTGTAGTCCGAGCCATCAGTGGCCGTGCCGGAGTAGGTGAGCTTGACGGTGACGTCGGTGGCGGCCGGCTGGCTCAGGCTGACGGTGTAGCCACTGGCGGTCTGTCCCTCGACGACCGAGCCTGGACCGGTGATCGAGACCAGACAAGTGTCCTCGACGCCCGGCGTGCCGCCGCCCGGGCCGCCGACATCATCGGTAACGAGGGTGGTGACCGAACCCTTGGCCGGATCCGCCGCGATGGCCTCGAAGCCACCACCGGTGATTTCGCCGACCGAGACGGTGATGGTTTCCGAGCCCTCGGCCAGCGCATCGTCGATCGTGCTCAGGTCGAAGTCGACCGAACTCTGTCCGGCCGGAATGGTGAGCGAGGTGACGGCGGTGTAGTCCGAACCGTCCGTGGCAGTGCCGGAGTAGGTGAGCTTGATGGTGACGTCAGTCGCGGCCGGCTGGCTCAGCGAGACGGTGAACCTGGCTGTCTCGCCCTCGGTGACCGAGCCGGAAGCCGGGCCTGTGATGGAGACCAGGCAGGTGTCCTCAGCTCCAGGCGTGCCGCCGCCCGGGCCGCCGACATCATCGGTAACGAGGGTGGTGACCGAACCCTTGTCCGGATCTGCCGCGATGGCCTCGAAGCCACCACCTGTGATCTCGCCGACCGAGACGGTGATGGTTTCCGAGCCTTCCGCCAGTGCGTCGTCAATCGTGCTCAGGTCGAAGTCGACCGAACTCTGTCCGGCTGGAATGGTGACCGAGGTGACCGCGGTGTAGTCCGAGCCATCGGTGGCGGTGCCGGAGTAGGTGAGCTTGACGGTGACGTCGGTGGCTGCCGGCTGGCTCAGGCTGACGGTGAACCTGGCTGTCTCGCCCTCAGTGACCGAGCCGGAAGCCGGGCCGGTGATGGAGACCAGGCAGGTGTCCTCACCGCCTGGCGTGCCACCGCCGGGGCCTCCGACATCATCGGTAACGAGGGTAGTGACCGAGCCCTTGTCCGGATCCGCCGCGATGGCCTCGAAGCCGCCGCCTGTGATCTCGCCGACGGAGATGGTGATGCTTTCCGAGCCCTCGGCCAGCGCATCGTCGATCGTGCTCAGATCAAATTCGACCGAACTCTGTCCGGCCGGAATCGTGACCGAGGTGACAGCGATGTAGTCCGAACCGTCCGTGGCGGTGCCGGAGTAGGTGAGCTTGATGGTGACGTCGGTCGCTGCAGGCTGGCTCAGCGAGACGGTGAACCTGGCTGTCTCGCCCTCGGTGACCGAGCCGGAGGCCGGGCCTGCAATCGAGACCAGGCAGGTGTCCTCGCTGCCCGGCGTGCCGCCGCCCGGGCCGCCGACATCATCGGTAACGAGGGTGGTGACCGAACCCTTGTCCGGATCCGCCGCGATGGCCTCGAAGCCGCCGCCGGTGATCTCGCCGACCGAGATGGTGATGGTTTCCGAGCCCTCGGCCAGCGCGTCGTCGATCGTGCTCAGGTCGAAGGTCGTGCTGGTCTGACCCGCAGGAATGGTGACCGAGGTGACCGCGGTGTAGTCCGAGCCATCGGTAGCGGTGCCGGAGTAGGTGAGCTTGATGGTGACGTCGGTGGCGGCCGGCTGGCTCAGGCTGACGGTGTAGCCGGTCGAGGTCTGACCTTCGACGACGGACGCAGGCCCCGCGATCGAGACCAGGCAGGTGTCCTCGGCGCCCGGCGTGCCGCCGCCCGGGCCGCCGACATCATCGGTAACGAGGGTGGTGACCGAACCCTTGTCCGGATCCGCCGCAATCGCCTCGAAGCCGCCGCCGGTGATCTCGCCGA
>NZ_JACCPY010000073.1 GCF_013426975.1 Sphaerotilus sulfidivorans
GGACAGCGCGGTGTGGATCTTCGACGAGGCCACCTCGGCGCTGGATGCCGAATCCGAGCGGGTCGTTCAGCAAAGCATCGAGCAACTGTCCGGCCAGAAGACGATCATCCTGATCGCGCACCGGCTCGGGCGCGTCGGTGTCGGGCGCGCGGAAGGCCTGCGGGTCGGCGATGCGCGCGCCCAGCCGGGCGAACCAGCTCTCCAGATGGGGACTCACGGTGTTGGGCGAGCCGCGGCCGATCTTCAGGCGCACGCGCTCGATGGTCGGGCGTGCGCCTTCGAGCAGCAGCACGTCGGCGGCTTTCCAGACATCCTGTTCGGTGATCCCGCGACTCATGGTGAAGCGCCCTCTCTCGGTCGATTGATTAATAACGATAATTGAAGCTTATCGTTAGTTGAGTACATGAACTGTCTGATATCATACAGCACATGGATATTTCATATGAACTGATCACGCTCGACCCGGCCGCCGGCACGCCGGTGCTGGCCACCGACGAGCTCAGCCCCAGCGCGGTGGCCGCGCTGCGCGATCTGCTCGATCAGGGCGAGTCGCCCAACACGGTGCGCAGCTACCGCTCCGCCATGCGCTACTGGGCCGCCTGGTTCAGCCTGCGCTACGGCCGACGCCTGGAGCTGCCGCTGCCGGTGACCGTGGTGCTGCAGTTCATCGTCGACCACGGCCAGCGCCAGGACGACGCCGGCCGCCTGCTGCACGATCTGCCCGAGCCGGTCGACGCCGCGCTCGTCGCCGCCGGCCACAAGGCCGCCCTGGGCGCGCCCACGCTGTCGACCCTCACGCACCGCGTGAGCGTGCTGTCCAAGATCCACCAGCTCCAGGGCCTCGAGAATCCGTGCGTCGACGGCCGCGTGCGCGAACTCACCGCGCGCCTCAGGCGCGGCTACGCCCGCCGCGGCGCCGCCCAGCCCCACGCCAAGCCCGCGCTCACCCGCGAGCCGCTGCAGGCGCTGCTCGATACCTGCGACGACTCCCTGGCCGGCCTGCGCGACCGCGCGCTGCTGCTCTTCGCCTTCTCCAGCGGCGGCCGGCGCCGCTCCGAGGTCACCGCCGCCACGCTGGACAACACCCGCCCGGCCCCGCGCTCGCCCGGCCAGCCCAGCGCCCGCGACGAGCCCGCCTTCGTGCACCTCATGGGCGTGTCCAAGTCCAACCAGTCCGGCCGCACCCGCGCCGATTCCCACAAGCCGGTCGTCGGCCAGGCGGCCCTGGCCCTGCAGGCCTGGCTCGACGCCTGGCGCGCCCACCACACCGCCCGCGGCCTGCCGCCCCCCGAGGGCGCGATCTTTCGGCGCATCCGCAAGGGCGGCGCCATCGCCGAGCCCCTCACCCCCCAGGCCGTGCGCGCCATCGTCCAGGCCCGCGCCGCCCTCGCCGGCCTCGACGCCTCCGGCTTCTCCGCCCACTCCCTGCGCTCCGGCTTCGTCACCGAGGCCGCCGCTCAGAACATCCCCATGCCCGAGACCATGGCCCTCACCGGCCACCGCTCCCCGGCTTCCGTCATCGGCTACTTCCGCCAGGGCGAGGTCCTGGGATTGCGCGCGGCGCGGTTGATGGAGGAGAACAACGCCGAGCCCACCGAACCGAAGAAGCGACGTTGAACCGGGGGGTTCCAGGCCGGTTGCGGGCACAATCGCGGGTTCCCGAGCGATCACCACATGAACATCATCATCCTGGACGACTATCAGGACGCGGTGCGCAAGCTCCAGTGCGCCCAGCGTCCCGAACTGCAGAACGCCAAGGTCTTCACCAACACCGTCAAGGGCATCGGCCAGCTGGCGGTGCGCCTCAAGGATGCCGAGATCCTGGTGCTGATCCGCGAGCGCACCCATTTCCCGAAGGCGCTGCTGGAGAAGCTTCCCCGCCTCAAGCTGATCGCCCAGACCGGGCGGGTCGGTCCGCACATCGATGTGGAGACCTGCACCCGCCTGGGCATCGCGGTGGCCGAGGGCGTGGGCTCGCCGGTGGCGCCGGCCGAGCTGACCTGGTCGCTGATCATGGCCTCGATGCGCCGGTTGCCGCAGTACATCGGCAATCTCAAGCACGGTGCCTGGCAGCAGTCCGGACTGAAGGCCGGCTCGATGCCGCCGAACTTCGGCCTTGGGCTGACGCTGTCGGGCCGCACGCTGGGCCTGTGGGGCTACGGCCGCATCGGCCGGCTGGTGGCGGGCTACGGCCGCGCCTTCGGCATGAAGGTGCAGGTCTGGGGCAGCGAGGCCTCGCGCCAGCGCGCGGTGGCCGACGGCTTCGAGGCGGCGGCCTCGCGCGAGGCCTTCTTCACGGACGCCGACGTGCTGAGCCTGCACCTGCGCCTGACGCCCGAGACGCGCGGCCTGGTGACGATGGACGACCTGTCGCGGATGAAGCCGACCGCCCTGCTGGTCAACACCTCGCGCGCCGAGCTGATCGGCGACAACCTGCTGGTGACCGCCTTGAACCGCGGCCGACCCGGCATGGCCGCGGTCGATGTCTTCGAGAGCGAGCCGATCCTGCAGGGCCATCCGCTGCTGCGCCTGGAGAACGCGGTGTGCACGCCGCACATCGGCTATGTCGAGCTTGACAGCTACGAGAACTATTTCAAGGCTGCCTTCGACAATGTGACCGCCTACCTGGCCGGGCAGCCCACCCACATCGTCAATCCGGACGCCTTCAAGCTCCACCCCGGTCTCTGAGGCCGGATGATGAGCGCGTCGCCCTCGTCGCCGCCTGCGCTGGCCTCGGCACAGAACGCGCTGCGTTTCGGCAATTTTGCGATCGGCTGCGGCGTGATGGTGGTGGGCGGCTCGCTCAACGACCTGGTGGGCTCGCTGCAGGTGTCGGTGGCGCTGGGCGGGCAGCTCATCAGCGTCGGCGCGGTCTTCATGTGCATCGGCGCGCCGCTGCTGGCGGCGCTGCTGTCCGGCCGGGACCGCCGCTGGCTGCTGCAGATGACGCTGGCCTGGTACGCGACCGGTCATCTGCTGTGCGCGCTCGCCCCGGACTACGCCACGCTGCTGCCGCTGCGGGCGCTGACCATGCTGGGCGCGGCGGTGTTCACCCCGCAGGCGGCGGCAGCGATCGGCTGGATGGCACCGCCCGAGCAGCGCGGCCGGGCCATCACCTCGGTGTTCCTGGGCTGGTCGCTGGCTTCGGTGCTGGGCATGCCGCTGCACAGCTACATCGGCGAGGCCTTCGGCTGGCGCTGGGCCTTCGGGCTGGTGGCGCTGCTGGCCGGGCTGGGTGCGCTCTGGGTCGGCCGAGCGCTGCCGGAGGGCGTGAAGCCGCCGGCCCTGTCGCTGTCGCGCTGGGCCGAGGTGCTGACCCATCCGGTGCTGATGGCCATCGTGCTGGTGACCGCACTGGCTGGCGCCGGCCAGTTCACGCTGTTCTCCTATGTGGCGCCCTACTATCGCCAGGTGCTGGGCGCGGGTGCGCTGGAGATCAGCCTGCTGTTCATGGCCTTCGGCGCCTGGGGGCTGGCGGGCAATCTGCTGCTGAGCCGGCGCATCGACCGCATCGGTCCGGCGCGGGCGGTGCGGCTGTTCCTGGCGGGCATCGCGGTCGGCCAGCTGCTGTGGCCGCTCGGACAGAGCGTGATGCTGATGCTGATCGTCATGGTGCCCTGGGCCTTCGGGACCTTCGCGACCAATTCCGCCCAGCAGGCGCGGCTGGGCGCGGCGGCGCCGGCGCTGGCGCCGG
>NZ_JACCPY010000074.1 GCF_013426975.1 Sphaerotilus sulfidivorans
GCGCAGATAGCGGAAGGGCTGGTCGGGCGTGTCGCGCACGCCGACCAGGAAGACGGACAGACCGTCCAGATCGACCGGCAGCATGTAGTTGCTGTACTCGCGGGCCTGGCCGGCGGCATCGCGCAGCACCCGGCGCGCCGGCAGCCGCTCCTGTTGCAGCCAGTGCTCGACGAGCGCGCCGTCCCGCGGCGCGCCGGCCAGGTCCAGCCAGGCGTGCAGGTTCTCGCGCGCGTCGAGCGCGTCGGCCAGCGGCATCGCATGGCCGACGAACCACAGCGGCGCGGCGCGGCGCACCTGGCCGGCCGCCGGCCGGCGCAGCCCGGCCAGCGTGCGGATCAGCGTCGTCTTGCCGCAGCCGTTCGGGCCGCGCAGATGCAGCGCCTGGCCGCGCGAGAGCACCAGCCGCAGCGGGCCCCAGAGGCGGCGCCCCTGGCGCTCGCCCACCAGCGCGTCGGCCTGCAGCAGCGGGGGGTCGGCAGCGGTCATGCGCTCGTGCTCACTGCAGCGGATGGCGCGCCAGCCGTCCGGTGTCGGGAATGCGGATTTCGCGCCGGTCCATCTCGATCAGGCCCTCGGCCTCGAGCTCGTGCAGCACGCGCGAGAAATACTCCGGCGTCATCGACAGCCGCGAGGCGATCGTCGCCTTGCTGACCGGCAGCGACACCCGGTGCTCGCGCGTGCGGCCGTCCTCGCGGCACAGCGGCGCGCAGCCGCCGCTGCCTGAGCCGTCGAGCGGCATCAGCCCGGAATCGGTCTCCGGCATCGCGCCGGGCGCATCGTCGAGATCGCGCAGCAGGTAGCCGATGACGCGCTGCATGCCGTTGTGCAGCGCATAGGCCTGCACGTCGTGCACCAGCCCGTGCAGCCGGCGCGAGATGCCCGCGAGCATGCGCATCGCGAAGCGCGGATCGCGGCTGATCTCGCCGAACACCGTGTCCTTGCCGACGCTCAGCACCAGCGCGTCGCTCAGCGTCTGCGCGTTGATGATGTAGGGCTTGCCGGTGAACATCAGCGCCTCTGCGAAGCTCTGGCCCGGCCCGATCAGCTCGATCACCTTCTCCTGCCCGGCCTGCGAGATCGCGAACAGCTTGACCTGGCCGGTCACCGCGACATGGAACTCCTCGCAGGGCTCGCCGACCCGGAACACCGTGTCGCCGCGCTGCAGCCGGCGCAGCCGGCAGCCCTCGGCCAGGCGCAGCAGCTCGGGCGGCGTCATCTCCTGGAACAGCGGCAGCACGGCGAGGTAGCGGGGCAGGTCGAAGGGGCGTGCAGGGAGATCCATGGCGTGCGCTCGGCAGATGAGGAGAGGGGGCGGCGCGAATTGTCGGGACCGTTTCCAGTATTCAATCTGACCCAGGTCAATCCTGATCCCGACCCGCTTCATCGGACATCTTCTCCCTGTGCGGCCTGCTGCCAGCGATCTGTCGCTTGTCGCTTGTCGCTTGTCGCTTGCGGGTCTGGACGAGGTGCTTCTTCCCGGGCTGGGATGGTGCAGGTCAGCCCGGCGGGATGTCCTTGAACCAGTTCAAGGGCGGCGCGGGTGTCCGCCACCCGTTGCGTTGTCCGGCCTGTCTTCCTCGGCAAGCCGCCCTCAAGCTGCCTCGGCGCGGCTTCAGCGACTCACCAGCGCGGCATGGATCTGTGCCAGCCGGTGCACCAGCTCCTGCGGGCGGTGCACGCGGGCGTAGCCGTTCTGGCCGAAGAGCATCGGCAGGTAGTCCTGCGCCTGCTCGTCGATGGTGACGCAGAAGGGCGTCAGGCCGGCGTCGCGCGCGGCCTGCACCGCGTGGCGGGTGTCTTCCAGGCCGTGGCGGCCCTCGTAGTGGTCGATGTCGTTGGGCTTGCCGTCGGTCAGCAGCAGCAGCAGGCGCTGGCGCTCGGGACGCGCCGACAGGCGCAGCGTGGCATGGCGGATCGCCGCGCCGATGCGGGTGTAGTAGCCCGGCCGGATCGCGCCGACGCGCGCGCGCACCGTCTCGTCCCAGGGCTCGTCGAAGCCCTTCAGGTGCTGGATGCGCACGTTGTGGCGGCGCACCGAGCTGAAGCCGAGCATCTCGAAGGCGTCGCCGCCGCCCGACAGCGCCTCGCCGAAGACATGCAGCGCGTCGCGGATCACGTCGATCACGCGGGTGTCGTCGCCGACATGGGCGTCGGTCGACAGCGACAGGTCGGCCAGCAGCAGCGTCGCCAGGCTGCGCTCGTGGCGCTCGCGGCGCAGGAAGACGGCCGGTGCCTCGCTGACCGGGTGGCGAGCGTCGTCGATGCGGTGGCGCACCCAGGCGTCGAGGTCGATCTCGTCGCCGTCGGGCCGCGCGCGCGTCAGCACTGGCGCGGCGCGCAGCGCCTCCAGCCGCCGGCGCGATCCTGCTGCCGGTCGGCACCCAGATGACCAGCGCCTGCGCCTTGCGGAAGCGGGTGCCGTCGTCGATGCGGTTCCAGGCGGCGATCTGGTTTGCGCTCACCCGGTAGCGCTTGG
>NZ_JACCPY010000075.1 GCF_013426975.1 Sphaerotilus sulfidivorans
CGTTGATGGAACAAGGTCAGACCTGCGTGGGGAGTGCTCGGTTAAATCTAGGAGGCGCTCGCAAGAGCAACCTCGGCTAACGAATGGAGCCCCCACGCGCGTCTTTCATCAGGGTCAGCGGCACAGAAAGCCGCAGCAAAGACCGGTTGTAGTTTTGCAGTCCGCACCTTGTTCTCCCTGTCAGTCGCTGGTTTCGTGTGCGTTGGTTGGATCGTTTGAACGCTGCTCAGGCGGGTTTCATGAAAACCTGCCCGGAGAGGTTTTGTTGACTTCGCGGGGATGCCCTTGTAGCCCAGGTTAACCGGCGCCGGAAGCCGAAGGCTGGAGGGTACCAACATGGGCCATCAAAATCGCGAAGCGATGGCCCATGTTGGCGTCCGCGTTGAACCTACAGTTAGGCTGGGGCGCGGAGTGGAAGGGCGATTCAGCTGATACAACCTGCATCTTGTAGGTGTTGCACTTAGTGCTTGAAACTAGGCCCCATACTCACCAACTGCCTTTTGAATTGCTGCTTTAGCTGCGGCAATTTTGTTGGCTTTCTCACGGGCCTCAAGGCGCTCATCAAGAATTAGCTCGATGCCAATCCGTAGCGTTGGAAAATGCTTCAGACAATCCTCTTCTGAAAGTTCGTGAATACCTTTACTAAGTAATGAGTACATCCCCGGATGTTCAACGAGAAATGCAGGAAGATGCGCTTTAAGCATAGTTATTTTCTCGCTCATTCGACAACGACTATATGCACCTTCATCCCATCCCGAGTCTCTTTGGGCAACGATGTGGGCTTCCTCAACCAGATTCTCAAAAATTCGCCTCAGGTACACATAGGCTCCGACTCCAACGTCATGTGATGCTAAGCCGATCGCGCGCGTGAGTTCGCCTAGTTGCGCTTTGGAAAGTACGTGAGAGTACTTTTTGACCTGCAGTATGTGTAGATCCCCGTAGGATGGTTGTTGGCCAATCTTTTGTATGCTTCTCTTGATTTTGGGCAATCCGGATTCATTTGGAATTGCTTCGAGATCCGAAAAAAACACGAAGTTCTGCTTGTGGCCTTCATGGCGAGTGCAGGTAGCTTCGACTTCGAAAATCGGTGATCTTAGGCTAGGGAGGTCTGGCGTCCCGCCTTGCTGCTTTATAAGCCGCTCAACTTGCAAATTCCTTGTGTGCTCATGGGTGCGGTTCGGCGCAATTACCTTAAACGTGGACTCCCGTTTGCACTTGGTGCAGAAGCTATCGTATGTGCCATTGTAGTAAAGTATATTGAGTATATCCCATATCTGTTCGCCCTCATATGAAACTGGTGCATACAGAGGGATGCTGGTAAGAAACTGAGCCGGTTTAGGAATAGACATAGCTGTTGCGAGTTCTGGTTTTGGGGCCTAACGAATGAAAGGGCCATCCCCTCGCACCGCGCCCGGCACAGAGGATTCTGCCAATAGGCGCAGCGCTTGCCCAGCGCGCACCATGGGGCGGCAAAAGCTCAACCCGCGGCTGCGGGCCGCAA
>NZ_JACCPY010000076.1 GCF_013426975.1 Sphaerotilus sulfidivorans
TGCGGCCCGCAGCCGCGGGTTGAGCTTTTGCCGCCCCATGGTGCGCGCTGGGCAAGCGCTGCGCCTATTGGCAGAATCCTCTGTGCCGGGCGCGGTGCGAGGGGATGGCCCTTTCATTCGTTAGGCCTCCAGACCAACGCTGTGCTCTATCACACGATCGCATCCTCTAGGTGGCTGAAGCGCGCGCTTGGCGTGGGCCTCGTGATTGCCTATCCGGTGCAGTTGCTCATTGGCACGACGCTCGGCTGGCTCCTATGTTCCTTTGTGATCTACCTCGCTACACCGGCGCTCACAAGCGTCCAGCCATGGTCGTTCGGTCAGCTCATCCTGTGGTTTGACGAACTTGGCGTCGAAGCCAAGGTCGGTATATCAAGCAGCCTGGTAACGGTGCTGGGGTTCTTCATCGCGCTGCAAACAACGATGCACAGTTGGCGGCGTCAGACAGCAGCGTCAATGCGCATGTCAGCGGCAGACACGATTGACCGAGTAGTCAGCGAAGTCAACGGGCTCATTCTTCAGATTGAGATATTCTCGGAAGCTCTGGCAAGGGAAGTCTCTCGCGTTCGAACCCACAGAGTTCCTCTCGATGCTGCTCCCTTCTTGTCTTCCCTGTCGGACGACGTCATCGCGTTCCGAGCCCACCGTCAGCGCCTCCTGCAGCTCGAGCAAGAGATTCTTGCGCTACCCGCACGATACGCGCTACTCTTCATGCCGCTGTCCGACGTACCAGCCGCTCTTGATGCAATTGCGGAGCAGGTCGAATACGTCACCAAGAAGATCTGGGTCCGTACGCCACCCGGCGGAACTGAACACCCTGAACACCGTCGCCTGCTCATGGAATCGATCGATCCAGTCAAGTTCGAGGAGCTTGCCGGAGTTTGTGATTCAGCACACAGCGCTATAGCTGGTCTTCATGGCGCCGCCCGAGGCGTCCTCCTTGGTCCAATCATTGAGATGAACCCTAGAGCCTTTCTCCGTACGGTGCGGGCCCTACTTGGCAAAGACGAAGACTGAAAGGCAAGCGTTTGCGCAGGGAGGCCTAACCCTTCGCTCAGCTCGAACGCAAGGGCATCCCCGCGAAATCAACAAAACCTCTCCTGGCAGGTTTTTATGAAACCCGCCTGAGCAGCGTTCAAACGATCCAACCAACGCACACGAAACCAGCGACTGACAGGGAGAACAAGGTGCGGACTGCAAAACTACAACCGGTCTTTGCTGCGGCTGTCTGTGCCGCTGACCCTGATGCAAGACGCGCGTGGGGGCTCCATTCGTTAGCCGAGGTTGCTCTTGCGAGCGCCTCCCAGAGTTAACCGAGCACTCCCCACGCAGGTCTGACCTTGTTCCATCAACGCAGGCATCACGCGGTGGCAGATTCTTCCTTCACGGTGTCGGATGAGACATTCGAAATCGGTTCGACGGGCCGGGTCGGCTCA
>NZ_JACCPY010000077.1 GCF_013426975.1 Sphaerotilus sulfidivorans
TGACCTTGCCCCTGTATTCCGTATCCCATAGCCAGACTACGCGCTGGCTTGCCGAGCTTGGCCGGCGAGCCAGTTTTCTTCGAACTGCATCGGGCTGACGTAGGCCAGCGTCGAGTGCAGTCGGGTTCGGTTGTACCAGAGCATCCAGGCCACGACTTCATCCTTGGCCTGACGCCTGCTCTTGAAGCGTTGCCCGTGCAGCCGCTCCACTTTCAGCGAGCCGAACAAGGTCTCACTGCAGGCGTTGTCCCAGCAGTCGCCGCGCCGGCTCATCGAAGCGGTGATGCCGTACTCGGCCAGCATGTCGCGGAAGTCCTTGCTGGCGTACTGACTGCCGCGGTCGCTGTGGAAGATCAGGCCAGCATCCTTGGCCGGATGGCGCTTGAACCACGCCATGCGCAGCGCGTCGATGACCAACTCGCGCGTCATGTCCTGACGCAGACTCCAGCCCACTACCTGGCGACTGAACAGGTCGATCACCACAGCCAGGAACAGCCAGCCCTCGTCGGTGGCGATGTACGTGATGTCGCCCACCCAGACCCTGTCGGGCTCGGCTACCGTGAACGCTCGGTTGAGCAGGTTCGATGCGATGGGCAGGTCGTGCTTGCTGTCGGTGGTGACCTTGAAGCGCCGCTTGCCCTTGGCGCGGATGCCGTGCTGCTGCATGAGCTTCTGCACCCGGTCCTTGCCCACCCGGATGCCTCGGGCCAGCAGTTCCTTCCAAGTGCGCGGCCAGCCGTAGCCGCCGCGCGTTTCGGCATGGATCGCCTTGATGTGCACCAGCAGCGCGTCGTCGCTGAGGTGGCGGCGCTGGACGTTGCTGGAGCGGCGCACGAAGTGCTCGTGGTACCCGGCCACGCTGACCTGCAGCACCCGGCACTGCACCGAGATCGGCCACACGCGCCGGTGGCGCTGGATGAAGGCGTACTTCACTTCGCAGCCTTGGCGAAGTACGCCGTCGCTTTTCCCAGAATGTCGCGCTCCATCGTCACCCGCGCCAGTTCGGCACGCAGTCGGGCGATCTCCATCTGCTCGGCGCTCACGGGCTTGCTGTCCGCGCCCGCGAGCTTGCCCTGCCGACTGGCCTTGACCCAGTTGAACAGGGTCTGATCCACCACACCCAGCGTCCTGGCCGCTGCCGCGATGCTCTGGCCGGCCTCGACCAGACGCACCGCCTCCTGCTTGAATTCCAATGTGTAGCGCGCCCTCGGCGCAGCCTTCGGCTTCGTCATTTCCGCTCTCCTTGCTGACATTGCATCACTCAGCATGGGAGACGGTTTCTGGGGGCAAGGTCA
>NZ_JACCPY010000007.1 GCF_013426975.1 Sphaerotilus sulfidivorans
CGGCCCGGCGAGCCGGTGCGGGTCGACACCGTCATGGCGCACCACCAGGGCATGTCGCTGGTGGCGCTGGCGGTGGTGCTGCTCGACGAGGCGCCGCGGCGCTGGCTGGGCCGCGACGCGCTGATGCGCGCGGTGCGGCCGCTGCTGCACGAGGCGCCCCCGCGCGAGGCGCCGCCGCTGGGCGAGCCGCTGCCGCTGCCGCCGCCGCGCCGGTTGCGCGTCGAGCGCACCTCGCTGACGGTGGAGGTGCCGCAGGACGGCCCGGTGGCGACGCAGCTGCTGGGCAACGGCCGCTACAGCGTGGGCCTGCGCGCGCATGGCGGCGGCTGGAGCCGCTGGCAGGGCATCGGCATCAGCCGCTGGCGTGATGACGCGCTGCGCGGCTCGCCCGGCACGGTGCTGTGGCTGATGCGCGAGGACGGCCCGACCTCGGCGCCGACCACGCTGACCGCGATGCCCGCGCCCGATCCGTCGGCGCGCTACCGCACCACGCTCGATGGCGACCGGGTGGTGTTCGAGGCGCAGCGCCCGGACCTGCTCAGCCGCGTCGAGGTGCGCGTCAGCCCGGAGGACGATCTCGAGCTGCGCCAGGTCGAGCTGGAGAACCTGGGCGATCGACCGCTGCCGCTGCGCCTGGTCTCGAGCCTGGAGGCGACGCTGTCGGAGCCGCGTGCCGACGAGGCGCATCCGGCCTTCGCCAATCTCTTCGTCGAGGCGGCGGTCGACCGCGGCGACGCGGCGATCCACCTGCGCCGCAAGCCGCGGCTGCAGGGCGAGGCGGAGGTGCACGCGGTTCACTTCCTCGCCGGTGCGCCGGCCGGGCTCGACGAGCCGCCGCAGTTCACCACCGACCGCGCGCGCTGGCTCGGGCGCTGGCACGAGCCGCACCGGCCGCGCGCCGCCGAGGGCGCCGAGCCGGCCGGGCCGGGCGGTGCGCTCGACACCGGGCTGGACCCGGTGGCGGCGATCGGCGTGCGGCTGACGCTGGCGCCGGGCGCGCGGGTGCGGCTGACCTTCGCCACCGCGGCGGCGGCCTCGCGCGAGCAGCTCGATGCGCTGGTCGACAAGTACCGCCAGCCCACGATCGTCGACCGGGTCGCGGCGATGTCGCACACCATGGCGGCGATCCGGCTGCGCGAGATGCAGCTCGACGCCGAGAGCTGGGCCGCGCTGCTGCGCCTGACCACCGCGCTGACCGCGCCGCTGTCGCGCGAGGCGCCGCGCGGCGGACCGGGCGCGCCGACGCCCCGCTGCGACCGGCGCCTGCTGTGGCGCCACGCGATCTCGGGCGACCGCCCGATCCTGCTGGCGACGGTGTCGGACCTGGCCGGGCTGGCGCTGGTGCAGACGCTCAAGCGCGCGCTGCGGCTGTGGACGCAGGGCGGCCTGGCGGTCGATCTGGTGGTGGTCAACACCGAGCCGGCGTCCTACCTCAGCCCGGTCCAGCATGAGCTCAACCTGATGCGCGAGCGCCATCAGGCGCAGCAGGACCCGGCGCTGCCAGCGGTGCGGCGCTCGACGCTGCATGCGCTGGCGCGCGCTGCGCTGACCGAGGACGAGCTGTTCACGCTGCAGACGCTGGCGCGCCTGCACCTGCAGGCCGACAGCCGCACGCTGGGCCAGCAGATGCAGCGCTGGACCGCACGCCTGGCGCAGCAGGACCGCCAGCGCCGCGAGCAGCCGGCCTGGCCGCTGGCGGACCTGCTGCCGCCGGCGTCCGGCGCGGCTCCCGCGGCCGCCGCGGAGGCTCCGGACGGCCGGTTCGAGACTGACACCGGCGCGTTTGCCTTCGAGGTCGACGCACAGCGCCATCCGTCGCGGCCGTGGATCAACGTGCTGGCCAATCCGGGCTTCGGCACGCTGGTGTCGGAGGCGGGTGGCGGGCATGTCTGGGCCGGCAACAGCCGCATGCACATGATCACCGCCTGGTCGAACGACGCGCTGCTCGATCCGCCGTCCGACGGTCTGCTGCTGGTCGACCCGCAGCAGGACGGCCGCGCGCGCTGGATCGGCCGCACGCTCGACGGCGGCGGGCCGCGCCGCGTGCGCCACGGCCAGGGCTGGAGCGAGATCGGCCAGCGCTTCGGTGCGGTCGACACGCTGCTGCAGGTGGTGGTCGATGCCGAGGCGCCGCTGCGCCAGAGCCTGCTGCGGCTGACGCTGGCGCCGGGTGCCCCGGCGCGCCGGGTGCGGCTGACCGGCTGGGTCGAGTGGCTGATGGGCTCGGCGCGCCAGGAGCGGCTGTCGCTGCGCACCGGCGTGCTGGAGCCCGAAGGCCCGGGCGGACCGGCGCTGGCCTGCACCCAGCTCGACCACCTCGGCGGCCAGGGCGGCGCGACCGCCTTCGTGCTGCTGCAGCCGGCACGCGCGCAGGACGCCGACGCGGTGCGGCCGGCCGGCTGGACCTGCGATCGCGCCGAGTTCTTCGACGCGCACGGGCGCATGCGCCTGCCGCAGCAGCCCGGCGGGCGCAGCGGCGCCGGGCTGGACGCCTGCGCGGCGCTGGCGCTTGATGTCGAGCTCGTGCCCGGCCGCGCGGTCGAGCTGGTGCTGCTGCTCGGCCACGGCGAGGACCTGGCCGCGGCGCGGGCGCTGGCCGGGCAGGCCCGGCAGCGCGATCCGCACGAGCGCGCCGCGCAGGCGCGCCAGCGCTGGGACGCGCTGCTCGGCCAGGTCACGGTCGAGACGCCGGACCCGCTGTTCGACATGCTGACCAACCGCTGGCTGCCCTACCAGACGCTGGCGTGCCGGATGTGGGCGCGCGCCGCCTTCTACCAGGCCGGCGGCGCGATGGGCTACCGCGACCAGCTGCAGGACGCGATGGCGCTGACGCACCTGGCGCCGGAGCTGCTCGAGCGCCAGATCCTGATCCACGCCGCGCGCCAGTTCGAGGCCGGCGACGTGCAGCACTGGTGGCACGAGCCGGGCGGCGCGGGCGTGCGCACGCATTTTTCCGACGATCTGCTGTGGCTGCCGCTGGCCTGCGCGCGCCTGATCGAGCGCACCGGCCAGACCGCGGTGCTCGACCGCCTGCTGCCCTTCCTGGTGGGCGGCGAGATCCCGCCCGGCGCGGAGGATCTGTACGAGACGCCGCAGGTCGGCGGCACCCCGGCCAGCGTCTACGAGCACTGCGCGCGCGCCATCGACCGCAGCCTGCGGCTGGGCCCGCACGGCCTGCCGCTGATGGGCACCGGCGACTGGAACGACGGCATGAACCGCATCGGCCACCAGGGCCGCGGCGAGTCGGTCTGGATGGCCTGGTTCCTGTGCGAGGTGGTGCGGCTGGCGCTGCCCTGGGCCGAGGCCCGCGGCGATGCCGCGCGCGTCGCGCACTGGCGCCAGGCGCTGCAGGGCTGGCCGCAGGCGCTCGAGCGCCGCGCCTGGGACGGGCGCTGGTACCTGCGCGCCTTCTTCGACGACGGCTCGCCGCTGGGCAGCGCGGCGGACGACGAATGCCGCATCGACCTGATCGCGCAGGCCTGGGCGGTGCTGTCGGGCGCGGGCGACGCGCAGCGCGCCCGCCAGGCGATGGACAGCGCCTGGACGCACCTGTTCGACACCAAGCACCGCCTGCTGGTGCTGCTCGACCCGCCGCTGCAGCACCACCAGCCCGACGCCGGCTACATCCAGGCCTATCCGCCGGGTGTGCGCGAGAACGGCGGCCAGTACAGCCATGCGGCGGTCTGGGGCCTGATGGCGATGCTGCGGCTTGGCCAGGCCGACCGCGCCTGGGCGGTCTACACCGGCCTGAGCCCGGCGCACCGCTGGAACGACGCCCGGCTCGGGCCGCTGTACGCGCTGGAGCCCTATGTGATGGCGGGCGACACCTACAGCCAGGCGCCGTGGGCCGGGCGGGGCGGCTGGAGCTGGTACACCGGCTCGGCCGCCTGGCTGCTGCGCGCCTCGCTCGAGCATTTCTGCGGCCTGAAGCTGCGCGCCGGCACGCTGGCGCTCGAGCCCTACCTGCCGCCGCACTGGCCGCAGGCGACGCTGCGGCTGGCGCTGGACGGCCGCCGGCTGACGCTGCATGTGGTGCGCGCCGGCGAGGGCGGGCGGCTGGCGCGCGAGCTCGGACCGGCGGCGCGCCAGCTGCAGCCGGGCGAGATCGTGCTGCGCGAGTCGCTGGCCGACGGGGCGGTGCTGTGGCTGGAGCAGGCGCCTTCAGCCGCGTAGCGGCGACAGCGCCAGCAGCTGCGAGGCCACGCGCCGGAAGGCGCCGCCTTCGGGCGGGCACTGCCAGGTCTCGCAGCGGCACAGCCGGCCGTGGCGCTCGCCGGAGAGTCCCTCCAGCAGCATCACGGTGTTCGGGATGCCTTCGCGCAGGCGGCGCGAGACGGCGGTGCCGGCCTGGATGCTCCAGACCCGGCGCGGCGGCCGGGGCTCGGCGCCCGGGGGCGCAGGCAGCGGCTCGACCGCCACCGGCACGACGGCCGGCAGATGGATGTGGCCGCTCAGCAGCAGGTCGGCCCCGGCGCCGGCCCAGGCCGACAGCGCCTCGCGATGATGCGTCGGGCGGTGCACCTCGTCGCCGCTGCGGGTGACATGCAGCGGATGGTGGGTGACGACGACGCGGATCTGGCCCGGCGCGGCCGCCTGCAGCGTGTTGGCGGTGCGCGCGATCTGCGCGCGCGAGAGCGTGCCGTCGCGGTGGCGCCACCAGCGGGTGGTGTCGAGCGTCAGCACCTGCCAGTCGGGCAGGTCGAGCCGCGGCTCGCGCTCCGCGCCGAAGGCGGCGCTCAGGCGCCGGTAGGGATGGCGCAGCCGCTCGGCCAGATCGAACAGCGGAATGTCATGGTTGCCGCCGATCACCAGCCGGTGCGGCACCGGCAGGCGCGCCAGCCAGTCGCGGGCGCTGGCGAACTGCGCGGCGGTCGCGCGCTGGGTGATGTCGCCCGAGAGCACCAGCACCTCCGGGCGCACGCAGGCCACCAGCCGCTCGAGTGCGCTCAGCACCGCGGGCAGCTCGGTGCCGAAATGGGTGTCGGAGAGGTGCAGCAGCCGGCTCATGCCTTCTGGATCAGGCGGAATCGGCCGTGTCGCGGGCGCCGAGCAGCCACAGCGGCCGGGGCGCGACCTCGACACGCAGCGGCAGCGGCAGCCGGATGCGCTCGCCGTCGATCGCGATGCGGACCTGGCGGCGCCCCGGCAGGTCGATGTCGAGCCGGGAGAAGGCGAAGTCCTGCACCGCCTGCGCCCGGCCGAGGCGTCCGATCAGGCCCTGCAGGATCAGGCCCAGCATGCCCGCGCGGCCGACCGGCGCCAGCGTCAGCGCACCCAGGCCGCCCTGGTGCAGCGCCGCGTCGGACAGGCCGACCTCACGCAGCTGCAGCGGGTTGTTGCCGATGAAGAGGGTGGAGGCCTCGCGCTGCTCGCGGTGGCGCTGGCCGTCCAGGTCGGTGCGGGTCAGGTGCAGCCGCCAGCTGCGGCGCGGTCGCATCAGGCTGGCCAGTCCGGCCAGCCGCGCGATCCACTGGCTGCGGCCATGGCGGCGCTTCATTTCCTCGCGTTCTTCCAGCAGCTCGGGATACAGGCCCAGGCTGGCATTGACCAGGAAGATGCGGTCGCCGATGCGGCCGAGCTGCACCGGGCGCATGTCGCCCGCCTCGATCGCGGCGAGCAGGTGGGGCAGCGCCGCGTCGGTGTCGGTCGGCAGGCCGTGCTGGCGACCGAAGAAGTTGAAGGTGCCACGCGGCAGCGCACCGAACGGAATCGGGTGCTCCCAGAGCGCCTGCACGACGGTGTTGAGCGTGCCGTCGCCGCCGGCCGCGACGATCACGCCGCCGTCGCTCCGGGCCCGCGCCACCACCCGTGCCGCCAGCGCGGGCAGCTCGGCCGGCGAGCGTGGCGGGTGGACATGCCAGCGCCGAGTGCCGGGCGGCAGCGCTTCGGTCAGCTGGCGGGTGAGTTCATCCGGCCCGCCACGGCGGCCGCCGGCCCGCGGATTGACGATCAGATGCAGCGGCGCCGTGCGCGCGTCGATCGCAGGCCGGGCAGGCTGCACGGGCTTCATCACGCCAGGCCGGCCGTGCGTTCGTCAGCGCACGACGCTGCCGAGCGGGGTCACGCTCTGCCCGTAGTGCGCATGCACGTCGCGGTGCCACTGCAGATCGCTGGCCTGGGTCGGCCAGTGGTCCTTGTCGAAGCCGGGGGCGTTCTCGAAGGTCTCGGCACGCGCGTCCAGCACGAAGCATTCGCGATTGGTGTCGAGCGTCAGTGCGCCCCACGGAATGGCGAACAGCTTCTCGCCCAGGCCCAGGAAGCCGCCGCTGGACATCACGGCATAGGCGATGCGGCCGCCCGGCACGTCGAGCATGATCTCCTCGATCTTGCCCAGCGTCTCGTCGGCGGTGTTGACCACGGTGTTGCCGGTCAGCGTGGCGGCGGTCATCAGCTCCGGGCCGGGGCCGCTGGTGTCGGACAGGCCCTCGCCGACGATGCGGGCACCTTGGCTGGAGGACGGCGTGGTCATGTAGGGCGAGTTCATGCGGGACTCCTTGTGACCTCCTGGCGGAGGCGGTGGGTTGGGGTGTCCTGATGATGCGCACCCGGCTGCAATCCGCGCGTCAGGCCAGACCGGCTCTGGAGGCCGGACGCATCCTACGTTGTCTGCAGCGCCCCCATCGCCCGCAGCACATCCCAGCACGCGCCCATCGTGTGGTAGTCGGTCTTGCCGGCGGGGCTCTTCTCGTCGGAGTAGGCGCGGTTGTCGGGCGTGAGGATGCGCAGCCAGGCGCCGTGGCGGTGGTCGACCAGGTGCGTCCAGCTGTAGGCCCACAGCCGATCGTAGGCCGACCACCCTGCGGCGTCGCCGGTGCGGATCGCCAGCAGCGCGGCCGCGGCCAGGCTCTCGGCCTGGACCCAGAAGTACTTGTCGGCGTCGCAGACCGTGCCGTCGGGCGCGAAGCCGTAGACCAGGCCGCCGTGCTGCGCGTCCCAGCCGCGGCGCATCGCCACCTCGAAGAAATGCCGCGCGGTCGGCACGATCCAGTCGGGCCGCTGGCTGGCGGGCAGCCGGCTTTCCAGCTGCAGCAACAGCTTGGTCCATTCGGTCAGGTGGCCGGTCTGGAAGCCCCAGGGGCGGAAGATGTTGCTGCGGTCGTGGCGGTTGTAGTCCCAGTCGGGCGTCCAGTCGCGCTGCCAGTGTTCCCAGACCAGCGCGCCGTCGGCCGCCTGCGGCGCGGCCTGCGCGGCCAGGCGCTGCGTGACCGAGGTCGCCAGCGTCAGCGCGCGCTGCAGGTACTTGGCGTCCTGCGTGGCGTCCCACGCGGCCAGGCAGGCCTCGCAGGCGTGCATGTTGGCGTTCTGGCCGCGGTAGGGCGAGAGCGTCTGCCAGTCGGCCGAGGCCTCGTCGGCGTACAGGCCGTGCGCGGGCTCCCAGAAGCGCGTCTCCATCAGCGCGAAGCAGGTCTCCAGACCGGCACGCGCCTCCTCGACGCCGGCCATCAGCGCATGTGCATGCGCCAGCAGCACGAAGGCCTGGCCGTAGGCGTGGTTCGTGCCGTCGATCACCCGCGGGCGGGCGCCCGGTGCGCCGCCGGCAGAGCGGTCCGGATCATGCTCGATCACCCAGGCGTGGCCGCCCTGGGGCTGGGCATGCGCCTCGTCCAGGAAGCGCAGGCCGTGGCGCACCGCCTCCAGCCACTGCGGCCGGCGCTCCAGGTGGCGCCAGGCCATCGCGTGGTTGAAGATGAAGCGGGTGCTGCTGACGAGGTGGCGGGTGCGCCGGTCGTAGACCGTGCCGTCGTCGCGGAAGAAATGGAAGAAGCCTCCGGACGGGTCGATGCAGCGCCCGTCGTAGAAGGCCATCGTGTGGCGGATGTGCGCGCGCAGGACATCGGGCGAGCGGAAGTCGGGCAGGGTGGCGGCGGTCATGGCCCGATGATGACGCAGTGCCCGCGCGCCCGGCATCCGGGCTGCTCCGGTCCTGCCGGGTTTCGTGTCAGGCCACCCGACGCCCGCCGCGCCAGACGCCCAGCACCACCGGCTGACCCGCGACCTCGCGCACCCGCACCAGGTCGGCGCGCAGGCCGGGCGCGATCTCGCCCCGGTCGTGCAGGCCGACGGCGCGGGCCGGGGCCCGGCTGACCTTGGCGATGGCCTGCGGCAGCCGGGCCGCATCGGCCGGCTGCGCCAGGCTGCAGCGCGCCAGCGTCCAGGCCGCGGCCAGCAGCGTCGCCGGCACATAGTCGGAGGAGAGCGCATCGAGCACGCCGGCCTCGACCAGCGCCGCCACCGGCACGTTGCCGGCATGTGAATGGCCGCGCAGCAGATTGGGCGCGCCGCCCAGGGTCAGCAGACCCAGATCGGCCGCCCGCCGGGCGGCTTCCAGCGTGGTCGGAAACTCGCAGATCGAGGCGCCCAGCGCATGGGCCTCGTCGACATGCGCGGCGGTGGTGTCGTCATGCGAGGCCAGCGCCACCCCGAGCGCCCGGGCCAGCGCGACGAAGGCGCCGCGATTGGCCTCGGCCCGGCGGCCGCGCTCGCTCCCGGGGCCGTGCGGCCGGGCGATCTCCTGATCGAACTGCTGGCCGCTCCAGCCCTTCTTGCTGGTGAAGTACAGGCGCGCGCGCACCAGATCGCTCCACTGGCGCTGCCCGGGCGTGTGATCCATCAGCGACATCAGGCCGAGCCGGGGGTGCCCGGCATAGGGTTCGAACAGCTCCAGCGCATTGTCGGCCGGCAGCTCGCAGCGCAGGTGCAGCCGGTGGTCGGCGCGCAGCACGCCGGCCTCGTCGAGCGCATCGAGCACCGCCAGCATCTCGCTCTGGTCGCGGCCGCGAAAGCCCCGCCGGTAGGGATCGCCGATGCCGATCGCGTCGAAGACGGTGGTGATGCCGGCGGCGGCGATCTCGGCGTCATGCGCCTGCACCGCGCTCCAGGTCGGCTGCTGCACGCCCGGGCGCGGCATCGCGTGGCGCTCGTGGTTGTCGGTGTGCAGCTCGACCAGTCCGGGCAGCAGGTGGTCGCCCTCGAGGTCGATCGCGCCCGGCAGCCGCATGCGCCCGGCATCGATGTCGACGATGCGCCCGTCGCGCAGCCGCACGCTGCCGAGCATGACCTGATCCGCCAGCACCAGCCGTGCGCCGGTCAGGACTTTTTCTCCCTGCATGAGTGAATCTTGCATGTTCGCGAGTGTGACCGCCGTTGCTTGCGCGCGGATGTGCACGATTCACAGCTTCCGGAAAGGTACGCAACGGTATTGAATTCGCAAATCTCTCACGGTGGGATGTCACGACCTGCCGGAACAAGGTAGTCTATGTGGCCTTGTCCGAACCTGATCTCCCGTCTGTCCCGGTTGTCCTGCCTCGATGAGTGCCCGCTACGCGATCTACCTGACTCCGCCTGTCGACCACCCGCTGTGGCAGTCCGGCTGCACCTGGCTGGGCCGAGATCCGTCCGGTGACGAGGCGCCGGCGGCACCGGCGCGCCGGGCCGCGCCGTGGCGCTACGGCTTTCATGCGACGCTGAAGACGCCGATGCGGCTGGCCGAGGGCTGCTCGCTGCAGTCGCTGCACCAGGCGCTGTGCGCGCTGGTGCGCACCGTGGCGCCCTTCGACATGCCGGCGCTCGAGGTGGGACTGTTCGAGGATCTGATCGTGCTGCAGCCGGCCGGCCCGCTGGCCGAGGCGCATCCGCTGCGCGACCTGGCGGACCGCTGCATCACCGAGCTGGATGTCTTCCGCGAGCCCGCCACCCCGTCCGATCTGGCGCGCTGGCGGGTGCGTGCGCCGCTCGACGACGAGCAGCAGGCGCTGCTGTCGCGCTGGGGCTGTCCGCATGTGCTCGAGCGCTGGCATTTCCACTGCACGCTCAGCGACCTGATTCCCGACGAGGGCGAGCGTGCGGTCTGGCTGGAGCTGGCGCGCACCTTCTTCGCGCCGGCGCTCGAGCAGCCCTGGCGCTGCGACGCGCTGAGCCTGTTCGTCGAGCCCAGCGTCGGCGCGCCGCTGCAGCTGCTGCGGCGCTACGCCTTGAGCGGCCAGGGCCAGCTCAGAAGCTGAAGCCGATCTTCGCGCCGACCGTCAGCGGATCCTGATCGAGGCCGCCGCGCTCGCGCGTGCCGTGCCAGCCCACATCCACGCCGGTCAGCAGCGCGCCGATGCGCCAGTTCAGGCCGGCGGCCACGCCCAGGCCCGGCAGCGTGCGCGCGGCGCTCGGGGCTTCGACCCGGAACAGGCCCAGGCTCGGGCCGGCGCCGATCGACAGGCCGTCACCCAGCGGCACGGTGTAGCGCGGCGACAGCGTCAGCGTGTCGAAGCGCGTGCCCTCGCGCGAGGCGTGGCTGTAGTTCAGATGGGTGCGGATGCGGCGGTCCGGCGTCTGCATCAGGCCGCACTGCAGCGCCAGCTCCAGACCCCAGGCATTGGCGCTGCGGCCGGGATCCGGGTCGATGCGGCTGCCGGTCAGCGCCAGCGTCGCATCGGGCTTCCAGGCCGGATCGTTCAGCGCCGGCAGCCATTGCCAGCCATCGGCGGCCTGGGCGGCCGGAGCCGCGGTGATCACGAGGGCCGCCAGCAGGGCCGGCAGCAGCGAGACAGAGGGGCGTGCAGTTGCGATCTTCATGGCCCCAATCTAGACCGGCTGACGCGGCGGGAACATGAGATCGATCATGTTCCGGTCCTTGTGCGGCCGCCTGTTCAGGCCGGCCCAAGGCGCACACAGTGACAAATCACCGCGGCTGCGCTCCGGCGATCGCGATGCTCGTGGTGCCCCCGGATCGACGCCCCTTGACCCCGGGCGAAGAATGGGGTCCTGCGGCCCCTACAGTCGGCCGCGAGGAGGTCGTCGGCGATGGACATGCTGAAACGACTGCCCGGCTCGGTCCGGGCTGCGCCCGGGCTGGAGTGGGCGCTGTGGCGACGGCTGCCGGCGCTGCTGCTGTGGGGCACGCTGCTGCCGGCGTTGATCGTGCTGGCGCGCCACCTGATCGGCGAGGTCGGCACCACCGCGCAGGCCGAACGCGACCTGATGGTCTGGACCTACAAGATGATCGGCCTGGTCGTGCTGCACTGGTCGCTGCTGCTGACGCTGGCGGTCGGCTGCTTCATCGTCCGGGTGATGAAGGGCCCGGCCTATGTGGCCGACGCCTACGAGATGGAAGAACTCGACCCGGATCCCTCGCCGCTGCCGCTGCCGCTGCCGCTGTCGGGCCGCTGAGGCCGCTCCATCCGGATCGCGCCGAAGGGGCAGCGCGGCTCGCACTTCGAGCAGCCGGTGCAGCCGGCCTCGTCCTCCAGCACCGAGCGCTTGCGCCAGGCCACCACCTGCAGCGACAGCACATGCGGCGGGCAGACCGCGACGCACCAGCCGCAGCCGGTGCAGCGCGCGGGGTCGATGCGTGGCAGGGGGCGGCGGGGTGCGGGTGTGGGTGACATCGGCTGCCATCATGCCCGGTGCGCCAGCGCCCCACGCTCCCACGCGCTGCGCCCCCACGCCCCGTCATCCTCGCGAAGGCGAGGACCCACGCCCGCCCCGTGCGGCCCTCTTCATGCGTGGGTGCCCGCCTGCGCGGGCATGACGGGAGCAGCGGCGCGCCGCCGCATCTCGACGCGGCGCGGTGGTGCCCCACGGCCGTTCTGTGAAAAATGGCCCGCTTTTGTGTGGCTCCTGTGAGCCTGCATTCCGCTCCCGTTCGGTAGCTATGGTCTGCTTCCAGCCTGAACAAGAAAAAGCGATTCACGCTTCAGGGGTACGGACGTGGCCATCTTTCCACAGGGATACCAGAACATCGCGGCGCGTTGCCGCAACACGGAGGACGGTGGCGCCGAGCGGCGCGTGCTGCGGCAGCTCCAGCGCTGTCTGGAGGACGACTACCTCGTCTGGCACAACGTGCCGGTGGGCAACAAGGGGCGCCTGCCGGACTTCGTGGTGCTGCATCCGGGCCGCGGCCTGCTGGTGCTGGAGGTCAAGGGCTGGCGGGCCGGCGCGCTGCACCAGGTCTCGCGCCACGATGTCGAGCTGAACCTGGCGAACGGGCAGGGGCGGGTGAGCCGGATCCACCCCGGCCTGCAGGCGCGCGGCTACGCGATCGAGCTGGTCAACCAGATGCAGCGCGATCCCTGCCTGTGCCAGACCGAGGGGCGCCACAAGGGCAATCTGGCCGTGCCCTGGGGCAGCGGCGTGGTGTTCGCCAACATCGAGCGCCAGCGCATCACCGATCCGCACTGGGACGAGTTCTTTCCGCCGGCCACCACGCTGACCCGCGAGGATCTGGCCGAGGATCTGGATCCGGCCGTCTTCCAGGAACGGCTGTGGGGCATGTTCACGGTGGAGTTCCGCCTGAAGACGGCGCTGACGCTGCCGCAGCGCGACCGCATCCGCTGGCACCTCTTCCCCGAGATCCGGCTGCAGACGCAGGCTTCGCTGCTGGACGATGACGACGCGAGCGGGCCGGGGGCCACGGTGGCGCCGTCGCCGAGTGAGGCGCTGATGCTGGTGATGGACCTGCAGCAGGAGCAGCTCGCGCGCTCGATGGGCGAGGGGCACCGGGTCATCCACGGCGTGGCCGGGTCGGGCAAGACGATGATCCTTGTCTACCGCGCCCAGCAGTTGGCCGCCGCGGCGCGACCGGACTGGCCGATCCTGGTGCTTTGCTACAACCGGCCGCTGGCGGCGCGCATCGACGCGCTGATGCGGCAGCGGGGGCTGGACGAGCGGGTGCAGGTGCGGACCTTCCACGGCTGGTGCTACGACATGGCCGACACCTACCAGCTCGGCATCCCGAAGAAGGGCTTCCGGCCGGACTACGACGCGCTGGCCGACCGGGTGGTCGAGGCGGTGGCGCATGGCCGCATCCCGCGGGCGCAGTACGCGGCGCTGATGATCGACGAGGCGCACGATTTCGAGGATGCGTGGCTGCGGCTGGCGCCCCAGTTGGTTGATCCGGCGACGAACTCGCTGCTGGTGCTCTACGACGACGCGCAGTCGATCTACCGCCAGCCGCGCCGCAAGTTCAGCTTCGCCAGCGTCGGCATCGAGGCGCGCGGGCGCACGAGCGTGCTGAAGGTGAACTACCGGAACACGGCCGAGGTGCTGAAGCTCGCCACCGCGACCGCCGGCCAGTTGCTGCGCGGCGGCGAGCCGGACGGGGTGGGCGAGGGCGACAGCGACATCGTCCAGCAGACCCCGCTCGGCGCCGGCCGCAGCGGCCCCGCGCCGGAACTGCTGCGCGGACGCACGCCGCGCGAGGAGGCCGAACTGGTCGCCGACCGCCTCGTCGATGCGCTGGCGGACGGCGTGTCACCGGCCGACATCGGCATCCTGGCCCGCCGGCATGACCTGCTCGACCCGGTGGAAAAAGCGCTGCACCTGCGCGGCATCCGCACCCAGCGCCTGCAGCGCGCGGGAACCTGGGAGCCGGACAGCGTCAAGCTCACCACGCTGCATGCCTCCAAGGGGCTGGAGTTCCACACCGTCGCCATCGTCGGGCTGCAGGCCGTGCCGGATGCGCACCACAGCGAGGAGGAGGAATGGCGCCTGCTGTATGTGGCGATGACGCGGGCGACGTATCGGCTGGTGTTGGGGGCTTGTGGGGAGTCGGGGGCGGTGGAGAGGGTTGCGGTTGGGGTAGGCAGCAAGGCGGAGTATTCTCCGGCTACGGCTTAAGTTTATTAATATCGGCAACCGAATTGGTGGTTTGCGATACTTTAATTGATGCGGTTGTATTTCACGAATCCGGAAGCGGTTTGTTGATTTTGTAATTCAAATGGGGGCGACATGGAACAAGTATCACTGCTGGAAGATCAGTCTTATCTCTACGATAAGAGGTTCCTGAATAAATATGCGGGAAGTATTATAACTGACCCGTCCACGGCAATCGTTGAACTGGTTGCTAACTGTTGGGATGCCTATGCTACTGACGTTCAAATCACTCTTCCTGACAGAAAGCAAGGCAGGAATTTCAAGATTGTTGATAACGGCAAGGGTATGACTCGAGATGAGTTTGCCTTCATTTGGCGAACATGGGACTACAACCGAATTAGCGCTCAAGGTCAAAGCAGTGAACCTCCGCCAGAGGTTGATGGCGTTCCAAGGACAGTATTTGGTAAAAATGGCAAGGGCCGATTTGCCAGTTTCTGCTTTGCCAGTGAGTATCTGATAACTTCCCGAAAGAATGGTCAAGAGTTTGTTTGCAAAGTCAGCAGAACCTCGACTCGCCCCCTTGTTCTTGAGGAGGTTTCTTTCAAGGCCGAAGGTGTGGATGGCCACGGCACCATTATCCAAGGTACTGGTGAAATTCCCTATCTTCAGTTCGCCGAGGAAAAAGCGAGAGAGGTGCTTGGCGGTCGCTTCCTCGCGAACCCCGCTTTCAAGGTGTTTATTGGCGGCCGAGCAATAACTTTCAATGATATACCTGAATATCTCAGCAAGGCAGAGGTTGAGGTTCAAGGCTTTGGCACGGTAACCATTCTGCACATCGATACTAAAAAAGCAGACAAGACCACAAAGCAGCATGGCATCGCTTGGTGGGTGCAGGACCGAGCCGTAGGACAGTGTAACTGGAGCGCGAGCGACTATTCACGCATCCTTGATGGGCGAACCACCGAGGCTAAAAGGTTTACCTTCATCGTGAAGGCTGATTTTCTCAATGAACACGATGCAGTCAAGGAAGACTGGAGTGGTTTCAAGGAAGACTGTGATGTTTGGTCAAAGACCAGAGCAGCCGTCCAGGATCGCATTTGTCAGATTATTGATGGCACCAGCAAAGAGGAGCGAGCCAACACCAAGGCGGCAGTGAAGGATAAAGTTGGAAATTCCATCAACAAGCTATCGCCTATCAGCAAAGAGCGAGTTACGACTTTTGTCGATGAAGTGGTTGATACCTGCCCAAACTTCGGGGAAACGGAAATAGTCCAGCTGACGACTATACTTGCCAAATTGGAGCAATCAAAATCCCGCTATGGATTATTGGATATATTGCACAAGTGCGAGCCTGACGACTATGACAAGCTGCATGAGATATTGGCTGAATGGACCATTGGGATGGCAAAGCTGGTTCTTGATGAAATCCAGAATCGCCTAAGGCTTATTGGAGAACTTCGGATCAAACTTCAGAAGGTCGGCATTGATGAAGTACATGAGCTTCAGCCTCTTTTTGAAAGAGGCTTGTGGATGTTCGGCGCACAGTTCGAATCTATCGAGTTTACATCGAATGTTGGGATGACTCAGGTCATCAAAACAATTTTCAAGGATAAGGTAGGCAAAGGCACTAGGAATCGGCCTGACTTCGTCGCTCTCCCTGATTCCAGCATCGGTTTCTATGCCCGTCCCTCTTATAACGATAACCATGATGAAGATGGAGTTTCTCATCTGGTAATCATTGACTTGAAGACCACCGGCCTAGCTCTTGGAAGCCAAGAAAAAGGGCAGGTTTGGAAGTATGTCAAGGAGCTTCGTGATCGAGGATATCTCAAGCCTACGGCCAAGGTTGATGGCTTTTTACTTGGTGACAAGATTGAACCTGGTGAGGCGGAGCCTAATTTGCATGGGGATTTTGTGATTATTTATCCGATGCTCTATGACACTATCTTGGTACGCGCCGAAAAAAGGCTCTTGAACCTTCATAAGAAAGTAAAGGATGCTCCTTTCCTACTTGAGCAGCAGGAGTCCCTAAGGTCATTTATGCAACCCGTTCAGGTTACTCAGATGGAATTGGCAGAGAGCGTAAGCTCCCCCTGCAAGTAGACAGCCGAAACCAGAGACTGCGGCCCAGCCTGAAAGGATCGCGCCGATGAGGCAGCGCAAGTTCAGCGAGAACCGGACCGTTGCGATCCTGAAAGAACCAGCAGCCTTGCCGCAGCGATCCGCGCCCTGAAAGCCTCATCGAGCGTGGCCCAGTCGACCACGTCGACCCGCCAGGGCAGATCGGATTCGGAGAACGCCTCCGCCAGTGCGGCTTGCTCGTCCAGCGTGAGCGCATGGGCGCCGATCACGGCCAGATCGAGATCCGACCAGGGCTTGGGCGGATGCGCGCCGCCGCCGGCGCGTGAACCGAAGGCCCAGACTTCCCGTTCTGGCAGCAGCCGGGCCAGGATCTGCCGGACGAGGGCCAGATGGTGCGGCTCGATCGACAGCCGTGCTGCCAGAGCCGCCTCATCGGCCGGCGCGGTCATCCCCGGCGCTCCAGCGCCTCGAGCAGGCCGCGTGCATCGGCCACGAAGGGGCGGATGCCTTCGTGGACCTGCCGCGCCTTGCCCACGTCATCGATGTGCGAGGTCGTGCCGCGCATCTGCCGGTAGCGGAACCAGGCCTCGACATCCCGCACCAGCCCCTTTTCCGCCCCGACCCGCAGCAGGTCGCGAAAGCCGAGCTGGTCGGTCTCTCCCGGCGTGGCCGCTTCCGCCTCGAGCTGGCGCTTCAGCATCTTCGTCGCCAGCTCGTAGACGAACTCGAAGTTCTGGATGACGCCCGCGAACAGCGTGTTGCGCACCGCGTCCGACTGGGCCTGCAGCCACGCCACGTCCTCGGTGACGCGCAGGCTGTCTTCCAGCGAGGTCAGCGCGCGGCGCAGCGGGGTGAGGTCGAGGGTGAAGGACACCTTGAACGTCACGCGTCGATGTTCGCCGCCCTCAGCGCATTGCTCTCGATGAAGTCGCGCCGCGGCTCGACCTCGTCGCCCATCAGCATCGTGAAGACCTTGTCGGCCTCGATGGCGTCCTCGATCTGGACCTTGAGCAGGCGGCGGACCGTCGGGTCCATCGTGGTTTCCCAGAGCTGCTCGGGGTTCATCTCGCCCAGGCCCTTGTAGCGCTGGCGGCCGACCGAGCTTTCGGCCTGCTGCAGCAGCCAGGCCATCGCGGCGCGGAAGTCGGCGACGCGGATCTCCTTCTGGCGCTCGCCCTCGCCGCGGCGCGCGACCGCCTCGGGCGTCAGCAGGCCCTTGAAGGTGCGGCCGGCCTCGCTCAGCGCTTCGTAGTCGGCGCCGTGCACGAAGTCGGCGGTGATGACGCTGCTCTTGACGTTGCCGTGGTGGCGGCGGCTGATGCGCAGATAGGGCTTGTCGCTGCGCGGGTCGATCTCGGCGCTGACCTCGGCGTCGTGCAGCGCGGCCTTCAGCGCCTCGGCGCTGGCGGCGGCGTGCGTGGCGTCCTCCAGGTCCAGCGTCAGGCCGTCGCTGATCGCGCGCAGCGCCTCGACGTCCATCCAGTTCGACAGCCGGTCGATGACGTTGGCGGCCTTGACGTACTGGCCGGCAAGCCGGTCCAGCGCCTCGCCGCGGATGGCCTCGCGGCCCTCGCCGGGCTCGACCACCGCGCCGTCCAGCGCCACGCGCACCAGGTACTCGTCCAGCGCGGCGGCGTCCTTCAGGTACTGCTCCTGCTTGCCGTGCTTGACCTTGTAGAGCGGCGGCTGCGCGATGTAGATGTGGCCGCGCTCGACCAGATCGGGCATCTGGCGGTAGAAGAAGGTCAGCAGCAGCGTGCGGATGTGGGCGCCGTCCACGTCCGCGTCGGTCATGATGATGATGCGGTGGTAGCGCAGCTTGTCCGGGTTGAAGTCGTCGCCGCCCATGCCCTGGCCGATGCCGGTGCCCAGGGCGGTGATCAGCGTCAGGATCTCGTTGCTGGACAGCAGCTTCTCGTAGCGCGCGCGCTCGACGTTCAGGATCTTGCCGCGCAGCGGCAGGATCGCCTGGAACTTGCGGTCGCGGCCCTGCTTGGCCGAGCCGCCGGCGGAGTCACCCTCGACGATGTAGATCTCGCACAGCGTCGGGTCCTTCTCCTGGCAGTCGGCCAGCTTGCCCGGCAGGCCCAGGCCGTCGAGCACGCCCTTGCGGCGCGTCATCTCGCGGGCCTTGCGCGCGGCGTCGCGGGCCCGCGCGGCGTCGACGATCTTGCCGCAGATGGTCTTGGCGTCGGTCGGGTTCTCCAGCAGCCAGTCGGTCAGCAGGCGGCTGACGATGTCCTCCACCGGCGCGCGCACTTCCGACGACACCAGCTTGTCCTTCGTCTGCGAGCTGAACTTCGGCTCCGGCACCTTCACCGAGACGACGCAGGCCAGACCTTCGCGCATGTCCTCGCCGCTGATCTCGACCTTCGCCTTCTTGGCGATGTCGTTGTCCTCGATGTACTTGTTGATGACGCGCGTCATCGCCGCGCGCAGGCCGGTCAGGTGGGTGCCGCCGTCGCGCTGCGGGATGTTGTTGGTGAAGCAGAGCACCGACTCGGAGAACGCGTCGTTCCACTGCATCGCCACCTCGACACCGATCGTCGTGCCCTGGTCGCTGGGCTTCTCGCCGACGGCGTGGAAGATGTTCGGGTGCAGGACCTTCTTGCCCTTGTTGACGAACTCCACGAAGCCCTTGACGCCGCCGGCGTAGGCGAAGTTGTCCTCCTTGCCGCCGTTGCGCTCGTCGACCAGGCGGATCTTCACGCCGTTGTTCAGGAACGAGAGTTCGCGCAGGCGCTTGGCCAGGATGTCGTAGTGGAACTCGTTGTTCTGCTGGAAGATCTCGGTGTCGGGCAGGAAGTGCACCTCGGTGCCGCGCTTGTCGGTCTCGCCGGTGACGCGCATCGGGCTGGTCTCGACGCCGTCGCGCAGCTCGATCACCCGGTCCTGCGGCACGCCCTTGCGGAAGTCGATCTGGTGCACCCGGCCGTCGCGGCGCACCGTCAGGCGCAGCCACTTCGACAGGCCGTTGACGCAGGACACGCCCACGCCGTGCAGGCCGCCCGACACCTTGTACGAGTTCTGGTTGAACTTGCCGCCGGCATGCAGCTCGGTCAGCGCGATCTCGGCGGCCGAGCGCTTGGGCTCGTGCTTGTCGTCCATCTTCACGCCGGTCGGAATGCCGCGGCCGTTGTCGATGACCGAGATCGAGTTGTCGGTGTGGATGGTGACGACGATGTCGTCGCAGTGGCCGGCCAGGGCCTCGTCGATCGAGTTGTCGACGACCTCGAAGACCAGATGGTGCAGGCCGGTGCCGTCGGAGGTGTCGCCGATGTACATGCCCGGGCGCTTGCGCACCGCTTCCAGCCCTTCCAGGATCTGGATGCTGCCCTCGCCGTAGGCGGCGGAGGCGTCCGCGGTGGCCGGGATCGGAGTGGGGGAGGGCAGGTTCAGGTCGCTCATGTCGCTCTTGCAGAAAGGCCGGAGCGGGCCGGAGCCCGCTCGGGTGATGGGTTCACGCCATGCCGGTCGGTCTGACATTGTCGCCGACCGGGCCGCCGGGGCGGTCAGATGCGCATCGGCATGACCACGTACTTGAAGCCGCTGTCGTCCGGACGGGTGAACAGCGCCGAGCTGCCGGCGTCCTGCAGCGACAGCGTCACCATCTCCTGGTCCATGTTGGACAGCACGTCCATCAGGTAGGTGACGTTGAAGCCGATCTCGATGGTCGGGCCGTCGTAGTCGATTTCCAGCTCTTCCTTGGCCTCTTCCTGCTCGGCGTTGCTGGAGGCGATCTTCAGCAGGCCGGTCTCGAAGTTCAGGCGCACGCCCTTGAACTTCTCGCTGGTCAGGATGGCCGCACGCTGCAGGCTGGTCAGCAGCGCGGCGCGGCCCAGCGTGACGTGGTTGCGGTGGTTCTTCGGGATGACGCGGTTGAAGTCGGGGAACTTGCCCTCGACCAGCTTGGTGACGAACTCCATGCCGCCGAAGACGAAGCGCGCCTGGTTGGTGGCGAAGCCCATCTCGATCGGTGCGCCCTCGTCGTCCTTGGCCGCCTTGCCGCTGTCCTTGAGCAGGCGCTGCAGCTCCAGCACCGTCTTGCGCGGCAGGATCACCTCCTGCTTCGGGATCTCGACATCGAGCGTGGCCTGGGCGAGGGCCAGGCGGTGGCCGTCGGTGGCCACCAGCGTCAGCGTGTGGCCCTCGGCGACGAAGAGAATGCCGTTGAGGTAGTAGCGGATGTCATGCACCGCCATCGCGAAGTGCACCTGGTCGATCAGGTGCTTGAGCGTCTTCTGCGGCACGCTGAAGGTCGGGCCGAAGTCGGCCGCTTCCTGCACCAGCGGAAAGTCGTCGGCGGGCAGGGTCTGCAGCGTGAAGCGGCTCTTGCCGCCCTGCAGCGTCAGCTTGTTCTGCGCCGCGCTCAGCGTGACGATCTGGTCGCCGGGCAGGGTGCGCAGGATGTCGATCAGCTTGCGCGCGCCCACCGTGATGCTGAAGTCGCCGGCGTCGCCGCCCATCTCGGCGCGGGTGCGCACCTGGATCTCGAGATCGCTGGTGGTGAACTCGCATTCCGGACCCTGCTTGCGCAGCATCACGTTGGCCAGGATCGGCAGCGTGTGGCGACGCTCGACGATGCCGGAGACCGCCTGCAGGGCGGCGAGGAGTTTGTCCTGCGGTGCTTTCAAGACGATCATGAGGTGGGTCTCTGCGGTGAGGTGGTTCCGTCCTGTGGACTCGCTCAGCCCTTCAGGGTCTGCTCGAGCACATGCAGCTGCTGGTTCAGTTCGGTGTTCTTGTGGCGCTCCTCGGCGATCTTGCGCACCGCGTAGAGCACCGTGGTGTGATCGCGCCCGCCGAAGAGCTCGCCGATCTCGGGCAGGCTCTTCTGCGTCATCTCCTTGGCCAGGTACATCGCGATCTGGCGCGGCCGCGCGATGCTGGACGGGCGCTTCTTGCTGTACATGTCGGCGATCTTGATCTTGTAGAAGTCGGCGACCGTCTTCTGGATGTTCTCGACCGAGATCTGGCGGTTCTGGATCGACAGCAGATCCTTCAGCGCCTCGCGCGTCAGCGCGATGTTGATCACCTTGTGGCTGAAGCGCGAGTAGGCGACGACCTTGCGCAGCGCGCCTTCGAGCTCGCGCACGTTGGCGCGCACGTTCTTGGCGATGAAGAAGGCGACCTCCTCGGGCATCGCGCAGCCCTCGGCCTCGGCCTTCTTCATCAGGATGGCCACGCGCATCTCCAGCTCCGGCGGCTCGATCGCCACCGTCAGGCCCGAGTCGAAGCGGCTGGTCAGGCGCTCGTCGATGTCCACCAGCCCCTTGGGGTAGGTGTCGCTGGTCATGACGATGTGCGCGCGCTTGGACACCAGCGCCTCGAAGGCGTTGAAGAACTCCTCCTGCGTGCGGTCCTTGCCGGCGAAGAACTGCACGTCGTCGATCAGCAGCAGGTCGAGCGAGTGGTACTTCGCCTTCAGCTCGTCGAAGGTCTTGCGCTGGTAGTTGCGCACCACGTCCGAGATGAACTGCTCGGCGTGCAGGTAGAGCACGCGCGCGTCGGCACGCTCGCGCAGCATCGCGTTGCCGACCGCGTGGATCAGGTGCGTCTTGCCCAGGCCGACGCCACCGTACAGGAACAGCGGGTTGTACATGCCGCCGGGCGAGCCGACGACATGCAGCGCGGCGGTGCGCGCCATCTGGTTGGCGCGGCCCGGCACCAGGGTGTCGAAGGTCAGCAGCGGGTTGATGCGCCCGCGGGTGCTGGTCGGCGCCGAGGGCGGCGGCACGGTGGGGATCAGCAGCGCCGGCGCAGCCAGGCCGGCCTGAGCGGGCGCCGGCGCCGGAGGCACCTGCCGGGCGACGATCGGCGCCGGTGTGGCGGCCCGGGCGGGTGATGTGCCGGACGAGGCGGCGGGCGCCGGGGCGGGCGAGGGCGAGTCCTCGGCGCTGGCGCGCTGTCGACGCGCCAGCGCCGCCGAGGCCTTGGCCAGCGCCGCGGATGCCGAGATCGCGCCCAGCACGTCGGTCGGGCGCGCCGAGGCGCCGGCCGGCGCCGCACTGGTGGTCGCCGCGCCCGCAGCCGGGCTTGCGACGACCGCCGCTGCGGCGACCGGTCTCGTGGGGGCTTCGGCCGAAGGCGCCGGTTCGACCGGCGGCTCGGCGTCCATGTCGGGCAGCGCCGGCAGATCGGGCAGATCAGGCAGATGCTCCGACAGCGCGGTGCGAGGCACGGGCTTCGGCAGCGGCGGGCGGGTGCGAGTGGCCGGCGCGGCGGCCGGCAGATCCGGCAGCGCTGCGGGTGGCGTGTCGTCCAGCCGGCTGGAGATGAAGGACGCTGCCGCTGCCGCATCCGCCGCCAGCCGGGCCAGCGCCGGGGATTCGGCCAGCGGCGAGAGGTCGGCGGCCAGCACCAGCGGCGTGGCCGGCTCGGCCACCTTCCGCGCGCCTGCGCGCGTGCGAGCACGCGCACCTGAAGCCGCCGATGTGGCCGAACTCCGTGCGCCTGCCGGCGGCAGGTCGAGCATCGACATCTGCACCGGATCATGGACCGGCGTGTCGGCTGGGGGCGGGGTCGGGGCCGGGTCGGCCAGCGCCGGCGGCCCGGCGGGCAGCGGCGGACTCGCAGGCGCTGGCACGGGGGCGGGCGCAGGCGCAGGTGCCGCCTCGCGCGCGCCCGCGATATGCAGTTCGAGCCGGACCGGCATGCCGGCGATCTCGCTCAGGATGCGCTCGATGCGCTCGCCGAACTGCGAGCGGATCCAGTCGCGCTTGAACCGGTTGGGAGCGCACAGGTCGACGCGAACCGCCGCGCCGTCCACGGTCACGTCGGCCGGGGGAAGCGGGCGGATCCACGTGTTGAACTGCTGTTGCGGCAGCTCGGCGGCGAGGCGTTCAAGGCCTCTATCCCACAGGTCCGTTTGCATGTGCTGAAAATTGTGGACAACTTCGAGCGAAGGGGCGCGATTGTATCGACATCGAAGCGGCCCGGGTGAGGTTATCCACAGATTCGCCGGCAGGGTCAATCCCCCCTGACGCGTCGACGATCCGGGTTCAGCATTGACTCATCGGCAAGTCGCGTGCTGTAATCGAGGGTTTCCCGAATCAGGGCGCCTTCGGGGTGCTCACACGTCAAGGCAAGAGGATTCATCATGAAGCGCACCTACCAACCGTCGAAGACCCGCCGTGCCCGCACCCATGGCTTCCTGGTCCGCATGAAGACCCGTGGCGGCCGTGCCGTGCTGAATGCACGCCGCGCCAAGGGCCGCAAGCGTCTGGCCGTCTGATTCCAGGGCTTTCAGGTCCTTTCCGGGCGTGAGCGGACCCTCAGAGTCGCGTCGGTTCGACCGGCTCAGCGGCCCCTCCCGCTTCGAGGCCGTGATGGCAGTGCGGCCCTGCGCGCGCACTGCCCGTTTCATGGTCCACCACCTCCCCCTTCCGCTGCCCATGCCAGCACCGATCGATCAGGTCGATCCGGTGGCCTCCGGCATGGTTTTGCCTGTGGACAAGTCTGACGGACATGCCATCGCTCCGGCTGTGGATAACTCTGTGGAAAAGTCTGTGGATGAATCTGTGGAAAAGGTTGTGGAAAACCTGTTCGTTCCCGGGCAGTCGACTTCGCTCCGGCTGGGTCTGGTCGTGCCGAAACGGCATGCCCGGCGCGCGGTGACCCGCACGCTGGTCAAGAACCAGCTCCGCGACGCGATGCGACGCCATCTTCCGCACCTCGCCCCCGGCGACTGGGTGCTGCGCCTGCGTGCGCCGATCGACCGCGCGCGTTTCCCGAGCGCGCGCTCCGAGGCGCTGGCGGCCGAACTGCGCGCCGAGATCGATCGCCTGCTGGCCGACGCGATGCGTCGCACGGCCCGGCATTGCGCCGCGCCTTCGTCCTGATCCGGGCGCCCGTGACCGTGCTGCCGGCGTCCGATCCCGATTCTTCGTTGCGGACCCGGCTTCGCCGGTGGCCGTCAGCCGCGCTGATCGGGCTGATCCGCGCCTACCGCCTGCTGCTGAGCCCCTGGCTGGGCTCGTCATGCCGCTTCGAGCCGACCTGCTCGGCCTACGGACTTGTTGCCTTGGAACGTCACGGTGCCCGGCGAGGCGGCGCGCTGACGCTCTGGCGCATCGCGCGCTGCCATCCGTGGTGCCAAGGCGGGCATGATCCGGTCCCTGACCGGTCGCCGCCGTCGCGGCGGCTGTTCACCTCTCTTCTGGAGCGCTCCGACGAGCGGACGCAGCAGGATGACGATCCTGCTGCGGCCCCGCCCGACCGGGCGCGTTCGCTCGCCAATCGAAAGACCTCTGTATGACCGACACGCGGCGTGCCCTGCTCTGGGGCATCTTTTCCGTCTCGCTCGTGATGCTGTGGGACGGCTGGAACAAGCACAACGGCCAGCCGTCGATGTTCGCTCCGCCGGTCGCCGCCTCGGCGGCCGCTGCAGGCAGCGCGCCGGGCGTGCCTGCCGCGCTGGCCCAGCCGGCTGGCGTGGCACCGCTGCCCGGCCTGGCCGCTGGCGGCGAGCCCTCGCGCACCATCGACATCAGCACCGATCTGGTCCGTGCCAGCATCGACACCCGCGGTGCCAGCCTGGTCGGCCTGACGCTGCCGCGCTACCGCGACGAGCATGACACCAGCAAGCCGGTGATGCTGTTCGACCGCTCGGCGCAGCGTGTCTACCAGGCCGATTCCGGCCTGATCCCGCAGCTGGCCGGTCAGGCCGCGCTGCCCAACCACACCACGCCGATGACGCTGGTGCCGGGTCCGCTGACGCTGGCCGACGGCCAGAACGAGCTGGCAGTCAGCTTCGAGTCGGCCGAGCAGGGCGGCGTGAAGCTGCGCAAGACCTATGTCTTCAAGCGCGGCGACTATGCGGTGCGGGTGCGCCATGAGGTGGTCAACACCTCGGCGGCGCCGGTGGCCGCGCAGCTCTACCTGCAGCTGGCGCGCGACGGCACGGTGCCCTCGACCTCGATCTTCATGGGGCCGGCCGCGTTCACCGGCCCGGCCGTCTACACCGACGCGGCGAAGTTCCAGAAGGTCGATTTCGCCGACATCGAGAAGTCCAAGGCCGATCACGAGAAGTCGGCCGACAACGGCTGGATCGCGATGGTCCAGCATCACTTCGTCGGCGCCTGGATCTTCAATGACAAGGTCGCGCGCAGCTTCCAGACCAAGCGCGAAGGCACCAATCTCTATTCGGTGGCGATGACGCTGCCGGTCGATGCGATCGCGCCGGGCGCGACGAAGACCGTCGAGACGATGCTCTATGCCGGCCCGCAGGAAGAGAACAAGCTCGAGGCCCTGGCGCCCGGGCTGGAGCTGGTCAAGGACTACGGCTGGGTCACGATGCTGGCCAAGCCGCTGTTCTGGCTGCTCGACAAGCTGCATGGCCTGATCGGCAACTGGGGCTGGTCGATCGTGGCGCTGGTGGTGCTGCTGAAGATCGCCTTCTACTGGCTCAATGCCAGTGCCTATCGCTCGATGGGCAAGATGAAGGCGGTCAACCCGAAGATCATGGAGATCCGCGAGCGCCACAAGGCCGACCCGCAGAAGATGCAGCAGGAAATGATGCGCATCTACCGCGAGGAGAAGGTCAATCCGCTGGGCGGCTGCCTGCCGATCTTCATCCAGATGCCGTTCTTCATCGCGCTGTACTCGGTGCTGCTGGCCTCGGTCGAGATGCGCGGCGCGCCGTGGATTGGCTGGATCACCGACCTGAGCGTGCAGGACCCCTACTACATCCTGCCGGCGCTGATGACGGTCACCACGCTGTTCCAGACCTGGCTGAACCCGACCCCGCCGGATCCGGTCCAGGCCAAGATGATGTGGATCATGCCGCTGCTGTTCAGCGTGATGTTCATCTTCTTCCCCGCGGGTCTGGTGCTGTACTGGTTCGTCAACAACCTGCTGTCGATCGCGCAGCAGTGGATGATCAACCGCCAGCTCGGCCTGAACCGCTGACGCCGCGTCGACGCCTGCCTGCGGGCGGGTGACCTGCAAGGGTCGTGAAGGGGGTGCGATGCACCTCTTTTGCGACTCTTGTTGCTTTGTGCAATTCGGACGCGACAAGTGGCACGGCCTTTGCCGCCGGTTGCAAGGGCTGCCTTGAGTCTGTCACGGACGGCCCGCATCATTCGTTCTGCGGGGCGTGACCCCGGGATTGTGGTGGCAGGCTTGCAAGCCAGCAGAAGACGGGCCGGGAGGCTCGCCCCCACAGGCCCGGCTCCGGGGGTCGATGGCGATGAGCCGGCTCCCCTCCGCGCGAACACCCTGACGCCCTGTCGGCCCGGCTGCCGACAGGGCGTTTCTCATGGCGCAGGCCGGTCGTGCGGCGTCGGCGAGAATGCGCGCCATGCTTGCTCGACATCAGGATCCGATCGTGGCGATCGCCACCGCCCCCGGCCGCGGCGCCGTGGGCATCGTGCGTGTTTCCGGCCGCGGTCTGGCCCCGCTGGCCCGGCGCCTGACCGGCCGCGATCTGGCCCCGCGCGTGGCCACCTACGGCCCCTTCCTCGACGCCGAGGGCCGGCCGATCGACCAGGGCCTGGCGCTCTATTTCCCGGCGCCGCACAGCTACACCGGCGAGGATGTGCTGGAGCTGCAGGCCCACGGCGGCCCGGTGGTGCTGCAGCTGCTGATGGCACGCTGCCTGCAGGCGGCGGCCGAGGGCGAGCTGCTGCCGCGGCTGCGGCCGGCCGAGCCGGGCGAGTTCACCGAGCGCGCCTTCCTGAACGACAAGCTCGACCTGGCGCAGGCCGAGGCGGTGGCCGACCTGATCGACGCCAGCACCGAGGCGGCGGCGCGCAGCGCGGCCCGCTCGCTGTCAGGCGACTTCTCCAGGCGCATCGAGGCGCTGCGCGACGGCCTGGTCGAGCTGCGCATGCTGGTCGAGGCGACGCTGGACTTTCCCGAGGAGGAGATCGATTTCCTCGAGAAGGCCGACGCGCGCGGGCGGCTGGCGCGGCTGGCCGAGCGGCTCGATGTGGTGCTCGACACCGCGCGCCAGGGCGCGCTGCTGCGCGAAGGCCTGACGGTGGTGATCGCCGGCCAGCCCAATGCGGGCAAGAGTTCTCTGCTGAATGCGCTGGCCGGCGCCGAGCTGGCCATCGTCACGCCGATCGCCGGCACCACCCGCGACCGGGTCAGCGAGACGCTGCAGATCGAGGGCGTGCCGGTGCATGTGATCGACACCGCCGGCCTGCGCTCCGACGCCGAGGCGGCCGACGAGGTCGAGCGCATCGGCATCGCGCGCAGCTGGGAGGCGATCGCCGGCGCCGATGCGGTGCTGATGCTGCATGACCTGACCCGCTGCCTGGACCCGGACTACGCTGCGGCCGATCGTGCGATCGAGGCGCGGCTGCCCGACCGCTCGCGCCGCGTGCATGTCTTCAACAAGACCGACCGGGTCGATGCCGCGCACCGGGCGGCGGTGCTGGCCGGTGTGCCGGAAGGCGAGCGAGCGCTCACGCTCTCGGCCAAGACCCGCGACGGGCTGGAGGGCTTGCGCCGGCTGCTGCTGGATCTGGCGGGCTGGCATGCCTCGCCCGACGGCGTGTTCATCGCGCGCGAGCGCCATCTGACGGCGCTGCGCCGCGCACGCGAGCACCTCGAGCTGGCCGCGGGCTGGGCCGCGCGCCGCGACGAGGCGCTGGATCTGTTCGCCGAGGAGCTGCGCCTGTCGCACGACGCGCTGGGCGAGATCACCGGCGCCTTCTCGGCCGACGACCTGCTGGGCGTGATCTTTTCGCGCTTCTGCATCGGCAAATAGGACGGGCGGCGAGGGGGGCATGATCGTGCTCGCCGGTGTCATGGTGTGACATGTTTCACGAATCGCCGGAAGTGTTATTTTCGTAAACCTTTTGTGCCACCTGCCGGAGCATCATGCCGGCCCGGGTGGCCGGCTATGCTCCTGCCCTGCGGAAAGTGCGAGAGGTGAACGGCGATGGGAATGGATGAACTGATCGAGGCGGTGCAGTCCCTGCGGGCTGACGACGCCTTTCGCGCCCGCTTCAACCTGCCGCAATGGCGCAACTTCGCCGCCTACCTGACGCCCTACCAGCTGCGTGCCGGCGATCTGCTGATCAAGCAGGGCGAGTGCGACCGGGCCGCCTACTTCGTCGGCCAGGGCAGTCTGCAGGTCTATGTGCAGGGCGCGGCGCCCGGCGCCTTCCGGGTGGCCTTGATGCGGCCGGGCGCGCTGGTCGGCGAGACCGGCCTGTTCAGCGACCAGCCGCACTCGGCCAGCGTCGAGGCGATGACGCCGACCATCGTCTGGGCCCTGCATCTGCCGCGCTACGAGGAGCTGGCCGCCCGGGCGCCGACGATCGCCAACGAGGTGCTGCGTGCGGCCGGTGCGGTCATGGTGGCGCGGCTGCGCGCCAATCTGGCGCAGCGGGTCGCGGTCGCCTGAGCCGGCTCAGCCCTTCTTCAGCAGCAGGGCCTCGGCCAGCGCCAGGGTCTCGGGCAGGCCGCTGAGCACCAGCACATCGCCGCCGGC
Organism: Sphaerotilus sulfidivorans; assembly: GCF_013426975.1. GTDB lineage: Bacteria > Pseudomonadota > Gammaproteobacteria > Burkholderiales > Burkholderiaceae_C > Sphaerotilus > Sphaerotilus sulfidivorans. Next base: position 28,109 of record NZ_JACCPY010000007.1, read on the forward strand.
CAGCATGAAGTCGTCGTCGACCTCGAGCACCTGACCGCTGGCGCGGCGCACCGACACCACCGACACCCCCATCACCTGCAGCGTCAGGTCGCCCAGACGCCGGCCGACGCAGGGCGCACCCGGTGGCAGGCCGATCGACTGCAGTCGGGCCTGCTGCAGCTCCTCGACGGTGTCGTCGTCGGCGCCGTGGAAGTAGCCGCGCAGCAGGCCGTAGCGGGCGTCGCGGGCGTCCTGGGTGATGCGGATGACCCGGCGCATCGGCACGCCCACCAGGGCCAGCGCGTGGCTGGCCAGCATCAGCGACCCCTCCAGCGCCTCTGGCACCACCTCGGTGGCACCGGCGGCGCGCAGCCGCTCCAGATCGGTGTCGTCGGGCGTGCGCACCACCACCGGCACATGCGCGGCATGCTCGCGCACATGCTGCAGCACCTTCAGCGCCGAGGGCGTGTCGTTGTAGGTGACGACCACCGCGGTCGCGCGCGACAGGCCGGCGGCGATCAGGCTGGGCAGCTTGGCCGCATCGCCGAAGACCACGCTCTGGCCGGCCGCTGCCGCCTGGCGCACCCGGTCGGGGTCGAGGTCCAGCGCCATGTAGGGAATGCGCTCCTTGTCGAGCAGCCGGGCCAGGTTCTGGCCGCTGCGGCCGTAGCCGCAGATGATCAGGTGCGCCTCGGTGCGGATCGACTTCTTGACGATGGAGGTCAGCTGCACCGACTGCATCAGCCAGTCGGTGGCCGACAGCTTCATGACGATGCGGTTGCTGCCCATGATGATGAAGGGCGTGGCCAGCATCGACAGCACCATCGAGGCCAGCACCGGGCTCAGCCAGCGGTCGGCGACCAGGTCGACCTGGGCGCTGAGCGTCAGCAGCACGAAGCCGAACTCGCCGGCCTGGGCCAGGTACAGGCCGGTGCGGATCGCCACGCCGGGCGCCGAGCCGAAGGCGCGCGCCAGCAGCGCCACCATGCCGGCCTTGGCCAGCACCGGCAGCGTGCTCAGCAGCAGCACCAGCACCCACTGGTCCAGCACCGGGCGCCAGTCCAGCTTCATGCCGATGGTGATGAAGAACAGCCCGAGCAGCACGTCATGGAAGGGCCGGATGTCGGTCTCGACCTGATGCTTGAACTCGGTTTCGGCGATCAGCATGCCGGCGACGAAGGCGCCCAGCGCCAGCGACAGCCCGGCGTGTTCCGTCAGCCACGACAGGCCCAGCGTGATCAGCAGGATGTTGAGGATGAACAGGTCCTCGCTCTTCCTGCGTGCCACCAGCGTCAGCCACCAGCGCATCAGCCTCTGGCCGCCCCACAGCAGCAGCGTCAGCAGCACCGCGGCCTTCAGCGTCGCGCGGCCCAGCGTCTCCCACAGGTCGCCGCCGCCCTGGGCCAGCGACGGAATCAGCACCAGCAGCGGCACGACCGCCAGATCCTGGAACAGCAGCACGCCCATGACATTGCGGCCATGCTCGCTTTCCAGCTCGAGCCGTTCGGCCATCATCTTCGCGACGATCGCGGTGCTCGACATCGCCATGGCCGCGCCGAGCGCGACCGCACCCTGCCAGCTCAGCTCCCACGCCCGGCCCAGCAGCGAGAAGGCGGTGATCAGCATCAGGTTGCCGATGGCCGCGCCGGCCAGCGTCAGCAGCACCTGCCCGGCGCCGAGGCCGAAGACCAGCCGCTGCATGCTGCGCAGCTTGGGCAGGTTGAACTCCAGCCCGATGACGAACATCAGGAAGACGATGCCGAACTCCGCCAGGTAGCGGATGCCGGCCGAGTCCTTGGCCAGTGCCAGCGCGTTCGGGCCGATCAGCACGCCGACGAGCAGGTAGCCGAGCATCGAGGGCAGCTTCAGCAGCCGGCAGCCGACGACGCCGGCGACCGCGGCAAGAAGGTAGAGCAGGGCAATGTCGAGAGTGCTGGCCATTCACCATCCTAGAATCCGGCAATCGTAATTCAGCTTCCGGCCTCCCGATCCCGTGACCGACATCCCAGCCGCCACCGCCGCCAGCGCGCCCCCCCGCTTCGAGGCCGAGCGCGTGCTGCGCATGGCCCGCCAGACCCTGTGCATCGAGGCCGAGGCGCTGATGCAATTGCAGGACCAGCAGGGCGAGAGCTTCGTGCGCGTCGTGCACGCGATCCTGAACGGCCGCGGCCGCGTGGTCGTGATGGGCATGGGCAAGAGCGGCCATGTCGGACGCAAGATCGCCGCGACGCTGGCCTCGACCGGCACGCCGGCGATGTTCGTGCACCCGGGCGAGGCCAGCCACGGCGACCTGGGCATGGTCACGCCGGGCGACATCGTGCTGGCGCTCTCCAACTCCGGCGAAAGCGACGAGATCGCCGCGATCCTGCCGGCGCTCAAGCGCCTGGGCGTGACGCTGGTGGCGATGACCGGCCGGCCCGGCTCGACGCTGGCCTCGCATGCCGACTGGGTGCTGTCGAACCGGGTCGAGCAGGAGGCCTGCCCGCTCAATCTCGCACCGACGGCCAGCACCACCGCGCAACTGGCGCTGGGCGACGCGCTGGCGGTGGCGCTGCTGGACGCACGCGGCTTCCGCCCCGAGGACTTCGCGCGCTCGCACCCGGGCGGTGCGCTCGGGCGCAAGCTGCTGACCCATGTGCGCGACATCATGCGCCAGGGCGAGGCGGTGCCGCGGGTGGCGCCCGCGGCGAGCTGCCTAGAGGTGATGCGCGAGATGAGCGCCAAGGGCCTGGGTGCCGCGGCGATCGTCGATGCCCAGGGCCGTGCGATCGGCATCTTCACCGACGGCGACCTGCGCCGTGCGGTCGAGCAGGGCACGGACCTGCGCGCGCTGTCGGCCGCCGACCTGGTGCGCAGCCGCCCGCGCAGCATCGGCGAGGATGCGCTGGCAGTCGAGGCCGCCACGCTGATGGAGGACGCCTGCATCACCACGCTGCTGGTGCACGACGGCGAGGGCCGCCTGGTCGGCGCGCTCAACACCAACGACCTGATGCGCGCGAAGGTGATCTGATGAGCGACCCGACCCCGATGGCCGCCGCCACGCCCTGGCCGCGCCCGATCTCGCCGGTGCTGAACTTCGCGCCGGAGCTGCTGCTGGCGGCGCAGGGCGTGCGCGCCGCGATCTTCGACGTCGACGGCTGCCTGACCGACGGGCGCATCTACATCGGCGAGCACGGCGAGAGCGTCAAGGCCTTCAGCACGCTCGACGGCCACGGCATCAAGCTGCTGGCGCGCGCCGGCATCGAGCCGGTGGTGATCACCGGCCGCGACACGCCGGCGGTGCGCCGCCGCTGCGCCGATCTGGGCATCGTGCATGCCTTTCACGGCATTCACGACAAGCTGGCCGCGGCCGAGCGGGTGCTGGCGCTGCTGGGTCTGGGCTGGCATGAGCTGGCGGTCATCGGCGACGACTGGCCGGACCTGCCGCTGATGGTGCGCTGCGCGCTGGCCTGCGCGCCGGCACAGGCGCATGCGGAGGTGCGCGCCGCGGCCCACCATGTCACCGCGGTGCCAGGCGGGCAGGGCGCGGCGCGCGAGTTCTGCGATCTGCTGCTGTGCGCCAGCGGCCGGTACGCCTCGCTGCTGGCGGGCCATCTGGCCACGCTCGACGGCACCACGGCCTGACACGGGACACGATCGCGTGGCCTCGCTCGACGACGACACCAGTCCGCTGCCGCTGCCTCCGCTGGTGGCCACCCGTGCGGTCGATGCGGCCCGGCCGGCGCTGCCGCGCGGTGAGCGCTGGCGCCAGGCGCTGCTGGGCCATCTGCCGCTGTTCCTGATGGCGCTGCTGGCGGGCGCCACCTGGTGGCTGGTCCAGCAGACGCCCGAGCCCGAGCCGGACCGGGCGGCCCAGGCGCCCACCCATGAGCCCGACTACGAGATGCATGGCTTCTCGGTGCAGCACTACGGGCAGGCGGGCCCGGCCCGCGGGGTCATCGAGGGCGAGGTCGTGCGTCACCATCCCGACACCGACACGCTGGAGATCGACGGGCTGAGCCTGCGCTGGCGCGATGACGCCGGCAACCTGCTGCGCGCCCGTGCCGCCCATGCGATCGCCCAGGGCGATGGCAGCGAGGTGCGGCTGATGGGCGGCGCCACCGTGGAGCGCGATCGGCTGCCCGGCGAAAGCGCGCCGCTGCAGTTCAGCAGCGAGGAGATGGTCTTCGATCGGCGGCAGGACCAGGTGCGCAGCGATCGTCCTGTGGTGCTGCGCCAGGGGGCCAGCGTCATCGAGGCCCGGGGGCTGACCTACTGGCATGCGGACGCCCGGCTCGAGCTCCGGGGCGCTGTGCGCGGTCGCCTGCCTGCCCGATGACCCCCGAGGAGCGCCAGAGGCTGGAGCGCGAGCGTGCGCCGCTGGTCTTCATCACCGGCGCCTCCAGCGGCATCGGCCGGGCGCTGGCCGAGGCCTATGCCGCACGCGGCTGGCGCCTGGCCCTGGTGGCTCGCCGTGCCGAGGGGATCCAGGCCTGGCTCGATGAGGCCGGCATCGGCCCCGAGCAGGCCCAGGTGCATGCCGCGGATGTGCGCGACCGCGAGGCGATCGTCGCGGCGGGCATGCGCTGCCTGATCGAGCAGGGCCTGCCGGATGTGGTCATCGCCAATGCGGGCATCAGCGTCGGCATCGACACCGCCGAGCGCGAGGATCTGGCCGTGCTCGAGGATCTCTATGCCACCAATGTCGTCGGCATGGCCGCGACCTTTCATCCCTTCATCCGGCCGATGCGGCTGGCGCGGCGCGGCACCCTGGTCGGCATGGCCAGTGTCGCGGCGATCAGGGGGCTGCCCGGGCATGGCGGCTACTGCGGCAGCAAGGCCGCGGTGGTCAGCTACTGCGAAAGCCTGCGCATCGAGCTGCGCAGCGACGGCATTCGTGTCGTCACGCTGCTGCCCGGCTTTGTCGACACGCCCCTGACACGCGGCAACCGCTATGCGATGCCCTTTCTGCTGAGCCCTCGGGAATTCGCGCGCAGGGCGCTGCCGGTGATCGACCGGGGACGCCGCCATGCGGTCATTCCCTGGCCGATGGGCGTGTTGACCGTGCTGATGCGCTGGCTGCCGCGCAGGCTCTGGGACCGCCTGACCGCAGGGCGTGGCCGCAAGCAGCGGCGCGGCGATCCGCGCTGAAATGACAAGAGGGCGACCCCTTGGCGGGATCGCCCTCTTGTTCTGGACGTCTGTCGATCGGCGGCGCGAGCCTGTCAGCTTAGCTCAGCTCAGCTCACCGATCGCAGCGACACGGATCAGTAGCCGCCGCCGCCGTAGCCGCCGCGACCACCGCCGCCGCCGCCGCCTTCACGACGGCCACCGCCGCCGTACGGGCTGCGGAAGCCGCCGCCGTTGCCGCCGCCGCCACCGCCGTAACCGCCGCCACCATTGCCGCCGCCGAAGCCGCCGCCACCACCGCCGTCACGACGGCCGCCGTACGGGCTGCGGAAGCCGCCCGGACGCTCTTCGCGGGGGCGAGCCTCGTTGACGACGACGGCACGGCCGCCGATCGCCTGGCCGTTCAGGCCGTTGATGGCTGCCTGGGCTTCGGCATCCGAGCCCATCTCGACGAAGCCGAAGCCCTTCGAGCGGCCGGTTTCGCGGTCCATCATGACCTTGGCGGACTGGACCGCGCCGAACTCGGAGAAAGCAGCGTTCAGTTCTTCGTCGCGAACGCCGTAGGCCAGGTTGCCCACGTAGAGTTTGTTGCCCATGGAAGAGCGCCTTTCAAGCAAAACAGGGTACGTTGAGTACCAGGGGACCATGTGGCGGAGCTACAGCCAGCACTCATTCGATAGAACAGAGAAAAGGCGCCGCGTCCAATCACGAGGGGCCATTATGTATGACCGTCAAGCCCTGGGAACACCCCTTCTGGCAGAAGTGTTGTAAGCCTGCGCAGTTTTTTGATCTGTCCGTGATCTTCAACAGTCAAAAATTTCGGGTTAACCCTTGAATATGTCAGATCGAGTGCGGAGGCCGCCTGTTGCGACAGGGCCTTCACCCGAGGGGTGAAGGCGCGAGGCCGGCGCAGAATCACGTCATGGACCTGCTCAAGCCGCTGATCGCGCTGCTGGCGATCGTCAATCCGATCGGCGTCGTGCCGTTCTTCATCCATTTCACGCAGCATCTCGATGCCGCAGCGCGGCGCCGCACCATCCGGGTGTCGAGCTTCAGCGCTTTCCTGGTGATCTCGATCAGCGCGCTGGCCGGGTTGAAGGTGATCGAGTTCTTCGGCATCTCGCTGGCCTCCTTCCAGGTGGGTGGCGGCACGCTGCTGCTGATCAGCGCGCTGCAGATGCTCAACGCGCAGCCGGCCGAGTCGCGCTCCGACGATGTCAGCGAGGGCCGCGAGCGTGCCGACTCGGGCGACAGCATCGCGGTGGTGCCGCTGACCATTCCGCTGCTGACCGGGCCCGCCACCATCTCGACGATGGTGATCTATGCCGACAAGACGCGCCACTGGTGGGAGCTGGGCGTGCTGATGGGCTATGGCGTGGTCGTCGGACTGGCGACCTTCGTCGCGTTCTCGGCGGCGGGCGGCGTGGCACGGCTGCTCGGACGCACCGGCATCAACGTGATGACCCGGCTGATGGGCCTGATCCTGGCTGCGCTGGCGGTGGAGATCATGGCCGAGGGCCTGATCAAGCTCTTTCCGGTGCTGGCCTCGCATCTGGCGCCTTGAGCGCCGACACCGCACGCGGACCGCATAGAGTCCGCGCTGTCCACGGAGACAGGACCATGCCCATATTCGACTACATCATCATCGGCGCCGGCTCGGCCGGCAGCCTGCTGGCCAATCGCCTGAGCGTCGATCCGGCCACCCGCGTGCTGCTGATCGAGGCCGGCGGCCGCGACGACTACCACTGGATCCACATTCCGGTCGGCTATCTGCACTGCATCGGCAACCCGCGCACCGACTGGCTCTATCAGACCGAGCCCGATCCGGGCCTGAACGGCCGGAAGCTGCGCTATCCGCGTGGCAAGGTGCTGGGCGGCTGCTCCAGCATCAACGGCATGATCTACATGCGCGGCCAGTCGCGCGACTACGACCAGTGGGCCGAGCTGACCGGCGACGCGGCCTGGCGCTGGGAGCACTGCCTGCCGGCCTTCCGGCAGCACGAGAGCCACTGGCGGCTCGATGCCGAGAACGCCGCACAGGCCAGCGCCGAGTTCAAGGCCCTGCACGGCCACGGCGGCGAGTGGCGGGTCGAGCGCCAGCGCCTGCGCTGGGACATTCTCGATGCCTTCGCGCAGGCCGCGCAGCAGGCCGGCATTCCCGCCACCGACGACTTCAACCGCGGCAGCAACGAGGGCGTGGGCTACTTCGAGGTCAACCAGAAGTCGGGCCTGCGCTGGAACACCGCCAAGGCCTTCCTGCGCCCGACCTGCTGCGGCCGGCCGAACTTCGAGATGTGGACTGGCGCGCAGGTGCGCCGCCTGACGCTGGCGCGCGGCGCCGACGGCGCGCTGCGCTGCACCGGCGCCGAGGTGCTCACGCCGACCGGCATCGAGACGGTGAGCGCGAGCCGAGAGGTGCTGCTGAGCGCCGGCAGCATCGGCAGCGTGCAGATCCTGGAGCTGTCGGGCATCGGCGATGGCCAGGTGCTGCAGTCGCAGGGCATCGAGGTGCAGCACCTGCTGCCCGGCGTCGGCGAGAACCTGCAGGACCATCTGCAGATCCGCTCGGTCTACAAGGTGCAGGGCACGCGCACGCTCAACACCCGTGCCGCCACGTCCTGGGGCAAGGCGATGATCGGCCTGGAGTACCTGCTGCGCCGCACCGGCCCGATGAGCATGGCGCCGTCGCAGCTCGGTGCCTTCACGCGGTCGTCACCGCAGTTCGAGTGGCCGAACCTCGAGTACCACGTGCAGCCGCTGTCGCTCGATGCCTTCGGCGAGCCGCTGCACGGCTTCGACGCGATCACCGCCAGCGTCTGCAACCTCAACCCGACCTCGCGTGGCCAGGTCCACATCCGCTCGCCGCGTCCGGAGGAGGCCCCGGCGATCCGGCCGAACTACCTGTCGACCGCGCAGGATCGCCAGGTGGCGGCCGATTCGCTGCGGGTGACGCGCCGCATCGTCGCGCAGCCGGCGATGCAGGCCTTCCGGCCCGAGGAGTTCCGGCCCGGCATCCAGCACCAGAGCGACGAGGAACTGGCCCGCCTGGCCGGCGACATCGGCACCACCATCTTCCATCCGGTCGGCACCTGTCGCATGGGCCGCGCAGACGACCCGATGGCGGTGACCGACCCGCGGCTGCGGGTGCGCGGCGTGGCCGGGCTGCGTGTCGTCGACGCCAGCGTGATGCCGGTCATCACCAGCGGCAACACCAACTCGCCGACGCTGATGCTGGCCGAGCGGGCCGCAGGCTGGATTCTTGACGCTGCGCAGCTTTCGTGAGGCGCTGCGACCTGACGGACTGGCATCGCCAGGTACTGCATCGTTCTGGTGCGGGAAACCCCGGATATGGCGGACTGTTGCGAAACCCTACAGTCTCGCCACTCGCAGACGCCGCCCCGAGGGGCAGGCGGGCAGGAGCGAGGGACTGAGGAGACTGGTCACCGTAGCGCAACAAGAAACGCCGCCCCCACACCACACAACATCCGGCGGCACCACTCAGACGCTCCAGAAGATTCGGCGCCATGTGGCGCGATGAGACAATTCGACGGCACCGGCGATCCCTGATCCCGGTGCCTTCTTTTTTCTCCACCTGCGTTGTCGCGTTGCGCTTGTCCTGACTGATGCTTGATCTGCTGTGGGTGACGCTGGCCGCCGGGCTGGCGGGTTTCGTGGATGCCATCGTCGGCGGCGGCGGGCTGATCCTGCTGCCGACCCTGTTCGCGGTGCATCCGTCCGCGCTGCCGGCGACGCTGTTCGGCACCAACAAGGCCGCCGCCATCGGCGGCACCGCCTGGGCCTGCAGCCAGTACGCGCGCAGGGTGACGATGAACTGGGGCACGCTGGCGCCTGCGGCCGTCACCGCGCTGCTGGCGAGCTTCGCCGGCGCCTGGCTGGTGACGATGGTGCCGGCCACCGGGCTGCGCAAGGCCTTGCCGCTGGTGCTGCTGGTCGTGCTGCTCTACACGCTCTGGCGCAAGGATCTCGGGCGGGTGCATGCGCCGCATCTCTCGCCACGCCGCGAGGCGCTGCGCGGCAGCGCGATCGGCGCCGGCATCGGTTTCTACGACGGTTTCTTCGGTCCCGGCACGGGCAGCTTTTTTGTCTTCCTGCTGGTGCGCGGGCTGGGCTACGACTTCCTGCATGCCTCGGCCGGCGCCAAGCTGCTCAACACCGCGACCAATCTGGCGGCGATCGCGCTGTTCGCCGCCAAGGGGCATGTTTGGTGGCATGTGGCCGCGGTGATGGCGGTGGCCAACGTGATCGGCAGCCTGCTGGGCGCCCGGCTGGCGCTGCGCCACGGCGCGGGCTTCGTGCGCGGCATCTTCATCGCCGTCGTCAGCCTGCTGATCCTGCGCACCGGCTGGGATGCGCTGCGGCTTTGAGCCGGGCGCTCAGAAGCGGTAGCGCTCGCCGCGGGTCAGCGCGAAGACCGGCACACGGATGTCGAGCTCGGCGAGCTGGCCGGTGACCGCGGCCATCTCGCCCGGCTTGACATGCGTGATCGCGATCGAGGTGTCGCAGTCCAGATCGAGCCGCTCGAGTTCCTCGGCCAGCATCGAGGGTGACAGGTGGCGGCTGATCTCGGCCAGCGCGCGTTCCTCGTCGCTGAAGGCGGTCTCGATCACCAGCTGCGCGATCGCGCGGCCGCGCAGCCGCTCCCACAGCGCCGGATTCGGGCCGGTGTCGCCGGTGTAGATCCACCAGCCCGAGGGCGTGTCGACCCCGAAGCCGCAAGCCGGCACGGTGTGATGCGCCGGCAGCACCTCGATCGTCAGTCCGGCCAGTTCCAGGCACTCGCCGATCTGGAAGGGCACCAGCTCGATGATCGGGCGCTCGCGGCTGGGCAGTCGGGTGAAGTCCGGCCAGATGATGTTGTTGAACAGGTGAGCCCGCAGCGCCTCGAGCGTCTCGGGCAGGCCGTGGACCTGGATCGGGCGGAAGTCCGGACGCGACAGGCGATGCTGCATGACGCTGTCGGCCAGCAGCGGGATGCCCAGCACATGGTCGAGGTGGGAGTGCGACAGCAGGATGTGGTCGATCCCGGCCATCTCTTCGAGCGTCAGGTCGCCGACACCGGTTCCGGCGTCGACAAGAATGCGTTCGTCGAGCTGGAAGCAGGTGGTCCGGTTGTCGAGGGCGATCGAGCCCGAGCAGCCAAGGACACGCAGGTTCATCGGGATTCCAGGTGAGGGCAGGCAGAACAGGCGGCCATGCTGCCCCCCGCGTCATGCGGGTGCAAGCCGGCTGCTGCGCACTTCCGCACTGCTTGTCCATCCCCGTGAACCAGGGGCGGCGGGGTCGTGAACAAGGCCACGAGGCCGCGTGAGACCGCAGCGACGCTTAGGGCTGCACGAACTGCATCTGCGTGCCGGCCAGCTCGATGACGTCGCCATCCTTCAGATGGATCGGCTCGGCATGGACCGGCATGCTGTTGACGGTCGGACGTGCGTTGCCTTCGACATGGGCGAAGACATAGCCGCCGGGGCGTTTCGTGATCGAGGCCACCTGCACGCCGGGCTTGCCGACGGTGGTGACCACCTTGGTCAGCACCACCTCGCGGCCAGCCGCCGCGCCCGAGAGCACGCGGATCGAGGCCTGGGGCACGGTACCGCCGGTCAGACCGCCGAAGCCCGAGGCCGGAAAGTTGCCCGGCATCGGCGCGGTCGGCCGGCTGGCCATGCCGGGCGGCATCTGGCCCGGCTTCAGGATCATGGTCTTCTCGTAGTCGGAGCTGTCCTCGACCAGGTACTTGATCTTGTACTTGCCGATCTCGATCGTGTCGTTGTACTGCAGCAGCTGCTTCTTGACCGCGCGACCGTTGATGTAGGTGCCGTTGGTGCTGTTCTGGTCCTCGATGTAGACATCCTGGCCGACCATCTGCAGCACGGCGTGCTCGCCGCTGACGGCCAGGTTGTCGATCACGATGTCGTTGTAGGGGCGGCGTCCCAAGGTCGTCTTGTCCTTGGTGAGCTGAACCTCCTTGATGACGACTCCGTCCAGCGAAACGACGAGTTTGGGCATGAGCGACCTCAGTGTTCTTGGCAGCCGGGATCCTTTGTCCCCTGATCCTCAGCGCCGGAAGGGCCACCACGGCTGACCCGACGAGGGGCCGGCGTGGGCGGCGACCAGTATCACGGCAATATTATCCCGTCCGCCTGCCTGATTGGCGGCATCGACCAGCGCCTGTGCCGCTTTGCCGACGTCGGAGCCCTGCTCGCGCAGCACCGCCGCGATCCGGGCGTCGTCGAGCATGTCGGACAGGCCGTCGGAGCACAGCAGGTACCAGTCGCCCGGATGCACGGCATGCGAGTGGATCTCCAGCAGCACGATGTCCTCGACGCCCATGGCGCGGGTGACCAGGTTCTTCTGGTGGCTGTAGGCCGCCTGCTCGGGCGAGATCAGCCCGGCGTCGATCTGCTCCTGCAGCAGCGAGTGGTCGCGGGTGAGCTGCTGGAGCCGGTCGTCGCGCCAGCGGTAGGCCCGCGAGTCGCCGATGTGGCCGACCAGCAGCCGTCCGCCGCGGAACACGCCCATCACCAGGGTCGTGCCCATGCCGGCGTACTGCGCGTGCGCGTGGGAGGCCTCGAAGATCGAGCGGTTGGCGTTGTCGACGCAGATGTCCATCGCCCGGCGGACGTCCAGATCGTCGGTGTCCGGCGGGGTCTCCTGCAGCCAGCGGCCCAGCTCCTGCCCGATGAAGGCGGTGGCCATGCCGCTGGCGACTTCGCCGGCGTTGTAGCCGCCCATGCCGTCGGCCAGCACCATCAGTCCGGCCGCCTCGACGATGGCGATCGAATCCTCGTTGTTGCTGCGGATGCGGCCACGGTCGGTCGCGGAATGGAACTCGAGGGTCATGGCTAGGGCGCGCGGGCGGTCCATCGGGAATCAGCGGTGCGATTGTGCCCCGCCAGCGCGGTGCGAAGGCGGCCGGCATTGGTCCGTGGCGGGACCGGGCGCGCATTCCTGCACCGAAGCGGCGGTGCCGCTGGCAGGGCGGGTCGGGCGGCGCAGCGTATCGGCCACGAGCTTGAGATCTTCGGCCAGATCCAGGCCGTCGCGGTAGCGCAGCTCCGGGCGCTTTTCCAGCAGGATGCCGATCACCTCGGCCAGCGCCGCGGGCAGCGAGGGACGCAGCGTGCGCACGTCGGGCGCCGGCGTGCGGGCGATCGCGCCGATCAGCTCGCTCATCGTGTTGCCCTTGAGCGGCAGCTCGCCGGTCAGCATCTGGAACATCAGCACGCCCAGCGAGTACAGGTCGCTGCGCCCGTCGACCGGCCGGCCCGCGAGCTGCTCCGGCGACATGTAGGACGGCGAGCCCAGCACCAGCCCGGTGCGGGTGCGGTTGGCATCGGTGATGCGGGCGATGCCGAAGTCGGTCACCTTGACCTGGTTGCGGCCGATGTCGACCATGATGTTGGCCGGCTTGATGTCGCGGTGGATGATGCCCTGCGCATGCGCATGGGCCAGCGCCCGGGCGATGCGGCGGCTGATCGCCACGACGGTGGCCACCGGCAGCAGATGCTCCGGTGCCAGGTGCTGGCTCAGGTCCTGCCCGGTCAGCCGCTCCATCGCGATGTAGGCGATGCCGTCCTGCTCGCCGCTGTCGAACACCCGCACGATGTCGGCATGATCGAGCCGGCAGGCGGCCAGCGCCTCGCGCTGGAAGCGCTGGCGGGCCTCCTCGAGCGCGAAGCCGTCGAACTCGCGTCCCAGCGCCAGCGTCTTGAGCGCGACCACCGCGCCGGTGTCCCGGTGGCGGGCCAGATGCACCCGGCCCATCGCGCCGCGGCCCAGCTCGCGCTCCAGCAAGTAGGGGCCCAGCATCTGCTGGCGGCGCACGGTGTCGCTCAGCACCGGGGGCTGACGGAACACCGCCGGCGTGGCCAGGCAGGCGGCCAGTTCCTCCCGGGTCAGCGGCTGGGTGGCCTCGAGCGTGTCGGGCGAGTGCAGCACCTGGGTGTCGACGAAGGCCCGGCGCTCGTCGAGCACCTGGGTGTCCTGCAGATGGCTGGGCAGCGCGCTGGGGGGGGGCGTGGTGCGTGGGGAGGCGGCGGTCCGGGCCACTGCGGGCGGCGTGGCCGGCGCAGGCCGCGGCGGGGCCTGGGGGACCGTCTCCGGCTCGTCATGCCGGATCACGGTGCGCTCGCGGGTGGTGACGGTCACCGTCTCGTAGGAGGTGATGACGGTGTCCTCGTCGAGCGTGGTGGTCAGCAGCGGGCCGCGGCTGCGGCGCTGATGCATCTGCCAGCGGTCCCGGGCGATCAGCGCCAGATGGCCCAGTACCAGCGCGAAGATCGGCAGCGTCGGCGCGATCCACATGCCGCCCCAGGCCAGCAGTCCGTGCGAGCCCAGCGCCAGCGCCAGGCAGAGCGAGGCGCTGAGCATCAGCGCGGAGTTGCGGGTCAGGCGCGGCACGATGCGCCAGAGATAGAGCCCGGCCGCCACCAGCAGCCCCCAGGGCAGCCACTGCAGCGCAGCCGGCGTGCGGGCCCAGTGGCCGTCGGCCATCGCGCCCGAGAGCCGCGCCAGGGCCTCGGCCGGGCTGATCTCGCGCCGGTCGGGCAGGCGCAGGCGTGGCGTGCTGCGGTCATCGCGCCCGATGACGACGATGCGGCCCTTCAGCCGGGCCAGCGCGGGCGAGCCTGCCAGCACCTCGCGGGCGCTGAGGCTGGGCGGCGCACCGTTCGGGCCGTCATGCACCGGCCAGAGCGGCATCAGGCTGCTGTCGCTGTCGTCGGGCAGGCTGTGGCCGGCCAGCCGCGGCGGGTGGTCGCGCAGGCCGGTCTCCACCGCGGCCATGCTGTCGCCGCGGTACAGGCCTGCGCCCAGCGCGGCCAGCGAGGGCGCGTCCTGCGCGCTGCCGTGGCGCCACAGCGGATGGCGGCGGATCACGCCGTCCGCATCGGCGCCGGTCACGGCATGACCGATGCCTGCGGCCGCGCTGGCCAGCCGGGGCAGCGGCGGCAGGCCGTCGCCGGGCGGGCCCAGACTCAGCAGCACGCGGGTGTGGCGCTCCAGGCTCTGGGTCAGGTGCGCATCGCCGTTCAGGCTGGCTTCGCTGCGCTCGATCAGCGCCGGCAGCTCGGGGTGGCGCGCCAGCACCGGATCGGCGGCGATGGTGGCATGGATGTTCTGCAGCTCGGCCAGCGCGCGTTCGCTCTCGGGCGTGCCGAAGGGCTCGGTGTCGATGACGACCCGCGCGCCGGAGAGCTGATCGATCAGACGGGCATGCAGGTCGCGCCGCCAGGGCAGCGGGCCGTGGCGGGCCTGGCTGGCCTCGTCGATCAGCACCATCGCCACGCCGGTGCTGGCCATCGGCCGGGCATCGGCGACGGCACGGTCCTGCAGCCAGTGCTGCATCGGCTGGGCCAGCGGCGTGCTTTCGTGCGCCCAGCCGACCAGGCCGAGCAGCACCGCCAGCAGCCAGGGCGTGGCGCCTCCCGGGGGCCGGGTGATCGGTCGCGTGCGGGGCATGGCGAGGTGCGGTCACTGCAGGGGAGTCGACGGACCGACAGTATCGCAGCGACCGGGGGGCAGAAGACCGGATGTCGCCCTGCCCCGATTGAAAGAACCGGAAACCGCGGAAGGTCAGTCCCGCGGCGCCGGTTCAGGCCGATCTCAGGCAGCGCTCGGCTTGCGGGCCGCCATCATCTTGCCGACGGCCAGCACCAGCAGCGCGCCGGCGATGCCCGCGCCATAGCGGATCGCTGCGCTGGCTTCCGGCTTGGCGCCTTCGGCGGCCGGCGCGGCGATGTAGCCGACGATGGCCGGATCGGTCACCGCCATCGTGCCGGCGATCCAGCCCAGCAGCATGCCGCCGACGACGATGACGACGGGGAAGCGGTCCATCAGCTTGATGACCAGCTGGCTGCCCCAGACGATGATCGGAATGCTCACCAGCAGACCGAAGATGACCAGCGGCATCTGGTGGCCGTCGGCTGCACCCTCGGCGGCGCCGGCGATGGCGATGACGTTGTCCAGGCTCATCACGAAGTCGGCCACGATGACCGTCTTGACCGCGGCCCACAGCTTGTCGCTGGCCTGGATGTCATGGTCGCCCTCGTCCTCGGGCAGCAGCAGCTTGATGCCGATCCACAGCAGCAGCGCCGCGCCCACCAGCTTCAGGTAGGGCAGGGCCAGCAGCGTCAGCGCGAAGAAGATCAGCACGACACGCAGGCCGATGGCGCCGGCGGTGCCCCACATGATGCCGGCGCGGCGCTGGGCCTCGGGCAGCTTGCGGCAGGCCAGCGCGATCACGACCGCGTTGTCGCCGCCGAGCAGGATGTCGATCATGATGATCTGGCCGACGGCAAGCCAGAACTCGGGGGTCATAAACTGTTCCATGGGCAGAAGGGCGGTGGCGTTCCGCGAAGAAAGGAAAGTGTGGCAGCGGTGGCCGGCGGCCACCCGCACGGTGCGCCGCGGGCGCAGTGTAGGGTGATCGAGGGGTGCTGCGCGTGCGTAGTCATGCGTAGCTCGGGCGCTGCGGGCGCCGCATGCGCAGGCGACTGCGGGGCGTCACGGCTTCATCGTGGCGTCATTTCCCCCCTGATTTCCCCTTTGCGATGCCTTCTCAATGCCTGAGGGGCGCAGTACCATTCGCCCGCAGTGCCGACGCCGGCACATCACCATCCAAGACGGAGAAAACACACATGGCAACTGCCAAGAAGGCCGCCGCAAAGAAGGCTCCTGCCCAAGAAACCGCTGTCGCCGCAGCACCGGCCGTCGAGGCACCCGCAGCCGCTCCCGCGAAGAAGCCGAATGCGGCCTTCATGAAGCCGATGACGCCCTCGAAGGATCTGGCGGCCGTCATCGGCAAGACCGCGGTGCCGCGCACCGAGGTCACCAAGAAGGTCTGGGAGTACATCAAGAAGAACAATCTCCAGGACGCGGCGAACAAGCGCATGATCAATGCCGACGGCAAGCTGAAGAAGATCTTCAAGAAGGACCAGGTCTCGATGTTCGAGATGACCAAGCTGATCAGCGACCAGCTGTCCTGATCCCTGCTTCGGCGGACCGACTGCGCGGTCCCCGAGAAAACGAAAGCCCGGCACCGCCGGGCTTTTTTTCGTCTTGCGCCGCAGCGTCAGGTCACAGGCCCAGGCCTTCGTCGACGCCCAGGTGAACGTTCATCGACTGCACCGCCGCGCCGCTGGCGCCCTTGCCGAGGTTGTCCAGGCGTGCCATCAGCAGCACCTGGTCGCCGTTGGCGAAGACGAAGATGTCGACGCGGTTGGTGTCGTTGCAGCCCTGCACGTCGAAGAAGCCGTGCTCCATCGTCGCGGCGTCGTTGAGCGGCATCACGCGCACGAAGCGCTCGCCGGCGTAGTGCTCGGCGAAGGCGGCGTGGATGCGCTCGGCCGAGGCGCCGGCCGACAGCTGCGCCAGATGCAGCGGCACCGTCACCGACAGGCCCTTGTAGAAGGGGCCGACCACCGGCAGGAACAGCGGCTTGGTCGCCAGACCGGTGTGGGCCATCATCTCCGGGATGTGCTTGTGCGCCAGGCCCAGCGCGTAGGGGCGCGGCGAGGCCAGCTTCGCGTCGTCGCCGGCCTCGTACTGCTCGATCATCTTCTTGCCGCCGCCGGAGTAGCCGGTCAGCGAGGTCGCGCTGACCGCGAGCGCCGGCGGCACGATCTCGGCGTCGACCAGCGGGCGCATCAGCAGGATGAAGGCGCTGGCATGGCAGCCGGGATTGGCGATGCGCTTGGCGGCGCGCAGCTGCTCGCGCTGGCCGGCGCAGAGCTCGGGCAGGCCGAAGGCCCAGCCCGGCGCGGTCCGGTGCGCGGTGCTGGCGTCGATCAGGCAGGTCCGCGGGTTGCTTACCATCGCGGCGGCTTCCTTCGAGGCCGCATCGGGCAGGCACAGGAAGGCGACGTCGGCGGCGTTGAGCAGGCGGGCGCGCTCGGCGGCATCCTTGCGCAGCTCCGGGGCGATGCGCAGCACCTCGATGTCGTCGCGGCCGGCCAGGTACTCGTGGATGCGCAGGCCGGTCGTGCCTTCCTGACCGTCGACGAACACGGTGTGTTTCATGGTGGATCTTCCTCGGGGAGCTGTGGAACGGTTGGACGCGGAAGAATACGGCATGGACATGACCTCATCGAACTTCGATCCGCCTGTGCACCTGCCTGCCGACCTGCCTGCCGACCTGCGGGTGCTGCTGCTCCCGGGCTGGCAGGACTCCGGCCCCGGTCACTGGCAGGCGCACTGGGCGACGCGCCCCGGCTTCGCGCGCGTCGAGCAGGACGACTGGCTCTGGCCGCGCCGCGGCGACTGGATGGCGCAGCTCGATGCGGCGCTGCTGGCCGACACGCGCCCGGCGCTGCTGGTCGCGCACAGCCTGGGCTGCCAGCTCGTCGCCGCCTGGGCCGACCACAGCCGCCATGTCGCGCGGGTGCGCGGCGCGCTGCTGGTGGCGCCGCCCGACACCGAGCGCGCCGACATGCCGCCGCAGCTGCACAACTGGCGGCCGATGCGCCGGCCGCGGCTGCCCTTCGCGGCGATCGCGGTGGTGTCGTCGGACGATCCGTACTGCAGCCCCGAGCGCGCCGCCGGTCTGTGCGCCGACTGGGGCGCCGAGCGCATCGACGCCGGACCGCGCGGTCACCTGAACGCCGACTCCGGCCTGGGCGACTGGCCCGAAGGGCTGGCACTGCTGCAGCGGCTGATTCAGGCGGCCTGAGCGCGCGCGGATCGCGACGAATCGCGGACAATCGCGGGATGGTCACCAAGAAGCCCAAAGGACTCGGTCGCGGTCTCGAAGCCCTGCTCGGGCCGCAGGTCATGGACAGCGCGCCGGCGCGAGGCGGGCGCGATCCGCTGCCCGCGGCGATCGCGCTCGATCAGCTGCTGCCCGGCAAGTACCAGCCGCGCACCCGCATGGACGAGGGCTCGCTGTTCGAGCTGGCCGAGAGCATCCGCTCCCAGGGCGTGATGCAGCCGGTGCTGGTGCGCCAGGTCGAGCCGCGCGACGGCCTGCCGATGTACGAGATCATCGCGGGCGAGCGGCGCACCCGCGCCGCGCGTCTGGCCGGGCTGACTGAGGTGCCGGTGCTGGTGCGCGACGTGCCCGACCAGGCGGTCGCGGTCATGGCGCTGATCGAGAACATCCAGCGCGAGGATCTCAATCCGCTCGAGGAGGCGCAGGGCGTGCAGCGCCTCATCAGCGAGTTCGGCCTGAACCGCGAGGGCGCGGCCCAGGCGATCGGCCGCTCGGCCAGCGCCGTCTCGAACATGCTGCGCCTGCTGAACCTGGTCGAGCCGGTCCAGCAGATGCTGACCGCCGGTGACCTCGACATGGGCCATGCCCGGGCGCTGCTGTCGCTCGACCGGGCTCGCCAGATCACCTGCGCGCACGAGATCGTCGCGCGCAAGCTGTCGGTGCGCGAGACCGAGCGGCTGGTCAATCGCCTGCACGAGGACGAGGCCATCCGCACCGGCGCCGCCTCGGCCGCCGGCCGCACGCCGCCGCCGAAGTCGCGCGACGTGCTGCGCCTCGAGGAGCAGCTCGCCGATCTGCTGGCGGTGCCGGTCGAGATCCGCATCCGCAAGCGCACCAAGCGCGGCGACCAGGGCGAGCTGGCGATCTCCTTCGGCTCGCTCGACGACCTGGGCGCGCTGCTTGACCGGCTCGGCATCACCGAGCGCTGAGCTGGCCCTGACCTGTCGAAGCCCCCCGGGCGGCGGGGGATTGTTTCAGGCTGATCAACCTGTTCTGGGGTCTTGATAGCCTGCACGTCATGCGTCAGGATGTTCTCGAGCCCTGCAGCTCAGCGTGTGCGCATCATCGGCACGCCAATTGCATGGCTCGACAGCGTGCGCGGTCCGCAGTGACGGATTGCGCGGCGTGTGACGGCCAGATGAAAAAGCCGTGCCGTGCCGGGGTTCTTTCATGGACTGCGCCGCTCAAGTTGAACGAAGCTGACCACGCCGAGTCACAGCAGCCATCACGGTGACCTCTCCCCGTTGTCACCCGAACGGCCTGCAGCAGACCAACGGAAAGCTCTGATGGAGCCTCGCGGCTCCGAGCCCGGATCGGACATCGGTCGCAGGGACTCCATCAGATCTTCCCTGGTGGCGCGACACTGGTCCTGTCGCCCATCGCCTGACTTCACAGGAGGCCTGCAATGGACGTGATCAGCAACTTCGCCGCTCGCTACGAACGTACTCGCGAGGAGGAAATCTCCCTCGAGGACTATCTCGCCGAGTGCAAGCGCAATCCCCTGGCCTACGCCTCGGCGGCCGAGCGCATGCTCAAGGCCATCGGCGAGCCGAAGATGGTCGACACCCGCAACGATCCGCGCCTGTCGCGCATCTTCGCGAACAAGGTCATCAAGGTCTATCCCGCCTTCGCCGAGTTCTACGGCATGGAGGACGCGATCGAGCAGGTCGTCTCCTACTTCCGCCATGCCGCGCAGGGCCTGGAGGAGAAGAAGCAGATCCTCTACCTGCTGGGCCCGGTGGGCGGGGGCAAGAGCTCGATCGCCGAGCGCCTGAAGCAGCTGATGCAGGAGATGCCCTTCTACGCGATCAAGGGCTCGCCGGTGAACGAGTCGCCGCTGGGCCTGTTCGATCCGGCCGAGGACGGCCCGGTGCTCGAGAAGGAGTTCGGCATCCCGTCGCGCTATCTCAACCGGGTGATGAGCCCCTGGGCGGTCAAGCGCCTGGAGGAATACGGCGGCGACATCCGCCGCTTCAAGGTGGTCAAGCGCTATCCCTCGATCCTCAAGCAGGTCGGCATCGCCAAGACCGAGCCGGGCGACGAGAACAACCAGGACATCAGCGCGCTGGTCGGCAAGGTCGACATCCGCAAGCTCGAGACCTATGCCCAGGACGATCCGGACGCCTACAGCTACTCCGGCGGCCTGTGCCTGGCCAACCAGGGCCTGCTCGAGTTCGTGGAGATGTTCAAGGCGCCGATCAAGGTGCTGCACCCGCTGCTGACCGCCACGCAGGAGGCCAACTTCAAGGGCACCGAGGGCTTCGGCGCCATCCCGTTTGATGGCATCGTGCTGGCCCACTCGAACGAGAGCGAGTGGAAGACCTTCCGCAACAACAAGAACAACGAGGCCTTCCTCGACCGGATCTACATCGTCAAGGTGCCGTACTGCCTGCGGGTCTCGGAAGAGGTGAAGATCTACGAGAAGCTGCTGAAGGGCTCGTCGCTGGCCGGGGCCACCTGCGCGCCGGGCACGCTGAAGATGATGAGCCAGTTCGCCATCCTCACCCGCCTGAAGGAGCCGGAGAACTCCAGCCTCTTCAGCAAGATGATGATCTACGACGGCGAGAACCTGAAGGACACCGACCCGCGCGCCAAGAGCTACCAGGAGTACCGCGACTACGCCGGCGTCGACGAGGGCATGAGCGGCATCTCGACGCGCTTCGCCTACAAGATCCTGTCCAAGGTCTTCAACTTCGACACCACCGAGGTGGCTGCCAACCCGGTGCACCTGATGTACGTGCTGGAGCAGCAGATCGAGCGCGAGCAGTTCCCGGCCGAGACCGAGTCGAAGTACATCGCCTTCATCAAGGAGCTGCTGGCGCCGAAGTACGCCGAGTTCATCGGCAAGGAGATCCAGACCGCCTACCTCGAGAGCTACAGCGAGTACGGCCAGAACATCTTCGACCGCTATGTCACCTATGCCGACTACTGGATCCAGGACCAGGAATACCGCGACACCGACACCGGCGAGGTCTTCGACCGCTCCAGCCTGAATGCCGAGCTGGAGAAGATCGAGAAGCCGGCCGGCATCGCCAACCCGAAGGACTTCCGCAACGAGATCGTCAACTTCGTGCTGCGCGCGCGGGCCAACAACCAGGGCAAGAACCCGGTCTGGACCAGCTACGAGAAGCTGCGCACGGTGATCGAGAAGAAGATGTTCTCGAACACCGAGGAACTGCTGCCGGTCATCAGCTTCAACGCCAAGGCCAGCGCGGACGAGGCGAAGAAGCACGAGAACTTCGTGCAGCGCATGGTCGACAAGGGCTACACCTCCAAGCAGGTCCGCCTGCTGTGCGAGTGGTACCTGCGCGTGCGCAAGTCCAGCTGAGCCCCCGGTCGCCCCGGCGCCGGGAGGGGCCGGGGTGGCGTCACATCGCAAGGTGAACCATGTTGCAGCAGATCATCGACCGCAGGCTCTCGGGGAAGAACAAGTCCATCGGCAACCGCGAGCGCTTCCTGCGACGCTACAAGGAGCAGATCAAGGGGGCGGTGCGTCGAGCCATCGACGGCCGCGGCATCCGCGATCTCGAGCGTGGCGAGGACATCCGCATCCCCAAGAAGGACATCAGCGAGCCGGTCTTCCACCATGGCCAGGGCGGTCAGCGCGACATGGTCCATCCGGGCAATCAGGAGTATGTGACCGGTGACCGCATCGCGCGGCCGAAGGGCGGCGGCGGGGGCGGCGGCTCCGGCAAGGGCCAGGCGAGCGACTCCGGCGAGGGCGAGGACGACTTCGTCTTCAGCCTCAGCAAGGAGGAGTTCATGCAGGTCTTCTTCGAGGACCTGGCGCTGCCGCACCTGATCCGCACCCAGCTGGCCGAGACGCCGGAGTGGAAGTCGCACCGCGCCGGCTTCACCAGCGACGGCACGCCCAACAACCTGCATGTGGTGCGCTCGATGCGCGGCGCGCTGGGCCGGCGCATCGCGCTGGGCACCGACAAGCGGCGCGAACTGCACCAGCTTGAGGCGCACCTGGAGACGCTGCTGGCACAGCCGGCGGATGCCGAACGCGACGACGCGATCGCCCAGACCCGCGAGCGCATCGCGCTGCTGCGCTCGCGCATCGAGGCGATTCCCTTTCTCGACCCGATCGACCTGCGCTTCCGCAGCCGGGTCCGGGTGCCGGTGCCGACCTCCAAGGCGGTGATGTTCTGCCTGATGGATGTTTCCGGTTCGATGGACGAGTCGCGCAAGGAGCTGTCCAAGCGCTTCTTCATCCTGCTCTACCTGTTCCTGACCCGGCACTACGAGAAGATCGACATCGTCTTCATCCGCCACCACACCCAGGCGCAGGAGGTGGACGAGCAAGGCTTCTTCCACTCGACCGAGACCGGCGGCACGGTGGTGTCGAGCGCGCTGGTGCTGATGGAGGAGATCATCCGCGCCCGCTACCCCAGCGACCAGTGGAACATCTACGGCGCGCAGGCCAGCGACGGCGACAACTGGCACCACGACTCGGGCCGCTGCCGCGAGATCCTGCAGAACAAGATCCTGCCGCTGTGCCGCTACTACGCCTATGTGCAGGTGGCCGAGCCGGAGCAGAACCTCTGGGACGAGTACACCCGGCTGTCCGAGACCTCGGGGCCGCATTTCGCGATGCGCAAGGTCACCAGCGCCGACCAGATCTATCCGGTCTTCCGCGACCTGTTCAAGAAGGAAGGAGCCGCCGCATGAAGAACCATCCGTTCATCGCGATGAAGGACCTGCGCGACGGCCCGCTGCCTGCCGGCGAGCGCCCGGCCGAGCCGCTGCCCGGCCAGAGCGACTGGAACTTCGAGCTGGTCGAGCGCTATCACGAGGTCATCCGCCGCACCGCCTCGCGCTTCGGCATCGACACCTATCCGAACCAGCTCGAGATCATCACCGCCGAGCAGATGATGGACGCCTACGCCTCGGTCGGCATGCCGGTGAACTACCGTCACTGGAGCTACGGCAAGGAGTTCATCTCGACCGAAAAGAACTATCGCCGCGGCCACATGGGCCTGGCCTACGAGATCGTCATCAACTCCAACCCCTGCATCAGCTACCTGATGGAGGAGAACACGATGGCGATGCAGGCGCTGGTGATCGCGCATGCCGCCTACGGCCACAACAGCTTCTTCAAGGGCAACTACCTGTTCCGGATGTGGACGGATGCGGCGTCGATCATCGACTACCTCGTCTACGCCAAGAACTATGTCGCCGCCTGCGAGGAGCGCCACGGCATCGACACCGTCGAGCTTTTCCTCGACAGCTGCCATGCGCTGATGAACCACGGCGTCGACCGCTACCGCCGCCCGAGCCGCAAGTCGCTCGCGCAGGAGCTGTCCGAGCGCAAGGAGCGCGAGGCCTACGCGCAGCAGCAGGTCAACGACCTGTGGCGCACGCTGCCGCGCCGCAGCGAGAAGGCCGACGACATCAGCGCCAACCGCCGCTTTCCCGAGGAGCCGCAGGAGAACCTGCTGTACTTCATCGAGAAGAACGCGCCGCTGCTCGAGCCCTGGCAGCGCGAGCTGGTGCGCATCGTGCGCAAGATCGCGCAGTACTTCTACCCGCAGCGCCAGAGCCAGGTGATGAACGAGGGCTGGGCCACCTTCTGGCACTACAAGCTGCTCAACACCATGTACGACGAGGGCTGGCTGACCGACGGCGTGATGATCGAGTGGCTGAAGTCGCACACCAACGTGGTCTACCAGCCACGGGTGGGCGACCGCGGCTACAGCGGCATCAACCCCTACGCGCTGGGCTTCGCGATGTACAACGACATCCAGCGCATCTGCCAGAACCCGACCGAGGAGGACCGCCAGTGGTTCCCCGAGCTGGCGGGCTCGCCGTGGCTGCCGGCGCTCGACCACGCGATGCGCAACTTCAAGGACGAGAGCTTCATCGGCCAGTACCTGAGCCCGAAGCTGATGCGCGACCTGCGCCTGTTCGCGATCCACGACGACGAGAAGAAGTCGGAGATCGAGGTGGCGGCCATTCACGACGAGAGCGGCTACCGCCGGGTGCGCGAGCTGCTGTCGCAGCAGTACGACCTTGGCAGCCGCGAGCCCAACATCCAGGTCTGGAACGTCAACCTGCGCGGCGACCGGTCGCTGACGCTGCGCCACTTCCAGCACAAGGACCGCCCGCTGGCCGACAGCGCCAGCGAGGTGCTCAAGCATGTCGCGCGGCTGTGGGGCTTCGCGGTCCACCTCGAGAGCGCCAACGCCAAGGGCGACATCACCAAGCGCTGGGCGGTGCCGTCGCCGACGCACTGAGGAGACGGGCGCGCCGCCTCCCGTCCGCCGCCTGCGCCTCGCGCTCACGCCTCGAAGATCTTCCCCGGATTCATGATGTTCTTCGGGTCGAGCGCCTGCTTGACCGCGCGCATCAGGCCGACCGCGGCCGGGCCGGCCTCGTCGAGCAGGAAGCCCATCTTGTGCAGGCCGATGCCGTGCTCGCCGGTGCAGGTGCCGCCCAGGCGCAGCGAGCGGCCGACCAGCTGCGCGCTGAGCGTCTCGGCCAGCACGCGCTCCTCGGGCTGCGTCGGGTCGATCAGGTAGCCGATGTGGAAATTGCCGTCGCCGACATGGCCGACGAGGAAATAGGGCAGGCCGGCGGCGTCGGCCTCGGCGACTGATTCGCCGATGGCCTCGGCCAGGCGCGAGATCGGCACGCAGGTGTCGGTGGTGACGCAGCGGCAGCCCGGGCGGGTCTGCAGCGCGGCGAAGTAGGCGTGGTGGCGCGCGGTCCACAGCCGGGTGCGCTCCTCCGGCGTGGTCGCCCACTCGAAGGACTCGCCGCCCAGCTCGGCGGCGATGTCCTGCACCGTGCGCGCCTGCTCGGCCACGCCGGCGGGCGAGCCGTGGAATTCCATCAGCAGCATCGGCTGCTCCCGCAGGCTCAGGCGGTCGTGGCGGTTGACCGCCGCCACCGTGCGGCCGTCGAGCAGCTCGCAGCGCGCGATCGGCACGCCCATCTGGATGATCGCGATCGTGGTCTGCACCGCCGCGTCGACCGAGGGGAAATGGCAGATCGCCGCCGACACCGCCTCGGGCAGCGGGTAGAGCTTCAGCGTGATCTCGGTCATCACGCCCAGCGTGCCCTCGCTGCCGACGAACAGGCGCGTCAGGTCGTAGCCGGCGCTGGACTTGCGCGCACGCGTGCCGGTGCGCACCCATTCGCCGCTGGCGCTGACCACGCCCAGTGCCAGCACGTTCTCGCGCATGGTGCCGTAGCGCACCGCGTTGGTGCCTGATGCCCGCGTGGCGGTCATGCCGCCGATCGAGGCGTCGGCACCCGGGTCGATCGGGAAGAACAGGCCCGCGTGGCGCAGCTCCTCGTTGAGCCGGGTGCGGGTGACGCCGGCCTGCACGGTGACGGTCAGGTCCTCGGCGTTGATCTCGAGAATGCGGTTCATGCGCGACAGGTCCAGGCTCAGCCCGCCCTGCACCGCCAGCAGGTGGCCCTCGAGCGAGGAGCCCACGCCGTACGGAATCACCGGCACCGCGAAGCGGTCGGCCAGCCGCACCGCGTCGATCACGTCCTGGTTGGACTCGCAATAGACGACCGCATCGGGCGGCGGCACGTCGAAGGGCGATTCGTCGCGGCCGTGCAGCTCGCGCACCGCCATCGCGGTCGAGCAGCGATCGCCAAAGCGCGCACGCAGCGCGTCGACCATCTCGGCCGGCATCGGGCGCGGCGCGATCACGGGAGTGGGGTGGGCATGCTGCGGGGCATTCATCGGCGATCCTTCCGGCCTGTGTCGGCGCTGTCTCCAGAGGAGGGTCATTCTAGGCAGCGGGCCGGGCTGCCGGCATCGGCACGGTGGCGGCCCGGTGGGGGCAGGGTGGAACATGATCCAGATCATCCTGCAGTGGTACTGCAGAGGGATACTTCAGGGGGCATCTTTTGCCCTGCCCCTGAAGTTCCTGTCCTGGAGAGCGACCATGATGAAGACCAATGTCGGCGGCCTCGACCGCATCCTGCGCATCCTCGTCGGTCTGGTGCTGATCGCGCTGGCGGCCACCGGCACGGTCGGCGCCTGGGGCTGGATCGGCATCGTGCCGCTGGCCACCGGCCTGCTGCGCAGCTGCCCGCTCTATTCGATCATCGGGCTGAACACCTGCCCGCTGTCCTCGCGGTCCTGATCTCGCGGTCCTGAGGCCGTCTTCCCGGCGCGCTCAGCGCGTGCCGTCGCCGGGTTCGCGGTAGGCGCCGAACAGATCGCGCGGCCGGGCGCCGCGTGAGCCGGCGCGCACCCGCGGCTCCTCGAGCGAGCGCTCGATCTCCTGCAGATGGCGGCGCATCTCGGTGGCGGCGCTGGCGCCGGTGCCGGCCAGCGCGGCGATCAGCTCGACATGGCGGTGCGCGACGCAGGCCGGCGTGCCGGCGGGCTGGTACAGCGCCGTCAGCAGCGAGGTGGTCGGCAGCAGGCCGTCGAGCATGCGCACGAAGACCGGGTTGCCGCCCATCAGCGCGAGCCGGCGATGGAATTCGCCAGAGAGCCGGATCGCCGCCGCGCGGTCGCCCTGGGCCTGCGCACGGGCCTCGGCCTCGACCAGCGTTTCCAGCTCGGCCACTTGCTCGGCGTGCAGCCGCCCGGCCAGCCGGCGGGCGATCTCGCATTCCACCACCCGGCGAGCGTCGAAGACATGGCGCGCATCGTCGCGGGTCGGTGCGGGCACCTGCGCGCCGCGGTTGTGCTGCAGCGCGATGACCTGCTCCTGCGCCAGGCGCTGCAGCGCCTGCCTGACCACCGTGCGCGAGACCTCGAAGCGCGCGGCCAGCTCCTCCTCGCGCAGCCGCGTGCCTGGGGCCAGGCGGCGCTCCAGGATGTCGGTGTAGAGGCCTTCGTAGACGCGCTCGGTGGCGGTCGGCGGCGCGGGCGTGTCGTCGTCGTTCATCGGCGGCGACTTTGCCAGAAGGCGACGATGGCCAGCGTCAGACCCATCACCAGGAAGGAAATGACGGTGGTGACCGTGCCCAGCGCGTAGATCACCGGCGTGGTCACCGTGGTGGTCAGGCCCTGCAGCTCCAGCGGCAGGGTGTTGAGATCGCCCATCGCCTGCGAGCTGCGCGCGATCTCGTCCCAGCTCAGCGTGAAGCCGAACATGCCCACGCCCACCAGGCTCGGTCCGATCAGCGGCAGCACCACATGGCGGAAGCTCTGCCACGGCGTGGCGCCGAGGTCGCGCGCGGCCTCTTCATAGGCCGGGTTGAAGCGGTTGAACACCGCGAACATGATCAGCAGGCCGAAGGGCAGCGTCCAGGTCAGCTGCGCACC
The DNA here is from genome assembly GCF_013426975.1 of Sphaerotilus sulfidivorans. GTDB lineage: Bacteria > Pseudomonadota > Gammaproteobacteria > Burkholderiales > Burkholderiaceae_C > Sphaerotilus > Sphaerotilus sulfidivorans. The sequence continues at coordinate 55,168 of NZ_JACCPY010000007.1, forward strand.
CAGTCCGGAGCTGAACAGGCCCATCGTCGTCGTGAAGGTCTCCAGCAGCGCGGGCGCGTGGGCCTCCAGCAGCGTCTTCAGGCCGGTGTCGAGCAGCCGGAACATCAGCCCGACGCCGAGCGAGACGATGATCGAGGGCATGATCAGGCTGGCCACGACGATGTAGAACAGCACCGTGCCGCCGGGCAGCTTCTTGCGGTAGGCCAGGCCGGCCAGCAGCGACAGCCCCACGGTGAGCATCATCACCACGGTGCCCAGCGCCAGCGAGCGCCGCAAGGCCGCGCCGATGTCGATGACGCCGATGCCCTCCCAGAGCTGGCGGAACCAGTGCAGCGAGGCGCCGCGCATCGGGAAGGTCAGCCCGCCCTCCGGCCCCTGGAAGCTCAGCACGAAGATCGTGAACATCGGGCCGTACAGGAAGAGCACGAAGGCGGCGAACACGGCGCCCAGCAGCCAGAAGCTCAGCGGGCGTCGTCTGCGGCGAACGGGGTTGGCCATCTCACAGCTCCTTGCGCAGGTTCACCAGCCGCATCAGCGCGGCGATCATCATCAGCACCACCGCCAGCAGGATGACCGCGTTGGCCGCGGCCATCGGGAACTGCAGGTAGCTGGTCTGCACCTGGATGATCTTGCCGACCGAGGCGATCTGCTGGCCGCCCATCACGCCCACCGTCACGAAGTCGCCCATCACCAGCGCCAGCACGAAGATCGAGCCGATGATCAGCCCGGTTCGGCTGAGCGGCAGCACCACATGCACCACCGTCTGCCACGGCGAGGCGCCGTTGTCGCGCGCGGCCTCCAGCAGGTTGCGGTCGATGCGCATCATCGAGTTGAAGATCGGCACGATCATGAACATCGTGTACAGGTGCACGAAGGCCAGCACCACCGAGAAGTCCGAGAACAGCAGCCACTCCACCGGCTGGTCGACCAGGCCGGCGCCGATCAGCGTCTGGTTGACCAGACCGTTGCGGCCCAGCAGCGGCACCCAGGAGATCATCCGGATGACGTTGCTGGTCCAGAAGGGCACGGTGCAAATGATGAACAGCACCGTCTGCATCAGCGTGCCCTGCACATGGAAGGCCAGGAAGTAGGCGATCGAGAAGCCGAGCGCGGCGGTGATCGCCCAGGTCAGCACGCCGAACTTCAGCGTCGACAGGTAGGTCTTGAAGGTGACGCAGAGGTCGCCGTCGGCGGTCACCGGGCAGCCGGCGAAGACATCGATGTAGTTCTGCCCGGTGAAGGCCGGCAGCAGCTCGTACTCGGTCGCCTGCCAGAAGCTGACGACCAGCACGAGCGCCAGCGGCACGACGAAGAACAGCGCGAACACCGCCGCGAGCGGCGAGGCCTGCGCCCAGGCGATGGCGGCGGTGCGAGCGCTTTTCATGATCTCAGGCCGCGACGAACTCGTTCCACTTCTGGACCATGTAGGCGTTCTCGTCCATCACCGCGTTCCAGCAGGCGATGCCGCCCATGCGCGCCTCGTAGGAGCCGCCGTCGCGCACGGCGCCCTTCTTGGCCAGCACGTCGCCGTTCGGGCTCTTGATGTCCTGGGTGGCCGGCTTGCCTTCCATCCAGTAGGCCCACTCGTAGGCCTCCATCTTGGCCCGGGCGGTCTCCAGCACGGCGCTGTAGTAGCCCTGGCGGTTGAGGTAGGCGCCGGCCCAGCCGTCGAGGAACCAGTTGATGAACTCGTAGACGCCGTCGGCCTTGCGGCCGGTGACGGTCTTGGGCACGCCGAAGCCGGCCGCCCAGGCGCGATAGCCTTCCTTCAGCGGCTGGAAGGTGCAGTCGATGCCCTTGGTGCGCACCGCCGTCACCGCCGGCGACCACATCGACTGGATCACCACCTCGCCCGAGGCCATCAGGTTGACGCTTTCGTTGAAGTCCTTCCACAGCGCGCGGAACTGGCCGGCCTTCTTGGCCTCGATCAGCGTCTTGATGGTGAGGTCGATCTCCTTCTTCGTCATGTTGCCCTTGTCGGGGTACTTGTAGAGCCCAAGAGCCTCGACCACCATCGCCGCGTCCATGATGCCGATGGAGGGAATGTTCAGGATCGCTGCCTTGCCCTTGAACTCGGGGTTCAGCAGCTCGGCCCAGGAGCTGATCGGGCGCTTGATCAGGTCGGGGCGGATGCCCAGCGTGTCGGCGTTGTAGACGGTGGGGATCAGCGTCATGAACTGCGTCGGCTCGTTCGCGAAGGTCTTCGCGGTGCCGGACGGCAGGTACATCACCTTCTTCGGCGCGGTGCCCTGGTCGCCGACCTTCTTGCCCGCCACTTCGCCCTTGGTGAAGAGCGAGGTGATCTTGTCGGCGTTTCGGATGCGCTTGACGTCGATGCCGAGCAGGTTGCCGGTCGGGATGATCTTCTTCAGCGAGAAGTACTCGGTATCGATCAGGTCGAAGGAGTTGGGCGCGGTGACGGCGCGCTTGGTCACGTCGTCGGTGGTGACCGGGATGTACTGGATCTTGATGCCGGTGTCGGCCTCGAACTTCTCGGCGATGGCTTTGTCCTGGTTCACCGCGGTGCCCAGGTAGCGCAGCACGATCTTTTCCTGCGCATGCACGAAGGGGAAGCCGGTGATGCCGGTGGCGGCGACACCGACGCCGGCGGCGGCGCGCAGGAAGCCGCGGCGCTGCAGTTCGGGCGTGTCGGTGGTCGGCGCGGCAGCCGGGGCGTTCTGCGGTTCGAGATCAGCGGACATGGCGAGAGCTCCAGGGTTGGGGGGGCGGGGTTGTTCAGGCGGCGAGCGCATGGGCGTCGGCGGGCTGCCAGCGTAGCGCGACGCGCCGGCCGGGCTCGATCGGCGCGGCGTGGAAATCGGCGTCCGGCAGCGCGGCGGTCCAGGCGGGCGCGTCGTCCGCGCCGGCGTCGGGTGCGGCCAGATGCACCAGCACCTGCGCGCCCTGGTATTCGACCGCGGCGACCTGCGCGAGCGGGCCGGTGGCATCGGCCTCGGCCAGGCGCAGCCGGTCGGTGCGCACCGCGATGCGGCCGGCCGGCGTGTCGATGACGTTGTGCGCGCCGATGAAGCGGGCGACGAACTCGGTGCGCGGGCGCTCGAAGACCTCGCGCGCGCTGCCGGCCTGCTCGATGCGGCCCTGGTTCATCACGACGACCAGATCGGCCAGCGCCATCGCCTCCTCCTGCGAGTGCGTGACATGGATGAAGCTCATGCCCAGCTCGCGGTGCCAGCGCTTCAGCTCCGCGCGCATCTTCACGCGCAGGAAGGGGTCGAGCGCCGACAGCGGCTCGTCGAGCAGCAGCACCTTGGGGCTCAGCATCAGCGCACGCGCCAGCGCCACGCGCTGCTGCTGGCCGCCCGACAGCGCGGCGGGCAGGCGCGCGGCATAGGGCTCCATGTGCACCAGCTTGAGCAGCTCCATCGCGCGGGCATGGCGCTCGGGCCTGGCCGTGCCCTTCATGCGGGCACTGAAGGCGACGTTGTCCAGCACCGTCAGATGCGGGAAGAGCGCATAGCTCTGGAACATCATCGCGGTGCCGCGCTCGGCCGGCGACAGATGGGTGATCTCGCGCCCGCCCAGCACGATGGCGCCGTCGGTCGGATCCTCGTGGCCGGCGATCATACGCAGCGTCGAGGTCTTGCCGCAGCCCGAGGGCCCGAGCAGGCAGCAGTAGCTGCCGGCGGCAATCTTCAGGTCGATGCCGGCCACGGCCAGCGAGTTGCCGTAGTCCTTGACCAGGCGGACCAGTTCCAGATCGGTGCGTGCGGCAGGGGCGGTGTTCATGCCGGTTTTTGTATGCAATCGCTGTGCCATGCGTTCCGGGCCCCGCATGCACCGACATGCGGCGCAGCTCTTGCTTTGTATGCAAAACAGGCGGCGACACCGTCCCTCATGCACCAACCGGAAGCGCACCGACATGAATCTGCTGATCCTCAATCCGAACACCTCCGAGGCGATGACCGCCTCGATCGCCCAGGCCGCGCGGGCCGTGGCCTCTGCCGGCACGACGATCACCGCGGTGCAGCCCGCCTTCGGGCCGCGCTCGATCGAGGGGCACTACGACGAGACGATCGCCGCCGCCGGCGTGGCCGAGACGGTGCGCCTGCACGGCGCCGGGATGGACGCGGTGGTGATCGCCTGCTTCGGCGATCCGGGGCTGGATGCGGCGCGCGAGGCGCTCGAGGTGCCGGTGCTCGGCGTGGCCGAGGCGGCCTTTCATGCGGCGAGCTTCGTCGCCACCGGCTTCTCGGTGGTCACGACGATGACGCGCACCTGCGTGACCGCCGAGCACCTGCTGCAGCGCTACGGCCTGGCCTCGCGCTGCCGCGGCGTGCACGGCACCGACATCCCGGTGCTGGCGCTGGAGGACGGCGGCGCGGCCTGCGTCGACCTGATCGAGGCGGCCGCGCGCGAGGCGCTGGCGCGCGACCGCAGCGGCGCGATCGTGCTGGGCTGCGCCGGCATGGCCGGGCTGTGCGCGACGCTGTCGGCGCGTCTGGGCGTGCCGGTCATCGACGGGGTGGCAGCGGCGGTGCGCTTCGCCGAGGCGCTGGCGGGCCTGGGCCTGCGCACCTCCAAGCAGGGCGACTACGCCCGCCCGCTGCCCAAGCAGTACGTCGGCTGGGCGGCGCCGCTGGGCTGGTGAGGGCGCAGATCAGCCGCCCTGCACCGTCTGCTTGCGCCATGCCCGCTCGAAGGGCAGACGCCAGGCGTGCGGCGCGATGAGCTGGTGCACCGCCTTCGGGCCCCAGGAGCCCTGCTGGTAGAGCCGCACCGGCGGCGGCGCCTCCAGCAGCGGCTGCGACACCTCCCAGAGCCGCTCGATGCCCTCGGCGGTGGTGAAGAGGGTGCGGTCGCCGCGCATCGCGTCCAGGATCAGCCGCTCGTAGGCCTCCAGCACCTCGCCGGCCAGGCCGGTGTCGGTCATCGCGAACTGCAGGCTCAGCTTGTCCAGCCGCATGCCCGGCCCCGGGCGCTTGCCGTAGAAGGACAGCGACATCTTCGAGGCGTCGGCCAGGTCGAAGGTCAGATGGTCCGGTCCCTGCGAGCCCACGCCCGAGTTCGGCGGGAACATGCTCTTGGGCGGCTCGCGGAAGGCGATCGAGATGATGCGCTGCCCCTCCGCCAGCCGCTTGCCGGTGCGCAGGTAGAAGGGCACGCCCGCCCAGCGCCAGTTGTCGATGTGGCACTTGAGCGCGATGAAGGTCTCGGTGTCGGAGTCCGGATCGATGCCTTCCTCGTCGCGGTAGCCGCTGTACTGGCCGCGCACCACCTCGTCGGGCTGGATCGGCAGCATGCTGCGGAAGACCTTGTTCTTCTCCTCGCTGATCGGCACCGGCTCCAGCGAGGTCGGCGGCTCCATCGCCATGAAGGCCAGGATCTGGAACAGGTGCGTCACCACCATGTCGCGGTAGGCGCCGGTCTGCTCGTAGAAGGCCGCGCGCTTGCCCAGGCCGAGCGTCTCGGGCACGTCGATCTGGACATGGTCGATGAAGTTGCGGTTCCAGATCGGCTCGAACAGGCCGTTGGCGAAGCGGAACGCGAGGATGTTCTGTGCCGGCTCCTTGCCGAGGAAATGGTCGATGCGGTAGATCTGTTCCTCGGCGAAGACCTCGTGCAGCCGCGCATTGAGCGTGACGGCGCTCTGCAGGTCGGTGCCGAAGGGCTTCTCCATGATGATGCGCGCGCGCTCGACCAGGCCGGCCGCACCCAGCAGGCGCACCGCCGGCAGCGCCGCGCTCGGGGGCACGCTCAGGTAGTGCAGCCGGCGGCACTCGGTGCCCAGGCTCTGCTCGGCGGCCTCGACCGCCGCGCGCAGCGCCTCCGGCCCGGCCGACAGCGGCACATAGTCGAGGCTGGCGGCGAAGTCCTGCCAGTCCGGCTCGGTCACCCGCCGGCTGGAGAACTCGTCGAGCGCGCTGCGCGCCTGCCGCCGGAAGGTCTCGACATCGATGTCGTCGAGCGACACGCCGATGATGCGGCAGCCGGGAATGAAGCCGGCCGAAGTCAGGTGGTACAGGCCGGGCAGCAGCTTGCGCCGGGCCAGGTCGCCGGTGGCGCCGAACAGGACGACGACCTGCGGAAAGCGCGGACCGACGCCGGGGGGGATCTTGGCCAAGACAGGTCTCCTCTGAGGCTGGGATCGACGGATTCTGGGGGCCGTCGTGCGCGCGCAAGAGTCGGACCAGGGCCGGGTCCGCCCCGGTTTTCCGGCTCAGCCCGCCGGAGACAGGCCGGCGGTCAGGGCCTCGACGATCTCCGCCGCCGGCACCGCGCGGCAGCCGCGCCGGTTGGTGCCCGACCACAGCGGCGTGAAGTCGTCGCGCCCCAGGCGCTCGGCGGCGGCGCGCAGCGGCGCCAGCGCGGCGCTGGCGCGCGGAAAAGGCGGCGCCAGCGCGCTGACCGGGCCGAACTCGGCCATCAGCCGGTTGTACAGGCCGCGGGCCAGGCCGCCGGAGAACAGATTGGTCAGCGCGGTGGGCGCCTGCGGGTCGAGCAGCCGGGCGCGGTGCAGCGGCCCGGTCGTGGCCTCGTCGCAGCACAGGAAAGCGGTGCCGACCTGCACCGCACGTGCGCCGGCAGCCAGCGCGGCGCGAACCTCTGCGGCGGTGCCGATGCCGCCGGCGGCGATCACCGGCACCTCGAGCGCCTGCGCGCAGGCCGTCACCAGCGTCAGCATGTCGCTCTGCCGGTCGGGATCGGTGTCGAGAAAATGACCGCGATGGCCGCCGGCCTCCAGGCCCTGGGCGATCACCGCGTCGACGCCTTGGGCCTGCAGCCACTGCGCCTCGCGCAGCGTCGTCGCCGACGACAGGATGCGGCAGCCCAGCGCACGCACACGCGCCAGCAGCGCCGCGTCCGGCAGCCCGAAGTGGAAGCTGACCACCGCCGGCGGGCAGCGCTCCAGCACCTCGGCCATGGCCGCGTCGAAGGGCTGGCGGCTGGCCGGCGTCGGGCCGTCGTTCTCGCCCAGGCCGAACTCGGCGCGCAGCGGCGCCAGCGCCTGGCGCCAGCGGATCTCGGCGGCGTCGGCCTGCGTGGCGTCCGGCGGCCGGTGGGCGAAGAAGTTGACATTGCAGGGCAGGTCGGCGGCCTGCATCGCCTGCAGCTCGCGCTCGAGCGCCTCGGGCGAGAGCATCGCCGCCGGCAGCGAGCCCAGGGCGCCGGCACGGCCGACCGCCAGGGCCAGCCGGGCGTCCTGCGCGCCGGCCATCGGCGCCTGGATCAGCGGCCAGCGCAGGCGGGCGAGTTCCGGGAAGAGGGGGCGAGGCGAGGTCATCTGCGGTTCTCCGGGGGCGGGTCGGTGAAGGAGGACAATGCCTGATCATGAATCGCCATGTCCACCTGCTCGCCACGGCCCAGGGCCTGCTGCTGACCAACAACATCGTCTTCATCGCGATCAACGGCCTGGTCGGCATGCAGATGGCGCCGCGACCGTGGATGGCGACGCTGCCGGTCATGGGCTATGTCGTCGGCGGCGCGCTGGCCACCGGCGCGGTGGCGCGAGTGCAGCGGCGCTGGGGGCGGCAGGTGTCCTTCCAGAGCGGTCTGGCGGTGGCGCTGGGCTCGGCGCTGCTGTGCGCGCTGGCGGCGTGGATCGGCAGCTTCTGGCTGCTGCTGGCGGCCACGGTGGTGGCCGGCTACTACAGCGCCAACGGCCAGCTCTACCGCTTCGCCGCCGCCGAGCTGGCGCCGCCGGCCGAGCGCGAGCGCGCGGTCTCAAGGGTGCTGGCCGGCGGGCTGATCGGCGCGGTGGCCGGGCCCAATCTGGCCAGCCACACCCGCGATCTGCTGCCGGTGCCCTTTCTCGGCGCCTATCTGGCGCTGGCGGGGGTGGCGCTGCTGTCGATGGCGGTGATGGCGCTGATCCGGTTTCCCGCCGTGCCGCCGACGCCGGCCGGCGCGCCGCAAGGGCGCTCGACGGCCGAGCTGCTGCGCGAGCCGGTCTTCCTGGTCGCGGCGCTGGCCGCAGCCATCGGCTACGGCGTGATGAACCTGCTGATGGCGGCCACCCCGCTGGCGATGGATGTCTGCGGCATGCCCTTCTCCGATGTGGCCTGGGTGCTGGAGTGGCATGTGATCGGCATGTTCGCGCCCGGCTTCTGGACCGGCGGCTGGATCCGCCGCTTCGGGGTGATGCGGGTGATGGCTGCCGGCGTGCTGCTGAACCTGGCCTGCGTGGCGGTGGCGCTGACCGGCCAGGATCTGCACCGCTTCGTCGTCGCGCTCTTCCTGCTCGGCGTGGGCTGGAACTTCCTCTTCACCGGCAGCACCACGCTGGCGATGCAGTCCTACCGGCCCGAGGAAAAGGACCGTGCGCAGGCGGTGATCAACTTCGGCGTCTTCGCGACGATGGCGCTGACCTCCTTCGCCTCCGGCGCGCTGGTGACGACGCAGGGCTGGTCGGTGCTGAACCTGGGTTCGCTGCCGGCGCTGCTGGTGATGGGGGCGGCGCTGGCCTGGCTGGCGCGGCGGCCAGCCCTCAATCGAACACCGGCACCACCCCATCCTTGAGCTGGCGCCGGCGCTGCTCGTAGTCGGGCATCGCCGCCTGCACGATGGCCCAGAAGGCCGGGCTGTGGTTCATCTCGCGCAGGTGGGCCAGCTCGTGCACGACGACATAGTCGATCGTCTCGACGGGAAAGTGGATCAGGCGCCAGTTCAGGCGGATCGAGCCGTCGCTGCTGGCGCTGCCCCAGCGGGTGCGCGCCGAACTCAGGCGCAGCTGCCGGACCTGCACGCCCATCGTGCCGGCGTGCAGCGCGATGCGGGCCTCGAACAGCGTGCGCGCCTGGCGCTGCAGCCAGCGCTGCACCGCGGCGCGCAGCGCCTCGGGCGCGGTGTCGGCCGGCAGCGCCAGCAGCAGCGTGGCGGGTTCCTGGGTCAGCGGGCGGGCGGCCTGCAGCAGCGTGCGCGAGAGCTGCGGCGCCAGCCGGATGCGCAGCGGCGCGCCCAGCCACGGCAGCTCGGTGCCGTCGCGCCAGTCGACGCGTGCGTCCTGGTGCGCCTGGTGGCGCCGGCCCTGCGCGGCGAGCTGGCGCAGGATCCAGGCGCTCTTGTGCCGCAGCGCCGCATCGATCTGTGCCTGCCCGACCCAGCGCGGCACGCTGACCGTCAGTCCGGCCGGGCCGACGACGAAGCCGATGGTGCGCCGGTTGGCGCGGCGCAGCCGGTAGCCCAGGCGAATGCCGCCGAGCTCGATCTCGCGGTGCATGCCCTCGGGGCGCAGCAGCGCCTCGCAGCCGGCCAGTGCCGCGGTGTCGGGCGCGGCGGCCGGCGCGCTCATGCGGCGGGCGGGTAGGCCTCGGGATCGAGGCGGCGCATCTCGGACTCGATCCAGGCCTCGACCTCCTTCATCAGCTCGTCGGGCCGACGGCCCTGCGGCGCGATCGGCCGGCCGATGGAGATGTCGATCGTGCCCGGGCGCAGCAGGAAGCTCTTGCGCGGCCAGCAGCGTGCCGAGGTCACCGCGATCGGCACGATCGGCACGCCCGCGGCGATCGCCAGCCGCGACGCGCCGCTCTTGTATTCGCCCTGGCTGCCGCGCTCGGTGCGGGTGCCCTCGGGGAACATGATGATCCAGTTGCCCTGCTGCATGATGCGCGTGCCCTGCTCGGCCACCTTGCGCCAGGCCTCGGAGCGGCGGCCGCGGTCGATGTGCACCATGTCGAGCCGGCCGATCGCCCAGCCGAAGAAGGGAATCATCAGCAGCTCGCGCTTGAACACATAGGCCAGCGGATGCGGCATGACCGACGGGAAGGCGAAGGTCTCCCAGGTCGACTGGTGCTTCGGCGCCAGGATGACCGCGGCGCTGCCGTCGGCGGCGGTGGGCACGTTCTCCATGCCCTGGATGCGCCACTTCACGCCGCAGATCCATTTCGCGCCGTGGATCGCGGTCTTCAGCCAGCCCGCGCAGATCCAGTACAGCGGCGTGCTGCGCATGAACGGCGAGATGACGACGACAAACAGGCTCCACGGAATGATCGTGATCAGCAGCCAGAGGAAATACAGGACGGAGCGCAGATAGGCGAGCATGCGGGGCGCAGAGCGGGTGCGGGGTCGTGAACGAAGGGGCGGATGCGGGTGTGCCGGTCAGGCGCGGCGACCGTCGGCCACGCGGCGGCCCTCGGCGGCCAGCAGCGCGTCGACGAAGGCGGCCAGATCGGCATGCACCGTCAGGCCCGGCACCTTCTCGCGCATCGCCTGCACGCCGGCCTCGTCGAGCGAGGCGGCCTTGCCGGTGCGCACCAGATGCGGCGTGCAGCCGACCGTGCTGGCCGCCTGCAGGTCGCGCAGCGTGTCGCCGACCGCCGGCACGCCCGTCATGTCGATGCCGAAGCGCAGGCCGATGTCCTCGAACAGGCCCGGGCGCGGCTTGCGGCAGCGGCAGTCGTCCTCGGGCGCGTGCGGGCAGAAGAAGACCGCATCGACCCGCCCGCCCAGCGGCGTCAGCAGCGCGTTCATCTTCGCGTGCATCTCGTTGAGCGTGTACGCGTCGAACAGGCCGCGGCCCAGGCCCGACTGGTTGGTGGCGACCACCACATGCCAGCCGGCCTGGTAGAGCCGGGCGATCGCGGCGAGCGCACCCGGCAGCGGCACCCACTCGTCGGCCGACTTGACATAGTCGTCGCGGTCCTCGTTGATGGTGCCGTCGCGGTCGAGAACGACCAGCTTGATCGGGTTGCTGCGCTCGCCCATGGTCTGTGCTCCCGGCGTGCGCGGTCAGGCCGCCAGGCGCGACAGGTCGGCGACGCGGTTCATCGCCTCATGCAGCGTCTTGAGCAGGCCCAGGCGGTTGGCGCGCAGCTGGGCGTCCTCGGCGTTGACCATCACGTCGTCGAAGAAGGCGTCGACCGGTGCTTTCAGCGCAGCCAGCGCCTTCAGGCTGCCGGCATGGTCGCCCTGCTCGAAAAGGCGGTCGGCCTCGGGCTGCACCGTGCCCAGCGCCTCGAACAGCGCCTGCTCGGCGGCTTCCTGCAGCAGCGCGGTGTCCACCTTCGCCTCCACCTCGCCCTCGGCCTTCTTCAGAATGTTGCCGATGCGCTTGTTGGCCGCGGCCAGCGAGGCGGCCTCGGGCAGGCCGGCGAAGGCGCGCACCGCCGCCAGACGGCGCGGCACCTCGCCCAGGCGGGTGGGCGCGAGCGCCAGCACCGCGTCGACTTCCTGCGCGCTGTAGCCCTGCTCTCGCAGGGAGACGGCCAGGCGGTCGGCGAAGAAGGGCAGCAGCTTCGGGGTCGGATCCTCGATCAGGCCGCCGAAGACCGGCGCGGCCGAGCGCAGCAGCTCGGGCAGGTCCAGCGGCAGGTTCTTCTCGACCAGGATGCGGATCACGCCCAGCGCATGGCGGCGCAGCGCGAACGGATCCTTGTCGCCGGTGGGCAGCTGGCCGATGCCGAACAGGCCCACCAGCGTCTCCAGCTTGTCGGCCAGCGCCACCACCGTGCCGGTGTGGTTGCGGGGGAGCGCATCGCCGGCGAAGCGCGGCTTGTAGTGGTCCTCGATGGCGATGGCCACGCCGTCGCGCAGGCCCTCGAAGCGGGCGTAGTAGCCGCCCATGATGCCCTGCAGCTCGGGGAACTCGCCGACCATGTCGGTCAGCAGGTCGGTCTTGGCCAGCAGCGCGGCCTGGTCGGCCTTGTGCGCCAGCATCTGCAGCTCGTCATGCGACTGCACCGACGCGGGCTGATGCTCGCCGAGCTGGCGCACGATCAGGTGGGTCAGCGCGCGCACGCGCTCGGTGCGCTCGCCCTGGGTGCCGAGCTTGCCGTGGTAGACCACCTTGGCCAGACCGGCCACGCGGCTCTCCAGCGTCTTCTTGCGGTCCTGGTCGAAGAAGAACTTGGCGTCGGCCAGGCGCGGGCGCACCACGCGCTCGTTGCCGCCGATCACCGCGCTCGGGTCTTCCGGGCGGATGTTCGAGACGATCAGGAACTTGTTGGTCAGCTTGGCCTGGGCGTCCAGCAGCGGGAAGTACTTCTGGTTGGCCTTCATCGTCAGGATGAGGCATTCCTGCGGCACTTCCAGGAACTCCGGCTCGAACTGGCAGGTGAGCACGTTCGGGCGCTCGACCAGCGCGCAGACCTCGTCGAGCAGCGCCTCGTCGTCGATGGGCTTGAGGCCTTGCCGAGCGGCGGCGGCGGCGAGCTGGCGCACGATCTCGGCGCGGCGGGCGTCGAAGCCGGGAATCACCGCGCCTTCGCTGGCCATCTGCTCGGCGTAGCTGTCGGCGTCACGCAGCGTGACGGTCGGGTTCGCGGCCTCGAAGCGGTGGCCGGTGGTGGTGCGGCCGGCCACGAGGCCGAGGGTGGCCACCGGCACCACATCGGCGCCGTGCAGCGCGACCAGCCCGTGCGCCGGGCGCACGAAGTTCACCGAGGTCCAGCCGTCGGCGAGCTGGTAGCTCATGACCTTCGGGATCGGCAGCCTGGCCAGGGCTTCGTCCAGGGCCTTCTGCAGGCCTTCCTGCAGCGAGGCGCCGGCGACGACCGAGTCCAGGAACAGCGCTTCGGCCTTGCCGTCGGGCTGGCGCTTCAGGCTCGGCACGACCGAGGCGTCGGCGCCGACCGAGGCCAGCTTCTTCAGCAGCGCCGGCGTGGGCTGGCCGTCGGCGGTCAGCGCCACGGCGACCGGCATCAGCTTCTGCTGCACCGCCTTGTCGGCTGCCCTTGCGGCCACGCCGGTGACATGCACCGCCAGGCGGCGCGGCGAGGCGAAGGGCGTGACGGCGGCGTCCGCCGCGGCCAGGCCGCTGGCCTTCAGCGAGGCGGCCAGCGTCGAGGCGAAGGATTCGCCCAGCTTCTTCAGCGCCTTCGGCGGCAGTTCCTCGACGAAGAGTTCGACGAGCAGGTTCTTGGGGGTGCTCATGGTTCAGTCAGCCTTCTTCGAGTCGTTCTTGGCGGCCTTCTCGGCCTTTTCGGCGTTCTTGGCGGCTTCGGCATCCAGCTTGGCGATCACCTCGTCGGCCCAGGCCTTCGGGGCCATCGGGAAGCCCAGGCGCTTGCGGCTGTCGAGGTAGGCGGCGGCCACGCTGCGCGCCAGGTTGCGGATGCGGCCGATGTAGGCGGCGCGCTCGGTGACGCTGATCGCGCCTCGGGCGTCGAGCAGGTTGAAGGTGTGCGCGGCCTTGAGCACCTGCTCGTAGGCCGGCAGCGCCAGCTGCTTCTCGATCAGGTGCTGCGCGTTGCCCTCGTGCGCGGTGAAGGCGGTGAGCAGGAACTCGACGTTGCTGTGCTCGAAGTTGTAGGTCGACTGCTCCACCTCGTTCTGGTGGTAGACGTCGCCGTAGCTCAGGCCTTCGGAGAACTTCAGGTCGTAGACGTTCTCCACGCCCTGCAGGTACATCGCCAGCCGCTCCAGGCCGTAGGTGATCTCGCCGGTGGCGGGCTTGCAGTCGATGCCGCCGACCTGCTGGAAGTAGGTGAACTGCGTCACCTCCATGCCGTTGAGCCAGACCTCCCAGCCCAGGCCCCAGGCGCCCAGCGTCGGGTTCTCCCAGTCGTCCTCGACGAAGCGGATGTCGTTCTTCTTCAGGTCGAAGCCCAGCGCCTCCAGCGAGCCCAGGTACAGCTCCAGGATGTTGGCCGGCGCCGGCTTCAGGACCACCTGGTACTGGTAGTAGTGCTGCAGGCGGTTCGGGTTCTCGCCGTAGCGGCCGTCCTTGGGGCGGCGGCTGGGCTGCACATACGCGGCCTTCCACGGCTCGGGGCCGAGGGCGCGCAGGAAGGTCGCGGTGTGGCTGGTGCCGGCGCCGACCTCCATGTCGTAGGGCTGCAGCAGCGCGCAGCCCTGGGCGTCCCAGTATTCCTGAAGGCGGAGAATGATTTGCTGGAAGGTCAGCATGGCAAGGGCGGGCTCGGACGAATGGGGCGGGAGGCCGCAGGCCGCGCGAATCGCACGCTCGGCCCGCGATGAGGATCACGGATTCTAGTGTCGCGCCATGACGCACCCCCCCCGCCCCGTCATGCCCGCGCAGGCGGGCACCCACACATTGCAGCCGACGCCGATTCGACGGGCGGCCGTCATGCCCGCGCAGGCGGGCACCCACGATGGGCACGACGCGACGGTGGCGGGCGTGGGTCCTCGCCTTCGCGAGGATGACGGTGGAGGCAGGCGCGATCGTCCGCGGCGCGTCAGGCGGCCGGTGCGCTGTCGCCCTGCAGCGCGGCGAGCTGCGCCGGCGTGCCGACGTTCTCCCAGCGCCCGGGCCAGGTCTCCAGCGAGATGCGGCCCGCCGCCACGCCGTCGATCAGCAGCCGGCCGAGCGCGGCGCGCCGGCCCTTGGGCAGCCCCGCGCAGACGCTCGGGCGCATCAGCGCGAGGTTGGCGTAGGTGGCGCGGCCGCCCTCGTGGTCGAAATCGCCGCCGGGGTGATAGGGCGGGTTGGGCACGACCCACAGGTGCGCGTCATGGCCGCTGTCGACGAAGCGCGCCACCGCCTCCGGCGCGAAGCGGAACTCCGGCGCCCAGATGTCGCCCGAGACCACCCAGAAGGCCTCGCGGCCGTCCTCGCAGAGCCAGTCCTGCACGGTGGCGATGCCGCCGCCCGTCTCCAGCGCGCCGCCGAAGTCGCGGCCCTCGTGCGACCAGCGGATCGACAGCCCGAAGCGGCTGCCGTCGCCCAGCACCTCGGGGAAGCGCTCTTCCAGCCAGGCGGTGTTGATCACCACCTCGCGCACGCCGCCGGCGGCCAGCGCAAGCAGATGCCACTCGATCAGCGGCCGGCCGAAGACCGGCAGCAGCGGCTTCGGGGTGGTGTCGGTCAGCGGGCGCATGCGCTCGCCACGGCCCGCGGCGAGCACGATCGCGCGCGGGGGCAGGGTGGGGCGTTGGGGGGTGTTCACGAGGGTGCAGTGTATTCAGCGTGCGCGGGCGGTGGTTCGCTGCGTGTGTGCAGAGTGCGCTTCGTGATCTTTGTCACGGGCCCTGGGGCGTGTCGCCCGTAGACGGTAAATATGGCAGTCGATATGCTGGTCGTCGTTGACGGGAGCGAAAAGATGCAGGTGATGAAAAAATTAACTGGTGCCACCACTTGTGCGCATTGAGTATGAGCTGAAGCGCTGGTAAGTCGGTTTTTGCGCTGACAAAGCGTGATGTTGCAATTCAGATTCTGTTGGGCCGCCGCATGAATGCACTTCTTCCCTGGTTTCCTGTCATCGGTCCGGTTCTGGCTGCCGTGGTCGCGGTGCTAAGCTGGTTCGTCGGGCATCGACTGAGCGTGCGCAAAGACTTGGCGACTAAGAGAAGAGAGCTTCGAGTTCAGTACCTTATTGAAGCGTATCGACGCTTGGAAAGCGCGGCTCACAGAAGTGACGCTGATAGGCGAAAAGACTTTGAATCAGCGGTGGCTGATATTCAGTTATTCGGTAGCGGGCGACAAATCCAACTTGTACACAAGCTGGTCGAAGACATCGCTCAAGATGGATTTGCTACATTCAATCCTCTTCTTGAACTTTTGCGTGCCGAACTCCGGCATGAACTTGGGATGCGGCCAGAAAGCACCGATGTCAAAATACTCCGGTTTGCCAGCGAGAAAGCCTATTCTAGGCCTGCCTGAATTTGGTCTGATCAACTGAATAACCCTCCGCGCTGGATCCGGTGCGAGGAAATGGCTATTTTATTTGTTAAGCATCAAGGAATTACCATGAGTGATCGCCCTCCGATCCCAGCCGAACTGCGGCGCCGTGTGCTTGTTGAGGCTGGACACAGATGCGCTATCCCTACCTGTCGGCACATCGATGTTGACGTTCATCATATCGTGCCCTGGGAGACCTGCCAGAAACACGAATACGCAAATCTCATTGCGCTCTGCCCTAACTGCCATAGGCGGGCTCACAAGGCAAATGAGATCGATCGAAAGTCCTTGTATCACTACAAGGCTAACTTGCGATTCACCCATGATCGGTTTTCGCAACTAGAAGTAGACATGCTTTTTGAGTGTGCTAGGGCTGCAGGTCAAAAACTTATGTGGGCGCCTTTTAATATGCTCTTACTTAAGCGTCTTATAGAGTCCGACTACGTTCAGTACACAACAACCCCTGCTGGTGTCACAAGTGGTGGAATGAAGTCAAACCCAGATTACATCAGCATTACGCACAAGGGGCTTGAATACATTGCTTCGCTTGGTACCGTCGATCTATGAGGCACAACCCTGTTGTCTACTGGATGCTGCGCGATAAAGCCGCGCAGCGCCGGTGACTTTCACGTTATAGGCGTCCAAAAATGTTATCCGAGGCCTCAGCCGCTACCCCACTTTTGGCCGCAGCCATCGGAGCCGCTGCCGCACTCTTAGGGACAGGCCTCTCGTTCGGGCGGGACTGGTACGTACAAAGATTGAAAGACGGGGAGCAACGAACTTTTGTGGCGCTTCGGCTTGCCGCTGATCTAGAAGATTTCGCTATCCGCTGTGCGCTTGCAGCTGGCGATCACGGCGAACCCGAAATTAAAAGCCACGGTCAAGAGCAGTATGTCGTTCGCCACTCCACGCCAGATTTCAAATTTGACTACTCCGCCTATGAGTGGCGCCTCGTTCCGAAGGACTTGCTAATGCGAATCCTGGAGTTGCCGCATCTTGCTCAGCGAGCCCATGCGTACTTAGACGGTGTGAGTGAGTTTGTGGCGGATCCACCTTTTTATGAGGAGTTCTTTCAGGCGCGAAGTCTGAGGTTTGGTCGTCTCGGCCTCCGCGCTCTAGATCTTGCTCGCGACCTAAGAACGCGACACGGCGCTTCACCAAGCATCTCGCCTCTGGATCCTGATGATGACTACGACCTTCGTGATCATCTGGAAAATATTCTTGGCGACGTTCAGAAGTCACAGGGGTACCATCGCGCTCCGATGGCCGGGCGGACTCCAACCTGAAGTTAAACACTCGCCCTCACGCCTCCCCCAGCCCGATCGGCGCCGGCGCGGTGCGCACGATGCGGCTGAAGAGCTGCTCGTATTCGTGCGACGGCGGGTGGCCGGTCAGCGGGTCGCGGTTCTCGGCGAAGGCGGCGTCGAGCGTGCGCCAGTCGGCCTCGCCGAGCACCTGCTGCACCACCGACGCCCAACCACCTCCGCTGTGGTGGCAATTCTGACTGCGTGTCCCATACGAATCAAGCACTTGCATCGGTTTGTGTCAAACTCAGGCCGCGCATGCAATCATTTGGTATTAGAATTTTTCTCAATTGATAGCCAACAGGAGCAGCGATCATGGCACTCGCGACCGGCAAGCGGACCACCAGCAAGGGCACCCGGACCATTGCGGCAACGGCGCTCGGTCAGGCCGGCGGCTCGACGCTGGCCTACAACCGCAGCCAGGGCATCGATGCCTACCTCAAGCAGGTGCATGAGGCGACGCCGATGCAGATGGTCGAGATGGAGCGGGCGGGCGTTGCGGGCGCCTTCATCACGGACCTCTCCAAGCGCATGGAGCTGCCCTCCTCGAGGGTGTTTTCCATGCTGCGCATTCCCCCCGCGACGGCCGCGCGCAAGTCGGTGGCTGGCGGCGTCGTGGACGGCCGTGCCGGCCTGGCCGCGATCGGCATGATCAAGCTGCTGCGCATCGCCCAGGACATCGTGCACGACAGCACCGCCGCGGAGGCCAGCAACTTCGACACGGTGAAGTGGCTGGGCCAGTGGATCGAGCGCCCTCAGCCTGCCCTGGGCGGGCGCAAGCCGGCGGATTATCTGGACACGCCCACGGGGGTGGAGATCGTTGCGCAGCTGCTGG
Source organism: Sphaerotilus sulfidivorans (assembly GCF_013426975.1). Taxonomy (GTDB): domain Bacteria; phylum Pseudomonadota; class Gammaproteobacteria; order Burkholderiales; family Burkholderiaceae_C; genus Sphaerotilus; species Sphaerotilus sulfidivorans. The sequence continues at coordinate 72,842 of NZ_JACCPY010000007.1, forward strand.
GGGCGATGCGCAGCGGAGCCTATCTGTGAAGCTCTGGCGCATCGCGGCCGAGACGCGCAGCTATCCGGCAGACAGCCTGAGCGGCGGGGGGGCGGCTGTGTCGCCCGGGCGCTGGAACGAACAGAAACAGGCCGTGGTCTACAGCGCACCAACCATTGCGATCGCCGTTCTGGAGACGGCCGCACACATCGATGATGCCGGCCTGCCGCTGAATCGCTTTCTGGTCGAGATCGACGTGCCCGACGAGGTCTGGGCGCTGCGTGAGGAGGTCAAGCCGGCAGCGCTGCCTCCTGCCTGGTCGGCCATTCCGGCGGGCCGGGCCAGCGTCCAGTTCGGGGCAGACTGGTTGACCTCGCTGCGAACGCCCATCCTGCTGGTGCCGTCGGTCATCGTTCCCGAGGAGCCCGCTGCGCTCATCAATCCCTTGCACCCGATGTCGTGCAAGATCACTGCAAAGGTGGTCCGGCCCTTCGAGTACAACAAGCTGTTTCGCGCCTAGGGACGGTCTCCCGTAGCCCCCGTTCTCGCCCTCACGCCTCCCCCAACCCGATCGGCGCCGGCGCGGTGCGCACGATGCGGCTGAAGAGCTGCTCGTATTCGTGCGACGGCGGGTGGCCGGTCAGCGGGTCGCGGTTCTCGGCGAAGGCGGCGTCGAGCGTGCGCCAGTCGGCCTCGCCGAGCACCTGCTGGGCCAGCGGCAGCACCACCTCTTCCTCCAGGCGCATGTGCGCGGCGTAGAAGTCGAGATAGCGGTCGAGCGCGGTCTCGAAGTCGATGCGGCGGCTCTCGCCGATCATTTCCCAGGCCAGCAGCGCGCGCTCGAGATCGCGGATGGCGCGCTCGCCGGCGCGGTGGTCGCGGTCGAGGCGGTCGAGGATGTCGGCGGCCGTGTCGCTGTGCTGGCGGATCAGCGGGAACAGCAGCTCGCTCTCCTTGCGGTGGTGCAGCCGCTCGGGAAATTCGTCGATGTAGAACAGCATCGCGCGGATCACGTCGAAGCGCGGCGTGCTGTCCTGGTCACGCTGGCGGCGCAGCATCAGGCGCAGCGAGTCGAGCATCGCGCGCAGCGCCTGGTGTTCGTCGCGGATGACGCGGATCGAGAGCGGGGTGGTCGTCATGCGGAAGTCTCCTGAGCTGAGGGGCCGGACAAGGGGGCGGGCGGCGCCCGCAAGATTCGCAGGCCCGGGCCGCGAGCCCTTGACCGGGGTCAATCCGCGTTGACGTGAGCGCCGGCGCACGGGCACGATGCGCGGCCACGCCGGTGCCGCACCCGCGCCGAACCCGGGCCGCAATGGCCGGCCTCGCGAAGCCCAGATCAAGGGGCGTGTTCGCGCCGGGCCGTAAAATCGCGGATTCCTCCCCTCGATCCCTCCTCCACAGCAGATCGCGCCCATGGCCGCCACCACCGTTTCTCTCCCCACCTCGATGGCCAACGCCATCCGCGCACTGGCCATGGACGCCGTGCAGCAGGCCAACTCCGGCCACCCCGGCGCCCCGATGGGCATGGCCGACATCGCGGTCGCGCTGTGGAAGCGTCACCTCAAGCACAACCCGGCCGATCCGATGTGGCTGGACCGCGACCGCTTCGTGCTGTCGAACGGCCACGGCTCGATGCTGATCTACGCGCTGCTGCACCTGACCGGCTACGCGCTGTCGATGGACGACCTCAAGGCCTTCCGCCAGATGCACAGCAAGACCCCGGGCCACCCGGAAGTCGGCATCACCCCCGGCGTGGAGACCACCACCGGCCCGCTGGGCCAGGGCATCACCAACGCCGTGGGCATGGCGCTGGCCGAGAAGCTGCTGGCGTCGGAGTTCAACCGCGACGGTCACGTCATCGTCGACCACCGCACCTACGCCTTCCTGGGCGACGGCTGCCTGATGGAGGGCATCAGCCACGAGGCGGTCGCGCTGGCCGGCGCCTGGAAGCTGAACAAGCTGATCGCGCTGTACGACGACAACGGCATCTCGATCGACGGCCAGGTCGCGCCCTGGTTCATCGACAACACCCCGCAGCGCTTCGCCGCCTGCGGCTGGAACGTCATCGGCCCGGTCGACGGCCATGACATCGACGCGGTCGACGCCGCGATCGCCCAGGCCAAGCAAAGCGCCGACAAGCCGACGCTGATCGTCTGCAAGACCCACATCGGCAAGGGCTCGCCGAACCGCGCCAACACCTCGAAGGCCCACGGCGAGCCGCTGGGCGCCGCCGAGATCGCGCTGACCCGCGAGGCCATCGGCTGGTCGGCCGAGCCGTTCACCATTCCCGCCGACGTCGCCGCCGCCTGGGACTGCCGCGAGGCCGGCGCCGCCGCCCAGGCCGAGTGGGAAGACCGCTACTCGCTGTACGTGCGCGACTTCCCCGCGCTGGCGGTCGAGTTCGAGCGCCGCATGGCCGGCGACCTGCCGGACAACTTCGCCGACATCTCGGTCGAGGCGGTTGCCGCCGCGCACGAGAAGGCCGAGACGGTCGCCAGCCGCAAGGCCAGCCAGATCGCGCTGGAGCACTTCACCGCGAAGCTGCCGGAGCTGCTGGGCGGCTCGGCCGACCTGACCGGCTCGAACCTGACCAACACCAAGTCGACGCCCAACCTGCGCTTCGACGAGACCGGCGCGGTCGTGAAGAACGAGGCCGGCGTCGGTGGCCGCCACATCAACTACGGCGTGCGCGAGTTCGGCATGGCCGCGATCATGAACGGCATCGCGCTGCACGGCGGCTTCATCCCCTACGGCGGCACCTTCCTGACCTTCAGCGACTACAGCCGCAACGCCATCCGCATGGCCGCGCTGATGAAGCAGCGCGTGGTCCACGTCTTCACCCACGACTCGATCGGTCTGGGCGAGGACGGCCCGACCCACCAGTCGGTCGAGCACGCCGCCTCGCTGCGCCTGATCCCGGGCCTGGACGTCTGGCGCCCGGCCGACACCTGCGAGACCGCGGTGGCCTGGACGATGGCGCTGGCCAACCGCAACCGCCCCAGCGCGCTGCTGCTGAGCCGCCAGAACCTGCCCTACGCCGCCAAGACCGGCGCCGACGAGATCACCAAGGGCGCCTACGTGCTGTCCCACCCGTCGGACATCGGCTTCAAGAAGAAGGACGACAAGGCCCCGGCCGCCGTCATCGTCGCCACCGGCTCGGAAGTGCAGCTGGCGGTGGCCGCCCAGGCCGAGCTGGCCAAGGACGGCATCGCGGTGCGCGTGGTCTCGATGCCCTCGACCACCGTCTTCGATCGCCAGAGCGTCAAGTACAAGTCCGAGGTGCTGCCCGCGGGCGTGCCGCGCATCGCGGTCGAGGCCGGCGTGACCGACTTCTGGTGGAAGTACGGCTGCGCGGCGGTGATCGGCATCGACACCTACGGCGAGTCGGCCCCGGCCGGCGTGCTGTTCCAGCACTTCGGCTTCACGACGGACAACGTCGTGGCCACCGTGCGGAAAGTCCTCGGCAAGTGACGCTTTCGGGCTGACACTCGATCGATTTGCCCGATTTTTCCAGGCTAGTTCCGGTTTTTCTTACCCAGGAGTCCTTCCATGACCATCAAGATCGGTATCAACGGTTTTGGCCGCATCGGCCGCATGGTGTTCCGCGCTGCGGTGCAGAACTTCGCCAACGACATCGAGATCGTCGGCATCAACGACCTGCTGGAGCCGGACTACCTGGCGTACATGCTCAAGTACGACTCGGTGCACGGCCGCTTCAAGGGTGACGTCGCCGTCGAAGGCAACACCCTGGTCGTCAACGGCAAGCCGATCCGCCTGACCGCGGTGAAGAACCCGGCCGAGCTGAAGTGGGACGAAGTCGGCGCCGACATCGTCATCGAGTCGACTGGCCTGTTCCTGACCAAGGAAACCGCCGAGGCCCACCTGAAGGCCGGCGCGAAGAAGGTCATCCTGTCGGCCCCGTCGAAGGACGACACCCCGATGTTCGTCTACGGTGTCAACCACGAGACCTACGACGGCCAGGCGATCATCTCGAACGCTTCGTGCACCACCAACTGCCTGGCGCCGGTCGCCAAGGTGCTGAACGACAGCTTCGGCATCAAGCGCGGCCTGATGACCACCGTGCACGCCGCCACCGCCACCCAGAAGACCGTCGACGGCCCGTCCAACAAGGACTGGCGCGGCGGCCGCGGCATCCTCGAGAACATCATCCCGTCGTCGACCGGTGCCGCCAAGGCCGTCGGCGTCGTGCTGCCGGTGCTCAAGGGCAAGCTGACGGGCATGGCCTTCCGCGTGCCGACCTCGGACGTGTCGGTCGTCGACCTGACCGTCGAGCTGGACAAGGAAGCCTCCTACGCCGACATCTGCGCCGCCATGAAGGCCGCGTCGGAAGGCGCGATGAAGGGCGTGCTGGGCTACACGGAAGACAAGGTCGTCGCGACCGACTTCCGCGGCGAGAGCTGCACCTCGGTGTTCGACGCCGAAGCCGGCATCGCGCTGGACAAGACCTTCGTGAAGGTCGTGTCCTGGTACGACAACGAGTGGGGCTACTCGAACAAGTGCCTGGAAATGGCGCGCGTCATCGCCGGCTGATCGCCGGGCGCGGTGGCGATCCGCTGCCGCTGCTGATGAACGAAGGGCTCCCGAGGGAGCCCTTTTTCTTTCTTGTCCAGCGCTGCCGGCGGTGTCAGCGCCCGCAGGGCTCGAAGGCGTTGCCGCTCAGGCGCGGCTTGAGCGCGGCCAGCCGGGCGCGCATGGCCGGGTCGGCCTTCGGGATGCGCACGGTGTGGCTGACGGCGGGCCGCACCAGCGGCACCACCCGCACATAGCGGATCTTCTGCGAGCTCAGGCGGGTCTGCAGCGCGCGGGCATCGGCCTCGACGCCGTAGCGGCCGAAGACGAAGCCGGGAATGTATTCGTCGGGCAGGTCGCGCGCCTCCTCGAAGGCGATCTCGAGCTGGCGCAGCTGGTCGGCGCGGCGCGCCATGATCTCGCGGCTCTTGTACGGGCCGACATAGACCATCCAGGTGCCGGCCTTCTCGCGGCTGGTCAGCGTCCAGCTGCTGTCGTCGAGCACCCGGCGCAGCGCGACCTGGGCGGTGCGCCATTCGGCGGCATTGAAGGGGCCGGCCTCCAGGCAGACGGTCGGTACCGGCGCGGCCGTCGGCGGGGTGAGCGCGGCGGCGCTGGCTTCGGCAGGCGGTGCGGAAGCCGCGGCAACCGTCGAGGCGGCGGATGACGCGGCGGCTGCGGCCGTGGCCGATGCGGCCGACGCCGCGCCGTGCGCTGCGGACGCGGCGCTGGCGGCTTCCGGCGCGGCGGAGGCCGGCAGCTCGGTGCGCAGGATCTCCAGCCGCTCCGGCGCGATCTGCGCGGCCAGGCGCTGCGGCTCGCGGTCGCTGTCGTGCGGCACGCCGGTCAGGCCGTCGAGCGCGCCCTGCGACCAGGCCCAGAAGCCGATGTTGGCCGCCAGCAGCAGCATCACCAGCGGTCTCAGCATGGCCGCACGCTCGCTTCGCCGCTGTGGACCACCTGCAGCCGGCCGGCCTCGTCGCGCAGCAGCAGCGCGCCGTCATGGGCGATGCCGCTGGCGATGCCGGTCAGCTCGCCGACCTGCACCCGGCGCCCGGCCAGCACGTCGCGCGTGGCGAAGCGCGCCAGCGCGGCCGCGCCGCTCTGCGCGCCGAAGTCCAGCACCGCGCGCAGCAGCGGCGCGGCGACGCGGTGCAGCGCCGCCGGTGCGTCCAGCGTCGGGTCGATCTCCTGCAGCCCGGCGTGGCCGGTGCGGAACAGCGCCGGGTCGGCGATGCCGACCGGCAGCGGCGCGATGTTCAGGCCGATGCCGATCACCAGCCAGCGCTCCTGCGCGCTGAGCGCATCGGCCAGCGGCGCGACCTCGATCAGCAGGCCGCCGAGCTTGCGGTCCTGGCCGCGCAGCCACAGGTCGTTGGGCCATTTCAGGCCGAGATGCTCGCCCGCCGGATCCAGCGCCTCGGCCAGCGTCAGGCCGACCACCAGCGACAGCCCGCTCCAGTCGGCCGGCGCCAGCCGCAGGCCCAGCGAGAAGGTCAGCGCGCTGCCGAGCGCCGCATCCGACCACCAGGAGCGGCCGAGCCGGCCGCGCCCGGCGGTCTGGCGCTCGGCCAGCAGCAGGCAGGGCTCGGTGAGTCCCCGGCGGCTGCGCTCGAGCAGCGCGGTGCTGGTCGAGCCGGTCTCCGGCAGGATCTCGACGCTCAGCCCCGGTGCCAGCGGCTCCAGCGTCTGCCACAGCGTCTCGGGGTCCCAGTGCAGCGGTCGGTTCATGAGGATGTCGGGGGGATCGGGGGCAAGCGGCGTCAGCGCTCGGTTTCAGCGCTTCGGGCCGAGCATCGTACCGCGGCACTTCGGCGATCCGCAGTGGCAGGCGTAGGCTTTCTTCAGTTTCGGGGTGTGGCGGCCATCGATCACGAGCCGGTAGTCGAAGGACAGCTCCTCGCCGGCGGCGATGTCGCGCAGCGCGCGGATGAAGATGCGCCCGGCCTGCTCCTCGCTCTCGCAGTTGGGCTCGCAGGCATGGTTGATCCAGCGCGCGGAGTTGCCGCGCACGCCGCCGTCGATGACCCGGCCGTCCTCGAGGTGGAAGTAGAAGGTATGGTTCGGGTCGGACGCGTCGCGCGGATGGCGTCGCAGGGCCTCGTCCCAGTCGATCACCTCGCCGGCGTATTCCAGGATGATCTCGCCCTGCGCGATCGCCACTTCGGCGAAGACGCCGCGGCCGTGCACGCCGGAGCGGCGCACCTGGATGCGCCGGCGCGGGCGCGCTGGGGCCGGTTCTTTCATCGACGGCATGGCGGCGCGAGTTCTGGTTAGATTGGATGTGTGGGCGCGTGCGGGTGTGCGCATGTGCATGCGGATGCGTGCATGCGTGCGCGTATAGCGCCGATTGTATGAAGCAGCCTGACGGGGAGTCGGTCGGGGCTGCAGGTTTCGACAGGTTTCGATCAGCATCAACTCATCATGAGCAAGTCACTCGTCATCGCCGAGAAGCCGTCGGTCGCGCAGGACATCGTGCGCGCGCTGACACCCGTGTATGGCAAGTTCGAGAAGCACGACGACCATTTCGAGAACGACCAGTTCGTCGTGACCTCGGCCGTCGGTCACCTCGTCGAGATCAAGGCGCCGGAGGAGTTCGACGTCAAGCGCGGCAAGTGGAGCTTCGCGCACCTGCCGGTGCTGCCGCCGCACTTCGAGCTGGCGCCGATCGACAAGACCAAGAGCCGCCTGAGCGCGGTGGTCAAGCTGGTCAAGCGCAAGGATGTGACCGCGCTGATCAACGCCTGCGACGCGGGCCGCGAGGGCGAGCTGATCTTCCGGCTGATCGAGCAGTACGCGCTGGGCGCCAAGGTCGGCAGCAAGCCGGTGAGCCGGCTGTGGCTGCAGAGCATGACGCCGCAGGCCATCCGCGACGGCTTCCAGAAGCTGCGCTCGGATGCCGACATGCGCGGCCTGGCGGACGCGGCGCGCAGCCGCTCCGAGGCCGACTGGCTGGTGGGCATCAACGGCACCCGCGCGATGACCGCGTTCAACTCGCGCGACGGCGGCTTCTTCCTGACCACCGTCGGGCGGGTGCAGACGCCGACGCTCTCCATCATGGTCGAGCGCGAGGAGAAGATCCGCAAGCATGTCGCGCGCGACTACTGGGAAGTGCGCGCCGAGTTCGGCGCCGAGGCCGGCGTCTACGAGGGCAAGTGGTTCGATCCGAAGTTCAGGAAGGACGACGATGCCGAGCGCCGCGCCGACCGCCTGTGGACGCAGGCCGAGGCCGAGGCCATCGCGCAGGCGGTGCGCTCGCGCAGCGGCACCGTCCGCGAGGAGGCCAAGCCCAGCACCCAGGCCAGCCCGCTGCTGTATGACCTGACGACGCTGCAGCGCGAGGCCAACTCGCGCTTCGGCTTCTCGGCCAAGACCACGCTGTCGATCGCGCAGGCGCTCTACGAGAAGCACAAGGTGCTGACCTACCCGCGGACCGACGCACGCGCGCTGCCCGAGGACTATGTGAGCGTGGCGAAGCAGACGCTGGAGATGATCGCCGCCGAGTCGATGCCGGGCCCGCTGCAGGAGCTCTCGCGCCACGCCGGCAAGGCGCTGGGCGCCGGCTATGTCAAGCCGACGAAGCGCATCTTCGACAACAGCAAGATCTCGGACCACTTCGCGATCATCCCGACGCTGCAGGCCCCGAAGGCGCTGACCGAGATCGAGGCCAAGCTCTACGACCTGGTGGTCAAGCGCTTCATCGCGGTGTTCTACCCGTCGGCCGAGTTCATGGTCACCACCCGGGTGACGCAGGTCGAGGCGGCCGGCCAGACGCACCATTTCCAGACCAACGGCAAGGTGCTGGTCAATCCGGGCTGGATGGCGGTCTACGGCAAGGAAGCCGCCGGCGAGGACGCCAACCTGGTCGCGGTGCGTCCGGGCGAGACGGTGGTGGCCGAGGAGGTGACGCTGTCGGCGCTGCGCACCAAGCCGCCGGCGCGCTACAACGAATCGACGCTGCTGAGCGCGATGGAAGGCGCGGGCAAGCTGATCGACGACGAGGAGCTCAAGGCCGCGATGCAGGAGAAGGGCCTGGGCACGCCGGCCACCCGCGCGGCCATCATCGAAGGCCTGATCACCGAGAAGTACCTGCTGCGCGACGGCCGCGACCTGGTGCCGACCGCCAAGGCCTTCCAGCTGATGACACTGCTGCGCGGCCTGGCGGTGGAGGACCTGACCAAGCCCGAGCTGACCGGCCAGTGGGAGCAGCAGCTCGCGCAGATGGAGAAGGGGCAGCTCAGCCGCGAGCAGTTCATGCACGCCATCGCCGACATGGCGCGGCGCATCGTCGTCAAGGCCAAGGAATACGACCGCGACACCATTCCGGGCGACTACGCGACGCTGGCCGCGCCCTGCCCGAACTGCGGCGGCGTGATCAAGGAGAACTACCGCCGCTTCGCCTGCACCGGCCACGGCCAGGGCGCCGCCGCCGAGGGCCATGAGGCGGGCTGCGGCTTCTCGATCGGCAAGATTCCCGGCGGGCGCAGCTTCGAGCTGCACGAGGCCGAGACCTTCCTGCGCGAGCACCACATCGGCCCGCTCGAGGGCTTCCGCTCCAAGGCTGGCTGGCCCTTCACCGCCGAGCTGAAGCTGGTCAACGACGACACCGTGCCCGGCCGCTGGAAGCTGGAGTTCGACTTCGGCGACGACGCGCGCAAGGAGGCCGAGGAGGCGGCCGAGCCGGTCGACCTGTCCGGCCAGCCCTCGCTGGGCGCCTGCCCGAAGTGCGGCAGCCCGGTGCACGAGCACGGCAGCAACTATGTCTGCGAGCGCTCGGTCGGCACCGCCGCGACCTGCGACTTCAAGACCGGCAAGGTCATCCTGCAGCAGACCATCGAGCCGGCGCAGGTGACGAAGCTGCTGGCCACCGGCAAGACCGACCTGCTCGAGGGCTTCATCTCGAACAAGACCCGCCGCGCCTTCAAGGCCTTCCTGACCTACGACCGCAAGGAGGGCAAGGTGGTGTTCGAGTTCGAGCCGCGCGCGGCCAAGTTCCCGGCGAAGAAGGCGGCGGGCAAGGTGGCGGCGAAGAAGACGCCGGCCTGATCCCGCCGTCGCGGGTTCCACGTAGCCGCACCCGGGCCGCCGCGGCCTAGGCTCGGGGCATGACGCTCGATCTCTTCCTGCGGCTGCTGGCGCTGTTCATCGTCGGCGGCATCGGCTTCGGTGCGGCCCGCGCCGGGCTGACCGGCGGCGCTGTCGGCCTGCGCGCGCTGTCCAATCTCGCCTTCCTGGTCTTCGTGCCGGCGCTGCTGTTCCGCTCGATGGCGAAGGTGGATCTGGCGCATCTGCCGTGGACGCTGCTGCTGGCCTTCTTCGCGCCGCTGCTGCTCTGGAGCCTGCTGGTGCGGCTGGGCGTCGCCCGGCGCGACCGCGACGATGCGCGGGCCTTGCAGGACGGCCCGGCCGCGTCGGCGGTCAGCGCGGTGACCGCCAGCTTCGGCAACACGGTGCAGGTCGGCCTGCCGTTCGCCGCGGCGATGTTCGGCGAGGCCGGGCTGCAGCTGCACATCGCCATCGTCAGCCTGCATGCGCTGGTGCTGCTGAGCGCGCAGACGGTGCTGGCCGAGATCGCGCTGGCGCGGGCCGCGGCGCGGGCGGCCGGCGCGGCCCGGCCGCCGCTCGGCGCGATGCTGCTGACCATCCTGCGCCAGTCGCTGATCCATCCGGTCACGCTGCCGGTGCTCGCCGGCCTGGGCTGGAACGCGCTGGGCCTGCCGCTGCCGCGGCTGCTCGACGAGGTCAGCGGCATGCTGGCGCAGGCGGGCGTGCCGCTGTGCCTGGCGCTGATCGGGGTGTCGCTGGCGCAGTACGGCCTGGGCGAGCGCTGGCGCCGCTCGGCCGCGATCGCGGCGATGAAGCTGCTGCTGCTGCCGGCGCTGGTGGCGGCCTCGGCGGTGCTGGTGTTCCGGCTCGACGGGCTGGCGCTGTCGGTGCTGGTGCTGGCGGCAGCGCTGCCGACCGGCAGCAACGCGATGCTGTTCGCGCAGCGCTATCAGGTTCGCGAGGCCGAGGCCAGCACGGTGATCGTGCTGTCGACCGCCGGTTTCATGCTGAGCGCGCCGCTGTGGCTGACGCTGCTCGAGCTGTGGGGCCGCAGCGGCTTCAGCGCAGCGGCTGCGGGTTGATCGGGCTGTCGCGCAGCATCAGCAGGAACGGCTCGAGCGCCATCACCGGAAAGGGCAGGGTGGTGCCGCGCGCGGTCAGCAGCGCCGCATCCGCGCTCACCAGCACATGGGCGCGCCCGGCCAGGGCCAGCTGCACGAACGGCAGCATCAGCGGCTGGCTGGCATCGGGCGGCATCACGCCGGGGGCCCGCACCTTCAGCGCATGGGGCAGGAACTCGCCCAGCAGCGTCTGCTGCTCATGCGGGGTGAAGCCGAACTCCGGCCGGGCCAGGGCCTGCATCAGGTCGATCAGCGTGGCCCGGCACAGCATCGGCCGGCAGTAGCCGTGGCGCCAGGCCCGGCGCAGCCGCGTCGACTGGCTGCCCCCGAAGACCAGGGCCGAGACGATGACCGCGGTGTCGATCACCACCCGGGGCGGACGCGAGCCGCCGCTGCAGGTCGATTCGGGACCGCAGGAGAGGGTGATGAAGGACGATTCATCCGGGGATCCCGGGTTGGGGCCCGATCCAGGCAGTGTCGGCATCGTCTCGAAAATGCGGCTCAGGGAGCGCAGATCATCGCGGTACCGCTGCCATGTCGCCATCCCCGGATCGTCTGCGGCGTGCGTTAGTTCGCGACTTCCCCCGGGTTTGTCCCCGGCCTGCTTATCAGTTAGCTGTAAGCCAAGGCCAACAAAGTTTGTTTCGACATGTTGATGGGGATCATTGGCGAACTGCACGGGCAGCGGTTCGGCACTCCACGTGTCCTCTTCCGTCGGCCCCAGGGTCCGGCGGCTCAATGGAGAAAGGAGACAACAATGGACAACAGCAACGGCTACTGGAATGCCACGCTCGGTCTGCTCGGGCGAATACTGGTGATCTGGTTCCTGGTGTCGTTCGGGGCAGGCATCCTGTTCGCGGACGCGCTCAACGGCATCCATCTCGGCGGCTATCCGCTCGGATTCTGGTTCGCTCACCAGGGATCGATCTACGTCTTCATCGCGCTGATCTTCTACTACGCGAAGAAGATGGGCGACATCGACCGCCAGTTCGACGTGCACGAGGACTGAGGCCATCATGGATCTTCAAACCACCATTTACGTCGTGGTCGGTCTGAGCTTCGCGCTCTACATCGGCATCGCGATCTGGGCCCGTGCGGGCTCGACCTCGGAGTTCTACGCCGCCGGCGGCGCCATCGGCCCGAAGATGAACGGCATGGCCACCGCAGCCGACTGGATGAGCGCCGCGTCGTTCATCTCGATGGCCGGCCTGATCGCCAACATGGGCTACGGCGGCGGCCTGTTCCTGATGGGCTGGACCGGCGGCTATGTCCTGCTGGCGATGCTGCTGGCGCCCTACCTGCGCAAGTTCGGCAAGTTCACCGTGCCCCAGTTCATCGGCGACCGCTTCTACTCGAAGTCGGCGTCGACGCTGGCGGTGATCTGCCTGCTGACCGCTTCGACCACCTACATCATCGGCCAGATGACGGGCGTGGGCGTGGCGTTCTCGCGCTTCCTGAACGTGTCCAGCGACACTGGCATCTACATCGGCCAGGCCATCGTGTTCCTGTACGCGGTGTTCGGCGGCATGAAGGGCATCACCTACACCCAGGTGGCGCAGTACATCGTGCTGATCTTCGCCTACACGATCCCGGCGGTATTCATCTCGCTGCAGCTGACCGGCAACTTCCTGCCGCAGCTGGGCCTGGGCGGCACCTTCAGCGGCACCGACATGTCGCTGCTGGCCAAGCTCGACCAGGTCGTCACCGACCTCGGCTTCGGCAAGTACACCACCTCGGTGCCGAACGACAGCATGCTGAACATGTTCATGTACACGCTGTCGCTGATGATCGGCACCGCCGGTCTGCCGCACGTGATCATGCGCTTCTTCACCGTTCCGTCGGTGAAGGATGCACGCTCGTCGGCGGGCTGGGCGCTGATCTTCATCGCCATCCTGTACACCACCGCTCCGGCCGTGGCCGCGATGGCCAAGCTGAACCTGCACGCCACCGTCAACACCGCCGTCAAGGCCGGTGGCGACCTGTACGCGCCGGATGCCAGCCTGAAGGCCGAGGATCGTCCTGACTGGATGAAGCGCTGGGAAAAGACCGGCCTGCTGAAGTTCGAGGACAAGAACGGCGACGGCCGCATCCAGTACTACAACGACAAGACCAAGAATGCCGACGCCAAGGCCAAGGCCGAAGCCGCCGGCTGGAAGGGCAACGAGCTGACCGTCAACCCGGACATCATGGTGATGGCCAACCCCGAGATCGCGCTGCTGCCCAACTGGGTGATCGCGCTGGTCGCGGCGGGTGGTCTGGCTGCCGCGCTGTCCACCGCTGCGGGTCTGCTGATGGCGATCTCCTCGGCCGTGTCGCATGACCTGGTCAAGGGCGTGTTCGCGCCGAACATCAGCGAGAAGAACGAGCTGCTGGTCGGCAAGGTCGCGATGGCCGTGGCGATCGTGATCTCGGGCTGGCTGGGCCTGAACCCGCCCGGCTTCGCCGCTGGCACGGTCGCGCTGGCCTTCGGCATCGCCGCTTCCTCGCTGTTCCCGGCGATCATGATGGGCATCTTCTCCAAGAAGATGAACAAGGAAGGCGCGATGGCCGGCATGCTGGCGGGTCTGCTGGTGACGCTGTTCTATGTGTTCGCACACAAGGGCATCTTCTTCGTCAAGGGCACGGAGTACGTCGACGCCATCGGTGGCCCGAACAGCTTCTTCGGCATCACGCCGGAAGCCATCGGTGCGGTCGGTGCGATGGTGAACTTCCTGGTCGCCTTCCTGGTCGACAAGGTCACCAAGGAGCCGCCGGCCCACATCCAGGCCATGGTCGAGGCGGTGCGCATCCCGCGCGGCTCGAAGCTGGTCGATGGTGCCCACTGATCGGCTGATTTCCTGATCGCCTGATCGAGGCCCTGCCTGCGCGAGCGGGCGGGGCCTTCTTCCTGAAGGAGCTCACTCATGGTGTTCGACGTCTCGGTCGCGCTGACCTGGATCCTGTTTCTCGCGCTGTTCCCGATGGCGTATTTCTGGCTGCGCCGCGCCTGGCGCATCGGGGTGAAGCGGGATTTCTCCGAGGTGGCCCTCAAGCGCGGGGAACCGCCGGCGGACGCCTCGCGATGGGCGCCGTACGAGCTGATGATCAACCTGCTCGCCGGGGTGATCGTGGTCTACGTGATCGTGTCGGTCGTGCTGGGACTGCTCGATTTCGAGACCTGGAACGCGGTTGCCGGCACCACCATCTGGTGCAAGTTCTTCGCCAGCTTCGCGCTCGGCCGCCAGGCTCACGGCCTGGGCGCTCGCCAGGCTGCGGACAAGGCCGCGACCACGGTGCGCACGCAGCGGAGCTGAGCTGAGCGCGATGGGTGCCCGCGGCACCAGAGCATGAAATGACCGGGGACATGACCGGACGGCCAGGGCGGCGGCTGGGCGCGGTCTTCGTGGCGGGCGGGCTGCTGCTGAACTTTCCGCTGCTGCTGCTGTGGGACGTGCCGCTGCAGGTGGCCGGGCTGCCGCTGCTGCCGCTGGCGCTGTTCCTGCTCTGGGGCATCCTGATCGGGCTGCTGGCCTGGCTGCTCGAAGGCGCCGGCACAGGCAATCCTGCCGATTCGCCCTGACCTGTCTGCCCGTCATGCTGTCGATCCCGCTGGTCCTTGCGGTCTCAGCTGCCTACCTGCTGCTGCTGTTCATGGTGGCTCGGCATGCCGAGCGCCGGGCCCGCGTCGGTCGTTCCCTGATCGACAACCCGTGGGTCTACACCCTGTCGATCGGGGTCTACTGCACCGCCTGGACCTACTTCGGCAGCGTCGGGCGGGCGGCCAGTGCCGGACTGGCCTTCCTGCCGATCTATCTGGGGCCGACGCTGGCGATGGTGCTGGCCTGGCTGGTGGTGCGCCGCATGATCCGGCTGTCGCGCCAGTACCGCATCACCTCGATCGCCGATCTGGTCGCCAGCCGCTACGGCAAGAGCCGGCTGCTGGGCGGGCTGGTCACGCTGATCACCGTGGTCGGCATCGTTCCCTACATCGCGCTGCAGCTCAAGGCGGTGGGCAGCGCCTTTGCCCTGGTGACGGCGACGCCGCTGACGCCCTCCACAGGGCTGGACGGCTCGCTGGTGCTGGCGCTGGTGCTGGCGGCCTTCACGATCGTCTTCGGCGCGCGCCATGTCGATGCCTCCGAGCGCCGCGAGGGCATGGTGGCCGCGATCGCCTTCGAGTCGGTGGTCAAGCTGCTGGCCTTTCTGGCGGTCGGGGTATCTGTCACCTGGGGGCTGTTCGCCGGGCCGGCCGACCTGTTCGGCCAGGCGCTGGCGGTGCCCGAGCTGGCCGCGCTGCTGAGCCTGCGGCCTGACGGCGAGCACGCCCGTGGCACCGACGCGCTGCAATGGGCGACCCTGACCCTGCTGGCGATGCTGTCGGTGCTGCTGCTGCCCCGGCAGTTCCAGGTGATGGTGGTGGAGAACGTCGACGAGCGCCATCTGCGCCGTGCCAGCTGGGCCTTTCCGCTCTATCTGCTGCTGATCAACCTGTTCGTGCTGCCGATCGCGCTGGGCGGGCTGCTGCATTTCGGCCCTGGCGCAGCCAATCCCGAGACCTTCGTGCTGGCCCTGCCGCTGTCGCAGGGCCAGGAGATGCTGGCGCTGCTGGTCTTCCTGGGCGGGCTGTCGGCCGCCACCGGCATGGTGGTGGTCGAGACGATCGCGGTCGCGACCATGGTCAGCCATGATCTGGTGCTGCCCTGGCTGCTGCGCCGCACCCGGCAGGACGATCTCGGTCGCGTGCTGCTGCGGGTGCGTCGGGTCACGATCGTGGTGGTTCTGCTGATGGGCCATGCCTACCACCACCTGGCCGGCGAGGGTCAGGCCCTGGTGAACATCGGGCTGATCAGCTTCGCGGCGGTGGCGCAGTTCGCGCCTGCGGTGCTGGGCGGCCTGTACTGGCGCGGCGGCACCCGGCTGGGCGCGCTGGCCGGCCTGGTGCTGGGCTTCGCGACCTGGTTCTGGACGCTGATGCTGCCCTCGATCGCCCGCTCGGGCGGGCTGGATGATCGGTTCCTGCACGAGGGGCCGGCCGGTCTGGCCCTGCTGCGCCCCGAGGCCCTGCTGGGCCTGCAGGGGCTCGACCCGCTGACGCATTCGCTGTTCTGGAGCCTGCTGCTCAATGCGACCGCCTATGGCGTGCTGTCGCTGTGGCGCGGCCCCTCGGCGCGCGAGGCTTCGCAGGCCCTGCTCTTCGTGACGCCGCCGCAGCGCGAGATGCCGGTGTTCTGGCGCGGGCGGGTGAGCCCGCAGGCGCTGCGGCAGCTGCTGGCGCGCTTCGTCGGTGCGGACCGGGCCGATGCGCTCTTCGCGGCCCAGGCGCGTGTGCTGGCGGCGCAGGCCGGCACCGCGAGCCCCGGCGAGATCGATGCGCGCTGGGTGCAGTTCGTCGAGACCCAGCTGGCGGGCGCGATCGGCAGCGCCAGCGCCCGTGCGATGGTCGCCGGCGTGGTCGAGGAGGAGCCGCTGGACCACGACGACGTGAGGCGGCTGCAGCAGGAGGCCCTGCAGCTGCGGCAGGCCAACGAGCAGCTGCGCAGCCTCGACCGGCTCAAGGACGACTTCATGTCCTCGGTGACCCATGAGCTGCGCACGCCGCTGACCTCGATCCGTGCCCTGTCGGAAATGATGCGCGACGATCCCGACATGGCCGTGGCCGATCGCCAGCGCTTCCTGGGCATCGTCGTGGCCGAGACCGAACGGCTTTCCCGGCTGGTCGGGCAGGTGCTGGATCTGGCCCGCATCGAGTCCGGGCATGCCCAGTGGCATGCGACCGAGGTCGATCCGCGGGCGCTGATCGAGCAGGCCGCGCAGGCCACCGCCGAGCTGTTCCGCGAGCGCGGTGCCCGGCTGACGCTGGAGCTGCCCGCGCAGGTGCGCCCGCTGCGCACCGATGCCGACCGGCTGATGCAGGTGCTGATGAACCTGCTCGGCAATGCGGTCAAGTTCGTGCCCAGCCCGGGGGGGCAGGTCCGGCTCAGCCTGCTCGCCGATGCTGCCGGGGTGACGGTGCGGGTGCAGGACAACGGCCCCGGCGTGCCCCGCGAGCAGCGCGAGCTGATCTTCGAGCGCTTCCGCCAGGGCGATCAGGCCGGCAGCCGGCCTCAGGGCACCGGACTGGGGCTGCCGATCAGCCGCCAGATCATCGAGCGCCTGGGCGGGCGGCTGTGGCTGGAGCCTGATGCGGGACAAGGCGCCTGCTTCGCGTTCACGCTAGCGTGGGCTGCCGACCCGGGTCCGAAGAGCCAGGCACAGGAGCCCGGCACAAGAGCAAGGAGACAGCCATGACCCCATCCCCGCACATCGATCCGCCCCTGGTTCTCATCGCCGATGACGAGCCCAACATCCTGCTGTCGCTGGAATTCCTGATGAAGCGCGAAGGCCTGCGCACCTGTGTCGCGGCCGACGGCACCCAGGCCCTGGCCGCGGTGCAGCGGGAGCGGCCCGATCTGGTGCTGCTCGACGTGATGATGCCGGGCAAGAGCGGCTTCGAGGTCTGCCAGGCGGTGCGCGCCGACGAGGCCCTGGCGGCCACCCGCATCCTGATGCTGACCGCCAAGGGCCGCGAGACCGATGTGGCCAAGGGCCTGGCGCTCGGGGCCGATGCCTACATCACCAAGCCCTTCTCGACCCGCGATCTGGTCGAGCGGGTGCGCGCGCTGCTGGCCGAGGCCGGGACGCGGAGCGGGCGGTGAGCGCGCGCCGACCGATTCCCGGCGCGCGCCGTGCGGTCGGGCTCGGGGTGGCGGTCACCGCTGCGGGGCTGCTGCTGTGGTCCGGGCTGGCCGGCGCGCTGATCGTCTCGACCCTCGACGCGGCGGAGCGGGCCTGGCTGCAGCAGCATCTGCTGCCCCGGCTGCCGCTGCTGCTGCTGGCGACGCTGGCCCTGCTGGGCCTGGTGGCCTGGGCCGCGGCGCGGTTCTGGCAGTTCGGCTTCAGCAGCGCCGATGCGCTGCTCGAAGAGGCCCGGGTGCTGCTGAGCACCGATGTCGAGCGCGAGCTGCGGCCGCGCGGCACCGCAGCCCAGCAGGGGCTGGCGCTGGCCTTCAACGAGCTGGTCCGCCAGCGTCGCCTGCTGCGTCAGGAGATGGCGCAGCAGGTCCGCGAGGCCAGCGCCCATGTCGAGCAGGAGCGCAACCGGCTGGCCGCGCTGATGTCGGAGCTGACGCAGAGCGTGGTGGTCTGCAATCTCGACGGCCGCATCCTGCTCTACAACAGCCAGGCGCGCCAGCAGCTCGGCGCCTTGTCCGGCGGACTGCCGGTGGCGGGCGGCGCCGAGCTGGTCGGCCTGGGGCGTTCGGTCTACTCGGTGCTGGACCGGCATCTGGTCGCGCACGCGCTGGAGCAGGCCCGCGACCGTCTGCTGCGCGGCGATGCCCGGCCGGCCGCCCAGTTCGTGACCGCGACGGCGGCCGGCCAGCTGCTGCGGGTGCATCTGACCCCGGTGCGCTCGGGGGCCGAGCCGCCGGACATCGACGGCTTCGTGCTGATGGTGGAGAACATCACCCGCGACTTCGAGCAGGAGTCCGCCCGCGACCGCCAGCTCAACGAGATGATGGAGGCGCAGCGCTCCGCGCTGGGCAATCTGCAGGCGGCCGTCGAGATGCTCGACTTCCAGGACATCGATCCGGCCACCCGCGAACGCTTCCTGGCGGTGATCCGGGAGGAGGCGCTGCGCATGAGCGACCGGGTCTATCGCTGGTCGCAGCTCAGCGCGCACGACATGGGCACGCGCTGGCCGCTCGAGGAGATGCATGGCGCCGACCTGATCGCGCTGGCGCAGCGACGCATCGGCGCACGGGCGGGCGAGGGGGCCGCGCTGCGGGTGCTGGCCGACGAGGTCGATCCGGCGGTCTGGCTGCGGGTCGACAGCTACTCGCTGCTGCTGGCGCTGGCCTATCTGGCCGATCGCCTCGTGTCCGAGCATGAGGTGCGGCAGTTCTGGCTGCGTCTGGCGGCGGCCGGCAGCCGGGCCCGCCTGGATCTGGTCTGGTCCGGCCCGGCGATGAGCACCGAGACGGTGATGAGCTGGGAGATGGACAACATGAGCGTCGGCGAGGGCGGCGGCAGCACGCTGTCGGTGCGCGATGTGGTGCATCGCCACGGCGGCGAGTTCTGGTTCGAGCGCGAGCGGGTGCGCCACCAGGCCTTCTTCCGCTTCCTGCTGCCCTGCGCCGAGGCGCCTGCGGCGGCCGCGGCGATGAGCTTCGTCCACAGCCAGAGCCGTCCCGAGTACTACGACTTCGACCTGTTCTCCCGGCGCGATGCCGCCGCCGCCGGCGATGCGCTCGACGCGATGCGCCTGATCGATCTGGCCTATACCGTCTTCGATACCGAGACGACCGGGCTGAATCCGGCCGAGGGCGACGAGATCATCCAGATCGGCGCGGCGCGGGTGGTCAACGGCAAGCTGCTGCGCCAGGAGTCCTTCGAGCAGCTGGTCGATCCGTGCCGGTCGATTCCGGCCGCCTCGATTCCGATCCACGGCATCCAGCCGGACATGGTGCGCGGCCAGCCGACGATCGATCGGGTGCTGCCGGTCTTTCATGCCTTTGCCCGCGACACGGTGCTGGTGGCGCACAACGCGGCCTTCGACATGCGCTTCCTGCAGCTCAAGGAGGCGCGCACCGGCCTGCGCTTCGACCATCCGGTGCTCGACACGCTGCTGCTGTCGGCGGTGGTGCATCCGCACCAGGAGTCGCATCGGCTCGAGGCCATCGCCGAGCGTTTCCGCATCACGGTGATCGGACGCCACACCGCGCTGGGCGACGCGATGGTGACCGCCGAGGTCTTCCTGAAGCTGATTCCGCTGCTGGCCGAGCAGGGCATCCACACCCTGGGTCAGGCCCGTCAGGCGCAGCAGCAGAGCTATTACGCGCGGCTGAAGTACTGAGACTGAGCGGCTCGGCGCCGCTCAGAACCGGCCGGCCACATAGCGCTTCGACAGCACGTTCTGCAGTTCCTGGACCACCACGAACACGTCCTTGAGCTGGCGCCGCTCGAGGTTGGAGAGCGTGTCGGGGTTCAGGAAGTTGTCCGGCACCTGGCCCTGCTCGATCTGGCGGGCCTGGTGGCGGATGCGCAGCATCGACAGGAACTCCAGGCCGTCGCGCAGGTCATGGGCGCTCTGGGCGCTGACCTCGCGGCTGTCGGCGGCGACCATCAGGCGGTCGTGGGTGTTGACCGCCTCGTGACCGCCGGCCAGCGCATAGACCCGCGCCAGGTCGACGATGGGCACGATGCCCTGGTGCTTCAGGTCGATCGTGCCGCGATGCTCGCCGCTGCGTGCGGTGCTGATCTGGCCGAACAGGCCCAGAGGCGGGGTGTGGCCCAGCGCATTGCTCACCATGTGCGCCAGGAAGATGCGGTTGCCGCGGGTGCGAGCCAGCATCTCGCGGCGCAGCGCATCGAGCAGTGCGCCGTGGCCCTGCACCGCGCGCTGGTCGAAGAAGACGCAGGTCAGCATCAAGGCCTTCGGTTCAGGCCTGTCGGTCCAGCTGCGGAAATACTGGCTCCAGCGCTGCAGCGGCTGACGCCAGGTCGGCGTCATCGCCATCATCTCGCCGGGGCAGTGGATGTAGCCGCATTGCGCCAGACCGTCGCAGACGAAGCGCGACAGCGCGGCGAAGTACTCGCCGTGCAGCGCCTCGTCGAAGGCGTCGTCGAGCACCAGGCAGTTGTCCTGGTCGGAGCGTGCGGTCTGCTCGTTGCGGGCCTGCGAGCCGGCCGCCACCCAGACGAAGTCCACCGGTGCCGGGCCGAGCCGGGCCTGGGCGAGCTGCAGCAGCCGCTCGGTCAGCGCATCGGTGATCGCGGTGATGATGTGGGCGCTGCTGTAGGCGGTGGCGTCGGCATCGACCAGGCTGCGCTGCAGACCGCGCACCTTGCCGGCGACCGCGGCCAGGCCTTCGGTGTCGGGCTGCAGGTGGATCTCGCGGACCAGATGGACCGCCGAGGTGCTGTAGTGCTCGGTCAGGTCGGTGGTGGTGATCATGCCGACCGGGCGCTCGTTCTCGACCACCGGCACATGGTGGATGTTGTGGCGCGCCATCAGCAGCAGCGCCTGGAAGGCCGGCTCGCGGCTCTGCACCGACACCGGCGCCAGCGTGGCGATGTCGGCCAGCGGCCGCTCGATGTCCAGCCCGTCGGCGACGACCCGGTTGCGCAGGTCCCGGTCGGTGATCAGCCCGGTCAGCCGCTGCTCGGCGTCGACGATCAGGACCGAGGAGATGCGGGCATCGCGCATCGCCCGGGCCGCCTGGCGGATGGTGTCGCCGGGCGACATCGTGACCGGCGCATGGCGCAGCAGGCTGCCGACCGGCCGGGTGATCAGGCTCATGCGCATGCCATGCTCGCTCTGCGCGCCCGGTCCGGTGGCCGGGCCGCTCGCCAGGCCCGGAAAGAAGAAGCGCAGTGCCCGGACCCGCTCGCACCAGCGCAGCAGGGCGTCCTGCGGCAGGCGGGCCACCGTGACCGCACTGACCGCATGCACAGGCCAGGCCGCGACGGCGCAGGCCTGGGCCGAGATGGCGCCGATCAGCTCGCCTGGCTGCAGCAGCAGGTCCGCCGCTTCGCCCTCGGGATCGCGGGCCTGGGCCAGGCCCTGCACCAGCCAGCACAGCTGCAGATGATGATCCTCGCCGGCCAGCACCAGGGCGGCGGCGTCGAGCCGCTCGACCGCCATGTCGGCGGCCAGCGCATGCCGGTCCGCCTCGTCCAGGGCCGAGAAGACCCGATGGGTCGACATGGCACGCGCCAGATCCGTGACCGGATCGCCGGCGTGGCCCGCAGCGGGTGGGGCGGCAGGATTCATCCCGACAATGTAGCGTCGAGGCCTGCGCTGCAGGCTTGCCGCAGCGCAAGATGGCGCCCCTGATCCTGATCCTGACCATGAACTGAACCGTGCCGATGTCTGCTCCCGCTGCTGCCCCTGCTTCCGCTTCCGCTTCCGCTGCGACCTGCGCGACCCGCGTCGCCAGCCCCTGCATCAATGTCTGCCGTCTCGATGCCCGCTCCGGGCTGTGCGTCGGCTGCCTGCGCACCCTCGACGAGATCGCGGCCTGGTCGCGCCTGGACGACGCCGGGCGCGCGGCGATCCTGGACCTGCTGCCGGCCCGCCGGCCGGTCGAGGGATCCAGGACTTCCGAGAGGCCCTGAGGGAAAACGAGGGCCGGGATAACACCGGGCTGGCCGCAGCGCAGGCCAAGGCGTCAGTTCACGGTCAGATCGGCCCCAGACAGTGGCTGGCCGCGGCCCATGCCGCCTTGGGCCGACTCCTGCCGTGCAGCCACCGCCTCCTGCCGCTTCCTCGTCGATGGCCATGGCCACCTGCTGGCGCACGGTTGCGGCGGTGTCGCTGGGCACGCTGTTCTCCTGGTACGACTTCTTCCTGCATGGCGTGATGGCGGCCTTGCTGGCGCACCATTTCTTCGGCGCCGGAGACTTCGGCGTCGATGCGCCCTCGGCGCTCTTCATGCTGTCGCTGCTGAACTTCACCGCGGGCTTCGTCGTCCGGCCGGTGGGCGCGCTGCTGTTCGGCCGTCTGGGCGACATGATCGGGCGCAAGTACACCTTCCTGATCACCCTGCTGGTCATGGGTCTGTCGACCTGCGCGATCGGGCTGCTGCCGACCGTCGCCTCGGTCGGCATGGCCGCGCCGGTCATGCTGGTGCTGCTGCGGCTGCTGCAGGGGCTGGCGCTGGGCGGTGAATACGGCGGCGCGGTGGTCTTCGTCGCCGAGCAGGCGCCGCCGGGGCGACGCGGCCTGCACACGGCCTGCGTCCAGACCACCGCTTCGCTGGGTCTGGCGATGGCGCTGGCGGTGGTGCTGCTGCTGCGCGCCCTGCTGGGCGAGGCGAACTTCATCGAGTGGGGCTGGCGGCTGCCCTTCCTGCTGTCGGCGGTGCTGCTCGCGCTGGGCGTGTGGGTGCGGCTGTCGATGAGCGAATCGCCCGTCTATCTGGCGCTGCGCCAGCGCGGCAGTGCCTCGCGGACGCCGATCCGCGAGGCCTTCGGTCATCGCGAGCCGCTGCGGCGGGCGCTGCTGCTGCTGTTCGGTGCGGTGGCCGGGCAGGCGGTGGTCTGGTATGCCTGCCAGTTTCACGCGCTGTTCTACCTGGTCGAGGTGCTGCAGGTCGACGAGGTGCAGGCTCAGGTGATGCTGCTGCTGGCGCTGCTGCTGGGCGCGCCGCTGTTTCCGCTGTTCGGGGCGCTGTCCGACCGGATCGGCCGGCGGCCGGTCCTGCTGGGCGGGCTGCTGCTGGCGGCCGTCGGCCTGATTCCGGTCTTCGACGCCATGGTGGCCGCGACCGTCATCACGCCCTCAGGCAGCGGGCAGATCGACCGGCTGCACGGGGTCGGCCTGCTGCTGCTGCTGCTGCTGCCGGTCGCCATGGTCTATGCGCCGTTGGCGGCCTGGCTGACCGAGTCCTTCCCGGCGCGCATCCGCTACACCGCGGTCAGTCTGCCGTATCACCTGGGCAATGGCTGGTTCGGGGGGCTGGTGCCGGTGATCGCCTTCGCCAGCCTGTCCCACGGCGAGGTGGCCCGCCATGGTCTGCTGTATCCGGTCGCGGTGGCCTGCCTGTCCGCGCTGGTCGGCGGTCTGTGGCTGCGCGATCTTCCAGCCGCACGGCGGAGAGGCCCGCTCGGCTGAGGTTCGGCCTCGATCAGGCCTCGATCAGGCCCCAGCGCAGCGCCAGCAGCGTCAGCTCGGCCTGGTTGGCGGCCTCGAGCTTCTGCTTGACGTGATAGAGGTGGGTGCCGATGGTGCTGGCCGACAGCTTCAGGTCGGCCGCGATGTCCTGCACCGAGCGGCCACGCGCGAGCTGCACGAAGACCTCGAACTCGCGCGAGGACAGCCGCTCGGCCGGATGCGCGCCGCTGCCGTCGATCGCCGCCAGCGCGAGCTGGCGGGCGATGTCGGCATCGAGCCAGCGCCGCCCGGCCGCGACCGCCCGGATCGCTTCCGGCAGGTTCTCCGGCGCGCTGCGCTTGGACAGGAAGCCGGTCGCGCCGGCGTCGAGCGCCCGGCGTGCATGCGCGCTGTCGTCATGCGCCGACAGCATCAGCAGCCGCAGACCACCGCGGGCATGCAGCCGGCGCAGCACCTCCAGCCCGCCCATGCCGGGCATCGAGATGTCGAGCACCACCACCTCCGGGCGGATCTCGGCGACGCGGGCCAGCGCCTGCTCGCCGCTGTCGGCCTCGCCGACGACCTCGATGTCGCCGCTCTCGGCCAGCAGCATGCGAAATCCCATGCGCACCAGCGCATGGTCGTCGACCAGCATCACCCGGATCATCTCGATGTTTCCCGTCCTGCAGCAGTGTCGTCGTGGGTGCGGGCGAGGCTGCCCGGCGGTCGGCTCGACCAGTCGCGCTCCAGCGGCAGCCAGGCCTCGACGCGGGTGCCGCCGCCCTCCGGGCGCTCGCCCAGCGTCAGCCGGCCCTCGAGCGTGGCGACCCGTTCGCGCAGGCCGCGCAGGCCGTAGTGGCCGCGCCGGGCCCAGTCCTCGGGCAGGCCGCGGCCATTGTCGTCGATCGTCAGCCGCAGCGACTGCGGATCGGCCTCGGCGCGCACGCTGATGCGCGAGGCGCCGCTGTGGCGCAGCGCGTTGGTCAGCGCTTCCTGCGCCACCCGGTAGGCCGCGCGGGCCGGCTCGGCCGGCAGCGAGCGGCTCTGTTCCAGGCCGCTGAGCGCCAGATCGATGCCGACATCGTTGAAGCGGCTGCGCGAGGCGTCGGCCAGCTCGGTCAGCGCGTCGGCCAGGCCCAGGTCGTCGAGCGCGGGCGGCGCCAGCCGCGGGATCAGGCCGTGCATCGCCTCGTACAGCCGCGCGGCCTCGTCGGCGATCATGCCGGCGGCCTGGGTGGCGGTGGCGTCGCGCTCGCCGAGCCGGGTGTGAATGGTGCGCGCCAGCGTGCGGATCGCGGTCACCGACTGCGCGAACTCGTCATGCAGCTCGCGGGCGATGGCGCGGCGCTCGGCCTCGGTGTGGGCCTCGAGCCGGCGCGAGAACTCGCGGCTCTCCTCGAGCGTGCGCTCGGCCTCGTAGGCGCGCAGCCGCGCCTGGATCTCGGCCTCGATCGCCTCGGCGAGCTGGTTCACCGCCTGGCCGATCACGCCGACATCGCGGCCGGGCAGCGCCGGCAGCCGCGCGGCGTAGTCGCCCTTTTCCAGCTGGCTCAGCCCGGAAACGATGGTCGGCAGCGGCTTGAGCGCCCGCCCGAGCAGCCAGAACACGCCGATGTTGAGCAGCACCAGCACGGTGGCGCCGGCACCGGCCAGCCGCACGAAGTCGTCCCAGCCGTCGAGAATGGCGCGCGAGGGCTCGGCCTCGACCGTCAGCCGCCCGCCGGGCAGCGCGATGACCTGGCGCTGCAGCGGCGGGGTGACCAGGCCGGTGTACCAGGCGGGCGCGTCCCGGCCCTGCTTGTAGGTCGGCGGCGGCGAGACGAACAGGCTGCGGCCGTCGTCGCTCTCCAGCCGGATGTCGTTGGCGCGCACCCGACCGAGCTGCTGCAGGAAGCCGACCAGCGCCTCCGGCCCGGCATTGGTGTAGATCCAGCCGACGCGCTGCAGCAGCTGGCCGGCGACCCGGTTGGCCGCGACGATCTCCTCGCGCACGCTGCGCCGGGTCGCGTCGATCTGCAGCGCGATCACCGCCGCGACGAACAGCCCCATCAGCGCCGCGACGATCAGGTGGATCTGCCAGCGCAGGCCCAGACCGCGTGGCGCGCGGGTGCGCACCGCGACCGGGCGGGCCTCGTCCTCGTCCATCGCCAGGGAGATCTCGTCGTTCATGTGCGGATTGTGAACACAGCCGGTACCGCGCGGGCAAGCCATCGGCTGTATCTGGCGGTGTCTGTGGCTGCGTCCGCGGCCGGGTGCGTGTCATTCATGAAAATCATGAGGATCGATTCAACAGTCTGGCGACGACAGCCGGGCGGGCGGCCGCGACACTGGCTTCTCCATTCACCCCCACCTTTGTTCGAGGAGACTGCGATGACCTGGGAAACCCCTTCCGCCTGCGACTTCCGCTTCGGCTTCGAGATCACGATGTACGTCGCCGCCCGCTGAGGACGCGCCGATGAAACTGCGGGTGCTCGGCTCGGCCGCCGGCGGCGGCTTTCCCCAGTGGAACTGCAACTGCGCGCAATGCTCGGCCGTCCGGTCGGGCTCTTCCAGCCACCGCGCCCGCACCCAGTCGTCCGTCGCCGTCGGCGGCCCGGACGACTGGCTGCTGGTCAATGCCTCGCCCGACATCCTGACGCAGCTCCAGCGCAGCCCGGCGCTGCAGCCGGCGCGCGGCGCACGCGACACCGGCATCGCCGCAGTGCTGCTGTGCGACGGCCAGATCGACCACAGCACGGGCCTCTACATGCTGCGCGAGCGCGGCGCGAAGCTGCCGCTGTGGACAACGCGGCCCGCCTTCGAGGACCTGAGCCAGGGCAACCCGATCCTGCGGGTGCTCGGCCACTACTGCGGCGTCGACTGGCACGAGATCGGGCTGGACGGCCACGCCTTCGAGATCCCCGGCGTCGCCGACTTGGCGGTCACCGCCTTGCCGCTGGAGAGCAAGCCCGCGCCCTATTCGCCGCATCGCGACTGCCCGGTGCCGGGCGACAACATCGGCCTGACCTTCGAGAACACCGCCACCGGCGGGCGGGTCTTCTACGCACCCGGCCTGGGCGAGATCACGCCGCCGGTCTGGGCGGAGATGGGCCGGGCCGACGCGGTGCTGGTCGACGGCACCTTCTGGACCGACGACGAGATGATCCGCCTGGGCTTCTCGAAGAAGACCGGCCGCAGCATCGGCCACCTGCCGCAGTCGGGCGAGGGCGGCATGCTCGACTGGCTCGGCCGGCTGCCGGCCACGACGCGCAAGCTGCTCATCCACATCAACAACACGAACCCGATCCTCGACGAGGCCTCGCCGGAGCGGCGCGCGGTCGAGGCCGCCGGCGTCGAGGTGACGTTCGACGGGCTGGAGATCGCGTTCTGAGGACTTCCCCCATGAGCACCGCCACCGGCAACCGCTTAGGCACGCCCTTCAACGCGCCGGCCACCTTCCGCCCGCGCGACCCCGACGCCCCGGCCTGGGACCGCGTCGCCTTCGAGGCGCAACTGCGCGAGCAGGGCCGGAGCTATCACATCCACCACCCGTTCAACGTCATGCTCAACACGGGCAAGGCGAGCCCGGAGCAGATCCGCGGCTGGGTGGCCAACCGCTTCTACTACCAGATCGCCATTCCGGTGAAGGACGCGGCGGTGCTGGCGAACTGCCCGGACCGCGAGGTGCGGCGCGAGTGGATCCAGCGCATCCTGGACCATGACGGCTTCGAGATCGGTGGCCCGAACGGGACGATCCGGGACGAAGGCGGCATCGAGGCCTGGATCCGCCTGGGCCTCGCGGTCGGCCTGACGCGCGAGGAGATCACCGACCTGCGCCATGTCATCCCGGCGGTGCGCTTCGCGGTCGACGCCTATGTCAACTTCGCGCGCCATGCGCCGTGGCAGGAGGCGGTGTGCTCGTCGCTGACCGAGCTGTTCGCGCCGGAGATCCACAAGCAGCGCCTGGCGACCTGGCCGGAGCACTACGGCTGGATCGACGCCGAGGGACTGAGCTATTTCCGCAACCGCGTGAGCCAGGCCCGACGCGACGTCGAGCAGGGCCTTGCGGTCACGCTCGACCACTTCCGCAGCCGCGACCAGCAGGAGCGCGCGCTGGAGATCCTGCGCTTCAAGCTCGACATCCTCTGGGCGATGAACGACGCGATGGCGCAGCGCTACGGGGTGAACGCATGAATCCGCGCGTGGCCCGGGGCTTCCGACTGCAGTGGGAAGAGGCGCAGGGCTGCCATGTCCTGCTCTACCCCGAAGGCATGGTGAAGCTCAACCGCAGCGCCGGCGAGATCCTGACCCGCTGCACCGGCACGGCCAGCGTCGCCGAGATCGTCGCCGACCTGGAAGCCGCCTTCGGCGCGACCGGCCTGCAGGGCGATGTCGAGCGCTTCCTCGACATGGCGCGCCAGCAACGATGGGTGGAGCTGGCGTGACCTCGCAGCCGACTGCGCCGGTCATCGGCCCGCCGCTGTGGCTGCTGGCGGAGGTGACCTACCGCTGCCCGCTGCACTGCGTGTTCTGCTACAACCCGGTCGACTTCGCGAAGACCGAGCGCACGGACGAACTCTCCACGGCCGACTGGCTGCGTGTGCTGCGCGAGGCCCGCGCGCTGGGCGCCGTGCAGTGCGGCTTCTCCGGCGGCGAGCCGCTGATGCGCGACGATCTGGAGGAGCTGATCGCCGAGGCGCACCGGCTGGGCTACTACACCAACCTGCTGACCTCCGGCGTCGGTCTGACCCGGGAGCGGGCGCAGGCGCTGAAGGCGGCCGGCCTCGACCATGTCCAGCTCAGCTTCCAGGACTCGACCCGCGAGCTGAACGACTTCCTCAGCCACACCAGGACCTTCCAGCTCAAGCAGGAGGTCGGCGAGACCATCCGGCTGCTTGGCTGGCCGATGGTGATGAACGTGGTGATCCACCGCCTCAACATCGACCACATCGACCGCATCATCGCGATGGCGGACGCGCTCGGCGCCGAGTATCTGGAGCTGGCGAACTCGCAGTACTACTCCTGGGCGCACCTGAACCGCGACCACCTGCTGCCGACCAGCGAGCAGATCCGCCGCGCAGAAGCCGTGACCGATGAGTGGCGCGTCAAGGTGGCCGACCGGATGAAGCTCTTCTTCGTCGCCCCGGACTATCACGAGGGCAAGCCCAAGAAGTGCATGAACGGCTGGGGCAATGTCTTCCTGACCGTCACGCCGGACGGCACCGCGCTGCCCTGCCACACCGCGAAGATGCTGCCCGGGCTGGCCTTCCCGAACGTGCGCGAGCACGACGTGCGCCACATCTGGTTCGACAGCGAGGGCTTCAACCGCTACCGCGGTACCGGCTGGATGAAGGGCGCCTGCGTCACCTGCCCGGACAAGGAGAAGGATCTGGGCGGCTGCCGCTGCCAGGCCTTCCTGCTGGCGGGCGATCCGGCCGCGACCGACCCGGTCTGCCCGAAGAGCGCACACCACGGCGTGGTGCAGGCGGCGGTGGCCGCGGCCGATGCGGGCGAGGTGCCGGCGCGGCCGCTGGTGTTCCGCGATCCGAAGGTCTCGCGTGCGTTGACCGGCTGACCGGTCAGGCGGGTCGTCGGTCAGGCCGCCGCCAGCGCCTCGACCGTCAGCGGCTCCGGCCGGTGGAAGTGGTAGCCCTGCGCCCACTGCACGCCCAGCTCGGCCAGCAGCCGCGCCACCGGCTCGGACTCGACGAACTCGGCCACCACCGGCTTGTCGAGCTGGCGCGCCATCTCGACCATCGAGCGCACCATCGCGCGGCTGTCGGCGTCCTCGTCCATGTGGCGCACGAACAGGCCGTCGATCTTCAGCGTGTCGAAGGGCAGCTCGCGCAGGTGCGCGAACGAGGCGTAGCCGGAGCCGAAATCGTCGAGCGAGAAGCGGCAGCCGTGCGCACGCAGCTGCTGCATGAACTGGCGCGCCTGCGCCAGGCTGGCGATCGAGGCGGTCTCGGTGATCTCGAAGCAGAGCTGCTCGGGGCGGACCTGGTGGCGTGCCAGCAGCGTGATGATCTCTTCGGCCAGGCCCGGCTCGCGCAGCGTGACCGCCGACAGGTTCAGCGTCACCTGGTCGATGCGCTGGCGCAGCGCCGGCTCGGCGCCGAGCAGCGCCAGCACATGGCGCAGCATCCAGCGGTCGATCTGGCCGACCAGCTGGAAGCGCTCGGCCGGCGCGATGAAGCGCCCGGGCTCGATCAGCGCGCCGCTGGTGGCGTCGATCAGCCGCACCAGCGCCTCGATGCGCAGCGTGCGCTCTCCCGGCGCCAGCGGCTGCAGGCGCTGGAAGTGGATGCACAGCCGGTCATGGCGCAGCGCGTCCATCAGCGTCAGCGCCCAGCCGGCGTCCTCGTGCGGGCCGCCCTGGGCCAGACCGCCGGCGCGGTACCAGTGCGGCACGCTGCGGTCGCCACCCTCGCGCCGCACCCGCAGCGCGGTCTCGTCGGCACGCTGCATCAGCGCGTCGAAGGAGGGCAGCGCCGGCTCCAGCGGCACGATCGCCAGCGTGGCCTGCAGCCGGAAGTCCTGGCCGTTCCAGCAGAACAGGAAGCGTTCGATCGCGGCCAGGATCAGCCGTGCCAGCCCGGCGCCGGCATCGCCGCCGTGGTCCTCGGCCAGCAGCGCGAACTGGTCGGCGCCGAGCCGGGCCAGGAAGTCCTCGCGCCCGACCAGCCCGGCGAGCAGGTCGGCGAACTGGCGCAGCAGCTCGTCGCCGGCGATGCAGCCGCAGCTGTCGTTGACCCGGCGGAACTGGTCGATGTCGATCAGCATCAGCACCGGGCCGTTCGCCAGTCCGTGTGCTGGCGGCGGGCCGGCCTCGAGCTGCAGCCGGGCCAGCCGCTCCGACACCTGCGCGTCCAGCGCCTGGCGGTTGTGCAGCCGGGTGACGAAGTCATGGCTGGCCAGATAGTTCAGCCGGTCCTGCATGTAGCGGCGCTCGCGCACCTCCTGGCGCAGCTGCAGGTTGGTGCGGGTCAGCTCCGCGGTGCGCTCGCGCACCCGGTCCTCGAGTTCGCGGTTGAGCCGGCGCAGCGACTGCAGCAGGCCGCGGCGCTCGAGCTGGTGGTGCACCCGGGCGCGCACCTCGCCGGCCACGATCGGCTTGGTGATGTAGTCGGCGCCGCCCGCGGCGAAGCCGGTGGCCACATCGTCGCTGCGGGCGGTCACGAAGATGACCGGAATGTCCGCGGTGGCCGGATCGGCCTTGAGCCGGCGGCAGGTCTCGAAGCCGTCGATGCCCGGCGGCATCATCACGTCGAGCAGGATCAGGTCCGGGTGCAGGCGGCCGGCCAGCTCGAGCGCGCGCTCGCCGCTGGTGGCGGCCAGCAGATCGGCCTCGAAGGCGGACAGCGTGTCCTCGAGCAGCGCGATGTTCTGCGGCGTGTCGTCGACCAGGAGGATCTTCGGCGGGGCGCGGTCGGGTGCGGTGGTCATGGCGTGTGCGGGTCCTGCGGTGCGGTGCTGCCGGCGCCGGGCCGCAGCAGGGCCTCGATCTGGCGGGCCAGATCGTCGAAGGCGTAGTCCTGGGCGGCGCGGCGCAGGCGCTCGCGGGTGGCGGCGGGCAGCCGAGCGGCGGCGTCGATCCGGTCCAGCTCGCGGCGCACCGCGCGCATCTGGCCGTCGAGCGCGGCCTGGCGCAGCGCCTCGAGCATGGCGAGCGCATCGGCCTCGAGGGCAGCTGCCGGCGCGGGCGGGCAGGGCGCCGGGATCGGTGCGGGGGCGTGGTTTTCCGGCGCGTGCCCGGGCTCGGGCGACGCCGCGATGAAGCGGGCGCCGGCATGCTGCGCCAGCATCCGGTGGATCTCCTCGAAGGCATAGGGCTTGCCGACGAAGTCGCTGAAGCCCTGCTCGATGTAGTGGCGCCGCTCATGCTCGAGGCTGGAGGCCGAGACCGCCACCACCGGTGGCGTCGGCTGCTGCAGCGTCGCCGCACTCGCGTGCAGCTGCGCGAGCATGCGCAGGCCGTCGAGCACCGGCATGCGGATGTCGGTGAAGACGATGTCGGGCTGTGTCTGGCGGATCAGCCTCAGGCCCTGCAGCCCGTCATGCGCCACCTCGACCCGGCAGCCCAGGCGCTCGAGCAGATGCACCAGGATGTCGCGGCTGTGCTCGTCGTCCTCGACCACCACCGCATGCACCGGCGTGGCGGGATCGAGCCGCTCGTGGCCGGGCAGGATGCCGGCGGGCACCGGCGAGGCGGCCACCTCGCCGGCCTGCCGGGGCAGCGGCAGGCTCAGCCGGGCCCGGGTGCCCTGGCCGGGCTGGCTGTCGATCTCCAGCGTGCCGCCCATCGCCACCGCCATGTGGCGCGCCAGCACCAGGCCCAGCCCGGTGCCGCCCTTGTCGATGCCGGCCCGGCCCTGGCGGAAGGGCGCGAACAGCTGCGCCAGCTCCTCGGGTGCGATGCCGGGGCCGCTGTCGCTCACGCGGATCTGCACCTGAGCGCCTTCGCGGTGCACGTCGAGCCCGATGCGGCCCTGCTCGGTGAACTTGACCGCATTGCCCAGCAGGTTCATGACGATCTGGCCGATCTTGCTGCGGTCGCCCCGCACCGGCTCGTGCGCATCCAGGTCGATGCGGCAGTCCAGCGGCAGGCCGCGCGCGCCGGCGCGCTCGGCGAACAGCCGGGCGATCTCGTCGATCTCCTGGCGCAGGTCGAAGGTCGCGGGATGCAGCTGCAGGCCGCCGGCCTCGATCTTCGAGAGGTCGAGCACATCGTTGATCAGCCGCAGCAGCCGCTGGCCGGCCTGCAGGATGGTCTGCAGCCGCTGCTGGGCGGGCATGGCCAGCGTGCGGTCTTCCAGCAGGATCTGGGTGTAGCCGATCACCGCATTCAGCGGGGTGCGGATCTCGTGGCTCATGTTGGCCAGGAACATGGTCTTGGCCTGGCTGGCCTGGTGCGCCTGCCGGCTGGCCTGGCGCAGATCGTCCTCGAGGCGGCGGCGCTCGTCGACTTCGGCGGCGAGCTGGCGGTTGCTCGCCTCCAGCGCGGCGGTGCGCCGAGCCACCAGCCGCTCGAGGTCGTCATGCGCGGCCTGCAGCTCGGTCATGCGGCGCTGGCGGCTGCGCAGCAGCGCGCCCAGCAGACCGGAGAACACCAGCCCGCAGGCCAGCACCGACAGCACCAGCACATCGGGCTGCCAGGCCCGGCCGGCCCAGCCCGGGCGGGCCAGCAGCTGCCACTCCCGGCCGCCCAGCTGCAGTGACTGCACCGAGTGCGGCCCGCTGCGCATGCCGGCCAGCAGCGCCTGCGCCTCTTCGCCGCTGTAGGCACGCACCAGCCGGCTGTCGTCGAGCCGCACCAGCACCGGCGCCTCCTGGAGCGGGTCGAGCAGCAGCATCTCGGTGCCGTCGATGCCGGCCTGCGCCTGCACATGCTGCAGCATCCAGCCCAGGTCCAGCGTGGCCGAGACCAGGCCGCGGGTGCGCTCGGGCCGGTAGCCCTCGGCCAGGGTCCAGGCCCGCTCCATCACCGGGGCGTAGAGCACGCTGGCGCAGGCTTCGCTGGCGGTGCGGCTCAGCGAGGAGAAGGGCGGCGAGGCGACGACCCGACCGCTGGCCAGCGCCTGATGCAGCGCCGGCGCCCGGACCGGATCGACGCCCTCGTCGATGCCCTCCAGCGCCTCCAGGCCCGAGGCCGGCACGGTGTCGGCCACCGGGAAATGCTCGGCGCGGCGCGTCGCCGGTCGCACCAGCCCGTCGGCATCGAGCTGGCGGATCGACTGGCCGTCCAGCCCGTCGCGGTGTTCCTCGAAGGCGTTGCGCTGCGTCTGCGTCACCCGCGGCAGCCAGGAGAACAGCCGGATCCACGGGCTCTCGCGCAGGATGGTCTCGCCGGCGATCTCCAGCTCGTCCCGGCCGAGATCGATGCGGTAGTGCAGATCGCGCAGCCGCTCCAGGTCGCGCTGGGCCATGTCCAGGTGATTCTGCAGCGCGACAGACAGCACCCGGGTGTGGCCGGCGAAGTCGGCCATGCGGGTGCGGTGCTGCAGATGGCTGGTGACAAGCGCAGCCACCAGGGTCAGTCCCAGCCCGAGCCCCTGCAGCGCCAGCGCCTGCGCCGCCAGCCGCCGGGGAGCGCGCCAGCGGCCGGCCGCGGCAGCATCGGGCAGCTCGGGCAGGACAGGGCAGGCAGGCGGCGACATCGGAAAATCTGAAAGAGATGAAGCCTAGCGCAAACCCGCATGTCTGCCATGAAATCGCAACAATCTCGGTTTGAATGTCGTGATTGACGGACTTCTGGTGCGAAAAGGTACCGGAATGATGTGGCGACATGCCGCCGGATTCCGTGCGGATTCCGGCGTGCGCGCAGGTTTTCTTGATGTCCATCAAGACCGGGTGGCGGGCAAACCCTAGAGTGGAATCGTTACAACCCGATCCGCAGATTCACCATGTTCAAGCACATCTTTGTCCCGGTCGACGGCTCCGAACTCTCCGTGCGTGCGATGGATGCCAGCCTGGAGCTGGCGCTGAAGCTGGGCGCGCGCGTGACCGGCTTCGTCTGCGAGCCCGACATCCCGCTGTCGGCGGTCAATGCCAGCCCGACCACCTTCGCGCGCAAGATCGAGGCGCATGAGGCCCGCACCGAAGCCCACGCCCATGCGGTGCTCAACAGCTTTGCCCAGCGTGCCCGCGAATGCGGCGTGCCCTTCGAGAGCGAGTACCGCCGCAGCGACCAGACCGACGCGACCATCGCCGAGGTCGCCGACATGGTCCAGGCCGACCTGATCCTGATGGTCACCCATGGTCGCGGCCTGTTCGGCGAGATGCTCTTCGGTTCGCACACCAAGAACGTGATGTCGCGTACCAAGGTGGCGATGCTGGTCCTGCACTGAGGTTCGCGGGGCGGCTGCCTCCGGACCTAGACTGCACGACACGGGGCGACGGCCCGGCGTGCAGGAGGAATCGGGTGGGCGGACAGCGACAAGAGACAGAGCGGCCTGGCGGCCGGCGGTGGCGCGGGCAGCTCGGTGGCGTGCTGATGGCGGTGCTGACCGCGGCTGCAGGGTCGGCCTGGGGCGCGCGGGTGGTGTCGGCGGTGCCGAGCGGCGAGGTGTCGGCGGCGGTGCAGATCCGCCTGCGCTTCGACACGGCGGTGGTGCCTTTCGGGTCGCCGGCGCTGCCGGATCCGGCGGTGCTGGCCTGCGACGGGCTGGGCGGCAAGGCGCCGGCCGGCAGCCGGCGCTGGATCAGCGACCGCGAGTGGGCCTGGGACCTGGACCGCACGCTGCCGCCGGGCGTGGCCTGCCGCCTCGCGATCGCGCCGGGCTGGAAGCCGCTGAACGGCCCGCTCGACGGGCCGCGCGAGTTCCGCTTCACATCCGGCGGGCCGGTGGTCGAGTCGGTCGAGCCGTATGAAGGCTCGTCGATCGAGGAGGACCAGCACTGGCTGCTGCGCCTGAACGGACCGGCGGTGCCCGACACGGTGCAGCGCAACGCCTGGTGCGAGGTGCAGGGCATCGGTGAGCGCGTGCCGGTCAGCCTCGTCGAGGGCGCGCCGCGGGCGGCGCTGCTGAAGCTGCACGAGATCGCCGCGGCCGATGCCGCGCGGGTGCTGGTGCTGACCTGCCAGCGCCCGCTGCCGCCGGCCGCCGGCGTGCGGCTGGTCTGGGGGCCGGGCATCGCGGCGGCGAACAACCCGGCGGTGCTGACGCGCCAGCCGCAGCGCTTCGCCTGGGA
The DNA here is from genome assembly GCF_013426975.1 of Sphaerotilus sulfidivorans. Lineage (GTDB taxonomy): Bacteria > Pseudomonadota > Gammaproteobacteria > Burkholderiales > Burkholderiaceae_C > Sphaerotilus > Sphaerotilus sulfidivorans. The sequence continues at coordinate 107,801 of NZ_JACCPY010000007.1, forward strand.
GGTGCGCGAGCGCTTCACCGCCGAATTCACCTGCGAGCGCGAGCGCGCCGAGGCGCCGTGCATTCCGCTGCGGCCCCTGACGCTGCGCTTCAGCGAAGCGGTGCCGCGTGCGCAGCTGGCGCAGATCCGCCTGCAGCCGGTCGGCGGCGGCAGCGCGGTGGCGCCGAAGTTCGCGGCCGGCAACACCGAGCCGTCGCTGTTGGAACTGACCTTCCCGGGGCCGCTGGCCGAGAACGCACGCTACACGATCGTGCTGCCCAAGGACCTGCGCGACGAGTCGGGGCGGGCGCTGGCGAATGCGTCGGTGTTTCCGCTCGCGGTGGCGACCGGCGGCATGCCGCCGCTGGCCAAGTTCGCCGCGGCGCCGTTCGGTGTGCTGGAACAGGGCCCGGGGCCGGACGAGCCGGGGCTGCTGCCGATCACGCTGCGCCATGTGCAGGACGGCGGCGGGCCGCCGCCGCGTGCGCGCGTCAGCGTCAAGTGGCTCGGCGCGGCGACGCCGGACCGCGAACTGCTGCAGTGGTACGCCCGGGTCGGCCGCTACCACGAGAGCAGCTTCACCGCCAAGGAAGCCGGTCTGCCGCCGAAGGACTGGACCGTCACCGAGACGGTCACCGGCGACGACGGCCGGCCGCGCCGCGTCACGCGCGACCGTGTCGTCGGCACGCGCGAGCTGTCGCTGCTGGCCAAGGAGGAGGGCGTCGAGCGCGCCGACCTGCCGGCGCCGTCGCCCGAGACGGCCAAGACCCCGGGCGCGACCGAGGTGATCGGCCTGCCCCTCAAGCGCTCGGGCTACCACCTCGTCGAGGTGTCGTCGCGCGTGCTCGGGCGCGCGCTGCTCGACCGCGAGGCGCCGATGTACGTGCGCACCGGCGTGCTGGTGACGCCGATCGGCGTTCACTTCAAGCGCGGCCGCAGCGACAGCCTGGTCTGGGTGACGACGCTGGACCGTGCGCAGCCGGTGGCCGGCGCCGATGTGGCCGTCAACGACTGCCGCGGCGTGACGCTGTGGTCGGGCCGCACCGACGCACAGGGGCTGGCGCGCATTCCGCGCAGCTTCGACGAGGCCGAGTCCGGGTCGCGCAGCGACTGCATCAGCCACGACGGCCTGTTCGTCACCGCGCGCGGCCCTGCGCGCGCCGACGGCAGTCGCGACCTGGCCTTCGTCTTCGGCGACTGGAGCCGCGGCATCGAGTCGTGGCGCTTCGGCCAGCCGACCGCACGCGGCCCGCTCGACGACGCCGACACGGTGCGCGCGCACACGGTGTTCGACCGCACGCTGCTGCGCGTCGGCGAGACGGTGTCGATGCGCCATCACCTGCGCCGCGAGAGTGCCCGGGGGCTGGCGGCGCTGGCCGCGGCGGCGCAGCCCGACCAGGTCGACATCACCCACCAGGCCAGCGGCGACGTGACCACGCTGCCGTACCGCGCGGCGATGGCCTGGACGATTCCGCCGAACGCCAGGCAGGGCGTCTATGACGTGACGCTCAAGCACCGCAGCGGCGCGGCGTGGTCGTCGGGGCAGTTCCGCGTCGAGGCGTTCAAGGTGCCGCTGGTCGATGCGCGGCTGCAGGCGCCGGCCGGGCCGCAGGTCGTGCCGCGCGAGCTGAGCTTCGGCGTGCAGCTCAGCCACCTGTCGGGCGGCGGGCTGGCGACGGCGGCGTCGCTCAACGCGCTGCTGCGCCCGGCCTGGGTGCGGTTTCCGGACTACGAGGACTACAGCTTCACGCCGCCGTCCGAGCGCGGCGCGGACGCGGGCGTCGCCGGCGGCGAGTCGCCCGACCGCGTGCGCGAGCAGCTGCTGGCCGACCGCCAGGCGCTGCGCACCGACGCGCAGGGCGCGGCGACCGCCAAGGTGGCGCTGCCCGACGCGGTGCGGGCGCTGAAGGTGCCGGCCGAGCTCGTCGCCGAGGTCAGCTTCGACGACCCGAACGGCGAGCGCCAGACGGTCGGCCGCAGCGTGACGCTGTGGCCGTCGGCGGTGGTGGTCGGCATCCGCGCGCGCAGCTGGCTGGCGCAGGGCGGCCGGGTGCCGGTGCAGATGGTCGTGCTCGACACCGCCGGCAAGCCGCAGGCCGGCCAGGCGGTGGAGCTGCGCGGCGAGCAGCGCACCCAGACGGCGACGCGCCAGAAGATCGTCGGCGGCTTCTACGCCTATGACGCGCAGGAGCAGGTCCGCGACCTCGGCCGGCTGTGCAGCGGCAGGACCGACGCACGCGGCCTGCTGACCTGCGACCTCGACCTGGCGGCGTCGGGCGAGGTGCGCCTGATCGCGCAGACCACCGACGGCGGCGGCCGGCGCAGCGCCGCCAGCAGCTCGGTGTGGGTCAGCCGCGGCGGCGAACTCTGGTTTGACCAGGACAACGACGACCGCATCGACCTGCTGCCCGAGCGGCGCGACCTGCGCCCCGGCGAGACCGCGCGGCTGCAGGTGCGCATGCCCTTCCGCGAGGCCACCGTGCTGGTGACGGTCGAGCGCGAGGGCATTCTCGATGCCCGCGTCGTCACGCTGCGCGGCAGCGACCCGGTCATCGAGGTGCCGATCCCGAAGCGCGCCGCCGGCGCCGACGCGGCCGAGGCGGCGAGCTGGGCGCCCAACGTCTACGTCAGCGCGCTGGTGCTGCGCGGGCGGGTGCGGCAGGTGCCGTGGTACTCGTTCTTCGACTGGGGCTGGCGCTCGCCGCGGCTGTGGTGGAACGCCTGGCGCCAGGAGGGGCCGGAGTGGACCGCGCCGACCGCGCTGGTCGATCTGGCCAAGCCGGCCTTCAAGCTCGGCGTGGCGGCGCTGCGCATCGGCCTGGACGACCATCGGCTGACCGTGAAGGTCACGCCGGAAAAACCCCAGTACGGCGTGCGCCAGACCGCGCGCACCGGCGTGCAGGTGCTGCTGCCCGATGGCCGGCCGCTGGCCGGCGGCACGGTGTCGTTCGCGGCGGTCGACGAGGGGCTGCTGGCGCTGATGGACAACGGCTCGTGGGATCTGCTCGGCGCGATGTTCCCGCCGCGCGCCTGGGGCGTCGAGACGTCGACGGCGCAGAACGAGATCGTCGGTCGGCGCCACTACGGCCGCAAGGCGCTGGCGCCGGGCGGCAGCGGCGGGCGCAACCCGACGCGCGAGCTGTTCGACACGCTGCTGCTGTGGCGTCCGGACGTGCAGCTCGACGCGCAGGGCCGCGCGACGCTGGAGGTGCCGCTGAACGACTCGCTGAGCGCCTTCCGCCTCGTCGCGGTGGCCGCCGGCGGCGGCGCGCAGCTCGACCGCTTCGGCAGCGGCGCGGCGACGATCCGCGTCACGCAGGATCTGCAGATGCTGTCGGGGCTGCCGACACTGGTGCGCGAGGGCGATCGCTTCGAGGCGCTCTGGACGCTGCGCAACACGACGGCGCGCGCGATGACGGTCAAGGCGACGCTGGGCGGGCCGCTGACGCTGCCGGCGCAGCAGGTGGCGATACCGGCCGGCGGCGCGGCCGAGCTGCGCTGGCCGGTCAGCGTGCCGGCGGGCGTGACGACGCTGGCCTGGACCGGCACGGCCGAGGAGGTCGGCGCCGCGGCCGGACAGGGCGCGCGTGACCGCATCCAGGTGACGCAGCAGGTCGAGCCGGCCGTGCCGGTGCGCGTGATGCAGGCGACGATCCGGCAGATGGACGCCGCCGGCACGCTCGCCTGGCCGGTGGCGCCGCCGGCCGACGCGCTGCCCGGCGTCGGCGGCGTGCAGGTGACGCTCAGGCCGACGCTGGCCGGCGCGCTGCCGGGCATTCGGCGCTGGTTCGAGGTCTATCCGTACAGCTGCCTGGAGCAGCGCACGTCGCGCGCGATCGGCCTGGGCGATGCGGCGCGCTGGAGCGCGCTGATGAACGAGCTGCCGACCTACCTCGACCGCGACGGCCTGGCGCACTACTTCCCGCCACGCGACGCCGAGGCCGGCGGCGGCAGCGACGTGCTGACCGCCTATGTGCTGGCGGCGTCGCAGGCGGCGGGCTGGACGATTCCCGACGGCCCGCGCGAGGCCATGCTCGGCGGCCTGACCGCCTTCGTCGAGGGCCGGCTGACGCGGCGCATCCCGTCGCCGCGCGGCGCCAGCGACAGTCTGGAGCGCGACGTGCGCAAGCTCGCCGCGATCGAGGCGCTGTCGCGCCACGGCCGTGCCGACGCCCGGCTGCTCGGCTCGCTGGAGATCGCGCCGCAGCAGTGGCCGACCGCGGCGCTGCTCGACTGGCTGGCGATCCTGCGCCGCGTCGACGGCGTGCCGAACCGCGCCGAGCGGCTCGACGAGGCGCGCCGGCTGCTGCAGGCGCGGCGGGTGGCCGGCAGCACGACGCTGCGCTTCGCCGACGAGGCCGGCGACGGCTGGTGGTGGCTGATGGCCGGGGCCGACGCCAACGCGGCGCGGCTGCTGCTGACGGCGGTCGAGGACGGCGCGCCGTGGCGCGACGACCTGCCGCGCCTCGTCACCGGGCTGATGGCGCGGCTCGACGCGCAGCGCCAGGGGGCTTTTGCGACGACGACCGCCAACGTCTGGACCGTGCTGGCGCTGCAGCGCTTCTCGGCGGTGCACGAGTCGGTGCCGGTGACCGGGCGGGCGCGCGCGACGCTCGGCGCGACGACACGCGAACTCGACTGGTCGCGCCAGGGCGACGGCGGCGCGCTGTCGCTGCCGTGGGCGGCACCGGTGCCGGCCGCGGCCTCGTCGCCGGCGGCGCTGTCGGTGACGCAGCAGGGCAGCGGGCGGCCGTGGGTGGCGCTGCAGAGCCTGGCCGCGGTGCCGCTGAAGGCGCCGCTGGCAGCCGGCTACCGCATTGAGCGCACCGTCAAGGCGGTCGAGCAGCAGACCGCCGGGCGCTGGAGCCGCGGCGACGTGCTGCGCGTGCAGTTGCAGATCAGCGCGACGACCGACCTGGGCTGGGTCGTCGTCAGCGATCCGGTGCCGCCCGGCGCGGTGGTGCTCGGCGGCGGGCTGGGCCGTGATTCGCAGATCGCCACGCGCGACGAGCGGCAGGAGGGTTCTGCCTGGAAGGTGCACGAGGAGCGGCTGCCGTCGGCCTGGCGGGCCTACTACGCCTGGCTGCCGCGCGGCACGCACACGGTCGAGTACACGCTGCGTCTCAACACCGCCGGCCGCTTCCAGCTGCCGCCGGCGCGGGTCGAGGCGATGTACGCGCCGGAGAACTTCGGCGAGGCCCCGGTCGGGGCGTTCGAGGTGGTCACGCGGAAAGAGTGAACGCTTGTGCGGCGATGGGCTGATGCGCTGGAGCTGAATCGCGCGCAGCCTGCGCCACACTGTCACCCGTTCTGCACAAATCACGGGGACGGCACCATGAGCGATCGGCGAACGCTGCGCATCCTGCATCTTTCGGACTTGCACATCGGCAAGGAGCGCACTTCTGGCTGGCGCATGCGGCGCGTGCTCGGTGAAGCGTGGACGCGCAACCTGCACGACATCGCCGCCGACGGTCCGGTCGATCTGGTGTGCTTCACCGGCGATCTGGCGCAGTCGGGGCAGGCGGCGCAGTACGAGGAGGCCTCGCGCTTCGTCGACGAAGTGCTGCGGGTGCTGAAGGTGCCCAAGGCGCGTTTCTTCTGCGTGCCGGGCAACCACGATGTTGACCGGACCATCGCGTCGGACGCCTGGCGCGAGATGCGCGATGGCGCCTGGGAGGTCAGCCCGCAGGCTTACGCTCGGTGGCTGGCGGGCGGTCGGGCGCCGCGTGGTTTCGACGCGGCGTGGCCCGACGCGCTGTTGCGGCGACAGGCGGCCTACCGCGACTGGCTCGACGCTGCCGGCCTGTCGGCACAGCGGCCCGAGCATGGCCCGCACGGCCGTTTCGGCTACCGCATCTCGCTGGACGACCTGGGGCTGGAGGCGCCGCTGCACGTCGTCGGGCTCGACAGCGCGTGGTTGGCTGGCGACGACGATGACGCGGGCAAGCTGCGGCTGACCGACGAACAGGTCGTGCGCCTGCTCACCGACGAGCGCGGCGAGCGATTGCCCGGCTGGACGATCGCGCTGGTGCATCACCCTCTGTCCGACCTCGCCGATGGCCGCGAGGCGCAGCGGCTGCTGAGCGAATTCGGTGTCAGCCTGCTGCTGCACGGCCACCTGCACGACGCCGAGGTGTCGCGCTGGACGACGCCGGCGGCGAGCCTGCATGTCTCTGCTGCGGGCAGCCTCTACGAAACCGACCAGTTTCCGAACGGCGTGCAGTTGCTGGATGTGCAACTGCCCAAGGGACGTCCGATCGAGCCGCGCCACCTCTGGGCTCGGTGCTGGTCGGGACGCTCGGGACGTGGGCACTGGCACAACGACGACGGCCTCTATCCGGGCAGCGTCGGCGGCAAGCTGCGGCTGGTGCCGCCGGATCCGCCGGATCACCCGTTCACGCCCGGCAAGTTCATCGGCCGCGATGACGAGCTGGCCAAGCTGCAGCGGGCGCTGCTGCCCGAGGATGGTTCGACGCGGCACCCCACGGTGCTGTGCTGCGCCATCGAGGGCATGGCGGGCGTGGGCAAGACGCGGCTGGCCGAGCATTTCATCGCCGAGCACTGGCTGCCGGCGCTCGGCCTGCCGGAAGACACGGATCCGGCGACGGTCTGCCAGCGCCTGATCCTCGACCCGCAGGCGCTCGAGCCGCCCACTGCGCTCGGCCTGGGCCGCACGCTGACCGACCGCCTGCGCGCCCACGGGCCGGACGAGGGGCTCTGGGATCGGCTCAAGGCGGCGCTGTCGATGGGCGGTCCGCAGGGCGGGCCGTGGCTGCTGCTGATCGAGAACGTCGATGCCGCCGCGCAGGCCCAGGCCGTCGGCGAACTCGTCAACCGCCTGCCCGGCGTGCCGATCCTCGTCACGGCGCGCTATCAGAAGCTCGGCAGCACCGGCTGGACACGCGTGCCGGTGGCGCCGATGTCGGCACACGACGCCCGCAAGCTGCTCTTGGCGGAGGTCGAACCGGACGGTCACCCGCTCACCGACGCCGAGGCCGACGACCTCGCCCAGCGCCTCGGCCGGCTGCCGCTGGCGCTGCACATTGCCGCCAGCCACCTGAGCCTGGGCCTGACGCCGCAGGCCTTCCTCGACGAGCTGCGCCGCGCCGGTCTGGACCTGCCGCCGGCCGAGCCTGGCGATCCCCGCCTGAGCGCTGACCGTGCCCGCGCCGTCGTGCGCAGTTCCTTCGAGCTGTCGTGGCGCCACTGGTGCGCGGGTGGGCCGGGCGCCGATCCGGCATGGCAGCAGGCCCTGGTCGCCCTGGCCCACGGCCCGGCCAACCCGACCGGCCTGTCGCTGTCGGCCGCCATCACCGCGATCGACGAGGCCCTCTACCCCGTCTTCGCCGTCGCGGCGGCGCGCCTGAGCCTGCTGCAGTACCAGCCGGCGGCGCGCATGACGCAACTGCACCCGCTGATCGCCGAGTTCCTGCGCCAGCAACCCGAGCCGACCGAGGCCACCGTGACCGAGCGGCTCGGCGGCTGGTTCCTGCCCCTGCTGCCCGAGACCGGCGACGAGCGCCAGCGCGACGCCTGGGCGCGGGTCGAGCAGGAGGTCGAGTCGCTGGCGCACTGGCTGGCGGCCGTCCCGGTCGAGCAGGGGCCTGCCGTCGAGCGCGCCGCCAAGGACTACGCCACGACACGCGGCCCTTATGCCCTGTGGCAGCAGTTCTGCGAGCGCCTGATCGCGTCCCATGACGACCCGGCGATCCTGAGCAACGTGCTGTGGACCCAGGCGCAGGTTCTGGAACGTGGCGGGCAGCTCTCGGCTGCACAGGATGCCGCACGCCGCAAAGCCGATCTCGACCAGGCCCGAGGCGAGGAGCACGGGGCTGCGCTGGCGCTGGGCCAGATCGCGGACGTGCTGCAGGCGAGAGGGGAGCTGGAGGAGGCGCTGAGGATCCGGCGGGAAGAGGCGTTGCCGGTTTACGAGAAGCTGGGCGACGTGCGCGAGCGGGCGGTGACGATGGGCAAGATCGCGGACGTGCTGCAGGCGAGAGGGGAGCTGGAGGAGGCGCTGAGGATCCGGCGGGAAGAGGAGTTGCCGGTGTACGAGAAGCTGGGCGACGTGCGCTCGCGGGCGGTGACGATGGGCAAGATCGCGGACGTGCTGCAGGCGAGAGGGGAGCTGGAGGAGGCGCTGAGGATCCGGCGGGAAGAGGCGTTGCCGGTGTACGAGAAGCTGGGCGACGTGCGCTCGCTGCTGGTCGGGCGGACGAATCTGGCGATCTGTCTGGCGATGCGGGGCCAGATCGAGGATGCGCCGGAGATGATCGACCTGCTGCGCAGGGCGTTCGGCGCGGCAAGGCGCTTGGGGTTGCCGGAGGCGAAGCAGATTGCTGATGTTTTTGAGCAGATTTTTGGCGTGGAGATTCCAGAGGTGTGAATTGAGGCACCCCATGCGCGTCATTCCCACGCAAGCGGGAACCCACCGTGCGAGCAGGCGGTGGCGTGGGTGGATCCCCGCTTTCGCGGGCATGACGGTGTGGGGGGCGAGTTCGGTGGCGCTGGCGCTGCCGCTGCCGACGTATCCGGAAGTCCGCGCCGCGCACCGCCCCTCCGACCTGATCCTGCTCGACCGCCACGGCGAGCCGATCCAGACGATCCGCGTCGATCCGACCGCCCGCCGCCAGCCCTGGGTCGCGCTGTCCGACTTCTCGCCCGCGCTGCGCACGTCGATCGTGCTCGCCGAGGACCACCGCTTCCACGCCCACACCGGCGTCGACTGGGCGGGTCTGGCGCGCAGCACCTGGGCCAATCTGTCGGGCAGCGGCGCCACGCAGGGCGCCTCCACGATCACGATGCAGCTGGCCGGCCTGGTCGACGGCGATCTGGTGCGCCCGGCCGGCGGACGCAGCGTCGCGGGCAAGCTCGGGCAGATCGCCGCGGCGCGGCAGATCGAGGCGCGCTGGTCGAAGGCGCAGATCCTGGAGGCCTATCTGAACCGCGTGCCGATGCGCGGCGAGCTGGTCGGCGTGCCGGCGGCGTCGCAGGTGCTGCTGGGCAAGCTGCCCAGCGGGCTGGACGCCGCCGAGGCGGCGATCCTGGCGGCGCTGGTGCGCGGGCCGAACGCGCCGCGCGAGGTGGTGGTGCGGCGAGCGTGCGCGCTGCTGACGGTGCAGCGGATCGACTGCGCGACGCTGGGGCCGGCTGCGGCCCGTGCGCTGGGGGCCGGCGCCACCGCACGCGCGCCGCAGCCGGCACCGCCGAACGACGCGCCGCACTACGCCCGGCAGGCGCTGCGGGCCTGGCAGGCGCTGCCGGCGCCGCGCCCGGCCACCTGGCGCACGACGCTGGACGCACCGATCCAGCGCCTGGCGGTGCACACGCTGCGGCGCCAGCTCGCCGAGCTGAGCCTGCGCCATGTCGAGGATGGTGCGGTCGTCGTGCTCGACAACGCCACCGGCGAGGTGATCGCCTGGGTCGGCTCGTCGGGCGCGGCGCTGTCGGACGCGGCGGCGGTGGACATGGCGCTGGCGCGGCGCCAGCCGGGCTCGACGCTCAAGCCCTTCGTCTACGCGATGGCCTTCGAGCGCCGCCTGATCACCCCGGCCAGCCTGCTCGAGGACGCGCCGACGCAGCTGATGGCCGGCGGCGGCGTCTACGCGCCGCAGAACTACGACCGCGACTTCCACGGCTGGGTCAGCGCCCGCGTGGCGCTGGCGTCGAGCCTGAACATCCCGGCGGTGCGCCTGGGCGTGATGCTGACGCCCGACGATCTGTTCGAGCGGCTCAATGCCTGGGGGCTGGGCCTGAGCCACAGCGGCGGCTTCCACGGCGCGGCGCTGGCACTCGGCAGCGCCGAGACGACGCTGGCGGCGCTGACGAACGCCTATCGCGGGCTGGCCAACGGTGGCCGCCTCGGGCCGGGGCGGCAGGTCGGCAGCGCCGCGGCGGCCTGGCTGGTCGGCGACATCCTGTCGGACAACGCGGCGCGCGCGGTCACCTTCGGGCTGGACAGTCCCCTGGTGACACGCGGCTTCGCGGCGGTCAAGACCGGAACCAGCAAGGATCTGCGCGACAACTGGTGCGTCGGCTGGACCGACCGCTACACGGTCGGCGTCTGGGTCGGCAACGCCGGCGGCGAGCCGATGCAGGCCGTCAGCGGCACGACCGGCGCCGCGCCGGTCTGGCGTGCGCTGGTGCAGGCCCTGCACGAGCGCGACGGGCGGCCGTCACGCGCGCCGCCCTTGCCGCCGGGCCTGGTGCGTCAGCTCGTCGCCGGCGACGCCCGGCCGGCGCGCGACGAATTCTTCATCGCCGGCACCGAGCAGGCCGAGATCCGGCGCGGCGAGCACGCCCGCGGCGGCGCCGACCTGCGCGGCATCGCCAGCCCGAAGCCGGGTGCGCTCTACGCGCTCGATCCGGACATGCCGCCGAAGGTGCAGCGCATCGTCTTCCAGGGCGAGCCGGGCACCTGGTGGCTCGACGGCCGCCGGATCGGGCAGGGCGCGCGGCTGGCCTGGGCGCCGTGGCCGGGGCGCCACCAGCTGGAGCTGCGGCTGCCGGGCGGGCGCGTCGACTCGGTGCGCTTCGAGGTGCGCGGCGCGACCCCGCGCGATGCGGTGTCATCGGTGCCGCGGCAGGTGCCGCCTCAATAGACGGTCGCGCCTTGCCCGATACTGCGGCCGCATGATCGTTCGCCCTCGTCCTCACTGGCTGCGCATGCTGTTCGTCGTGCGTGGCTCGATCCTGCACCGCATCACGCCGCAGCTGCTGTGCATCCTGCTGCTGTCGGTGCTGGTGGTGGCCTTTCATGGCCAGCTGCTGCATCACAAGATCACGCTGACGGCGGTGCCGTTCTCGCTGGTCGGCGTCGCGCTGGCGATCTTCCTGGGCTTTCGCAACAGCGCCAGCTATGACCGCTACTGGGAGGCGCGCAAGCTCTGGGGCCGGCTGCTGACGGACGCCCGCAGCGCCGCGCGCCTGGCGGTGACGATGACCGATGCCGCCACCGCGCGGCCCTTCGTGCTGGGCCTGGCCGCCTTCGTGCATGCGGCGCGCCACCAGTTCCGCGGCCGCAGCGGCGAGGACGATCTGCGCCGGCTGCTGCCGGCCGATGTCGCCGACGAGGTGCTGTCGCGGCGCTTCGTCGCGATGGCGGTGCTGCTGTGGCTGTCGCGCTGGGTGCGCGAGCAGCGTGACGCCGGCCGGCTCGATTCGGTGCTGGCGATGCAGATCGACCAGAGCCTGACCGGCCTGAACGACGCCTACGGCGGCTGCGAGCGCATCGCCTACACGCCGCTGCCCTTCACCTACTCCGTGATCCTGCACCGCACCGTCTACCTCTACTGCCTGATGCTGCCCTTCGGGCTGCTGGACTCGATCGGGGTGATGACGCCGCTGATGGTGACCTTCGTCGCCTACACCTTCTTCGCGATCGAGGCGCTGGGCGACGAGATCGAGGAGCCCTTCGGCACCTCGCCCAACGACCTGGCGCTGGACGCGATGAGCGTCAACATCGAGGCCTCGGTGCGTGAACTGCTCGGCGACCGCGATCTGCCGGCGCCGCTGCGGCCGGTCGACTGCGTGCTGACCTGAATCCCGGCTGGATCCGTCCATCTCCGACTTCCGTCACGGCAATTTTCCGCTGCCCCGAAACGAGGGGTTTCCGGTGCGGGAAAGTCCGGATAAGGTGCAGCCCATATCGTTTTTCCACTTATCGGCTCCATTCCATTCGTGTATGCGGGGTTGCAGTCCCCGCTCTTCTGCACCATGGACTCGGTCTGGCGACAGGTCGAATATGCATCCAGGGAGGCCCCGCCACACGTGGCGGGGTTCTTATTTGGCGACCAGCGGATCGCGCATCATCGGGACTCCAGAAACCCGAACTGCCGAGAGTCCTCGCCCATGTCCGACGTGCTGTCCTCACCCCCGTCTTCCTGCGTCTGGTCCCGTGACACGCGCACCGTGCTGATCACCGGTGCGGGCAGCGGCATCGGCCGCGCCTGCACGCTGACCTTCCTGCGCGCGGGCTGGTCGGTGGTGCTGGCCGGACGGCGCCTGGAGCGCCTGCAGGCGGTCATCGACGAGGCCGGGGCGGCCCAGCCCGAGGCCGGCGTGCGCGAGCGGACGCTGGCGGTGGCGGCCGACGTGACCGACGAGGCCGCGGTCGCGGCGCTGTTCGCCGCCGCGCGCGAGCGCTTCGGCCGCGTCGACGTGCTGTTCAACAACGCCGGCATCTTCACGCAGGGCGTCTCGATCGAGGATGTGACGCTGGCCGACTGGCAGCGCTCGGTCGACACCAACCTGACCGGCATGTTCCTGTGCACCCGCGAGGCTTTCCGCACGATGAAGGCGCAGGTGCCGCAGGGGGGGCGCATCATCCACAACGGCTCGATCTCGGCGCAGGTGCCGCGCCCCGGCTCGGTCGCCTATGCCGCGACCAAGCACGCGATCACCGGCCTGACCCGGACGGCGGCGCTCGATGGCCGCGCCTGGAACATCGCCGTCGGGCAGATCGACATCGGCAATGCCGCCTCCGACATGACCGCGGCGATGACCGCCGGCATCCGCCAGGCCGACGGCTCGCTGAAGGTCGAGCCGGTGATGGACGTGCAGCATGCCGCCGACGCGGTGCTGCAGATGGCTGCGCTGCCGCTGTCGGCCAATGTGCTGCAGATGACGGTGATGGCCAGCGCGATGCCCTTCGTCGGCCGCGGCTGAAGCGAGACCGCCTGCGCCTCAGTGGTTCGGGCAGCCGCCCGAATGCTCGTGGCGCAGATAGAGATCGAGATCGAGCGGGGCCAGCTGCTGGCGCATCACGTCGAAGGCCAGTTCGGCCAGCACCTGCGCGCTGCCGCATCGCCCGCCGTCGAGCCTGAGGGTCAGCACCGCCTCGTCCGGTCCGACCTCGATCGCATGCACCCGGCCGCTGCTGACGATGTCCGGACCGTCTCCCCGCTCGCGCACGGTGCGCAGCGCCTCGAGCACCTGGGCGGCGATCGCCGCATCGCCGCCCAGCCGCGGGGGCTCGGGGGGCGGCGGCGCGAGATCCGCCGGTGCGGTGCGCATCCAGATGGGACGACGGGTGACTGCCATGGATTCATCATGCCAGTCGCATTCCGGTACCGGTCTTGATCCGACTCAATCTTCAGGGTTGTCAGGTCGGCGCAAGGGCAGACCCCGCTCGGTTTCCGGATGGAAGTCGGGCAGCCCGCCGAGGCGGTGCCGCAGCGCGGTGCTGGCGCGTCGCGGACTCCATTCGACCGCGTGATCCTGGGTCAGGTAGATGTCGGTGTCCGGCAGGGCCTGCTGGATGGCGCGGAAGGCCGCGTCGGCGGTCAGGTCGCTGCACGGGCAGCTGGCCCCGGGCGTGACCAGGCAGAGCTCGGCCTCGCCGTCGCGCAGCCGCAGCGACTCGACCAGGCCCAGCTCGAGAATGCTGGCGCCGACGCCGGGATCACGCACGCCGCGCAGCGCATCGAGGCTGCGCAGCAGCGCATCGGCCGGGCCGGCCAGCAGCAGCTCCGGCGGGGCGGAAGCTTGGGACGGGTTCATGGCAGCACCTTTCGTTCCAGCGAGTGACCAGCGCGTGATGCCGGGGTGGAAGCCCACTATCTCCAGCCCCGCGTGGCCGGCCCTTGCGTCGGGTCAACGTCGATCGATTTCTCATTTCAGGTTCGTCAAGTTGTTCACCACAAGCTGATGCGGCGCACATGGATTTGCCCTTGCGCGCACCGCCCGGCCGGCGCAGAGTCGGTGGCTCCGAGGAGAGAGCGGCCGGTGCGGCCAGGAGAACGCTGAATGACGACGGATGTGAGCCGGGACGAGCGGACCCGGGACGAGACCCCGCTGCCCGCGCAGCCGATCAGCGCCGAGGTGCTGGTCGAGAAGTACGCCAAGGGCGGCGAACGCAGCGCCGCCGAGGTGCGCCGGCGCGTCGCACGTGCGTTGGCGGCCGGCGAGGCGCCGGAATCTCGCGCCCACTGGGAGGCCCGCTTCGTCGACGCCCAGGAGCGCGGCTTCGTGCCGGCCGGGCGCATCGCCTCGGCGGCGGGCACGCCGCTGGGCGCGACGCTGATCAACTGCTTCGTGCAGCCGGTGGGCGACTCGATCGCCGAGCCGGAAGAGGGTTTTCCCGGCATCTACACCGCGCTGACCGAGGCGGCCGAGACCATGCGCCGCGGCGGCGGCGTCGGCTACGACTTCTCGCGCATCCGGCCGAAGGGCGCCTGGGTCGGCTCGACCGACAGCCACGCCTCCGGGCCGGTGAGCTACATGCGGGTGTTCGACCGCAGCTGCGAGACGGTCGAGTCGGCCGGCAGCCGGCGCGGCGCGCAGATGGGCGTGCTGCGCTGCGACCATCCCGACATCGAGGAGTTCATCCACGCCAAGGACCAGGGCGACCTGCGCAACTTCAACATCTCGGTCGGCGTCACGAACGAGTTCATGCGCGCGGTCGAGGCCGACGACGACATCGAGCTGGTCCACAAGGCCGAGCCGGGCCGCAAGATCAAGGCCGCCGGCGCCTGGCGCCGCGACGACGGCCAGTGGGTCTATCGCCGGATTCGCGCGCGCGAGCTGTGGGACCAGATCATGCGCTCGACCTACGACCATGCCGAGCCGGGCATCCTGTTCATCGATCGCATCAACGAGGACAACAATCTCGGCTATTGCGAGACGATCACGGCGACCAATCCGTGTGTCGTCGGCGAGACCCGGCTGGCCACCCAGTACGGACTGATCCCGATCCGCCAGCTGCATCAGAGCGGCGTCGACCTGCAGGTGACGGTCGACCGCCGGGTGTTCGACGAGCAGACGCGTGGCACCGAGGTGCGCCCTGCCGTTCCGGCCTTCATGACGGCACCGCAGGCGCAAGTGTTCCGGGTCGTCACCCGCGAGGGCTACGAGATCACCGCCACCGCCTGGCATGACTTCCACACCACCCGCGGGCGCCTGAAGCTCTCCGAGTTGCAGGTGGGCGACGAGCTGCTGGTCCAGTCCGGCAAGGGCCAGTTCGGCCTGCAGGGCTCGGAGGAACTGGGCTGCCTGCTCGGCCTGATGGCCGGTGACGGGCATTTCACGAACCGTGGCCATGGCCAGGAGGCGGCGGTCATCACGCTCTGGAACGAGGAGCGGGCGCTGGCGAACACGGTGGCCGCCTTCGTCAACCGGGTGCTCGGCGCGATGCAGGAGGGGGGGCGGCTCTATCAGGTCGCGCCGGTCGCGGTGCCGCAGCGCCAGAGCGTGTCGATCCGCTCGACGCTGCTGGCGCGCTGGCTGCGCACGCTGGGCTTCACCCGCGAGACCAAGCTGCAGGTGCCCGAGGTCGTCTGGCAGGGCAGCGAGGACTGCGTGCGCGGCTATCTGCGCGGCCTGTTCCAGACCGACGGCACGGTCAACACCCAGCCGGGCGCCGACACCTGCTCGGTGCGGCTGAGCTCGGTCCACCGGCCCCTGCTGCGCGAGGTCCAGCAGCTGCTGGCCAACTTCGGCGTGCTGTCGCGCATTCACGCCCGGCGCCCGGCGGGAGATCGCCTGCTGCCGGATGGTCGCGGAGGCCATCGCGCCTATGCCTGCCAGGCCTCGCACGAGCTGATCATCGATGGCGAGTCGCGCGATGTCTTCATGCGCGAGATCGGCTTCCTGCTGCCGCTGAAGAACGGCAAGTACCAGGCCTGGGCTGCCGACAAGGTGCTGCGCAAGTCGCAGCGCTTTACCGCCCGCATCAGCGCGATCGAGCCGGCGGGCAGCGCCCCGGTCTACGACACCACGCAGGTCGACCGCAACACCGTCATCTTCAACGGGCTGGTGACCGGACAGTGCGCCGAGCAACCTCTTCCGTCCTACGGCTGCTGCTGCCTGGGCTCGGTGGACCTGACGCGCTTCGTGCGCGATCCGTTCGCCTCGACCGCCTCCTTCGACGAGACCGCATTCTCCGAGGTCTGCGCGGTGGCGGTGCGCATGCTCGACAACGTGCTCGACGAGACGGTCTGGCCGCTGCCGCAGCAGCAGGAGGAGGCCGCGAACAAGCGCCGCATCGGCCTGGGCTTCACCGGGCTGGGCGACGCGCTGATCATGCTGGGCCTGCGCTACGACACGCCGGCGGCGCGTGCGATGGCGCGGCGCATCTCCGAGGTGATGCGCGACGCGGCCTACGGCGCCTCGGTCGAGCTGGCGAAGGAGCGTGGCGCCTTCCCGCTGTTCAACGCCGACCTGTACCTGAGCCGCGGCAGCTTCGCCTCACGGCTGCCGGCCGACCTGAAGGAGCGCATCCGCGCCCACGGCCTGCGCAACTCGCATCTGCTGTCGATCGCGCCGACCGGCACGATCAGCCTGGCCTTCGCCGACAACGCCAGCAACGGCATCGAGCCGCCGTTCAGCTGGACCTACACCCGGCGCAAGCGCGAGGCCGACGGCAGCTTCCGCGAGTATGCGGTCGAGGACCACGCCTGGCGGCTCTACCGCCATCTGAAGGGCCACAACGCGCCGCTGACCGAGGCCTTCGTCACCGCGCTCGAGATGAGCGCCGAGGCGCATGAGGCGATGGTCGCGGCGGTGGCGCCCTTCATCGACACCTCGATCAGCAAGACGGTCAACGTGCCGGCCGACTACCCGTACGAGGACTTCCAGGATCTGTACTTCATCGCCTGGAAGTCCGGGCTGAAGGGGCTGGCGACCTATCGCCCCAACAGCGTGCTGGGCGCGGTGCTGAGCGTCGATCCGCCGGCGGCTGCGCCGGCCCCGGCTGCCGCGCCTGCCGCCGCCGCACCGGCGCTGCCCGCCGCGCCTCAGCCTCAGCCGCTGACGGTGGCCGAGGCGGGCGACGACGGCACCAACCGCCGCCTGCGCCTGGACCGGCTGCCGCAGCCGGTGCTGGCCAGCCTGCGCTGGCCGGGCCGGCCGGAACTGGCCGCCGGCAATCCGGCCTGGAGCTACCTGATCCAGCATCCGCACGGCGACTTCGCGCTCTTCATCGGCGAGCTGCCGGCCGAGGCCGGGCCGGACGCGGGCCTGTTCGGCCAGACGCTGCCCTTCGAGGTCTGGTTCAACGGCGCCGAGCAGCCGCGCGGGCTGGCGGCGCTGGCCAAGACGCTGTCGATGGACATGCGTGCCAACGACCCGAGCTGGCTCAAGCTCAAGCTCGACGCGCTGGCGACGGTGGCCGAGGAGCGCGCCTTCGACATGCCCTTCCCGCCGACCGGCGAGCGTCGGCGCTTTCCCGGCGTGGTCGCCGCCACCGCCGCGGTGATCCGCTGGCGCTGCGAGCAGCTCGGCGCGCTGCAGGAGGGCGGCCCGACGCCGGTGCTCGACGCGATGTTCAGCCGCGAGGAGCCGCGCACCGGCGTCGACGGCACGCTGGCCTGGGCGGTCGACATCGACAATCCGGCCAGCGGCGAGGCCTTCACGCTGACGCTCAAGGAAGTTTCGCTGCCGACGCCCGAGGGCGGCCATGTCACGCGACCCTGCGCGATCGGCTTCGCCGGCAACTATCCGCGCGCCTTCGACGGGTTGGCGCGGCTGCTGTCGCTGGACATGCGCGTCATCGATCCGGGCTGGATCGGCATGAAGCTGCGCAAGATGCTGAGCATCGGCGAGCCGCTGGGCCACTTCATGGCGCCGGTGCCGGGCCTGCCGCCGGGCCAGCGGCGCCAGCAGGTCTGGCCGAGCACGGTGGCCTATGTGGCGCGGCTGATCATTCACCGCTACGCGATGCTGGGCATCCTGGACGAGGCGGGCCATCCGGTCAGCGAGATGGGTGTGCTGGCCCAGCCGGGCAGTGCAGGCGAGGGTGATGCGGCGGCCTCGGCGCCGGCAGCCACGTCGGTGAGCAGCGGCATGCAGGCGGTCGACCGGGTGATGGCCGGCAAGCCGTGCCCGGAATGCGGCAACGCCGCGATGATCCACAAGGACGGCTGCGAGTTCTGCACCGCCTGCGGCTTCGTCGGCGCCTGCGGCTGATCAGAACAGCTCGATCGGCGGCTCGTCCGGCGCTCGGGCTGCACTGGCATCGCCGGTGGCTGCGGCGTGGGCCTTGCGCTGGCTGTGCATCACATAGCCTTCGCGCCAGGTGCCGATCGTGCGGCTCAGCGCCTGCTGACGCTGCAGGTCGGGGCCCTGGCCCGCAGCCTCGCAGTGGCGCGCCAGATGCTCCAGCCCCTTCTGCACCTGCTCGAGCAGCTGCCGGTTGATGTCCTGGAACTGCATCCGCCCGAGCGCCTCGAGAATGTCGTCGCGCACCTCGCGGGTGGTCTGCTCCATCTCGCGCGACAGCTCGTCGACCTGCCGTGCCACCGCGCCGGGCGTGCGCGCGAGCAGGTCGATCTCCTCGCTGATCAGGCCGAGCTCGTCGGCGCCGTGATCGCGGGCCTGCCCGCCGAGCCGGACCCGGCTGCGCGTCTCGATCGCCAGCCGGATGCCGCTGCTGATCTCGCCGGCCGCCTCGGCCGTCATGCCCGAGAGATTGCGCACCTCGCCGGCGACGATCTTGAAGCCGCTGCCGGCCTCGCCGGCGCGGGCGGCCTCGATTGCGGCGTTCAGCGCCAGCAGGTTGGTGTGACGGGCGATCTCGGCGATGCGGTCGGCCCAGGGGGCGAGTGCCTCGACCTGCTGCAGCAGCGAGCGGATCTCGCTCTGGTGGCGCTCGTCGGCCGATCGGCCCGCCTCGCGATGGCGGCCGATCGCCTCCAGCGCGAGCGTCTGCCGGCCGGCCTGCTCGAGCGCCTCGCTCGACAGGGTGCGCGAGGTCTGCAGCAGCCGGTCCATCTCGTGCTGCAGCGCGTCGCAGCGCTGCTGCACCCGCACCAGGCGGTCGGTCATGTCGAGCACCGCCTCGGCCGACGAGCGCTCGGCCGCCGCGAGCTGGCCGCGCAGGATGTCGAGGCCCTGGCGCAGGGTGTCGAGTTCGGCCAGGCTGCCCGCATCGGGCCGGCGCTGCGGCCGCAGGCGATCCCAGAGGCGGCGCATCAGCGTGTCAGGACCTGGTTGACCACCTTCAGCAGGTCGCTGCCGCCCACCGGCTTGACCAGCCAGCCGGTGGCGCCATGCCGCTTGGCCTCGTCGCGCTTGTCGCGCTGGCTCTCGGTGGTCAGCGCCAGGATCGGCGTGAAGCGCAGCAGCTTGCGGGCCTCGCGGATCAGCGACAGGCCGTCCATGTGCGGCATGTTGATGTCGGTGATGATCAGGTCAGGGCGCAGGCCGGAGGTCAGCCGGCGCAGCGCGGCGGCGCCGTCGGGCGCGGTCTCCACCCGGAAACCGCTGATCTCCAGCGATCCCTTCAGGCTCATCAGCATCGTGGCCGAGTCGTCCACCAGCAGCACGCTCTTCATCGCGAATCCTAGTTGTCGCCGAGGTTCGGGCTGGAGCGGGGCTGCTCCGGCCGCATCGGTCACAGATCGACGAAGGCGATGCCGTCTTGACGCACCGGCATGACAAAGAAATTTCGTCTAGCTTCTGTCCATGTCAAATGAACAAGAAAGTCGCGGCTAGCCCGCGTACCGCGGGCACTTTGCATGTCAGCGCAGGCGCCGTGCCGGTGCGGGCGCGCTGAACCAGATGCCCCGCGGCAGGCCGCTGGAGGTGCGGCTGAAGACCTGTCCGCCATGCTCGGTCTGCATGTGATCGAGCAGCTGGGCCGGCAGCACCCGGCGCTGGCAGACGCTGCAGCAGACCGGGCGCATGCGCGCCGAGCCGAGGCTGCCTTGCTGCACCGGCGCGCTGCGGGTGCTGCGCGGCGGATGGTCGAGCTCGCGCAGCACCGCGTCGATGATGGTCGGATTGCGGAAGTCGGGGAGATCGCCGAACTGGGTGTTCATGGCCGGGTTGCCAATGGTTGTCGAGGTGAGGGCATCGTAGGCCCCGACCCGCCCAGCGTCCGCAACCTGGTCGGCTCAAATTGCCGAAATTGAAATAACTGTCAGCGTTCGGATGCGATCGGTACGCGGCAGGCTGGGAATCCCGCCGATTCCATCACGACCGGCTCAGACCTGCCCGCTCAGCCCCTCGACCCAGCGCACGATCTGCGCGGCCGGCATCGCGCCGCTGAGGCGGCCGATTTCCCGTCCCGAGCGGAAGGCCACCAGCGTCGGGATGCTGCGGATCGCATGGCGGGCGCTGGCCTCGGGGCAGGCATCGCTGTCGACCTTGGCGAACAGCGCGCGGCCCTGCAGCTGGGCCGCCGCGGCCTGGAACTGCGGTGCCATCTGCCGGCACGGACCGCACCAGGCGGCCCAGAAGTCGACGATGACCGGCCGGTCGCTGTGCCGCAGCACCGCATCGAGGTTGAGGTCATCGAGCGCGACCGGCCGGCCGTCGAGCAGCGGCTGGTGGCAGCGGCCGCAGCCGGGCTGTTCGCCCAGGCGTGCTTCGGGAATGCGGTTGCTCGCCTGGCAGTGCGGGCAGCTGACCAGGACGGACGGGGACGAGGCGGTGGTGCTCATGGGCAGGGCTCCGGATACGGGTGGGTGCATCGATGCCCTTCAACTGAGGGCGCTGCCCCGTGCTTCAACCGCCGGACGAGGGCAGGGCGGTGTGGAAGCGTCCGCCGTGGAAGATCAGCGGCGCGGCCTCGCCGCGGTAGCGGCACTGCTCGACCTCGCCGACCAGGATCACATGGTCGCCTTCCTCGTGACGGCTGCGGTTGCGGCATTCCAGCACCGCCGCCGCGCCGTCGAGCAGCGGTGCGCCGCCGGCGCCGGCGCTCCAGGCCAGATCGGCAAAGCGGTCGATGCCGCGGGTGGCGAAGCGTTCGGCCAGCTCGCGCTGCTCGGCGGCGAGAATGTGAATGGCGTAGTGCGAACAGGTGCGGAAGACCGGCATCGAGCCGGCCTGCAGCCCCAGGCTCCACAGCACCAGCGGCGGCGTCATCGACACCGAGTTGAAGGAATTGGCGGTCAGGCCGACCGGCGTGCCGTCTTCCGCGCGGGCGGTGACGATGGTGACGCCGGTGGCGAACAGGCCGAGCGCGGCTCGGAAATCCTGTCGGGTGAACGGTGCAGCTTGCATGGGAGGGCATTGTGAGCGATCGCCGTGCATCGTGCGTCCGCCCGGTGCCGGCCGGGTGACGCCTCCTAGAATCGGTGCATGACCGCGTCTGCCCCCACCCCGAACCCGCCTCTCCTGCCTGTCTTGGCGCCCGCCGGGCCGGGCTGGCGGCTGTGGCGGCTGGCGGCGGTGCTGATGCTGGGCTTTGCCTCCGGGCTGCCGCTGGCGCTGACCGGGCAGGCGATGCAGGCCTGGCTGAGCCTGGAGGGCATCGATGTCGCGACCATCGGCTTCCTGAGCCTGGTCGGGCTGCCCTACACCTTCAAGTTCCTGTGGGCGCCGCTGATGGACCGCTTCGATCCGCCGTGGCTGGGCCGGCGGCGCGGCTGGCTGGTGCTGACGCAGCTGCTGCTGGCCGGTGCGCTGCTGCTGATGGCCGGCACCTCGCCGAAGGAGTCGATGCGGCTGTATGCGCTGCTGGCGGTGGCGATCGCCTTCCTGTCGGCCTCGCAGGATGTGGTGATCGATGCCTACCGCACCGACCTGCTGCCCGCGCCCGAGCGGGGCCTGGGCGCCTCGCTGTCGGTGCTGGGCTATCGGCTGGCGATGATCCTGTCGGGCGGCATCGCGCTGATCTGGACCGATCCGGTCAATGCGGGCGGGCCGGCCGGCTGGACCTGGCCGGAGGTCTACCGGCTGATGGCGCTGCTGATGGTGGCCGCTGCCGGTGTCTCGGCGCTGCTGCTGCCGCGGCTGCCCCGGCTGGAGCGGCCCGAGAGCGTCGCGCGCAATGACCTGATCGGCTTCGCCGCGGTGCTGGCGGCGGCGGCGGTCGGCTACCTGCTGACCGACCGGGTGCTGGGGCCCTTGTCGAGCACGCTGCTCGGGCCGCTGCTGGAGCAGACCACGCTGGCCCCGACGCTGCGCCAGCGCTGGGCCGATCTGCTGGCGCTGCTGGCCGGCATCGCCATCACGCTGCCGCTGGGCGCCTGGGCGGCGCGGGTGGCGCGCTTCGAGACGCTGCTGGGCGGCATGGCCAGCTACTTCGCGCAGCCCGGCGCCTGGGCCTTCCTGGGCTTCATCGTGCTCTACAAGCTGGGCGACGCCTTCGCCGGCAGCCTGATGACGCCTTTCCTGCTGAAGGCGATGGCCTTCGGCTCGGCCGAGGTCGGCGTGGTCAACAAGGTGATCGGGCTGTGGCTGACGATCGGCGGCGCGCTGCTGGGCGGCGCGCTGATGCTGCGCCTCGGGCTGTGGCGTTCGCTGATGCTGTTCGGCGTGCTGCAGATGGCCAGCAATCTGGGCTTCTGGTGGCTGGCGGTGCATGGCCAGGGCGCGCTGCCCGGGCTGACGGTGCCGGCCTTCGACTGGGGCTTCCTGAAGCTGGCGCAGGCCACGCCGGTCGACGGCGGGCTGCTGATGGTGATCGCCTTCGAGAACATCTCCGGCGGCATGGGCACCGCGGCCTTCGTGGCCTTCCTGATGAGCCTGACCAGCCAGCGCTTCACCGCCACACAATACGCGATGCTGTCGGCCTTCGCCTCGATCGGCCGGGTCTGGGTCGGCCCGCTGGCCGGGGTGCTGGCCGAGTCGATCGGCTGGCCGAGCTTCTTTCTCGTGTCGACGCTGGCGGCGCTGCCGGCGTTGTGGATGCTGATGCGGCTGCGTCCGACCGTGCAGGCGCTGGAGATCGCGCCGGGCGCGGCGGCGGCCGACGATTGAAGCGGGCCCGCCCCGGCCCCAAGTTCGAGTCTGAGTCTGAAGAGGAGTCCTGACCGTCATGAGCACCCCGATCCCGGAGTTCGTCCACGACGCCACGATCACCACCCCGATCGACCTGCACCGCGGCGACTGCCGCTGCCCGCTGCATCGCCGGCGCCTGTTCACCGGCCTGCTGGCGGGCGCGGCCGCCACCGCCGCCTGGCCGGCCCTGGCCCGCGACGGCGTCGAGGTGGGCGGCAACTCCAAGTTCACCAAGCTGGTCTCGGCCGAGGAGATCGAGGGCGCGGCGGCGGCCCAGTACCAGCAGATGCGCACCGAGGCCTCCGGCAAGAAGGCGCTGGCACCGGCCAGTCATCCGCAGCAGCAGCGTCTGCAGGCGATCGCCGACCGGCTGATTCCGTTCACCTACGAGTGGAACCGGCGCGCGCGCGACTGGCAGTGGGAAGTCAGCCTGATCGGCTCGAAGGAGATCAACGCCTTCTGCATGCCCGGCGGCAAGATCGCCTTCTACTACGGCATCCTGCAGCAGCTGCAGCTCAGCGACAGCGAGGTGGCGATGATCATGGGCCACGAGATGGCGCATGCGCTGCGCGAGCATGCCCGCGAGCGCATGGGCAAGCAGATGGCGACCCAGGGCGTGATCGGCATCGGTGCGGCGCTGCTCGGTCTGGGCGATGTCGGGCGCACGGTCGCCAACATGGGCGGCCAGCTGCTGACGCTGAAGTTCGGTCGCGAGGACGAGTCCGAGGCCGATCTGGTCGGCATGGAGCTGGCGGCGCGCGCCGGCTATGACCCGCGCGCGGGTGTGACGCTGTGGCAGAAGATGATGGAGGCCAGCAAGGGCGCGCCGCCCGAGTTCCTGTCGACCCATCCGGCCGGCAACACCCGGATTCGCGACATCGAGGCCAGCCTGCCCAAGGTCGAGCCGCTCTACGTGCGTGCGCCCCGACCGGCGCGCCAGTTCGGGCCGCCATCGCTGCGCAACTCGGCCGGTTGAGCGCTCACCAGCGCAGCGGCAGCGGGCGGCGCAGCGTCAGGCGCTGGCCGGCCTGATCGATGTAGCCGCCGCGCTCCAGATCCTTCAGCAGCCGGCTGACCATCTCGCGCGAGCAGCCGATGCGGCTGGCGATCTCGGAGTGCGTCAGCCGGGCGTCGATCGGCCGGGTGCCGTCCGCGGTCGGCTCGGCCAGTTCGTCGAGCAGCATCGACAGCCGGCCGTAGCTGTCGAGCAGCGCCATGTTGCGGGCGTCGCGGGTGGCGCTGCGTGCCCGCGCGATGACCCGCATCAGCAGCTCCAGGGCCAGCTCGGGATGCAGCCGCATGTGCTCGAGCAGCAGGCTGCGGGTGAACACGCCGGCGGAGGTGGCCTCGGTGGTGATCACGCTGGTGGCCCGCGGGCCGCCGTCCAGGCTCATCTCGCCGACCATCTCGCCGGGGCCGTGCAGGCCGAAGGTGATCTGGCGTTCGTGGCTGCCGCTGCCCGGGCTCTGCCCGCTCGAGTAGACCCGCACCCGGCCCGACAGCAGCAGATAGATCGTGTCGCCGACATCGCCTTCCTGGATCAGCAGCACGCCCTTGCGGTAGCGGCGCAGCACGGACTGCCGCGCCAGCGCCTTCAGCGCGGGCGACAGGGCCAGACTGTCGAGCAGGCTGTCCGGCGGCGCGGCAGAGCGGGGCGGAGAGATCGACATCGCCGCCGACGATAGGCCAGCGGGTACCGCGGCGCAAGGCGGCTGTCCCGGTGCGCGGCGGGTTTCATCCCAACGGACGAAGGCGATGCACCGCCTCAGTGCGTCCGGGTGTGGCTCAGTACCGACACGATCGGCGGCAGCAGCGCCACCTGGCGCACCAGCGCGCGCAGGCTGCTGCTGCGTGTCTTCTGCCGGATGCTGGAGATCTGCGTGCGCACCGTCGACAGCGCCACGCCGAAGCGCCGCGCGATGCCGGCCGGATCCTCGCCGTCGCACAGCGCTGCCAGCACCATGCTCTCGGCATGGGTCAGGCCGTGCAGCCGCGCGAAATGCTCGATGCTCAGCAGCTCGCAGACCTGGCGCCGGCCGAACACCACCAGCGCGGCATCCTGACCGGGCAGCGGCACCACCGCCACCGTCTCGGGCTGCTCGGTGCCGCCCAGTCCGAGCAGGCGCCTCAGGCCCTGGTGTGCCGCCTGGGCCAGGGCCCGCAGCAGTTCGGCCTCGTCCTGCGGCAGCCGCGCGTGCAGCAGGCCGTCGCGCAGCTGCAGTGCGCCTTGCGGCTGCGTGCAGTGCCGGCGGCCGGTCTGGTTGGCCTGCACGAGCAGGCCGTCGGGCCGCACGATCAGCAGACCGTAGTCGATCTCGTCGAAGGCCTGGCTCAGCAGCGCGACCGACGGCAGACCGCGCAGGCTGGCATCCAGGCGCCCGATCCAGGCCAGCGTGTCGGTGTCGGTGCTGCTGTCGGCCTCCGGTTCGGGCGCGGTCGGTATCGGCTCGCGCCGCATCGCGGATCTCCTCGCGACATCGCAACATCCAGCCGCCCCCCGGCGGCCGATTCCGTCGACATCACGAAGAATCTATCAATTCACGGCGGCGCGCAGGGGGCCAGCATTCACCACCTGGATGTGATGCATTGACCGTCTGACGGTTACGTTGCGCCGTCAGGTGCCGCGCACATAGGGATTGCCCAGGCGCTCCTCGCCGAAGCTGCTCTCCGGGCCGTGGCCGGGAATGAAGACGGTGTCGTCGCCCATCGGCCACAGGCGCTGGGTGATCGAGTCGATCAGCGTCTGGTGGTGGCCGCCGGGAAAGTCGGTGCGGCCGATGCTGCCGGCGAACAGCACGTCGCCGACGAAGGCGCGCTTCATCTCCGGGCTGTGGAAGACGACATGGCCGGGCGTGTGGCCGGGGCAGTGGCGCACGTCCAGCGTGTGCGTGCCCAGCGTCACGGTGTCGCCGTCCTCCAGCCAGCGCGTCGGCGTGAAGGGCTCGGCCACGGGGAAGCCGAACATCCTGCTCTGCTGAGGCAGGCCGTCGATCCAGAACTGGTCGCCGCGGTGCGGGCCGATGATCGGCAGGCCGCGGGTGCGCGAAAGCTCGCCGGTGCCGCCGGCGTGGTCGATGTGGGCGTGGGTGAGCCAGATCTGCTCGAGCTTCAGGCCGAGCCGCTCGACGGTGGCGAGCAGTTCGGGCAGGTCGCCGCCGGGGTCGATGACGGCGGCCTGCTTCGTCTGGTCGTCCCAGACGATGGAGCAGTTCTGGGCGAAGGCGGTGACGGGGAGGGTGTGGTAGCGCAGCATGGCTGGAATCTTGCCAGCCTCGGGAACCGAATCCGGTCCGTGATGTCTCCAAGCCGCAGCCCGCGTTGTTTTCCGATCTCCTGTCGATCCTCCCTGGAGCCGTTCATGCCGCCGATCCTGCCCGCCTCCCGCCGCTCCCTGCTGCTGCAGGGCGCCGGCGTGGTGATCGCCTCTTCCCTGCCGCTCGGGTGGGGTGCCGCCCGGGCGCAGGCCGCTGCCCTGCGCCCGACGCCGTCGCAGACCGAAGGGCCGTTCTATCCGATCGCCCTGCCTGCCGACCGCGACGCCGACCTGCTGCGCAACGGTCGGGCCGTCTACACCCCGCGCCAAGTCGCCTGGGTCGGCGGCACGGTGACCGACACCCAGGGCCGCCCGCTGGCCGGTGGCGTCGTGGAGATCTGGCAGTGCGACGAGGCCGGCCATTACCACCACCCCGGCGATGGTGACCGGGCCGACGCCGCCTTCCAGGGCTTCGGCCAGGTCACGCTGGCCCGGGACGGCCGCTTCCGTTTCCGCACGCTCAAGCCCGCGCCCTACACCGGTCGCACGCCGCACATCCATGTCAAGGTCAAGCTCGGCGGTCGCGAGCTGCTGACGACGCAGTTCTATGTGCAGGGCGATCCGGGCAATGCCCGCGACGCCCTGTGGCGTCGGCTGGACGCCGAGGCGCAGGCGGCGCTGACCCGACCGTTCGTGCCGGGGCCGGACGGCTTTTCGGCCGACTATGCCGTCGTCGTGCGCACCTGAGCCCGCATGGATTCGCTCACTCAGATCGCGCTGGGTTCGGCGGTGGCTGTTGCCGTCATGGGCCGGCGCACGTCGGTGCGCCGCTCGGCCGCGTGGGGCGCGGTGGCCGGCACGCTGCCCGACCTGGACGTGCTGATCGATCATGGCGATGCCCTGCTCGACAGGGTGCTGCACCGCGCCGAGAGCCATTCGCTGTTCTATCTGACGCTGCTGGCGCCCCTGCTGGCCGGACTGGTCTGCCGCCTGCACCACGAGCGCACCCTGTTCCGGCACTGGTGGCTGGCGCTGTGGCTGGTGCTGCTGACGCACCCGCTGCTGGACGCGATGACGGTGTATGGCACGCAGCTGCTGCTGCCCTTCACCCGCCATCCGTTCGGCGTGGGCAGCGTGTTCATCATCGATCCGGCCTACACCTTGCCGCTGGTCGTGGGCGTGCTGCTGGCGCTGCGCAGGCGTGAGGGCGGACCTGGCCTGCGCTGGAACCTGGCGGGGCTGGCGCTGTCGACCGCCTATCTGGGCTGGAGCGTGCTGGCGCAGGACCGCATCGAGCAGGTGGCGCGAGCATCCCTGCAGGCCCAGGGCCTGGCCGCCCAGCGCCTGCTGGTCACGCCGATGCCGCTGCAGACCCTGCTGTGGCGCGTGGTCGCGCTGCCCGAGGATCCGGCCGATCCGCATTTCCGCGAGGCCTTCGTGTCGGTCCTCGACGGGGACCGGCCGGTGAGCTGGGCCGCACATGACCGGGGCGCCGCCCTGATGGCCCGCCACGGGTCGGCGCCGCCGGTGGCCCGGCTGACCGCCTTCTCGCAAGGTTTCGTCAAGCTCGCCGTCACCGCGGACGGCCAGTTGCGCATCACCGACCTGCGCATGGGGCGCGAGCCCGAGTACGTCTTCAACTTCGATCTCGGGCCGCTGCACGCGGTCGGCAGCGTGCCCGCCACCCAGCTCAGCGAGCGGCCGGACTTGGGTCCCGCGCTGCGCGAGCTGTGGCTGCGCCTGCGCAGTCCGTAGACTGCGCCACCGGTCCGGCCACTGTCATGGCGGCCGGCCTTTTTCCTTTCCCCTTTCCCCTGTCCTGTCGTGCTGGAGACCGAGCTTGAAACTGAACTGGAAGATGTCCGAGAACTCGCTGTTCGCGATCCTGCTGCGCTCGCCGTGGTGGATCAGCGTGGCCATCGGTGCGGTGATCGGGCTGGTGGCCTCGGCCGCGCTGCCGGCGGATTTCCAGACGGCGGGCGCCCTGTCGGGATTTCCGTTCTTCGTCATCGCCGTGATGGCCGCACGGCGCCAGCGCGGCCAGCCCAGCGCGGCCCAGGTGGCTGAAACCGCCCAGGCGCTGGGCGCCCTGACCTGGCCGGCCTTTGCCGACCGGCTCGAGACCGCCTTCCAGCGCGCCGGCTACCAGGTGCAGCGCGGCACCGCGCCGGGCGTGGACTTCATGCTGGAGCGCCAGGGCCGCACCACGCTGGTCGGCGCGCGTCGCTGGAAGGCCGCGCGCACCGGGCTGGAGCCGCTGCGCGAGCTGCAGGCCGCACGCGAGGCGGCGGATGCGCAGGCGGCGCTGTACATCGCGCTGGGCGCGGTCACCGACAACACCCGCCCCTTCCTGCGCGAGCACGGCATCACGCTGTGGCAGGCGGCCGAACTCGCGAAGGCCCTGCGCGGCATCTCGCTGGCGCCTTGAGCCGCTCTGGCCCGGCCCTCACGGCCCCGGCGGCGCCCCCAGCCCCCACCAGCGCGGCAGCAGCGCCCGCACCTCCGCCCGCCCGAAGCGGTCGTCGATCAGGTGCACCACGCCGCGGTCCTCGGGCGTGCGGATCACCCGGCCGGCGGCCTGCACCACCTTCTGCAGGCCGGGGTAGAGGTAGGCGCAGTCGAAGCCGCTGCCGGTGTCCTGGCTGACCAGCGTGTCCAGGCGCTGGCGGATCTGCTCGTTGACCGGATTGACCTGCGGCAGGCCCAGCGTGGCGATGAAGGCGCCGATCAGCCGGTCGCCGGGCAGGTCGATGCCCTCCGAGAAGGCGCCGCCCAGCACCGCGAAGCCCACGCCGCGCCCGCCTGCGACGAAGCGCGCCAGAAAGTCGGCCTGCTCCGCCTCGCTCATGCGCCGGGCCTGGCGCCAGACCGGCACCTCGGGATGCGCGGCCTCGAAGGCGGCGGCCACCCGGTCGAGGTAGTCGAAGCTGCTGAAGAAGGCGAGGTAGTTGCCCGGCCGCTCGGCATGCTGCGCGCCGATGCGGGCGACGATCGGCGCCACCGAGGCCTCGCGGTGCTGCCAGCGCGTCGAGATGTCGCGGGCGATGTGGATGTCGAGCTGCGAGCGCTCGAAGGGCGAGTCCACGTCGATCCAGGCGGTGCGCTCGGGCAGCCCGAGCAGCTCGCGGTGAAAGGCCGGCGGCTGCAGCGTCGCCGAGAACAGCGTCGCGGTGTGCGCTGCCGCCCAGCGCGGGCCCAGGAAGGGCGCCGGCACCACATTGCGCAGGCACAGCACCGAGGTGCGCCCGTCGCGCGAGCGGCTCAGGTCGCACAGCGAATGCGGCCCGAAGCTCTCGGCCAGCTTCGTCAGGTGCAGCGCGTCGAACAGGAAGCCCTGCAGGCCCGCGTCCACCGTGGTCGGATGCTCGGCGAGGTGGTCGAGCACCGCGGTGGCCGCCTGCTGCAGCGCGCCCATCAGCTCGTCGGGCAGCGCGGGCAGCACGCGGTAGCCGGGCGTCGCGCCGGTCTTGTCCTCGCCCTCGTCGGAGGCGCTGGCGTTCAGGGCCTTCCAGGCGCGCTCGAGCTTGTCGAGCGGCTTGCGCAGCGCCTTCGGCGCGGTGTGGCGCAGGCCGCGCACGCGGATCTGGTCCAGCTCGCCGGTGTGCATCAGCCGGGCGCGGTCCACCAGGTTGTGCGCCTCGTCGAGCAGCAGCGCCACCCGCCAGCCGTGCAGCTGGGTCAGCGCGTGCAGCATCGCGCTCGGATCGAGAAAGTGGTTGTAGTCGCCGATGACCAGATCGGCCCAGTGCGCCAGCTCCTGGCCAAGGTAGTAGGGGCAGACGCGGTGCGCCTGCGCCAGCGCGCGCACCGCGGCGCGGTCCCAGACCGGCTCCGCCAGCGCCGCCGCGCGGGCCTCGGGCAGCCGGTCGTAGAAGCCCTGCGCCAGCGGGCAGGACTCGCCGTGGCAGGCCTTGTCCGGATGCTCGCAGGCCTTCTCGCGGGCGACCAGCTCCAGCGCGCGCAGCGGCAGCGCCGGCTCGGCCCGGCGCAATGCCGCCACCGCGTCGAGCGCCAGCGCGCGGCCGGAGGTCTTGGCGGTCAGGAAGAACACCCGGTCGATCTGCTGGCCGGGCAGGGCGCGCAGCAGCGGGAAGACGGTGCCGATGGTCTTGCCGATGCCGGTGGGCGCCTGCGCCATCAGCGTGCGGCCGGCGCGCGCGACCCGGAAGACCGCCTCCGCCAGCGGGCGCTGGCCGGTGCGGAAGTCGCCGTGCGGAAAGCGCAGCGCCGCCAGCGCGGCGTCGCGCGCGCTGCGGTGCTGCTGCTCGCTGCGCGCCCAGGCGAGATAGGCCTCGCAGCATCGGACGAAGTGCTGGCGCAGCGCCCCGGCGTCGAGCGTGCGGGTGAACACCGTCTCGCGGCGGCTGCCGATGTCGAAGTAGACCAGCGCCAGCTCGATCTGCGCCCGCCCGTCGCGCTCGCACAGCAGCCAGCCGTAGATCATCGCCTGCGCCCAGTGCAGCGCGCGGTGGTTGGCCGGCTGGCGGGCCAGCGCGCCGGCGCCGCGGTGGGTCTTGATCTCCTCCAGCCGGCCACGATCGGGGTCGAAGCCGTCGGCGCGGCCGCGCACCCGCAGCTCGCCGTGCTGCCCCGACAGGCTGATCTCGCGCTGGTAGCCCGCGCCGCGCCGGGCGGCGACGGCCGCATGACCTTCCTGCCCCTCGAGCGCGGTCGGCGCGGGCGTGAAGCGCACGTCCAGGTCGCCCGTCTTGGCGGTGAAGGCGCACAGCGTGCGGACGGCGACGTTCATCCGGCGCTGCGCTCGGCCATCGCCCGGGCGATCTCGCCGATGCGGCGCAGCGCGGCGCGGTGGGCCTCGTCCCAGCGCCCGCCCACGCCCAGACGGATGCAGTGGCGGTAGCGGCCGGTGGCGCTGAACATCGTGCCCGGCGCGATGCAGATGCGCTCGGCCAGGCAGGCCTCGAACAGCGCGGTCGAGTCCAGGCCGCCGGGCAGCTCGATCCACAGGATGAAGCCGCCGGCCGGATCGGTCACGCGGGTGCCGCGCGGAAAGCTCTCGGCGATCAGGCCGCGCGCCTCGTCGACCCGAGCGGCGATGGTGGTGCGCAGCTGGCGGTAGGCCGAGCCGTGGCCGGGCTGGGTCAGCAGGTCGGCCATCGCCAGCTCGAGCAGCTCGGTGTGGCCGCCCGAATGCACCGCCTTGAGCCGGCGCACCTGCGCGCCCCAGCGCCCGGCCTCGACCCAGCCCAGGCGGATGCCCGGCGCCACCGTCTTCGAGAAGGAGCCGCAGACCATCACATGGCCGCTGGTGTCGAAGGCCTTGACCGCGCGGCGGCGGTCGTCCTGCTCGGCCAGGTCGTTGTAGAGCACATCCTCGATCAGCGGAATGCCGCGCTCGGCCACCATCTGCGCCAGCCGGCGGCGCTCGGCCAGCGGCATCGAGGCGCCCAGCGGGTTGGAGAGCGTCGGCACCGCCAGCACCGCCTTGACCGGCTGGGTGTCGAAGGCCAGCTGCAGCGCGTCCAGCGACAGGCCGGTGCGCGGATGCGTGGGGATCTCCAGCGCGCGCAGGTGCATGCTCTCGAGGATCTCCAGGAAGCCGAAGTAGGTCGGCGACTCCAGCGCCACCACATCGCCGGGCTGGGTGACCGCACGCAGGCACAGGCTGATCGCCTCCAGGCAGCCGTTGGTGACCAGGATGTCGCGGGCGTCGAGCTGGCAGCCCAGGCCGAGCGCATGGCGCGCGACGGCGCGGCGCAGCAGCTCGTGGCCCGGGCCGATCGGGTAGCGGCACAGCGAGGCGCGGTGGCGCTGCGCGGCGCGGCTGACCGCGCGGCGCACCCGGTCCTGCGCGAACAGCTCGCCGCTCGGGCAGGCGGCGCCGAAGGAGATGTAGCGCGGATCGGTGGCCAGGCGCATCACCTGCTCGCCCAGCGAACTGACATCGACCGGGCGCGAATCGGGCGGCGGCAGCGAGGGCTCGGGCTCGGGCAGGCGCGGCGCGCGCGCGGCCACGAAGTAGCCCGAGCGCGGGCGGGCCTCGATCAGCCGGGCGTCCTCCAGCGTGCGGTAGGCCTGCACGACGGTCGACAGCGACACGCCCTGCTGGCGCGCCAGCTCGCGCACCGACGGAATGCGCTCGCCGCGCGCCAGCGTGCCGGCGCGGATCGGCTGCGCGATGCGCTCGGCGATCTGCAGGTAGAGCGTGTCGTTGGCGGACGTGGGCGCGGGAAGCGACGAAGGCATAGGCGCGGGGAGGAGGGCAGGCTGCGGCGGCATGAGAAGTCCCGTTCGAGCCCCATTCTGTCGGGACCTGCGCTGCGGCGACTAGTACAGATCCGGCGCATCCCGACCGGAACAGTCGAGGCTGGAACCGTCGTTGTCGCGGCTGTGCTGGTCGGTGCGTGTCGCTGTGCGGTGCGCGTCCGCTCGCCTAAGGTGCAGTCATGGACAGCGACCTCTCACCCCTTTCGCCCCGCCGGGTGCTGCCCCGCGGCCATGTGACCTCTCTGAGTCGTCCGCATGACGGCATCCTGCGCATCGCGGTCGAGCACGGCCGGCTGTGGCTGACGCAGGAAGGCGATCCGGACGATCATTTCATCGCTGCCGGCGAGGACCTCGCGCTGTGCGGGCCGGGCGCGGTGGTGCTCGAGTCCGACGGCGCGGTCGATGCGGTCTTCTCGGTGGGCTTCGGCTCGGCGCCGGTTCCGGTGATTGCTCAGGCGTCGGCCGCGTCGGTCAGCGCGACGACCGGCGCTTCAGGCGCGGCGCCCGCCCGGCCGCTGCTGGCCGCGACCGGAGGCTGAGCGCTGACGACCCGGTTGCCGCCGGCGCCCTTGCCCTCGACCAGCGCGCGCTCGGCGCGGCGGATCGCCGCGCTCAGGCTCTCGCCCGGCACGATCTCGGCCAGGCCGATCGTCGCCGACACCGGCAGCTGGCCATAGGCATGCGGCACGCCGAGCTGGGCGATGCGGTTGCGCAGCGCCTCGACCCGCTCGAAGGCCTCGGGCATCTCCAGCCCGCTCATCATCACGATGAACTCCTCGTCGCCCCAGCGGCCGACCAGGTCGGTGGTGCGCAGGTTGTCGCGCAGCACCCGGGCGATGCCCGACAGCGAGCGGTCGGCGGCCTCGTGGCCGCAGCGCTCGTTGATGAGCCGGAAGCCGTCCAGATCGGCCACCGCCACGGTCAGCAGGCCCTCGGGCGGCAGCTCGCCGTCCTCGCCGGCGGCCGGGCGCTCGTCGAGCCGGGCCTGGGCCAGCATCGTCCAGTGGCGGCGGTTGTCGAGTCGGGTCAGGCTGTCGCGCTGCAGCAGTTCGCCGAGCTGGGTGCTCGTCTCGTCGGTCAGCCGGCGGCTCACCTTGGCCAGCGTCATCAGCATGAGCAGCGCCATCAGCAGATTGGCCTGCATCAGCGTCTCCAGCACCACTGGCGGCAGTTCGTGCAGCGGCGCGGCGAGCTGGCTGCCCAGGCGCAGCGTCACGCAGCCGGCGATCAGGCAGACCGCGGCGCGCCAGCGGATCTCCTCGGTCAGCCGGGTGTGCAGGATGATGGCCGGCAGCAGCCCGACCAGCGGCCACCACAGCCCGCTGTCCCAGCCCAGCGCCCACACGCCGAAGAGCGCATGCGCCGCCACGCCGCCCAGCAGCACCCAGAACGAGCCCTGCGTGCGGCCGATGCGCTGCAGCACCGTGGCCACCGCCAGCAGGCCGACGCTGCC
Organism: Sphaerotilus sulfidivorans; assembly: GCF_013426975.1. Classification (GTDB taxonomy): domain Bacteria; phylum Pseudomonadota; class Gammaproteobacteria; order Burkholderiales; family Burkholderiaceae_C; genus Sphaerotilus; species Sphaerotilus sulfidivorans. Next base: position 141,382 of record NZ_JACCPY010000007.1, read on the forward strand.
GACGCTGGCCGCGGCCAGCGTGCGTGCGCCGAAGCTCAGGAACAGCGGGATGTAGAGCAGATGCAGCGCCGCGCCAGCCCAGCTGAACTGGCGCAGCAGTTGCCAGAAGGCGGTGTCGACCACCGCTTCCTGCGGGGTCAGGACACGGCCGGAGGGGGTCAGGATCGAGGGCGTGCTCATCGCGTAGGCTCGGGGTCAGGACGGAATCTCCCGGCGCTATCGACCAGGAATGGAAAAAACTGAAGTCGGGTGGCTCTGCCTAGAATCCGGCGCATCGCCAACCCGACATGACGAGTCTTCCGATGAGCGAACATTCCCCGCGCCCGGCCCTGTCGCCGGTGGTGGCCGGCTGCTGGCGCCTGGCCGAATGGGGCTGGAGCGCGCCCGAGCGGCTGCGCTGGATCGAGCAGTGCCTCGAGCGCGGCGTCACCACCTTCGACCATGCCGACATCTATGGCGGCTACCGCGTCGAGGCGCTGTTCGGCGAGGCGCTGGCGCTGGCGCCGCATCTGCGCGCGCGTCTGCAGCTGGTGAGCAAGTGCGGCATCCGGCTGGTCGACGCGGCGCGGCCGGCGCATCGCGTCAAGTCCTACGACACCTCGGCGGCGCATCTCATGGCCAGCGTCGACAACAGCCTGCGGGCCTTGAGGACCGACCATCTCGACCTGCTGCTGATCCATCGCCCCGACCCGCTGATGCGACCGGGCGAGATCGCCGATGCGGTGGCGAGACTGAAGGCGGCCGGCAAGATCCTCGACTTCGGCGTCTCGAACTTCACGATGTCGCAGTTCGCGATGCTCAACCAGTGGGTGCCGCTGGCCACCAACCAGATCGAGCTGAGCCCGCTGCACCGCGCGCCGCTGCATGACGGCACGCTCGACCAGATGCTGGCGCTGGATCTGCGGCCGATGATCTGGTCGCCGCTGGCCGGCGGGCGGCTGTTCTCGGGGCAGGAGCCCGACGCGCTGCGGGTGCGCGCGGTGCTGGAGGCGGTCGCGCAGCGCCACGGCGTCGCGCCCGCCACCGTGGCCTACGCCTGGCTGCTGCGCCATCCGAGCCGCCCGCGGCCGATCGTCGGCAGCCGCCGCCTCGAGGCGCTCGACGAGGCGCTGGCCGCGCAGGCGCTGACGCTCGACGCCGAGACCTGGCATGAGATCTGGAGCGCCGGCGCCGGCGTGGAGGTGCCCTGATGAGCGCGGCCGACATCGACAGCCCGCGCCTGCGCAGCGAGCGCGAGCGCCTCTTCGGCCCCGGCGAGAACGGTCAGGTGCGTGCGCTGGTGCTGGCGCTGGCCCGGCCGGCCGACTGGGAGGTGCTGGGTCGGGTCTGGAAGGGCGTGCAGGACGAGCTGGGCTGGCCGGCGCCGGGCATCGCCGTCTCGGGCACCGACGCCTGCCAGCTCTGGTTCTCGCTGGCCGATCCGCTGCCGCCCGCGCAGGCCCATGCGCTGCTCGAGCGGCTGCGCCTGCGCTATCTGGCCGAGGTGCCGGCGCACCGGGTCGAGCTGATTCCCTCGGCCGACGGCGAGCGCCAGGTGCCGCGCATTCCGGCCGCGCTCGGCGAGGAGGCCTGGTCGGCCTATGTCGCGCCCGACCTCGCGCCGGTCTTCGCCGAGACGCCGTGGCTGGACGTGCCGCCGCGCGCCGAGGGCCAGGCCGAGCTGCTGTCGCGCCTGCGCCCGATCAGCGCGGCCGAATGCGCCGTGCTGCTGCCCGAGGTGGCCGCGCGCGCTGAAGCTTCAGCGCGCGCGGCCGCAGCTGCATCCGCACCCGCCGCTGCGCCCGCCAGCGTCTTCACCGATCCGCAGGCCTTCCTGCTGCAGGTCATGAACGACGAGCGGGTCGAGATGGCGCTGCGCATCGAGGCGGCCAAGGCGCTGCTGGGCGCCTCGCCGGCCCGAGCGACGCCGCGCAGGAAGAGTGCTGCGCCCGAGGCGGGCTGAGCCGCCCGCCGGACGCGTCAGAGCGTCGGTGCCGCGCCGAACACGCGGCCCGAGTGCTCGCGCATCGCGTGGAACTGGATGTCGGGCATGCGCTCCTGCGCCACGCGCAGGTCCGAGCTGTACTGCACCAGGAAGGCCGGCGCGCCGACCACGTCGTAGGCGATGCGCAGCGGCTCGGAGTCGATGAACTTCTTCAGCTTGGCCTCGTCGTCGCAGGTGATCCAGCGCGCGATGGTGAAGCGGCAGGGGTCCAGGCGCGCATCGACGCCGTACTCGCTCTTCAGGCGGTGCAGCACCACCTCGAACTGCAGCTGGCCGATCGCGCCCAGCATCAGCGAGCCGCCGGAGACCGGGTTGAAGACCTGGATCGCGCCTTCTTCGCCGAGCTGCTGCAGGCCCTGGCGCAGCTGCTTGGAGCGCAGCGGATCCTTGATCTCCACCGTGCGGAAGCTCTCCGGCGCGAAGAAGGGCAGGCCGGTGTAGTGCAGCGCCTCGCCCTCGGTCAGCGTGTCGCCGAGCTGCAGCACGCCGTGGTTCGGGATGCCGATGATGTCGCCGGCCACCGCCTCGTCGACCAGCTCGCGGCGCTGCGACAGGAAGCTCACCACCGTCTGCGGGCGCATTTCCTTGCCGTTGCGCACCACCTTCAGGCGCATGCCGCGGGTGAACTTGCCCGAGGACACCCGCACGAAGGCGATGCGGTCGCGGTGCGCCGGGTCCATGTTGGCCTGCACCTTGAAGACGACGCCGGAGAACTTGGCCTCGTCGGGCTGCACGGTGCGCTCCAGCGCCTGGCGGCTGCCCGGCGGCGGGGCCAGCTCGACCAGCGCGTCCAGGATCTCGCGCACGCCGAAGTTGTTGATCGCCGAGCCGAAGAACATCGGCGTCTGTTTTCCCGAGAGGAAGGCCGAGTGGTCGAACTCCGGCGCCGCTTCGCGCAGCAGCTCGACCTCGCCGAGCGCCTGCTCGAACGGGCCGCCGAAGCGCTCGACATGGGCCGGGTTCTCCAGGCCGTGCAGCACTTCCTCGTCGCCGCCGGCGCGGTCCTCGCCGGGCGCGAACAGGCGCATCTGGTCGGCGCGCAGGTCCATCACGCCGTGGAAGAACTTGGCCATGCCGACCGGCCAGGTGAAGGGCACGACGGTCATGCCCAGCTCCTGCTCGATCTCGTCCATCAGCGCCAGCGGATCCTTCACCTCGCGGTCCATCTTGTTGATGAAGGTGAGGATGGGCGTGTTGCGGGCGCGGCAGACCTGCAGCAGGCGCCGGGTCTGCGGCTCCACGCCGTTGGCGGCGTCGATCACCATCAGCGCGGCGTCCACGGCGGTCAGCACGCGGTAGGTGTCTTCCGAGAAGTCCTGGTGGCCGGGCGTGTCGAGCAGGTTGATGACGCAGTCGCCATATTCCATCTGCATGACGCTGGAGGCCACCGAGATGCCGCGCTGCTTCTCGATCTCCATCCAGTCCGAGGTCGCGTGGCGGCTGGCCTTGCGCGCCTTGACGGAGCCGGCGATCTGGATCGCGCCCGAGAACAGCAGCAGCTTCTCGGTCAGCGTGGTCTTGCCCGCGTCGGGGTGGGAAATGATCGCAAAGGTGCGACGGCGGCGGATCTCGGGGGTGAGGTCGGACATGGCGGTGAGGAAGAACGGCGCGGTTCGGGTGCGCTGCAAGCGCGAACCCGCGATTGTCGCCTGTGGCGCTGTCGTGTGTCGCTCAATTGCCCGGGGCGGACCTCAGCCCGCCTGCCCGCGCTGCCAGAGCTGCGGCGTGAGCTCGACGCTGGCCTTGTCGCCGGCCAGCAGCAGGTGGCCGTCCTGGATCGTCGCGCCCAGGCGCATCGTGCGCTCGACCAGCGGCAGCAGCGCCTCGCACTCGTCTTCCGGCAGGTACCAGATGGTGAGCTTCGACAGCCTGGCCAGCGCCGTGGCGTTGTCCTGGCGCCAGGCCTCGGCCTTGCGGCCGCCGTAGGTGTAGAGCACCACCTCGTCGGAGCGGCCGCTGGCCTTGCGCAGCAGGCGCTCGTCGGGCAGGCCGACCTGCAGCCACAGCTGGATCGAGCCGGTATCGTCGAGATGCCAGAAGTCGGGCTCGTCCTCGGTGGAGATGCCGCCGGCCGGAGTCAGGCGCTCGTCGGCGTGCATCGCGAAGGCGACCAGGCGCACCATCAGGCGCTCCTCGGTCTCGGAGGGGTGCCGCGCCAGCGTCAGGCTGTGGTCGGCATAGTGGTGACGATCCATGTCGGCGATCGACAGGTCGGCTTTGTGGACGGTGGAGCGAATGGCCATCGGTCGATTCTAGGTCTGCAGGACCGCGGTCAGGCCGGCGCGCCACCCGCTACGATGCGGTATCCCCACCGATGGAGATCCTTCCGATGATTCTCGAAGTTGCCGACATCCGCATCCAGCCGGGCCGCCAGGCCGAATTCGACGCCGCGATCCAGCATGGCGTGAACACCGTCATCAGCCAGGCCAAGGGCTTCGCCGGCTTCAAGGTGAACAAGGGCATCGAGTCGCCCGAGCGCTACCTGCTGATGATCTGGTGGGAGACGCTGGAGAACCATACGGTCGACTTCCGCGAGTCGCCGGCCTTCCTGGAATGGCGCGGCATCGTCGGCCCGTTCTTCGCGCAGCCGCCGCAGGTCGAGCACTTCGAGCTGCTGGCCAGGTCGGCCTGAGCCCGGGTCGCACGATCGACCCGCCAAGAAGGAAGGGCCTGCCATTCCTGGCAGGCCCTTCCTGGCGGTCTGTCTCCTCCGCCTCTCTCTTGTGTGTCGGAGGCGGCGGCGGCGATCAGGCCTCGAGCTGGGCGAGGATCTTCTCGCGGGTGGCCTTCAGCTCGACCGGCAGGTGGTAGGCCAGCTGCTCGAACAGCTCGCCGTGCAGCTTCATTTCCTGCACCCAGGCGTCGCGGTCGATGCTGATGACGCTCTGGAACTGGGCTTCGCTGAAGTCCAGTCCCGACCAGTTCAGGTCACGGTAGTTCGGGCTGACGCCGAAGATATGCTCGCTGCCGGCGCCGGCGGTGCCGTCGATGCGGCCCAGCATCCACTGCAGCACGCGGGCGTTGTCGCCGTAGCCCGGCCAGACGAACTTGCCGTCGGCGCCCTTGCGGAACCAGTTGACGCAGAAGATCGCCGGCAGCTTGGCGCCTTCGGCCTGCAGCCTGGCGCCCACGTTCAGCCAGTGCTGGAAGTAGTCGCTCATGTTGTAGCCGGCGAAGGGCAGCATCGCGAACGGATCGCGGCGCACCACGCCCTGCGCGCCGAAGGCGGCAGCGGTGGTTTCCGAGCCCATCGTTGCGGCCATGTAGACGCCCTCCACCCAGTCGCGCGCCTCGGTGGCCAGCGGCACGGTGGTCGAGCGGCGGCCACCGAAGATGAAGGCGTCGATCGCCACGCCGGCCGGATCGTCCCAGGCCGGGTCCAGCGCCGGGTTGTTGGTCGCGGCGATGGTGAAGCGGGCGTTCGGGTGAGCGGCCGGGCGCAGCTTGCCGTCGGGCAGGCGGGCGGTCTCGGGCGTCCAGTCCTTGCCCTGCCAGTCGACCAGGTGCGAGGGCAGCTCGTCGGTCATGCCTTCCCACCAGACGTCGCCGTCATCGGTCAGCGCGACGTTCGTGAAGATGACGTCCTTGTCCAGCGACGCCATGCAGTTCGGGTTGGTCTTGAAGTTCGTGCCCGGGGCGACGCCGAAGTAGCCGGCTTCCGGGTTGATCGCGCGCAGCTTGCCGTCGACCGGCTTGATCCAGGCGATGTCGTCGCCGATCGTGGTGACCTTCCAGTCGCCCAGCGCCGCCGGCGGGATCAGCATCGCGAAGTTGGTCTTGCCGCAGGCCGACGGGAAGGCGGCGGCGACATGGCTCTTCTTGCCTTCCGGCGAGGTCACGCCCAGGATCAGCATGTGCTCGGCCAGCCAGCCCTGGTCGCGACCCATCGTGGAGGCGATGCGCAGCGCGAAGCACTTCTTGCCCAGCAGCGCGTTGCCGCCGTAGCCCGAGCCGTAGGACCAGATTTCCTGGGTCTCGGGATAGTGGACGATGTACTTGGTCTTCGGGTTGCACGGCCAGCTGGTCGTGTCCTTCTGGCCTTCGGCCAGCGGGGCGCCCACGGTGTGCACGCACGGCACGAACGCGCCGTCGGTGCCCAGCACGTCATAGACGGCCTTGCCCATGCGGGTCATCAGCTTCATGTTGACCGCGACATAGGCGCTGTCCGACAGCTCGATGCCGATGTGGGCGATCGGCGAGCCCAGCGGGCCCATCGAGAACGGCACGACATACATCGTGCGGCCCTTCATGCAGCCCTTGAACAGCGCGTTCTCGCCGGTCTGCAGCAGGCTGCGCATCTCGGCCGGGGCCATCCAGTTGTTGGTCGGGCCGGCTTCTTCCTTGGTGGCCGAGCAGATGTAGGTGCGGTCCTCGACGCGCGCCACGTCCGACGGATCGGTCCAGGCCAGGTAGCTGTTGGCACGCTTGGCCGGGTTGAGTTTCTTGAAGGAACCGGCGTCAACCAGCAGCTGGCACAGGCGGTCGTACTCTTCCTGCGAGCCGTCGCACCAGTAGATGGCGTCCGGCTGGGTCAGGGCGGCCACTTCGGCGACCCAGGCGATCAGCTTGGCGTTCTTGACGTAGGCGGGTGCGTTCACAGTGACGCCGGCCATCAGCGGTTGGTTCATCGGAAGGGCTCCTAGGTTGAAAAAGGCATCTCGAAAGCCGATCGCGGACGCGCTGTCCTACGTGGTTTTCGGGATGCCTCCCGCGGGGCAGTGTAGGGGTGGGGGTCTGTCCATTACAGCCGGGTTACATGCGTTTTTTGCATGACCTTGTGCTGTCCAGAACCTAGAAGGGGGTGAAATGTCCTGCTTTGTGAATTTCGACCCGCAGCCGCGGGGGCAGGACAATCACGGCTTTTGCATGGAAGGAAGACGCGAGTGTTCAAGAACCTGACGGTGTTCCGCATCGGCCCGGACTGGGCCGCCGATCTGCTGCAGGCCGAGGCGGCGCTGGACAAGGACCGCTTCGTCGAATGCGGCGCGACGCAGCAGCAGTCGGCCGGCTGGGTGGCGCCGCGCGGCCCGGCCGAGGCGCCGCTGCTGGAGTCGATCGCCGGCCAGTGGCTGATGCGGCTGATGGTCGAGCAGCGGGTGGTGCCCGGCGCGGTGGTCAAGCGCCGCACCGACGAGATCGCCGACCAGCTCGAGCAGTCCACCGGCCGCCGCCCGGGCCGCAAGCAGACCAAGGAGCTCAAGGAGCAGGCGCTGCTGGAGCTGCTGCCGCAGGCCTTCACCAAGCGCGCCAGCATCGGTGTCTGGCTGTCGCCGACCGACCGCTGGCTGATCGTCGACACCGGCAGCGCCACCCGCGCCGACGAGGTGGTCACGCTGCTGGTCAAGGCGCTGCCGGGTCTGTCGGTGCAGGCGCTGCACACGAACGAGTCGCCGGCGGCGGTGATGTCCGACTGGCTGCTGAGCGGCGAGCCGGCCGCCGACTTCACGGTCGACCGCGAGTGCGAGCTCAAGACGCCCGACGAGATGAAGTCGGTGGTGCGCTACGCCCGCCATCCGCTCGACATCGAGGAGGTGCGCGAGCACATCCGCCAGGGCAAGGTGCCGACCCGGCTGGCGCTGACCTGGAACGCGCGCATTGCCTTCATGCTGACCGATCTGCTGCAGATCCGCCGCATCGAGTTCCTCGATGGTGTGTTCGAGGACGACGCCAGCGTGTCGAAGGAGGAGCGCTTCGACGCCGATGCGGCGATCGCCACCGCCGAGCTGCGCCGGTTGCTGCCCGCCCTGGTCGAGGCGCTGGGCGGCGAGCATCTGCCGGCGTCCTGATCCGAGGTCGGGGTGGGATGCGCGAATGCATGTCAAAAGGCCCCGATTCCTGTGGATTCCTCTGGAACTTCAGCGTTTTTGGGGGAATGGCCCACAAATGTTGCGGTCAGTTGCAACAGGAATCGACAAAAGGGGTCGGAGTCCGCAGGCAGCGCTAGACTGAATTGCCAGATCAGGGTGGATCCGATGTCCTTGCACAGGAAACCGAAGACCCAGCAGGCTTTCCTGCTGGAGGCCATGCAGCGCATGGGAATGGATGCCGACCAGTTCGCGCGGCGCCTGGGCGCGTCGCGGCGTCGGCTCGACGACTGGCTGCGTGCACCGGGCGAATCCGGCTATGTCGAGCTTGACCCTGTGATCTGGACCTTCGTGCGCGAGATTCTCGAGCGCCTCGACGAGCGCGACACCGTGCGTGATGCACTGCTGCCGAACGATCCGCCGACGGCGGCGCTGTCCGCGCCGATCCACGCCGCCACCCCGATCGTGCCGACGACGACCTGGCTGACCTGATCCGGCTCAGGCTCCCAGGCGCTCCTGCAGGCCCAGCGCGGCCAGCACCGCCAGCGGCGCGGTCTCCGAGCGCAGCACCCGGGCGCCGAGGCTGACCGCCACCGCACCGGCCGCGCGCGCGGCCGCCTCCTCGGCCGGCGACAGCCCGCCCTCCGGCCCGCTGATCACCCGAACCCGGCCGCCTGTGCGCAGCGCGGTGGCCCGCTCGGCCAGCGGTCGTGCCTCGCCCAGACTCAGCAGCCACAGCGGCGCTCCGGTGTCGGCCTTGGCCTCACCCAGCGCCTGCGCCAGCGTGCGCACCGGCGCGATGAGCGGCACGCGGGTGCGGCCGCACTGCTCGGCCGCGGCGCGGGCCACGCCCTGCCAGTGCTCGCGCCGGCGCTCGGCACGTTCGCCCGACAGCCGCAGCACCGAGCGCTCGCACACCAGCGGCTCGATCGCCGCCACGCCCAGCTCGGTGGCCTTCTCGACCAGCCAGTCGAAGCGGTCGTTGGCCGGCATGCCTGCCAGCAGCACGATGTCGAGCGGCAGCTCGCGGTCGACCGGGTCATGCGCGCCGATGCGCACCTCGACCGACTGCCGGCCCATCGCCAGGATCTCCGCCGACCATTCGCCGCCACGGCCGTCGAACAGCGTGATCGTCTCGCCGGGCTGCATGCGCAGCACCTGGACGTGGCGGGCCGGGCCGGGCGGCAGCGCGATCTCGGCGCCGGTGCTCAGTGCGGTGTCGGTCTCGATGTGCAGGCGTGCGGGCATGGGGCGGGCAAAAGGGAAAGAAAAGCAGAAGGAGAAAGGGCGAACCGGGCCGGCTCAGGCGCGGATGCGCCGTACCAGCGCGGTGGTCGAGTAGCCGTCGACGAAGGAGATCGCGCGGGCGTCGCCGCCCCAGCTGCGCACCAAGCGGGTTTCCTCGAGCGTCTCGATGTCGTAGTCGCCGCCCTTCACATAGAGATCAGGACGGATCTCGGTCAGCAGCTCGCACGGCGTCTGCTCGTCGAACAGCACCACCAGCGAGACGCTCTCGAGCGCGGCCAGCAGGCAGGCGCGGTCGGCCTCTGCATTGAGCGGGCGGTCCGGCCCCTTGCCGAGCTTGCGCGCCGAGGCGTCGCTGTTGAGCCCGAGCACCAGGCTGGCGCCCATTGCGCGCGCCTGCGCAAGATAGGTCGCATGACCGCGGTGCAGGATGTCGAAGACCCCGTTGGTGAAGACCATCGGGCGGGGCAGGGCTGCCAGCCGCGCCGGCAGGTCGCGGCGCAGGCAGAGCTTGTCGAGAAAGGCGGGCGGCGTCATGGGGCGCGATTGTCGCCGCTCGGGCGCCCGGTGTGCGTGCGGGTCAGCGGCCGGGCAGCGCCCGGCGCAGCTGGATCGCCTCGGCGACATGGATCACGCCGAGCGTGTCGGCCTCGGCCAGATCGGCGATGGTGCGTGCCACCCGCAGCACCCGGTGCAGGCTGCGGCCCGACCAGCCCAGCCGGCTGGCGGCGGTGTTGAGAAAGCGCGTCGCCTCGGGCTCGGCGCGCACCTGCTCGTTGAGCTGGCCGGCTTCCAGCTCGGCATTGCTGCCGCCCTGGCGGGCCTGCTGGCGCCGGCGCGCCTCGGCCACCCGCTCGGCCACCGCCCGGCTGGGCTCGCCGTCGGGCGCGCCGGTCAGCTCCTCGGGCGGGATGGCCAGCACCTCGACACGCAGGTCGATGCGGTCGAGCAGCGGCCCCGACAGCTTGTTCTGGTAGCGCTGCACCGCCTCGGGCGTGCAGCGGCAGGGCTTGGCGGTCGAGCCGAGCATGCCGCAGGGACAAGGGTTCATCGCGGCGACAAGCTGGCAGCGCGCCGGGAACTCGGCCTGCTGCGCCGCGCGCGAGATGGTGATGCGGCCGTTCTCGAGCGGCTCGCGCAGCGCCTCGAGCGCGCCGCGCGGGAATTCGGGCAGCTCGTCCAGGAACAGGATGCCATGATGCGCCAGGGAAATCTCGCCGGGTCGCGGCGGCGAGCCGCCCCCCACCAGCGCGACCGACGAGGCGCTGTGGTGCGGCGAGCGCAGCACCCGCCGCGCCCAGTCGGCCGGCTCGAAGCGCCCGGCCAGGCTCAGCACCGCGGCCGACTCCAGCGCTTCTTCTTCGGACAGCGGCGGCAGCAGCCCGGCCAGGCGCTGCGCCAGCATCGACTTGCCGGTGCCGGGCGGTCCGACCAGCAGCAGCGAATGCCGCCCGGCCGCGGCGATCTCGAGCGCGCGCTTGGCCGCGGCCTGGCCGCGCACGTCCTGCAGGTCGGGCAGGCCGGCGCCCTCGCGCACCTCGACCGGGCGCGGCCGCGGCAGCACCGGGGTGGGTGGATCGCCCGGCTCGACCGGCTGCAGCGCCTCGACGATCTCGTCGAGGTGGTCGGCGCAGCGCAGCGCCAGGCCGGGGACCAGCGCAGCCTCCTCGGCGCTGCGCCGCGGCAGCACCAGGGTGCGGCCGCGCCCGCTGCGCTGCAGCGCCAGCGCCATCGGCAGCGCGCCGCGCACCGGGCGCAGGTCGCCCGCCAGCGAGAGTTCGCCGGCGAACTCCAGCCCGTCGAGCGCCGCCGCGTCGATGTGGCCAGCCGCGGCCAGGATGCCCAGCGCGATCGGCAGGTCGAAGCGACCGCCCTCCTTGGGCAGATCGGCCGGCGCGAGATTGACGGTGATGCGCCGGTTGTGCGGGAAGTCCAGCCCGCTGTGCTGCATCGCCGCGCGCACCCGCTCGCGTGCTTCCTTGACCTCGGTGTCGGCCAGGCCGACCAGCGTGAACGAGGGCAGGCCGTTGGCGAGGTGGACCTCGACCGTGACTTCGGGGGCCTGCAGCCCGAGCAGGGCGCGGCTGTGGACGATGGCAAGCGACATGGTGGTGCGCGGCAGCAGGTGTCTGTGCGCGGACGGTGCACCGGCCGCGGGCCTGTGCGGATTGTGCGAAGCGCATCACGGGCTGCATCTCGCCCCGATGGGGGTGTGGAACCAGCTTGGTGCATTTCCATGGCACCGAAATGGGTCGACATGCCGGCTCGTGTGGCATCGCGGGCCGGTCCGGGGCGTGGTCCTGATGCGTATCAATGGCGCGTCGGCGTGCGCATGGCATGGCACGGAAGATGCAGCAGGGGCTCCCAGCCACTTCCATCACCAGTCAGTCAGATCAACCAGGAGCTGCCATGAAGATGGTCACTGCCATCATCAAGCCCTTCAAGCTCGACGAGGTCCGCGAGGCTCTCGGCAACATCGGCGTGCAGGGCATCACCGTCACCGAGGTGAAGGGCTTCGGACGTCAGAAGGGTCACACCGAGCTGTACCGCGGTGCCGAGTACGTCGTCGACTTCCTTCCGAAGGTCAAGATCGAGGCCGCCGTCGACGACGGCATCGTCGACCGGGTCATCGAGGCGATCGAGGGCGCGGCCCGCACCGGCAAGATCGGTGACGGCAAGATCTTCGTGACGCCCCTGGAGCAGGTTCTGCGCATCCGCACCGGCGAGACCGGCAAGGACGCGCTCTGATCAACCGCCCGACGAGACAACCATGTCAATGAACAAGAAACTGCTCGCCGGTCTGCCGCTGGTGCTGGCCGCCCTGGGTCTGACCGATCTCGCTCTCGCACAGGACGCCGCGGCGTCCGCGCCTGCCGTGGCCGAGGCCGCCTCCGCGGTGGCCGAGGCGGCTTCTGCCGTCACCGAGGCTGCCGCCGCCGCACCGGCACCGACCTTCGACAAGGGCGACGTGTCGTGGATGATGCTGTCCACCCTGCTGGTCATCATGATGGCCGTGCCGGGCCTGGCCCTGTTCTACGGCGGCCTGGTGCGCGCCAAGAACATGCTGTCGGTGCTGATGCAGGTGATGGTCACCTTCTCGCTGGTCGTCGTGCTGTGGTTCGTCTACGGCTACAGCCTGGCCTTCACCGAGGGCAATGCCTTCATCGGCGGCTTCGATCGCCTGTTCATGAACGGCGTCTGGGACAACGTCGCCGGCACCTTCGCGCCGGCGGCCACCTTCAGCAAGGGTGTCTACATTCCCGAGATCGTCTTCGCGGCGTTCCAGGCGACCTTCGCGGGCATCACCTGCGCGCTGATCGTCGGCGCCTTCGCCGAGCGCGCGAAGTTCTCTGCGGTGCTGATGTTCATGGTGCTGTGGTTCACCTTCAGCTATGCGCCGATCGCGCACATGGTCTGGTTCTGGATGGGGCCTGACGCCTATGCCTCGAAGGACGTGGTCGACGCGATGAACGCCAAGGCCGGCCTGATCTGGCAGCACGGCGCGCTGGACTTCGCCGGCGGCACCGTCGTGCACATCAACGCCGCGGTGGCCGGTCTGGTGGGCTCCTACATGATCGGCAAGCGCATCGGCTACGGTCGCGAAGCCTTCATGCCGCACTCGCTGACGCTGACGATGGTCGGTGCCTCGCTGCTGTGGGTGGGCTGGTTCGGCTTCAACGCCGGCTCGGCCCTGGAGGCCAACAACTTCGCCGCGCTGGCCTTCATCAACACCTTCGCTGCCACCGCCGCCGCGGTGCTGGCCTGGTGCCTGGGCGAAGGCCTGATGAAGGGCAAGGCCTCGATGCTGGGTGCCGCCTCCGGTGCGGTCGCCGGTCTGGTCGCGATCACCCCGGCCGCCGGCAACGTCGGCATCGTCGGTGCGCTGATCATCGGCCTGATCGCCGGCTTCGTCTGCCTGTGGGGCGTGCATGGCCTCAAGCGCATGCTGGGCGCCGACGACTCGCTCGACGTGTTCGGCGTGCACGGCGTGGGCGGCATCCTGGGCGCGCTGCTGACCGGCGTGTTCAACTCGCCGAACCTGGGCGGCCCGAGCATCGTCGCCGACTGGGTCACCGTCGGCATGGTCGCCCCGGACGCCTACTCGATCGCCTCGCAGGTCTGGATCCAGGCCAAGGGCGTGCTGATCACCATCGTGTGGTCGGCGGTGGTCTCGGTGATCGCCTTCAAGATCGTCGACCTGGTCATCGGCCTGCGCGTGCCGGAAGACGACGAGCGCGAGGGCCTGGACATCACCTCGCACGGCGAGACCGCCTACTCGAAGTGATGCCGGTCTGCTGACCGCACCCGCAAGGGGCCGCCTCAGGGCGGCCCCTTTTGCTTTGGACCCCTGCCCGCATCTGCAGACCTTCCTAGAATCGTCGACATTCCCTTCATCCGTCCTTCCCTTTCCTCTTCCTGAGCAGGTCGTCCACCATGGTTCCCCATCTCGTCACCGCCCTGAACGGCCCGATCAACGAACTGGAAGCGCGCATGCTGGACTCGGTGCCGGCGATCGAGCGCTGGTTCCGTCTGGAGTGGATGGAGCACACCCCGCCGCTCTACACCTCGGTGGACGTGCGCAATGCCGGCTTCAAGCTCGCGCCGGTCGACACCAATCTCTTTCCGGGCGGCTGGAACAACCTGACGTCCGAGATGCTGCCGCTGGCGGTGCAGGCGGCGATGGCCGCGATCGAGAAGATCTGTCCCGAGGCGAAGAACCTGCTGCTGATTCCCGAGAAGCACACCCGCAACAGCTTCTATCTGACCAATGTCGCGCGGCTGGTGCAGATCTTCACGCAGGCCGGGCTGAACGTGCGCCTGGGCACGCTCGACCCCGAGATCACCGCGCCGACCGAGCTGGCGCTGCCCGGCGGCGACACGCTGACCATCGAGCCGCTGATCCGCAGCCAGCGCCGCCTGGGGCTGAAGAACTTCGATCCCTGCACCATCCTGCTGAACAACGACCTGTCGGCCGGCATCCCGCCGGTGCTCGAGGGCCTGCACGAGCAGTACCTGCTGCCGCCGCTGCACGCCGGCTGGGCGGTGCGTCGCAAGACGAACCACTTCCAGGCCTATGAGGAAGTGGCCAAGAAGTTCTCCAAGCTGATGGGCATGGATCCGTGGCTGATCAACCCGATGTACACCCGCTGCGGCGAGGTCAACTTCGGCGAGGGCAGCGGCATCGAATGCGTGCAGACCAATGTCGACGCGCTGCTGGGCAAGATCCGTCGCAAGTACAAGGAGTACGGCATCAACGAGAAGCCCTTCGTGATCGTCAAGGCCGACAACGGCACCTACGGCATGGGCATCATGACGGTGCGCGATGCCAAGCAGCTCGAGGAGATCAACCGCCGCACGCGCAACAAGATGAGCGTCATCAAGGACGGCCAGGAGGTCACCGAGGTGATCATCCAGGAGGGCGTGCCGACCTGCGAGCGCATCAACGAGGCGGTGGCCGAACCGGTGGTGTACATGCTCGACCGCTATGTGGTGGGCGGCTTCTACCGGGTGCACGCCGACCGGGGCATCGACGAGAACCTGAACTCGCCGGGCGCGCAGTTCGTGCCGCTGGCCTTCGCGGAGTCGGGTCACATGGCGCGTGCCGGCGCCAAGCCGGGCGCCAGCGCGCCGAACCGCTTCTACATGTATGGCGTCGTCGGGCGGCTGGCGATGCTGGCGGCCAGCTACGAGCTGGAGGCCACCGATCCTGACGCTGAGGTGTACACCTGAGCGCCGGCATCGCCGCCCTGGCGTCGGCTGGACCGGGCTTGTTGACATGAGTCCGAAATGGCGGCATACTCCGTGATTCTTCTGGCTTGCGCGCGTGCCTAGCCGTACGTGGCGCAATCTGGTTTCGCCCCAAACGCAGAACCTCGATGGAGACGTCGAGAGGCTGTGACGGGCCCAAGACTGACCGCGAGCGGTGGCCGAGTGGGGCTGTTAGCGCGGGATAAGTTGGGGATTCCACATGATCCAAATGCAATCGCGACTCGACGTCGCGGACAACACCGGTGCGAAGTCCGTCATGTGCATCAAGGTGCTCGGCGGCTCGAAGCGTCGTTATGCCGGCATCGGCGACGTGATCAAGGTCAGCATCAAGGATGCGGCCCCGCGTGGTCGTGTCAAAAAGGGCGAGGTCTACAACGCCGTCGTCGTGCGCACCGCCAAGGGCGTGCGTCGTCAGGACGGCTCGCTCGTCAAGTTCGATGGCAATGCAGCCGTGCTGCTCAATGCCAAGTTGGAGCCGATCGGCACCCGCATCTTCGGCCCGGTGACGCGTGAACTGCGTACCGAGCGCTTCATGAAGATCGTGTCGCTGGCTCCGGAAGTGCTCTAAGCCGACCGCGAAGGACTGGCCATGAACAAGATTCGCAAGGGCGACGAGGTCATCGTGCTGACCGGTCGCGACAAGGGCAAGCGCGGTACGGTTTCTCTGCGCGTCGATGCCGACCACCTGGTGGTCGATGGCGTCAACGTCGTCAAGAAGCATGTGCGCCCGAACCCGCTGAAGGGCACGACCGGTGGCATCGTCGACAAGACCATGCCGATCCACCAATCCAATGTGGCGATCTTCAACCCCGCGACCGGCAAGGCCGACCGCGTGGGCATCAAGCTGCTTGACGACGGCAAGAAAGTGCGCGTCTTCAAGTCCAGCGGCGAAGAGATCAAGGCCTGAGGCGGGGTAGAGAAGACATGTCTCAACAGCAAGCTCGTCTGCAGACCTTCTATCGCGAGAAGGTCGTCGCCGATCTGATGGCCAAGTTTGGCTACAAGTCGGTCATGGAAGTGCCACGCCTGACCAAGATCACCCTGAACATGGGTGTCTCGGAAGCCGTGTCGGACAAGAAGGTCATGGACCACGCCGTCGGCGATCTGACCAAGATCGCTGGCCAGAAGCCGGTCGTCACCAAGTCGCGCAAGGCGATCGCGGGTTTCAAGATCCGCGAGAACGTGCCCATCGGCTGCATGGTGACCCTGCGCGGCGTGCGCATGTACGAATTCCTGGATCGCTTCGTCACGATCGCGCTGCCGCGCGTTCGCGACTTCCGTGGTATCTCGGGCCGTTCGTTCGACGGTCGCGGCAACTACAACATCGGCGTCAAGGAACAGATCATCTTCCCGGAAATCGAGTACGACAAGGTGGATGCTCTGCGTGGTCTGAACATCAGCATCACGACGACCGCGACGACCGACGACGAGTGCAAGGCGCTGCTGGCTGCCTTCCGCTTCCCGTTCAAGAACTGAGGCCGAGGCTCACCATGGCAAAAGTTGCCCTCATCCAGCGCGAAGAAAAGCGCGAGAAGCTGGTCGCCAAGTACGCCAAGAAGTTCGCTGAACTGAAGGCGATCATCGACGACCAGAGCAAGTCGGAAGAAGAGCGTTACATGGCTCGCCTGGCGCTGCAGAAGCTGCCGCGCAATGCCAACCCGACCCGTCTGCGCAGCCGCTGCGAGATCACCGGTCGTCCGCGTGGCACCTTCCGCAAGTTCGGTCTGGCGCGCAACAAGATTCGTGAACTGGCCTTCCGTGGCGACATCCCCGGTGTCGTCAAGGCGAGCTGGTAAGCCGGCCCCAGGGCACGAACAGGAGTTATTCCATGAGCATGAGTGATCCGATCGCCGACATGCTGACCCGCATCCGCAACGCTCAGATGGTCGAGAAGACCAGCGTCGCGATGCCGTCGTCCAAGCTGAAGACCGCGATTGCGCAGGTCCTGAAGGACGAGGGTTACATCGATGGTTTCCAGGTGAAGACCGAGAGCGGCAAGTCGCAGCTCGAGATCTCGCTGAAGTATTACGCTGGTCGTCCGGTCATCGAGCGCATCGAGCGCGTGAGCCGTCCCGGTCTGCGCATCTACAAGGGCCGTCACGACATTCCCCAGGTCCAGAACGGTCTGGGTGTGGCCATCGTCACCACGCCGAAGGGCGTGATGACCGACCGCAAGGCGCGCGCTGCCGGCATCGGCGGCGAAGTGCTCTGCTACGTCGCCTAACCGCAGGAGACACACACAATGTCCCGCGTTGGAAAAATGCCGATCGCCATCCCGCAAGGCGTGGATGTGGCGATCACCGAGGACCAGATCAGCGTCAAGGGTGCCAAGGGCACGCTGGTGCGTCCGGCCCATCGCCTGGTCAAGGTGAGCAACGAGTCCGGCAAGCTGTCGTTTGCTCCGGCGGATGAATCCGCTGAAGCCAACGCCATGTCCGGCACCGTGCGTGCCCTGGTCAACAACATGGTCGAGGGTGTCAGCAAGGGCTTCGAGCGCAAGCTGAACCTGGTGGGCGTGGGCTTCCGTGCCCAGGCTCAAGGCCAGAAGCTGAACCTGCAGATCGGTTTCTCGCATCCGGTGGTCAAGGAAATGCCGGAAGGCATCAAGGTCGAGTGCCCGACGCCGACCGAAATCCTGATCAAGGGTGCAGACCGTCAGGTCGTCGGCCAGCTCGCCGCTGAAGTGCGTGCCTTCCGTCCCCCCGAGCCCTACAAGGGCAAGGGCATCCGTTATTCGGATGAGAAGGTCACCCTGAAAGAGACGAAGAAGAAGTAAGGAGCCGCACCATGTTGAACAAGAAAGAACAGCGCCTGCGCCGCTCCCGTCAGACCCGTGCCCGCATTGCCCTGCAGCGCGTGGCCCGTCTGACCGTCTTCCGCTCGAATCTGCACATCTACGCCAGCGTCGTCTCCGAAGACGGCTCGAAGGTGCTCGTCAGCGCCTCGACCGCCGAGAAGGACGTGCGCGAGCAGCTGGGCGCCGCCGGCAAGGGTGGCAATGTCGATGCAGCCACGCTGATCGGCAAGCGCATCGCCGAGAAGGCCAAGGCCGCCGGCATCGAGAAGGTTGCATTCGACCGTTCCGGTTTCGCCTATCACGGCCGCGTCAAGGCGCTGGCCGAGGCGGCCCGCGAAGCGGGTCTGCAGTTCTGACGCCCCGGCTCGCACACGAAGGAACACGAAATGGCTAAGTTTCAACCGAAGGTTGCGGACGAGGGTCGCGACGACGGCATGCGCGAGAAGATGATCCAGGTGAACCGCGTGACCAAGGTGGTCAAGGGCGGTCGGATCATGGCGTTTGCTGCGCTGACGGTGGTCGGCGATGGCGACGGTCGCGTCGGCATGGGCAAGGGCAAGGCGCGCGAAGTGCCGGCCTCGGTCCAGAAGGCGATGGAGTCTGCTCGTCGCAACATGGTCAAGGTCCCGCTGCGCAATGGCACCGTGCCGCACAACGCGACCGGTGAGCATGGCGCTGCCAAGGTGCTGCTGGCACCGGCTCCTGCCGGTACCGGTATCATCGCCGGCGGTCCGATGCGCGCGGTCTTCGAAGTCATGGGCATCACCGATGTCGTCGCCAAGAGCCTGGGTTCGTCGAACCCGTACAACATGGTTCGTGCGACCTTCGACGCCCTGTCGCGCATGACGACCGCCTCCGAGGTGGCCGCCAAGCGTGGCAAGACGATCGAAGAGATCTTCAACTGAAGCGTCGATCGGCAAGGAAAGACACCATGTCTGAAAATACCGACAAGAAGACCGTCAAGGTCAAGCTGGTCAAGAGCCCGATCAGCACCCGCGCTTCGCACCGTGCCACGGTCCGCGGCCTGGGTCTGCGCAAGCTCAACAGCGAGTCCGTGCTGGAAGACACCCCGGCGGTGCGCGGCATGATCAACAAGATTTCGTACCTGGTGAAGGTGCTCTAATCATGGAACTCAATTCGATCAAGCCGGCAGAAGGCGCCAAGCACGCCAAGCGCCGCGTCGGTCGCGGCATCGGTTCCGGTCTGGGCAAGACCGCCGGTCGTGGTCACAAGGGTCAGAAGTCTCGTGCAGGCGGCTACCACAAGGTCGGCTTCGAAGGCGGTCAGATGCCGCTGCAGCGTCGCCTGCCCAAGCGTGGCTTCAAGTCGCACCTGCTGAAGTTCAATGACGAAGTCACCCTGGCTCAGCTGCAGGATCTGTCGGTCGAGGAAATCGATCTGGCCGTCCTGAAGAACGCCGGTCTGGTGAGCGTGCGTGCACTGAACGTCAAGGTCGTCAAGTCCGGCGAACTGTCGAAGAAGGTTGTCCTGAAGGGCATCGGCGCGACCGCCGGCGCCAAGGCAGCCATCGAGGCGGCAGGCGGATCGATCGCGGCCTGATCGGTCACGACGTCGGCTACATCTCGACTCGAGCAACAGGTTCCAAGTGGCATCCAACGCAACACAACTGGCCAAGAGCGGAAAGTTCGGCGACCTGCGTCGTCGCCTTGTCTTCCTGCTGCTTGCACTGGTGGTCTACCGCATCGGCGCCCATATTCCCGTTCCAGGCATCAATCCTGACCAGCTGGCACAGCTGTTCAAGAGCCAGGAGGGCGGGATACTGAACCTGTTCAACATGTTCTCCGGCGGTGCGCTGTCGCGCTTCACCGTCTTCGCGCTGGGCATCATGCCCTACATCTCGGCCTCGATCATCATGCAGCTCATGGGCTATGTGGTGCCGACGCTGGAGGCGCTGAAGAAGGAAGGCGAGGCCGGTCGTCGCAAGATCACGCAGTACACCCGCTACGGTGCCCTGGCGCTGGCTCTGTTCCAGTCGATCGGCATCGCGGTGGCGCTGGAAGGCTCCCCGGGCCTGGTGATCGATCCGGGTCCGATGTTCCGCATCACGGCAGTGGTCAGTCTGACGGCTGGCACGATGTTCCTGATGTGGCTGGGTGAGCAGATCACCGAGCGGGGTCTGGGCAACGGCATCTCGATCCTGATCTTCGCGGGTATCGCGGCGGGCCTGCCCAGCGCGATCGGCGGCCTGATCAACCTGGTCAACACCGGCGCGATGAGCATCATCGTATCGCTGCTGATCATCGCGATCGTGATCGCCGTGACCTATGTGGTGGTCTTCGTCGAGCGGGCTCAGCGCAAGATCCTGGTCAACTACGCCAAGCGCCAGGTCGGCAACAAGGTCTATGGTGGCCAGTCGTCGCACCTGCCGCTGAAGGTCAACATGGCCGGCGTGATCCCGCCGATCTTCGCCTCGTCGATCATTCTTCTGCCCGCCACGGTCGTTGGCTGGTTCGCCACCAGCGAAAGCATGAGCTGGCTGAAGGATGTGTCTGCGGCACTGTCGCCAGGTCAGCCGATCTATGTGCTGCTGTACGCAGCGATGATCGTGTTCTTCTGCTTCTTCTACACGGCGCTCGTGTTCAACAGCCGCGAGACTGCTGACAATCTGAAGAAGAGTGGCGCGTTCATTCCGGGCATCCGTCCGGGTGACCAGACCGCACGCTACATCGACAAGATCCTTGCTCGTCTGACGCTGGGTGGCGCGGTCTACATCACGCTGGTGTGTCTGCTGCCCGAGTTCCTGGTCCTGAAGTACAACGTGCCGTTCTACTTCGGTGGCACTTCGCTGCTGATCATCGTGGTCGTCACGATGGACTTCTGGGCGCAGGTGCAGTCGTACGTGATGTCGCAGCAGTACGAGGCTCTTCTGAAGAAGTCGAGCTTCAAGGCAGGCTGAGGACATCACGGACCAGGAAAGACATCCATTCGGAGAGCAACGTCAGAGTCAACGTGGTGAGCCGACGAGATGGCCAAAGACGACGTTATCCAGATGCAGGGGGAGGTCATAGAGAACCTCCCCAACGCCACCTTCCGGGTCAAGCTGGAAAACGGCCATGTGGTGCTGGGGCACATCTCCGGGAAGATGCGCATGCACTACATCCGCATCCTGCCCGGTGACAAGGTGACCGTTGAACTGACCCCCTACGACCTGAGTCGTGCTCGCATCGTTTTCCGGGCGAAGTGAGCGAATCCATCAACACAGTCCGGAAGAGAAGCGCAAGCCGCCGATCAAGGAGAAGACCATGAAAGTCTCGGCATCCGTCAAGACGATCTGCCGCAATTGCAAGATCATCCGTCGCAAGGGTGTGGTCCGCGTGATCTGCACCGATCCGCGCCACAAGCAGCGCCAGGGCTGAGTTTCTCGCTCGACTGCTGCAACCGTTTAGAGGACGCACATGGCACGTATTGCTGGTATCAACATTCCGCCGCACAAGCACGCCGAGATCGGTCTGACCGCGATCTACGGCATCGGCCGCACCACCGCGCAACAGATCTGCACGACCTGCGGCATCCCGTTCGACAAGAAGGTCAAGGACCTGACGGACGGTGATCTTGAAAAGATCCGCGAAGAAGTCGGTCGCATGACGATCGAGGGCGACCTGCGCCGCGAGATCTCGATCAACATCAAGCGCCTGATGGATCTGGGCTGCTACCGTGGCTTCCGCCACCGTCGCGGTCTGCCGATGCGCGGTCAGCGCACCCGCACCAACGCCCGTACCCGCAAGGGTCCGAAGAAGGGCGCTGCTGCGCTGAAGAAGTAAGCGCCACTTCGTCGCGCTGGAAAGACTCGAGTCATGGCAAAAGCACCCGTCAACAACGCTGCTCGCCGCGTGAGCAAGAAGGTCCGCAAGAACGTTGCGGATGGCGTCGCGCACGTGCACGCATCGTTCAACAACACCATCATCACGATCACCGATCGCCAGGGCAACGCCCTGTCGTGGGCATCGAGCGGTGGCCAGGGCTTCAAGGGTTCGCGCAAGTCGACCCCGTTCGCCGCCCAGGTCGCAGCCGAAGTCGCCGGTCGTGCTGCTCAGGAACAGGGCATCAAGAACCTGGACGTCAAGATCAAGGGCCCGGGCCCGGGTCGCGAGTCGTCGGTTCGCGCGCTGGCCTCGCTGGGCATCCGCATCGCGTCGATCTCCGACGTGACGCCGGTCCCGCACAACGGCTGCCGTCCGCAGAAGCGTCGCCGCATCTGAGGCTGCCTGCATGAGGTGTGCGTGACTCTTGCAGTCACGGCATCGGATTGCCTTATAATCGCAGGTTCGCCGGCGAGCGCCATAGCGTGCTCGCCGGCAATCTCGTTGAAGAGCCGCGCTGTGCGGCTCCTCTCATCCCTGAAGACCACCGTCATGGCGCCTGGCGCGCACATGACTCGCGCACGATCCGCGTGCGTCAGACATTCTCACAAGGACACCGTCCGTGGCACGTTATCTCGGCCCGAAGGCCAAACTTTCCCGCCGTGAAGGCACCGACCTGTTCCTGAAGAGCGCCCGCCGCTCGATCAGCGACAAGGCCAAGTTCGACACCAAGCCGGGCCAGCACGGCCGCACCTCGGGCAGCCGCACCTCCGACTACGGCCTGCAGCTGCGCGAGAAGCAGAAGGTCAAGCGCATGTACGGCGTGCTGGAGAAGCAGTTCCGCCGCTACTTCGCCGAGGCCGAGCGCCGCAAGGGCAACACCGGCGCCACGCTGCTGTCGCTGCTGGAATCGCGTCTGGACAACGTCGTCTATCGCATGGGCTTCGGCTCGACCCGCGCGGAAGCCCGCCAGCTGGTCTCGCACAAGTCGATCACCGTCAACGGCCAGGTCGTCAACATCCCGTCGTTCATGGTCAAGGCCGGTGATGTCGTCGCCGTGCGCGAGAAGGCCAAGAAGCAGCTGCGCATCGCTGACGCGCTGAAGCTGGCGGACTCGATCGGCCTGCCGGGCTGGGTTGCCGTCGACATCGCCAAGATGGAAGGCACCTTCAAGAAGTCGCCGGACCGCGACGAGTTCGGTGCCGAGATCAACGAATCGCTGATCGTCGAACTGTACTCGCGCTGATGTGCGAGAGGGCGCTTGCGGTCGTGCCGCAGGCGTCATCGGCCTCCTTGCGTCCCGGGCGCACGGAGGCTTTTCAATGCCCGGTGGGTCCATCAGCCTTATCGGTGTAACGAGCCGAGGGTATTGACAGGAACTTTGAATGCAAACCAATCTGCTGAAGCCCAAGGCCATCAACGTCGAACCGCTGGGCGGTCACCGTGCGAAGGTGACACTGGAGCCGTTCGAGCGTGGCTATGGTCACACCCTGGGCAACGCGCTGCGCCGCGTGCTGCTGTCGTCGATGGTCGGCTATGCGCCCACCGAAGTGACGATCGCCGGCGTGCTGCACGAGTACTCGACGGTGGATGGCGTTCAGGAAGACGTGGTCCACATCATGCTCAACCTGAAGGGCGTGGTGTTCCGTCTGCACAACCGCGACGAGGTCACGCTGGTCCTGCGCAAGGAAGGCGAAGGCCCGGTCACCGCGCGCGACATCCAGACGCCGCATGACGTCGAGATCATCAACCCGGATCTGGTGATCGCTCACCTGGCCCAGGGTGGCAAGCTCGACATGCAGATCAAGGTCGAGAAGGGCCGCGGCTATGTGCCGGGCACGATGCGCCGCTACGCGGACGAGCCGACCAAGTCGATCGGCCGCATCGTGCTGGATGCCTCGTTCTCGCCGGTCAAGCGTGTCAGCTACACGGTCGAGAGCGCCCGCGTCGAGCAGCGCACCGATCTGGACAAGCTGGTGATGGAGATCGAGACCAACGGTGCGATCTCCCCGGAAGAGGCCGTGCGTGCCTCGGCCAAGATCCTCGTCGAGCAGCTGGCGGTGTTCGCGCAGCTGGAAGGCAACGATCTGGCCGGCATCGTCGAGCCGGCGCCGCGTGCCCAGCACTTCGACCCGATCCTGCTGCGTCCGGTCGACGAGCTCGAGCTCACCGTGCGCTCGGCCAACTGCCTGAAGGCCGAGAACATCTATTACATCGGCGACCTGATCCAGCGCACCGAGACCGAGCTGCTGAAGACCCCGAACCTGGGTCGCAAGTCGCTCAACGAGATCAAGGAAGTCCTGGCTTCCCGTGGTCTGACCCTCGGCGCGCGCCTGGAGAACTGGCCGCCGCAAGGTCTGGACAAGCGCTGATCCAGCGCTGACCCGGACTCATTCGGGCGAGCCGTTCCGGCGGCCGCCCGGTCCCCCGGTGGTACCTGATCCGGCCATCGGCATTAATTCAACGAAAGGACTTCACCATGCGTCACGGCAACGGCCTCCGCAAGCTCAACCGCACCTCGTCGCACCGTCTGGCGATGCTGCGCAACATGGCCAACTCGCTGATCGAGCATGAGGCCATCAAGACCACCGTGCCCAAGGCCAAGGAACTGCGTCGCGTCGTCGAGCCGCTGATCACCCTGGCCAAGGAGCCGACGCTGGCCAACAAGCGCCTGGCTTTCGACCGTCTGCGCAACCGCGACAACGTCGTCAAGCTGTTCAACGTGCTGGGCCCGCGTTTCCAGACCCGTCCGGGCGGCTACACCCGCATCCTGAAGATGGGTTTCCGCGTCGGCGACAACGCGCCGATGGCCTTCGTCGAGCTGGTCGACCGTCCTGATGTGGACGCGGCTGCTCCGGCCGAGCAAGCGGCCGAGTGATCGGCCTGATGCCGCTGGGCAAAGATTTTCTTTTCGAAAACTCTTGCCGCGGCGGCGTCTAAAGGTTTAGAATCTGATTCTTCAGTCGCGGGGTGGAGCAGTCTGGTAGCTCGTTGGGCTCATAACCCAAAGGTCGTCGGTTCAAATCCGGCCCCCGCAACCAGATTCAGTCGTGGTCAGGATATTCGCCAGAAACCTGATGACGTGAAAGACAAGCCAAAAGTTGCTGTCTTTCGAAGCGATTTCAGTCGCGGGGTGGAGCAGTCTGGTAGCTCGTTGGGCTCATAACCCAAAGGTCGTCGGTTCAAATCCGGCCCCCGCAACCAAGTCAAAAAAAGCCGATTCGATCAAATTCGAATCGGCTTTTTTATTTCCTCTTCAGAAGAATTCGACACCGCCGTCCTGATTCTTGGCCTGGAGCAGGCCGCAGGCGGTCAGGGTCTCGTACGACAGCGCCAGATTGCGGCCATTTTCCTTGGCGTGATAGACCGACTGGTCCGCCCGCTCGAAGGCGCTGCCCGGGGTGTCGCAGGCATCGATGGCGGTGAATCCGATGCTGACCGTCAGGTGCTCCACCCGCGGAAACGGTGTCTTCTCGACCTTGTCCCGAAAGCGCTCGAACGCGGCCTCTGCGCCTTGGGCATCGCTGCAGCGCAGCAGCACCACGAACTCCTCGCCGCCGAAGCGGTAGAGTCTGTCGCTGGCGCGGAAGGTGCTCTTCATCAATTGGGCGACCAGGATCAGCACCTCGTCACCGATCAGGTGGCCGTGAACATCATTGACGCGCTTGAAGTGGTCGATGTCGATGACGCCGAGCCAGTGGCCACCTTCCGTGCCCTGGCGGCGGCGCTCCATGCCCTCGGCGGCCGAGGTGCTGCCTGCATCGAGATTCAGTGCGGCACGAACGAAGGTCTCGTCGAAGGACTTGCGGTTGAGCAGCCGGGTCAACGAATCGCGTTCGTTCTCGTCCAGCAGCGCGTGCAGGTGCATGCTGAAACGCTGGATCGCATTCACGGTCCGCAGAAGTTCCTTGCTGATGACCGTGCTGGTGGTGATTTCCACCACCGCGATCTCGTCGCTGTCGCCGGTCAGCGGCACCAGCGTGCGGATGCTGCCCTGCTGCGCACACACCGGCAGCAGCACGGGTTCGCTCAAGGTGATGCAGTGCAGCAGCAGCGGCTCTTCTTCTGCGGCAAGTGGCTCGTCCGGGGCCAGCTGATCGAACTGGCCGTGGTGGCGGGTCACATACCACTTGCGCTGTTCTGCGGCATGGCTGCGCAGCACGCGCAGCCGCAGCGGAGCGAGGAGTTCAGCGAACAGGTCGACGAAACAGCTGTCGAGCGCGGCCGGGTCGCGCT
The DNA here is from genome assembly GCF_013426975.1 of Sphaerotilus sulfidivorans. Taxonomy (GTDB): domain Bacteria; phylum Pseudomonadota; class Gammaproteobacteria; order Burkholderiales; family Burkholderiaceae_C; genus Sphaerotilus; species Sphaerotilus sulfidivorans. Next base: position 167,038 of record NZ_JACCPY010000007.1, read on the forward strand.
GCCCGGCCAGTTGGGCCATGTGCTCGACAAGGTGTGACATGCGAAGACCTGGGACTCCGTGGAGAACAAGGATGGGAATCAGCCGCGCACGAAGAGCGTGCGCAGCGGCTCGTTGCCGAGCTGGCGACTCCAGTGACCGTGCACCGCAGGATCGAACACCGCGCCTGCGGGCAGCACATCGGCCGAATAGAAATGCTGTCCGGCGCTGAAGATGCGCGAGCTCCCATCCTGCAGCCCGATCTCCATCTGGCCCGACAGGATGAAGACCCACTGCGGCTCGCCGGTGCAGTGAAAGTCGCTGCGAAATCCTGGCGGACTTTCGCGCAGCTGCAGCTCGCGTGCGGGCAGGGGTGACGACAGCCGTGCGGCAGGCTTGCCCTGGTCCAGCGCGATCGCCTGCTCGCGGAAGCGGGCACGCCCGTCGCTGTCGGTGAACAGGATGGTCTGCAGGAAGACGGGCGGGGTGTCGGACGCAGGCTGGCTCATGTCGGAGGTGCGTGAAGTCGTGAACATCCGGGATTGTGCGTGCAGCATGGGGGCAATCGTCCAGGACGAATTGGACCCGATGTGCTGGGCGCACAGGCTCCGAATAGTGCGGCTCCAGCCGGTCAGACTCGCGGCGAGAGGAGTTGTGCTAGAAAGCCACCCCATCATGATGAGCGACCTTGTTCTCCAATCCTGGAACCCTACCGATCCTGGCGAGGCGCGTGCGCTGGTCAGTGCGGTCATCGCCCGTGCGCAATCCGAAGGGATCGAGCTGTCCACACCGCCGGTCGAGCCTGACAACTGCTGCGGCAACGGCTGCATCGGCTGCGTCTGGGACGGCTTCTACAGCGAGCTGGGCTACTGGCGCGACGAGGCGCTGCTGCGCTGGGCGGCCTGAGGGCCATGCATGCTCTGGCCCGCGATGACACCGCCCGACTACAGCGGGCTGGACGACGAGGCTCTGGCCCGGATCCAGCCGGCCTTGAAGATCGAGGCCGAGGCGCTGATCGCGGAGGTGATGGCCCGCGCGCAGCGCCATGCGGTGGCCGATGTGCTCCCGTCGGCGCCGCAGAGCCCGGTGAGCTGCTGCGGCCGCGGCTGCAGCAACTGCGTCTGGATCTATTTCTACGGCGAAGTGATGTTCTGGCGCGATGCCGCCCTGAGGCACTGGCTGCCTGCCAGACCGGTCACGGACTGACTCTCCGCGCACGGCGTGCCCCGCGGATGCGGGAGTGGTGACCCGTCAGTACCCCTCCACGATCGTGATTCTCGATCGTCATGGAGGAGATCATGTTCAAAACGCACGGGCGGCCGAGCGGTTTTTTCGGGGGCGCTCTGTTCTGGGCGGCGCTGCTGCTGGCGCTTTCAGGCGGGTGCGGCAGTGCGCACGCGGCGGCTTCGATGTCGGATCTTGAGCGGAAGGTGCTGGCGCAGATCAACCAGATCCGGGCGCAGCACGGCCTGTCGGTGCTGGAGCCCGATCCGCGCCTGCAGCGGGCGGCGGCGCATCATTCGACCGACATGGCGGTCTCGCGCTGTTTCCAGCATGACGACTGCGACGGCGGGCGCTGGTCCGAACGCATTCAGGCCCATTACCCGCGGGCGCAGCGCATCGCCGAGAACATCGCTGCAGGGCAGGACAGTGCCGGTGCGGTGGTCGAGGGCTGGATGCGCAGCGACGTGCATCGCGCCAACATCCTGAGACCGGAATGGCGAGGCACCGGCATCAGCCTGGTCAGCCTGCCCGGCAGCCCCTATGGCCACTACTGGACCCAGACCTTCGGGACGCTGCCGGCGCCCGTGCCGCTGCCGATGCCGGAGCGCATGAGCCGTTCTTCGGCGCGCTGAGCCTGGTGCGAGCGCTGCAGCGCCAGCGCCCCCAGCAGCGTCAGCAGCAGCGAGGCGGGAATCAGTGTCTCCACGCCCGCCAGCCCGTAGAGCCGCGCGCCGGACCAGGCGCCCAGCGACATGCCCAGATACATCGCCGAGGCATTGGCCGCCAAGGCCAGGCTGCGCAATGCAGGCGGCACCAGCTGGATCAGGCGCTGCTGCTGGGGTGCGGCGAACAGCAGGCCGCAGACCGACCACAGCATCATCAGCAGCACGCCGGGCAGAGGCAGGGCGGGTGCCAGCATCAGGCCGGCAAAGGCGAGCGTCAGGCCCAGCATCGAGAAGCGAATCAAGCGCACCGGGCCGAGGCGGCTGCCGAAGCGCCCGGCCAGCAGATTGCCGATCACGCCGCCCAGTCCGAACAGCATCAGCAGGGGCGTCATGTCGCCGCGGGCCAGACCGAAACGCTGGATCATCATTGGCACCAGCAGGGTGTAGGCGCAGAACTGGCCTGCCATCAGCAGCAGCATCATCAGCAGCGCCCACGCGGTGGCCGGGCGCTCGAGTACGCTCAGGAAGCCCGAGCCGGCAATGCGCGGGCCTGCCGTGCCCTCATCCAGCGCGCGCCACAGCATGAGGCCCAGCAGCGGCGAGCCGATCGCCAGCAGCATGAAGACCGTCCGCCACGAGCCGACATGGCCCAGCCAGGCCGCCAGCGGCGTGCCCAGCACGATGGCCAGCGTCATGCCGGCGAAGATGGTGGCCAGTGCACTGGCTTGGCGCGAGGGTTCCACCAGGGCCGCGCCCTGGGCGGAGGCAGCCGGTCCGATGGCGGCAGCTCCCAGCGCCATCAGCACGCGGGCGGCCAGGCCTGCGCTCCAGTCCGGCGCCATGACCGTGGCCAGGGCGCCGAGGCCCAGCAGCAGCAGGCCCCCGCTGATCAGCTCGCGGCGAGGCCGGTGACCGAAAAGAACCTGCAGCAGCGGTGCTGCCACCGCAAAGGTCAGCGAATGCACCGCGACCAGCTCGGCGATGCGTGCCGGCGTGACCTGCCAGGCGCTGGCCATCGCCTCCAGCAGGCCGATCACCGCCAGCGAGGCGGTGCCGAAGAGGAAGTAGCTTGCGCCCAGGGCCGGCAGCAGCAGGCGGGCATGTCGAGCGGAAACGGCGTGACCCATGATGGCACGGAGTCTCCGCCGTGCTGACGTATATTGGAAATCGTTTGCCTGTCTAGGAGGTATCGGTGTGATCGATCTGAAAGGGGTGGACCTGAACCTGCTGGTCTCGCTGTCGGTGCTGCTGGACGAGGGCAATGTGACCCGGGCGGCGCAGCGTCTGCATGTGGGGCAGCCGGCGCTGTCCGCGCAGCTGGCGCGGCTGAGACGGCTGTTCGACGATCCGCTGCTGGTGCCGGCGCCGGGCGGGCGCGGCATGGCGGCCACGCCGCGTGCACAGGCCCTGGTCGAGCCGCTCCATGAGGCGCTGCGCGGGCTGGAGCAGCTGGTGCGTCAGCGTCCGGATTTCGATCCGCACCGTGACGAGCGCGTCTTCCAGGTGGCCGAGACCGACAATGCCTCGGTGATCGTCGGGCTGCCGCTGATCGAGGCGATGGCCCGGCAGGCCGGGCCGGGCGTGCGACTGGCACTGCGCGCGCCCGATGCGCCCGATGCGATCGCGCAGCTCGAGCGGGGTGACATCGATCTGCTGATCGGCGCCGCCGACCGTGTTCCGGGCGCGATGCGATCACGCCAGCTGCTGACCGAGCGCTTCGTGCTGGTGCAGCGGCGCGGGCACCCGCGGGGCAGCGGGCCGCTGGATCCCGAGACCTACTGCCGGCTGACCCATGTGGTGGTCAGCGCCACCGGCGGCAGCCACATCGGGCTGCTGGATGCGTATCTGGCCGAGCTGGGGCGTCGGCGCGAGATCGCGCTGTCGGTCCAGCATTTCACGCTGCTGCCGGAGATCGTGCGGGTGACCGATCATGTGGCGACCTTGCCGAGCCGTCTGGCCGAGCGTCATGCCGCGACGCTGGAGCCATTCGAGCTGCCCTTTGCGTCACCGCTGTTGTCGCTGCATGCGGCATGGCATCCGCGTCAGCATGCCGATCCGGCCTTGCGCTGGCTGAGGCAGCTGCTGGTCGATGCGCTGGCTGCGCAGACATGAAAAAAAGCGACCCGAAGGTCGCTTTCCTGGCAGGGCGTGTCATCAGCGGGTCATCCGCGGCGCGGACGATCCGGTGACGGGCACGATCACTGCAGCTTGATCTCGACGTCGACGCCAGCCGGCAGGTCGAGCTTCATCAGCGCGTCGACCGTCTTGTCGGTCGGGTCGATGATGTCCATCAGGCGCTGGTGCGTGCGGATCTCGAACTGGTCGCGCGAGGTCTTGTTGACGTGCGGCGAACGCAGGATGTCGAAACGCTGCATGCGGGTCGGCAGGGGCACCGGGCCCTTGACGATCGCGCCGGTGCGCTTGGCGGTATCGACGATTTCCAGGGCCGACTGGTCGATCAGCTTGTAATCGAATGCCTTCAGGCGGATGCGGATCTTTTGCTTCTGCATGACTTTTCCTTCGTAAAGAGCGATGCGGCTGGCGGCGGGTGCCGTGGAGTCAGCCGCGGGCAGGGAAAGGACGGCCGCGAGGCCGTCCCGTCACACAAGATTAAGCGATGATCTTGGCAACCACGCCGGCGCCGACGGTGCGGCCGCCTTCGCGGATGGCGAAGCGCAGGCCTTCTTCCATGGCGATCGGGGCGATCAGCTTGACTTCGATCGACACGTTGTCACCCGGCATGACCATTTCCTTGCCTTCCGGCAGCTGGATGGCGCCGGTGACGTCGGTGGTGCGGAAGTAGAACT
>NZ_JACCPY010000078.1 GCF_013426975.1 Sphaerotilus sulfidivorans
CGTGCAGCGCGAAGACATTCTTGGCCAGATCGATCCCGAGAAACACCACCGTCATGGTCATCTCCTTGCGGCCCGCAGCCGCGGGTTGAGCTTTTGCCGCCCCATGGTGCGCGCTGGGCAAGCGCTGCGCCTATTGGCAGAATCCTCTGTGCCGGGCGCGGTGCGAGGGGATGGCCCTTTCATTCGTTAGGCATCACAAACAACCTCCGCTTGCATGCCCGCCGACATCGTCAGCCGCAAGACACGCACAGAACTGCGTGAGTACTTCGTCGGTACCAGTCTCAGCATCATCTCGGATGAGTTTGACGCGGCGGACATCTCCAGCGACCTTCAGCACGAGCCCGGCGTAGGTGGACAGCGACGCACGCTCGTTGAGCAGTACTACAAGACGATCAACTGGAACTCGTGGTCGGATGTACGAAAGTTCATCACTGTCTACGAAAACGTCCTCACCCATCTCGAAGACAGAGCAGACGCGAAAGACGAGGACGCCGCGAAGACCTTCGCATCACTTCAACGGTGGATCGAAAGAGATGGCTTCTCCTATGCCGCAGGCCGCCTCAGTCGAGTCGGGAGCAAAGCGTCACTGGAGAACATCGCTGTCGCAGCGGGAGCCTTGGATGTTCCGGAACTCCAGAGACAGATCGCGCGCATTCAGACAGCAATCGACAACGATCCCGCCCTTGCCATCGGGACCGCAAAGGAGTTGGTCGAAACGGTGTGCAAGACCATCCTGGAGCAGCGCGTTATCCCAGTGCCGGATGACGCGGATATCGGGGTTCTTGTCAAAGAGGTACGAAAGGCCCTAGGCCTGGTGCCAGAGTCCGTGCCAAGCGCGGCAAAAGGCGCGGAGACAGTACGCCGCCTCTTGAGCAACCTCGGGAATGTCGCTCAAGGTCTTGGCGAGCTACGCAATCTGTACGGTACAGGGCACGGCAAAGCCGGCGCCGCACGTGGCCTCGGCCCCCGTCATGCGCGTCTGGCAGTTGGAGCAGCGTCAACGCTTGCTACGTTCCTGCTGGAAACCCATGCCGAGCGCGGCCTGTGATACCTAATCGGGTAGCCGGGAGTATTTAGCTCCCAGCCGGCTCTGTTGCACAAATCCACGAGCAGACGCCCTGACCCCAACCCCGGACGGACTCATGCCACGGCACCCACCGGCACGGTCTGCGGCCGGCCGATCTGACTGAAGCGGTTGAGCACGGCCACG
>NZ_JACCPY010000079.1 GCF_013426975.1 Sphaerotilus sulfidivorans
CCTTCTTCCATGGCGATCGGGGCGATCAGCTTGACTTCGATCGACACGTTGTCACCCGGCATGACCATTTCCTTGCCTTCCGGCAGCTGGATGGCGCCGGTGACGTCGGTGGTGCGGAAGTAGAACTGCGGGCGGTAGTTGTTGAAGAACGGGGTGTGGCGGCCGCCTTCGTCCTTCGACAGCACGTAGACCTCACCGGTGAAGTGGGTGTGCGGCTTGATCGAACCCGGCTTGCACAGCACCTGACCGCGCTCGACGTCTTCACGCTTGGTGCCGCGCAGCAGGATGCCGACGTTGTCGCCAGCCTGACCCTGGTCGAGCAGCTTGCGGAACATTTCGACGCCGGTGCAGGTGGTCTTGGCGGTGGCGCGGATGCCGACGATCTCGATTTCCTCGCCGACCTTGACCAGGCCGCGCTCGATACGGCCGGTCACGACGGTGCCGCGGCCGGAGATCGAGAACACGTCTTCGACGGGCATCAGGAAGGTGCCGTCGACGGCGCGCTCGGGCGTCGGGATGTAGGTGTCGAGCGCATCGGCCAGGGCCATGATGGCCTGCTCGCCCAGCGGGCCGGTGTCGCCTTCGAGGGCCAGCTTGGCCGAGCCCTTGACGATCGGGGTGTCGTCGCCGGGGAAGTCGTACTTGGAGAGCAGCTCGCGCACTTCCATTTCGACCAGTTCCAGCAGCTCTTCGTCGTCCACCATGTCGGCCTTGTTCAGGAAGACGATGATGTACGGCACGCCGACCTGACGCGACAGCAGGATGTGCTCGCGGGTCTGGGGCATCGGGCCGTCAGCGGCCGAGCAGACCAGGATCGCGCCGTCCATCTGGGCGGCGCCGGTGATCATGTTCTTGACGTAGTCGGCGTGACCCGGGCAGTCGACGTGAGCGTAGTGGCGGTTGGCCGTCTCGTACTCGACGTGGGCGGTGTTGATCGTGATGCCGCGAGCCTTCTCTTCCGGAGCGGCGTCGATCTGGTCATAGGCCTTGGCCTGACCGCCGAACTTCTTCGACAGAACGGTCGTGATGGCTGCCGTCAGGGTGGTCTTGCCATGGTCGACGTGACCGATGGTGCCGACGTTGACGTGCGGCTTGGTCCG
>NZ_JACCPY010000080.1 GCF_013426975.1 Sphaerotilus sulfidivorans
GGCTCTGTTGCACAAAGCGAGCGTCCGAGCGCTCGTAGACTGACGCGGTGAGCGAAGCCAAGAAGAAGCGGACGAAGTACCGCACGACGAACTGGAAGGCCTACAACGCGGCGCTGAAGGCGCGGGGAGCGTTGACGATGTGGCTGGACCGGGACATGCAGTGGCTGGCGGCGCCGTCGGGCAAGCGCGGGCGCAGGCAGACCTTCTCGGACGCGGCGATCCAGTTCTGCCTGAGCATCAAGTGCTTGTTCGGGCAGGCGTTGCGTCAGACGCTGGGGCTGGTGGAGAGCCTGCTGCGGCTGGCGGGGCTGGACTGGCCGGTGCCGGACTACAGCACGGTGTGCCGACGTCAGAAGACGCTGCAGGCCCAGATCACCTACCGTCCCAGCGCCGAGCCCCTGCAACTGCTGGTCGACAGCACGGGGGTCAAGTTCCTCGGCGAGGGTGAGTGGAAGCGCAAGAAGCACGGGGCCGAGTACCGCCGCGAGTGGCGCAAAGTGCATCTGGGCATCGACGCGCAGACGCTGGAGATCCGCGCGGTCGAGGTCACGAGCAATGCGATTGGCGACGCGCCGATGCTGCCCGAGCTGCTGGCGCAGATCGCGCCGGACGAGGCCGTTGCCAGCGTCACCGCAGACGGCGCCTACGACACGAGGGCGTGCCGGGATGCGATCGCGCAGCGCGGCGCGGTGGCAGTGATCGCACCGCGCAAGAACGCTCGCCTGTGGCGCCGCTCCAGTCCGGGATCCGAGTCCCGAAACGAGGCCGTCCGGGCATGCCAGCGCCTGGGGCATGGCATTTGGAAGACGTGGAGCGGCTATCACCGGCGCAGCTTGGTGGAGACCAAGATGCACTGCCTGAAGCGGTTGGGCGAGCGGGTCACGGCCCGCACGTTCGAGCGTCAGGTGGTCGAGCTGCATGTGCGCGTGGCCGTGCTCAACCGCTTCAGTCAGATCGGCCGGCCGCAGACCGTGCCGGTGGGTGCCGTGGCATGAGTCCGTCCGGGGTTGGGGTCAGGGCGTCTGCTCGTGGATTTGTGCAACAGAGCC
>NZ_JACCPY010000008.1 GCF_013426975.1 Sphaerotilus sulfidivorans
GGCCTACTACGACGATGCGGCCAACGCCCGCCGCTTCCAGTCGCCCGAGTCGGTCACGATGGAGTACCTGGTGCTGGATCTGCCCTCGGTCGAGCGCGGCATCAGCATCGCCGAGGACGACCTGCGCAAGTACTACAGCGAGAACGCCTCGCGCTACGAGCAGGCCCAGGAGCGCCGTGCCCGCCACATCCTGATCAAGGCCGAGGCCGGCAGCCCGGCCGACGTCAAGGCCGCTGCCCGCAGCAAGGCCGAGGCGCTGCTGGCCGAGGTGAAGAAGAATCCGGCCGGCTTCGCCGAGCTGGCGAAGAAGAGCTCCGAGGATCCGGGCTCGGCGCCGAACGGCGGCGACCTCGACTGGTTCCCGCGCGGCGCGATGGTCAAGCCCTTCGAGGACACCGTCTTCGTCATGAAGAAGGGCGAGATCAGCGGCATCGTCGAGACCGACTTCGGCTTCCACATCATCGAGCTGACCGACCTGCGCGGCGGCGAGCGTCGCAGCTTCGAGTCGGTGCGCGCCGAGATCGAGGCCGAGGTGCGCAAGTCGCTGGCGCAGAAGCGCTACGCCGAGGCGGCCGAGCAGTTCTCCAACCTGGTCGAGCAGGAAGACACGCTCGAGCCGGTGGCCGCCCAGCTCAAGCTGACGCTGCGCCGTGTCGAGCGCTTCACCCGCGCCTACCGCCCGGCCGCGCAGGCCGAGGGCGCGGCGGTGCTGGCCAACCCGAAGCTGGCCGAGCTGGCCTTCCTGCCCGACAACCTCGCCGGCAAGCACAACTCGCAGGCCACCGACATCGGCGGCAACCAGATGGTCGCGGTGCGGGTGCTGGAGCATCAGCCTTCGCGTCGCCAGCCGCTGGCCGATGTGCGTGATGCGGTGCGCGCTGCGGTGCAGCAGGACAAGGCCGCCCGGGCCGCCCGCGCCGAGGGCGAGGCCCGCCTGGCGAAGTGGAAGGCGAGCGCGCCGCCGCTGGCCGAGCTGCCGGCCGCACAGACGATCTCGCGTGCACGCAGCCAGGATCTGCCGCGCCCGATCGTCGACGCGGTGCTGAAGGCCTCGGTCGACACGCTGCCGGCCTGGATCGGCGTCGATCTCGGCCAGGACGGCCATGCGGTGGTGATGATCGAGAAGGTGCAGGCCGCCGATGCCGCCGACACCGGCCCGATCGAGCAGGTGCGTCAGCAGTACGCCGCGATGTGGGCCCAGGCCGAGACCGAGGCCTACCGCGCCGCGCTGCGCAAGCGCTACAAGAGCGAGATCACCGCCAAGGCCAGGCCGGCCGAGGAGCCGGCAGCGGCGGCCTCGAAGTGACATCGAAAATATTCGCTGAAATCTCTTGCGAAGACAGAAATAGCCGTACTACAATTCAATTCTTCGCTCAGCGACGGTGGCTGTAGCTCAGTTGGTAGAGTCCCAGATTGTGATTCTGGTCGTCGTGGGTTCGAGTCCCATCAGCCACCCCAGACAAGAAAAGAAAGCCCGGTCAGTCGACCGGGCTTTTTTCATGGTGCGCGCCGTCGCACCCGCAGCTTGCGCAGCTCCTCCACCCACAGCACCGTGCTGGCCAACGCGGCCAGCGGCAGCAGCGTCGAGGCCTGCAGCGGCTGCGCATGGAAGAGCGCGCCGAGCGCCGGCACCTGGAGCACCGCGATCTGCAGCGCGATGCTCAGCGCCAGGCCGCCGGCCAGCCAGCGGTTGGCCAGCAGCCGCGGGCCCAGCGCCGAGGCGGTGGCCGACTGGCAGTTGAGCACATTGAACCAGCAGCACATCGCCAGCAGCGTGAAGGTCTCGCTGCGCACCAGGGCCTCGGGCGCGCTCGCGGCCAGCCGCCAGGCGAACCAGCCGAAGGTGAGCGCGGCGATCGTCGGCGCCATCAGGGCCACCCGGCCCAGCAGCGCGCGGTCGAGCAGGGCCGCGTCGCGCGGCACCGGCCGGCGGCGCATCTCGTGGCCGTCGGGCGGGTCCATCACCAGGTTCACCGTGACCGTGCCCTCGGTGACGATGTTGATCCACAGGATCTGCACCGCCGCCAGCGGCATCGGCAGGCCGGCCAGCAGCGCCAGCAGCAGCACCGCCAGCGCCGCCATCGAGGTGGAGAACAGGTAGAGGATCACCTTCTTCAGATTGGCATGGACCACCCGGCCCTGCTCGACCGCGCCGACCAGGGTGGCGAAGTTGTCATCGGTCAGCACGATGCGCGCGGCGCTCTTGGCCACCTCGGTGCCGGTGACGCCCATGGCCACGCCGACATCGGCCCGGGCCAGCGCCGGTGCGTCGTTGACGCCGTCGCCGGTCATCGCCACCACCTCGCCGCGGGTCTGCAGCGCCTCGACGATGCGCAGCTTCTGCGCCGGCTGCACCCGCGCGAAGACGGCGACGCGGCCGAGCGCGTCCTGCAGCGCGGCCGCGTCCATGCGCTCGAGCTCGCGGCCGTCGACCGCCAGGTCGCCGTCGCGTGCGATGCCCAGATCGCGGGCGATCGCCAGACCGGTCAGGCGATGGTCGCCGGTGACCATGACGGTGCGGATGCCGGCGCGGCGGCATTGCGCCACCGCCTCGCGCACGTCCTCGCGCGGCGGGTCGATCTGGGCGACCAGGCCGAGCAGCCGGGCCCGGCCCTGGAGCGCCGCGAAGCCGCCCGAGGCGTCGGGCGCCGCATCCTCCACCACCGCGAAGGCCAGCACCCGCCAGGCCCGTGCCGCCATTGCCTCCGCCTGGGCGCGGGCGCGTGCGTGCAGGGCTTCGTCCTCGGGACGACACAGCCGCAGCACCGCCTCCGGCGCGCCCTTGATCCACACCTGCGCGCCGTTCCAGGTCGCCATCATCTGGGTGTCGGCGTCGAAGGGCAGTTCGGCATGGCGCGGGGCGGCCGCCCGCAGCGCCGCGCCGTCCCGGCCGGCCTTGGCGGCCAGCACCCGCAGCGCGCCCTCGGTCGGATCGCCCAGCACCGTCCAGCCGCCGTGCTCGCCCGCCTCCGGGGGCGGTGCGACCAGCTCCGCGTCATTGCACAGCACCGCCGCGTCGAGCAGCGGCGCCAGCACCGTGTCGTCGGCGTCGATCGAGGACTCGCCGACCCGCAGCCGGCCCTGCGGCCGGTAGCCGATGCCCTCGACGCGCACCTCGCGGCCGTCGGGCAGCCACAGGCCGATCACCGTCATCTCGTTGCGGGTCAGCGTGCCGGTCTTGTCGGTGCAGATCACGGTGACCGAGCCGAGCGTCTCCACCGCCGAGAGCCGGCGGATGATCGCGCCACGCCCGGCCATGCGCTGCATGCCCACCGCCAGCGCGATGGTCATCGCCACCGGCAGGCCCTCGGGCACCATCGATACCATCTGGCTGATCGCGACCATCAGCACCTCGGGCAGCGGCAGTGCGCGCCACAGTCCCAGCAGCACCACCAGCACGAACAGGCCGAGCGAGGCCGCCACCAGCATCCGGCCGAAGCGCTCCAGGCGCCGCTCCAGCGGGGTCTTCGGCTCCTCGGCGCCCTCGGTCAGGCCGGCGATGCGGCCGACCTCGGTGCGGCTGCCGGTGGCTACCACCAGCGCGCGGGCGCGGCCTGCGGTCACATGGGTGCCGGCATGCAGCATGCCGCTGCGGTCGGCCAGGCCGGCCTCGGCCGGCACCGCCGCGGCCGACTTGGCCACCGGCACCGACTCGCCGGTCAGCGCCGCCTCGGCCGCCTGCAGCAGCGCATGATCGAGCACCCGGGCATCGGCGGCGACCGCATCGCCGGCGGCCAGCAGCATCAGGTCGCCGGGCACCAGCTCGCGCGCGGCCACCACCTGCTCGGCGCCGTCGCGCAGCACCCGCACCTGCAGGGCCGACAGCCGGCGCAGTGCGGCCATCGAGCGCTCGGCGCGGCCTTCCTGCAGCGTGCCGATCAGCGCGTTGACCAGCACCACCGCCAGGATCACCCCGGCGTCGCCCTGGTGGCCGAGCGCCACCGCCAGCGCCGCGGCGACGAACAGGATGGCGATCAGCGGGCTGGCGAACTGCCGCGCGAAGGTGCGCCACAGCGGCCGGTGCGGCGCCTCGGGCAGCGCGTTGGGGCCGTGCTCGGCGAGCCGCCGCGCGGCGGTGCCGGCCGGCAGGCCCCGCTCGGCATGGCTCTCCAGATGCCGGACCGCCTGATCGGGCGCAAGCGCATGCCAGGCGGGCGAGTCCGGGGGCGGACGGTCGGGGCGGACGGGTGTCGGTGCGGGCACGCCAGGTTCTCCTTTGCTCCGGATGGTTCCCGGATGGTGGGGAGAAGTTCTGCCGTGGGCGTGTCGGCGCGAGGGGGATCGGACAGTGCCTTGACCTGGGTCAAGACAGGTGTCAGGTATCGAGCGTGGCGCCGGCCAGCAGGGCCTGCTGGGGCGCGCTGGCCAGCGCGAGCTTGCGGTAGGCGCCGCGGATGTGCTCGTTGACCATCTGTCCCTTCATGCCCATCAGCCGCGCGATTTCCTTGACGGTGAAGCCCTTGCTGATCTGCAGCAGCACCTCGCTCTCGCGGGGGGTGAGGGCGCGTGCGTCACCCTCGGGCAGGTTCTGGGCGCGCAGGAAGGCCTGCATGCGCCGCGCCATCGACGGCGACAGCGGCGGCTGGCCGCGCACGATGCGCTGCAGCTCCTCGACCAGCACCTCGAAGCGGTCTTCCTTGAGCAGGTAGCCGCTGGCGCCGCACTGCAGCGCCGGGAACAGATGGTCGTCGTCGGAATGCAGCGTGGTGGCGATGCGGATGGCCGGATAGCCGGCCAGCCGGGCCAGCAGCGTCAGGCCGGCCTGGTCGGGCTGCTCCAGGTCGCACAGGATCAGCCGGAAGGCCTCCGTGCCGTCGCCCTGCAGGTCGAGCGCGGCGCTGGCGGCCTCGATGCCGGCCGCCTCGACGAAGCTCAGCTCGTCGCTGAAGCTCTCGCGCACGACGCGCGCCAGGAAGCCTCGGGCGACGGCATTGTCCTCGACGATCAGCACGCGGATGGGCATGGGGTGCGGTTCCTGGCAGGGCGCCTTCGGGCGCTGGAGTGTGCAAGTTCAGGATTATCGGCGCAGGCACCGGGAAGCGGCAGTACCCCATCCCCCGGGTCCGGGCTGTCGCCCCCGGATGCGCGGGTGCGCCGGCCGGTGCCTACAATCGACCTCATGAGAATACTGGTGGCCAATGATGATGGATACCTTGCGCCGGGGCTGCATGCGCTGGTCGAGGTCTGCCGAAGCTTCGGCGAGGTCGATGTGGTCGCGCCCGAGCAGAATGCCAGCGGCACCTCCAACTCGCTGTCGCTGCACCGGCCGCTGTCGGCCTGGCGGGCCGACAGCGGGGTGAGGGTGGTCAACGGCACGCCCTCCGACTGCGTGCATGTCGCGCTGACCGGCCTGCTCGAGCACCGCCCCGATCTGATCGTCTCGGGCATCAACAACGGCCCGAACCTGGGCGACGACACCATCTACTCCGGCACGGTCGCCGCGGCCACCGAGGGCTATCTGTTCGGCGTGCCGGCGATCGCCTTCTCGCAGGCCGAGCATGGCTGGCGCCATCTCGACGCGGCGGCCGAGACCGCGCGACAGATCATCGCCGAGGTGCTGGCGCGGCCGCCCTCGGCCGGCGCCTGGCTGCTCAATGTCAACATTCCGGCCCGACCGGATGCGGCCGATCTGCCGCGCCAGGTCACCCGGCTGGGCCGGCGCCATGCCAGCGAGCCGGTAGTGCGCCAGTTCAGCCCGCGCGGCGACCCGATCTACTGGATCGGCGCGCAGGGCGAGGTCCGCGAGGCCGGCGAGGGCACCGACTTCCATGCGGTGGCCGCCGGCATCGTCTCGGTCACGCCGCTGCAGGTCGATCTGACCGACCATGCCGGCCTGCCGGGCTGGCAGCGCTGGCTGGCCGGGCCGTCCGGCTGAGCCTGATGGCCGACGAGGACGACGCCTCCCGGCCGCCCTCGGGCCGCTGGCCGCTGCGGCTGGAGCGGGCCCGGCCGTCGCCGCGGCGGCTGGTTGCGCCCGGCACCGACTCGGTGATCCGCCATGAGCAGGCGCCCGCGACCCCCCGGGTCGCCTTTCCGGTGCGCCGGATGGCCGAGCCGGTCCGGCCGGCGCCGGGCGACTGCGCACCGCTGCGCCAGCACATGGTCGACCGGCTGCGCCAGGCCGGCTGCCGCGACGAGGCGGTGCTGGCGGTGATGGCACGGGTGCCGCGCCATCTCTTCGTCGATGCCGCGCTCCAGGGCCAGGCCTACGAGGACACCAGCCTGCCGATCGGCCTGGGCCAGACCATTTCCAAGCCCTCGGTGGTGGCGCGCATGATCGAGCTGCTGCGCGAGCGTCCGGGCGGCCCGGCGCTGCGCCGGGTGCTGGAGATCGGCAGCGGCTGCGGCTACCAGGCCGCGGTGCTGGCCGGCCTGGCCGAGCGGGTGATCTCGATCGAGCGGCTGCGCGGCCTGCACGAGCGGGCGCTGGCGCGGCTGGCGCCGATGGCGCTGGCCAATCTGCAGCTGGTCTACGGCGACGGCCGGCTGGGCCATGCGCCTGCCGCACCCTTCGACGCCATCATCGCCGCCGCCGGCGGACATGAGCTGCCGCCGGCCTGGCTGGAGCAGCTGGCCCGCGGCGGGCGGCTGGTCGCGCCGGTGCACGACGCGGCGCTGAAGTCGCAGGTGCTGATGGTGGTGGACCGGCTGGCCGACGGCAGCATCGTGCAGCGCATTCACGAGCCGGTGCGCTTCGTCCCCTTAGAATCCGGGATCAGCGAATTCGGACACTCCTGAGGTGAGGCTCCCACGCCCCGTCCGGACTCATCAGCGGCTGCGGGCCTCCATCACACTCCATGACGACTCCATATTCCACGCTTCCCGGCATCAGGTTCCTGCTCGGCGGCGCCTTCGCACTGCTCCTGACCGGCTGCGCCTCGCATCTGCGCCCGCCGGCTCCGCTCGAGAACCGCAGCCCTTCGAGCAGCTCGAAGCCGGCCGAGCCCGAGCGTCTGCCCCCCGGCCACGAGAATGCCGGCAAGCCCGGCTACTACACCGTCAAGCCCGGCGACACGCTGATCCGCATCGGTCTGGAGACCGGCCAGAACTGGAAGGACATCAGCCGCTGGAACCAGCTCGAGAACGCCGACCTGATCGAGGTCGGCCAGGTGCTGCGGGTGGTGTCGCCCGGCCAGGATCCGAGCCAGGTCGCCTCGCGACCGGTGGTGACACCGCGCATCGAGCCGCGTCCGATCGCGCCGGCCCCGGTGGCGACGGCGCCGGTGCCCGCGACGCCGCCGGCCACCGCGGCCACGCCGGCCGCCTCGGCGCCGGCCACCCCGCCGGTGGCCAGCACCCCGGTGCCGGCGCCTGCCGCCGGCCCGGCCGCCTCGGCCGGCCGCGATGCGGACGACGATGTCAACTGGCTGTGGCCGTCCCAGGGTCCGATCGTCACCGGCTTCGAGGGCACCCGCAGCAAGGGCGTGGCGATCTCCGGCAAGGAAGGCGATCCGGTGCTGGCTGCGGCCGATGGCCGGGTGGTCTATGCCGGCTCGGGCCTGCGCGGCTATGGCAACCTGATCATCATCAAGCACAACGACACGCTGCTGACCGCCTACGCGCACAACAAGGCGCTGCTGGTGCGCGAGGACCAGATGGTGCGTCGCGGCCAGAAGATCGCCGAGATGGGCTCGAGCGACACCGACCGCGTCAAGCTGCATTTCGAGGTCCGCCGCAAGGGCAAGCCGGTCGATCCGGTCAAGGTGCTGCCGGCGCGCTGAGGCCGCTCGCCACCGCGCCTCCATTCCTCTGACCGCCGCTCCGGCACCTGCATGCCGGTCGCGGCGGTCTCGCTTTCATCCCCCGCAATTCCTCCCATGACCGACATCAACGAATGGCTGAAGGTCGACGCGCTCGACCTCGAGGCCCAGGGCGTGGCCCGCAACAGCGAAGGCAAGGTCGTCTTCATCGAGGGCGCGCTGCCCGGCGAGACGGTGCGCGTGAAGACCGGCCGGCGCAAGAACAACTGGGAGCAGGGCGAGCTGGTCGAGATCGGCCGCGAAAGCTCGCAGCGCGTGACGCCCGGCTGCCCGAACTTCGGCCTGCATGCCGGCGCCTGCGGCGGCTGCAAGATGCAGCATTTCCATGCGTCGGCGCAGGTCGCGGTCAAGCAGCGCACGCTGGAGGACAACCTCTGGCATCTCGGCAAGGTGCGCCCGGAGCGGGTGATGCGCCCGATCGAGGGCCCCACCTGGGGCTACCGCTACCGCGCGCGGCTGTCGGTGCGCCATGTGGTCAAGAAGGGCACGGTGCTGGTGGGATTCCATGAGCGCAAGTCGCGCTACATCGCCGACATGAGCGAATGCCGCATCCTGCCGCCGCACATCAGCGCGATGCTGCTGCCGCTGCGCGCGCTGGTGATGTCGATGGACGCGCGCGACACGCTGCCGCAGATCGAGCTGGCGCTGGGCGAATCGCCCGAGGGGCTGGTCAATGCGCTGGTGCTGCGTCATCTGGAGCCGCTGGGCGCGGCCGACCTGCAGCGCCTGCGCGACTTCGCCGCCCAGCACCGGGTGCAGTGGTGGCTGCAGCCCAAGGGCCCGGACACGGTGCATCTGCTCGACGCCGGCGAGGGCGCGGGGCCCCAGCTCGCCTACACGCTGCCCGAGTTCGGCGTGACCATGCCCTTCAAGCCGACCGACTTCACCCAGGTCAACCACCAGATCAACCGGGTGCTGGTGGCGCGGGCGCTCAAGCTGCTGGACGCCCAGCCCGACGAGCGGGTGATCGACTGGTTCTGCGGCCTGGGCAACTTCACGCTGCCGATCGCCACCCAGGTGCGCGAGGTGCTGGGCATCGAGGGCAGCGAGGCGCTGGTGCAGCGCTCGCGCGAGAACGCGATCGTCAACCGCCGCGACAACGCCACCTTCGCGGCGCGCAACCTGTTCGAGCTGTCGGCGCAGGACCTGGCCGCCTACGGCTCGGCCGCGCGCTGGCTGGTCGATCCGCCGCGCGAAGGCGCGTTCGCGCTGGCCAAGGCGCTGGCCGAGGTGCGCCAGAACCCGATCGCGGGCTACGAGCCGCCGGCGCGCATCGTCTACGTCAGCTGCAATCCCTCGACACTGGCGCGCGACGCCGGGCTGCTGATGCACCAGGCCGGCTACCGCTGTGCCGCCGCGGGCGTGGTCAACATGTTCCCGCACACCGCGCACGTCGAGTCGATCGCGGTGTTCGAGCGCATCGACGGCTGGACGCTGCCGGCGCCGGTCGAGGCCGAGCCGCAGGCCATGGCCCCTGAAGGCGCTGCGCCCGAGACGGCCGATCCGGCATGAGCACCGTTCTTGCTTGATCCGGGCGCCCCTTCACGGAAAGATTCATGATCCGCCTCCGGCTGTCCATCGAGCTTGACTACCTCGTCCTGTCGCCCTCGTGCGACTTCGTCTTCAACATCCATGTGGCGCACACCAGCCGCCAGACGGTGCGCGAGGAGGCGCTGACGCTCGATCCCTGCCAGCGCGCCGAGGTGCAGCTCGACCCGGTGCACGGCAGCCGCTACATGCGCCTGCATGCCGCGGCCGGGCCGCTCAGGGTGTCCTACCAGGCCACGGTCGACATCCGCCACCACATGGAGGATCCGGCCAGGATCGGCGAGGTGCCGGTGTCGCGGCTGCCGGTGCATGTGCTGCCCTATGTCTACCCGAGCCGCTACTGCCAGTCCGACCGGCTGCTGCGGCTGGCCTTCGCCGAGTTCGGCCATCTGCCGCCGGGCTACGCACGGGTGCAGGCGATCCGCGACTGGGTGCACCGCCGGGTGCTCTTCCAGTCCAACAGCACGAACTCGACCACCTCGGCGCTGGACACGCTGGTCGAGCGGGTGGGCGTGTGCCGAGACTTCGCGCACCTGATGATCGCGCTGTGCCGCGCGCTCAACATTCCGGCGCGCTTCGCCACCGGCATCGACTACGGCGCCGACCCGGCGCTGGGTCCGACCGACTTCCACGCCTATGTCGAGGTCTACCTGGGCGACCACTGGTACATCTTCGATCCGTCGGGCACGGCCATTCCGATGGGCTTCGTGCGCTTCGGCACCGGGCGCGACGCGGCCGATGCCGCCTTCGCGACCATCTTCGGCGGCGTGCAGTCGCCGCCGCTGCCGCCGCGCCTGCGCATCGAGGCGCTGACCGGCACGCCCGATCTGACGCTGCCGGTGCACTGCACCCAGGCGCTGTCGACCGACGACGGGCCGCCGGTGCGGCAATGAGGGTCGGGGCGGGGCTTGGGCCTCAGCCTCAGACCCGCAGCGCCTGCGTCTGCGGATGCCGCTGCATGTAGACCCGCACATACGAGCAGCTCGGGCGCACCTTCAGCCCCTCGGCGGCGGCCCAGTCCAGCGCGGCCCGCACCAGCGCGGCGGCGATGCCGCGGCCCTCGAGCGCTCGCGGCACGCCGGTGTGGTGCATGTCGATCAGGTCGCCGCTGCGGTGGTAGGCGGCCACGCAGCTCAGGCCGTCCACGACCGCCTCGAAGCGCGATGCGGCCGGGTTGTGGACGATGGTCAGATCGGTCGGGGGCGTCGTCATGGGCGGTCTCGGCTCAGCGCTCAGTGGCGGTCCAGGGAATGTCGATCACCGGCGGCACGCGGTTGTCGATGTCGCGCGGCACCATGCCGGCCTTGTCGATCGCGTTGATCACCGCCTGGTCCCACTCGGGCTGGCCGCTGGACTTCAGCAGCTCGCGCGAGATGATGGTGCCGTCGGGCGCGACGCGCACCCGCACCACCGCGGGCGCGCTGCTGCGGATCTCGCCGGTGAAGGTGAGCTTGGGCTTGAGGTAGGCACGCAGCCGGCCGGCATAGCCCGCCGACGGGCCGGAGGACTGCGCCGCCGTGCCGCCACCGCCCGATCCGGCCGGACCGCCGCGACTGCCGGCGCCGGCACGGCCGCTGCCGTCGCCTTCGCCGCCGTCTCCGTCGCCGAGCTGCTTCTGCAGACGGCGCAGGTTTTCCTCGCGCAGCCTGGCGGCGCGCTCCTGGTCGGCCTTTTCCGCCTTCTCGGCCTTCTCCCGGGCGGCTTTGTCCGCCTTTTCCCGGGCGGCCTTCTCGGCCTTTTCCTTCTCGGCGCGCTCCTTGTCCGCACGTTCCTTCTCGGCCTTGCGTTCGGCGGCCTTTTCCTTTTCCGCCTTCTCGGCCTTTTCAGCCTTCTCGCGCTCGCGGCGTTCCTTCTCGGCCTGCTCCTTGCGGGCGCGCTCCTTCTCGGCGCGCTGCTGCTCGGCCTTTTCGGCCTTCTCCTCCTTTTCCGCTTTTTCCCGTTCGGCTTTTTCCCGGGCTGCCTTGTCGCGGGCGGCCTTCTCTGCCTTCTCGCGCGCGGCTTCCTCGGCTTCGCGGCGGCGCTTCTCGGCGCGCTCGCGGGCGATGTCGGCCTCGCGCTGCTCGGCCGCTGCAGGCGGGGGCGGGCTGGCCTTGGGCTTCGGAACCGGCACGGGGACCGGCATCGGCTCTGGCGCCGGTGCCGGAGGAGGCGGCGGCGGTGCGGGTGGCGGGGGCGGAGGCACCGCCTCGACGGGCGCCTCCACGCGGGCGGCTGGCGCGGCGGCCGCAGCAGGTGCGGCGGCCTGCGGCACCGCCGACCACAGCTCGGCGCTGACGGTGGCGATCTCCTCGCGCTTCCAGGCCACGCCCCAGGCGAGCGCGGCGATCAGCCCGGCGTGCGCGATCAGCGCCACCGTCGAGCCCAGCCCCAGGCTGTCGGCCGAGGGGGGACGGCGCACCGGATCGTCGGCCGGGTCCGCTGGGGGCGGCGGCGGCACCATCTGCGCGCGCGGCGGCGAGGGCGGGAGCGTCATCGGCCGACCTCGCTCAGCCACCGGTGGTGCGCACCGCCAGGCCGACGCGGGCCACGCCGGCGCGCTGCAGGGTGTCCATCACCTTGACGACCAGCTCGTAGCGCACGCCCTTGTCGGCGGCGATGATGACCGGCACCTGCGCGGCACCTTCGGCCAGCGCCTTGACGCGTGCGGCCAGCCGGCCCATCGCGACCCGCTCGTCCGGATCGCTGCCGGCGGGCGTGCGGCCGTCGACCTTCAGCCGCAGCTGGCCGTCGGCGTCGACGATGACCTCGATCACCCGGTCGGGCTGGCGCTGCGCCTGGCCGATGGTGGGAAGGTCGACCACGCCGGGCGTCATCAGCGGAGCGCTGACCATGAAGATGATCAGCAGCACCAGCATCACGTCGATGAACGGGACCATGTTGATCTCGTTGATCGTGCGGCGGCGCCCCGATCCGGAGCGGGACTGCATCGCGGGCATCGTCGGACTCCGCTCAGAGCGTGGCGGCGGTCGCCGAGGGCTGCGCGGCGGCCATCTGGCCGGCGTTGCGCGCCAGGATGTTGGAGAACTCCTCCATGAAGGTCTCCTGCTGGATCGCCAGGCGGTCGATGTCGCGCGCGAAGCGGTTGTAGGCGATGACCGCCGGAATCGCGGCGAAGAGGCCGATCGCGGTGGCCACCAGCGCCTCGGCGATGCCCGGCGCGACGGTGGCCAGCGTCACCTGCTGCAGATTCGACAGGCCGGTGAAGGCATGCATGATGCCCCAGACGGTGCCGAACAGGCCGACATAGGGCGAGACCGAGCCGACGGTGGCCAGGAAGGACAGGTTGGACTCGATCACGTCGAGTTCGCGCTGGAAGCTCGCGCGCATCGCGCGCCGGGCGCCGTCGAGCAGGGCGCCGGGGTCGCCGACGCGGCGCTCGCGCAGCTTCAGGAACTCGCGCATGCCGGCGGTGAAGATGCGCTCCATCGGTGCGGACTGGTGGGCGTTGCGCTCGCTCTGCTGGTAGAGCTCGCTGATGTGGCGGCCCGACCAGAAGTCGCGCTCGAAGCGGTCGTTGCCGCCGCGCACCCGGCGCAGGCCGGTGATCTTGGCGACGATCACCGCCCAGCTCGCCAGCGACACCAGCAGCAGCACCGCCATGACGATCTGCACGACGATGCTGGCCTGCAGCACCAGCTGCAGGATGTTCAGGTCCTGGTTCATGGCATCAAGCCTCGGAAGAATCGGAAGGGAGTCAGGGCTGCAGTCCGAGGGCGGACAGCAGGGCAGGGGGCATGCGCCGGGGGCGCAGCGAGGCGGCATCCACGCAGCCGATGCGGATGCGGCCCTCGGCCAGCAGCGTTCCGTCGCGCCAGGCCTGCTGCTCGAGCACCAGGCTGGCGCGGCCGCTCTCGGCCACCCGCACCGTCACCTCGACGAGATCGTCGAGCCGTGCGGGCTGGCGGTGGCGCACCTGGGTGTCGGTCACCACGAACATCGCCTGGTCCTCGAGCCGCATCGCCTGCTGCGAGAAGCCGAGCGTGCGCAGCCATTCGGTGCGCGCGCGCTCGAAGAACTTCAGGTAGTTGGCGTAGAAGACCACGCCGCCGGCGTCGGTGTCTTCCCAGTAGATGCGCAGCGGCCAGCGGAATTCGTCGAGGAGCGGGTTCGGGTTCGCAGAGGTCATCGGATCGGGATCAGGTGCGGGCCCACAGCAGCGTGGCCACCAGCAGCAGCAGCACCAGCACCACCGCCAGCAGCGTGCTGAGCATCCAGCCTGGCGGCCGTCCGGTCGGCGAGGGCGCCGTGGGAACAGCGAGATGCCGGGGCACGGCCGGCGCTGTTCCCAGCGGACCGGGCAGCGTGGAGGCCGGCGGCGGCAGGGTCTGCGCCGCGGCGGCCGGAGCCGGCGCGACGGGGCTGGCCGGCTCGCCGGCCTCGGGCTGCGAGGACAGCCAGGCGCGCAGCTCGCGCGCCATCGTGCCGGCGGTGCGGTGACGCTGCTCCGGATCGATGCGGATCGCCTTCAGCGCGATCTCGGCCAGCTCGTGCGGCACGCCGGGATCGATCTCGCAGGGATGGCGGGGCCGCCCGGCGCGCACCGAGGCACGGATCTCCGCCAGCGTGCCGCCCAGGAAGGGCCGCTGGCCGCACAGCAGCTCGTAGAGCACCACGCCGAGCGAGTAGACATCGGTGCGCGGATCGCATTCGCGGCCGTCGAACTGCTCCGGCGCGGCGTAGTAGGGCGAGCCCAGCGCCGGCCCGCCGATCGCCTCGGCCTGATGCAGCAGCTGCGCGATGCCGAAGTCCAGCACCACCGGCCGGGTGCGCCCGACCATGAAGATGTTGCCCGGCTTGACATCGCGGTGCACCACGCCCTTGCCGTGCGCGTAGCTGAGCGCGTCGGCCACCCGGCGCACGATCAGCGCCGCCTGGGCGCCGCTGGGATGCCAGCCCGAGCGCAGCATCTGCGACAGGTCCTTGCCGCGCAGCAGCTCCATCGCGATGTAGGCACCGTCCGGGCTGACACCGGCGTCATGCACGGTGACGATGTGCGGATGGCTCAGGCGCGCCGCCGCGCGGGCCTCGTCGAGCACCCGCGCCACCAGCGGTTCGCGTTCGCCGTCCGGCACCGCCAGCGGCAGCGTCTTGACCGCGACCCGGCGGGTCAGCACGGTGTCGTAGGCCGACCAGACGGTGCCCAGGCCGCCGGCGCCCAGCGGCCGCTCCAGCACATAGCGGCCCATCTGGTTCTGGTTCAGCAGGGCCTGGGCATCGGGAATCAGCACCGGCGCGGCCGGCATCGGCGGCACCGGCGTGGTCAGCTCGCCCGGCAGGCTCAGATCGAGCGCCGCGCCGATCTGCTGCTCGAAGGGCAGGCTGTCGGGCGGCAGGGTCTCGGTCAGCGCGCCCGGATCGGTGGGCAGCCAGCCGGCTTCGGCCGGACCGGGCGGCGGGGGCAGGCGGTGCGGGGTCGAGGTGGTGGTCATGGCGGTGGCGGGGACTCGCGTGACCGTGGCCGTCAGCGCCCGAGCACCCGCCGCAGGCGTCGCACCGCCTCGTGCAGGTCGTCCATCGAGCTGGCGAAGGAGAGCCGGGCATGGTGCGCGGTCTGCGCATGGCCGAAGTCGCGCCCCGGCGTCAGCGCGATGTGGGCGCGCTGCATCATCTCCATGCAGAAGGTCCAGCTGTCGGGCGCGTGGGCCCGGGTGTCGAACCAGACATAGAAGGCGCCGTCCGGGCGCACTGGCACCGTCAGGCCGAGCGATTCCAGCGCCGGCACGATGAAGTCGCGCCGGGCCTGCATCGTGCGACGGCGCTGCTCGCACAGCGCCAGCGTGTCGGGCTCGAAGCAGGCCAGCGCGGCATGCTGCGCGACCGTCGAGGCACAGATGTAGAGGTTCTGCGCCAGCTTCTCGACCGCCGGCACCAGCGCCTCGGGCAGCACCATCCAGCCCAGCCGCCAGCCGGTCATGCCGAAATACTTGGAGAAGCTGTTGATCACCACCACATCGTCGCCCAGCGTCACCGCGCTGCGCGCCTGGCCGTCGTAGCTCAGGCCGAGGTAGATCTCGTCGACGAGGGTCAGGCCGCCGCGCTCGCGCACCACGGCGGCGATGCGGGCGAGCTCGTCGGGTGCGATCGAGGTGCCGGTCGGGTTCGACGGCGAGGCCAGCATCACGCCGCGGGTGGCCTCGCTCCAGGCCGCCTCGACCGAGGCCGCATCGAGCTGGAAGCGCTGCGCTGCACCGGCCGGCAGCAGCCGGGCGATGCCGCCGGCGGCGGTGACGAAATGGCGGTTGCACGGATAGCTCGGATCCGGCATCAGGATCTCGTCGCCCGAGCCCACCACCGCGGTGGTCAGCAGCTGCAGCGCCGCCGACGCGCCGGCGGTCACGACGATGCGCCGCGCCGGCACATCCGCCTGCCAGCGCTCGGCATACCAGCGCGAGATCGCCTCGCGCAGGGCCGGCAGGCCGGTCGCCGGGGTGTACTGGGTGCGACCGGCGTCGATGCAGCGCCGTGCCGCCTCGGCCACCGCCGGGGGGGCGGTGGCGTCGGGCTCGCCGATGTTCAGGTAGATCATCGGCTCGCCGCCCTGGGCCGGATCGCAGGCCGGGCTGCGCGCGATGAGGTCGGCGGCCTTGGCGCACTCCATCACCCAGAAGGGCTCGATGCCGGCGACACGCGGCGCCAGCCGGAACGGATCGGGGGAGGCGCTGGGGAGTCGGTCCATGAGCAGTGGCGGGTCTCGACGGCAGGCAGCAGACGGCAGGATCAGGACGGGCGCGGTGCGCTGCGGGCGGCGCGCTGGGCCGCGACCTCGGCCGGACGCAGCGCGGCGGCGGCCTTGTCGAGCACGCCGTTGACATACTTGTGGCCGTCGGTGCCGCCGAAGGCCTTGGCCAGCTCGACCGCCTCGTTGATCGCGACCCGGTAGGGCACCTCGACGCAGTGACGCAGCTCGTAGGTGCCGATCAGCAGCACCGCATGCTCCACCGGCGAGAGCTGGGCCACGCCGCGGTCCAGATGCGGCGCGATCACGCCGTCCAGCTCGGCCACCTGGCTGATGCAGCCCTGCAGCAGCGCGTCGAGATGGGCGCTGTCGCAGCGGCCGTGCTCGTCCTGCTCGCGCATGTGCGCCATCACCACGCCGACATCGGCGCGGCTGATCAGCCATTCGTACAGGCCCTGCAGCGCCAGCTCGCGCGAGCGGCGGCGGGCGGATTTCGGCCGCGGCGTGCCGGCGGCGGCTTGCGTGGCGGACTGGGGACGGTTTTTCTGATTCGGGTTCAAGACAATTCTTCCAGCAGATTCGCCATCTCGACCGCGACGCGGGCCGCGTCGGCGCCCTTGTCTTCGGCACGGGCCCAGGCCTGGGCCTCGTTCTCGACGGTCAGGATGGCATTGGCGATCGGCACGCCATGATCGAGCGACACCCGGGTGACGCCGGCGCCGCTCTCGTTGGCGACCAGTTCGAAGTGATAGGTCTCGCCACGGATGATGCAGCCCAGCGCGATCAGCGCGTCATGCTCGTCGGCCTCGGCCAGCGCCTGCAGCGCCACCGGCACCTCCAGCGCGCCGGGCACGCTGATGTTGCGGATGTGGCGCGCCTCGACGCCCAGGCGCTGCAGCTCGGCGATGCAGCTCTGCGCGAGCCGGTCGGTCAGCTCGGCGTTGAAGCGGGCCTGGACGATGGCGACGCGCAGGTCGCTGCCGTCCAGACGGGTGGATTGGCCCTTGTCGGCACCTTGCATGGCGATGACTCCGTGGTGAGGGTCGGCGTGTTGGCGTTTTGGCGCTCAGGCCTGGGGCTCGGAGGGCAGGAAGCCGGTGACTTCCAGGCCGTAGCCGACCATGCTCGGCATGCGGCGGCGGTTGCTCATCAGCTTCATGCGACGCACGCCGAGGTCGCGCAGGATCTGCGCGCCCACGCCGTAGGTGCGCAGGTCCATGGCGGTGCGGGCCGGCTCGGCCGGCTGCGGCTGCGCCAGGCCGAGCAGCGCCTGCGCGTCCTGGCCGACGTTGAGCAGCACCGCCACGCCGCGCCCGGCCGACTCGATTGTCGCCAGCGCATGCGGCAGTGCCCACGAGTGGCGCGCGCGGCCGACATCGAGCAGGTCCAGCACCGACAGCGGCTCGTGCACCCGCACCAGCAGCTCGTCGTCGGGGGTCCAGCTGCCCTTGGACAGCGCCAGATGGACCTGGCCGGTGCGGTCGCGGTAGACGCGGCTGTCGAACTGCCCCCAGGGCGTGGTCAGCGGCGCCTGGTGCAGCGGCTCGATCAGCGATTCATTGCGGCTGCGGTGGCTGATCAGGTCGGCGATGGTGCCGATCTTCAGGCCGTGCTCGCGGGCGAACTCCTGCAGATCGGGCAGGCGCGCCATCGTGCCGTCGTCCTTCATGATCTCGCAGATCACCGAGGCGGGCGACAGGCCGGCCATGCGGGCCAGATCGCAGCCGGCCTCGGTGTGGCCGGCGCGCATCAGCACGCCGCCGTCCTGGGCCTGCAGCGGGAAGATGTGGCCGGGCTGGACCAGATCGGCCGGTCGGGTGTCGCGGGCGACCGCGACCTCCACGGTGCGGGAGCGGTCCGCCGCCGAGATGCCGGTGGTCACCCCGGTGGCCGCCTCGATCGAGACGGTGAAGGCGGTGCTGTGCTTGGTGCCGTTGCGCGCAGCCATCGGCGGCAGCTGCAGGTATTCGCAGCGCTCGCGGGTCAGCGTCAGGCAGATCAGGCCGCGGCCATGCTTGGCCATGAAATTGATGGCTTCCGGTGTGACCAGATCGGCGGCGAGGACCAGATCGCCCTCGTTCTCGCGGTCCTCCTCGTCGACGAGGATGATCATGCGACCGGCCGCAAGCTCGGCCACCAGCTCGGGTATCGGAGAAATCGACATTCCGGGATTGTAGGCGTTCGGCGGCCTGCCACCCTGAAGCCGGCGCGAGTCTGTCCCCTAGGGCGCGGACGCACCCGACGGCCGGCCGATCAGTCGCACGTCTTCGCCGACCCGTGCGACGTCGTGCAGCGCCAGCCGCCAGGCCTGGTCGAGCGAGGCCGGCGGCCCGAAGGCGGCCAGCCCGCGGCCCTCGCCGAGCAGCACCGGCGCGACATAGGCCAGCAGCTCGTCGACCCGGCCGGCGGCCAGCAGCGCGCCGTTGAGCCGCGCGCCGGCCTCGACATGCAGCTCGTTGATGCCGCGCCGTGCCAGCAGCGCCAGCACCGCAGCGAGATCGGGGCGGCCGTCGGCGCCGGGTGCGACCGCCTCGATCTCGACGCCCTCGCGCCGCAGCGCCGCGACGCGCGCCTCGTTCTCGAGGGCGGCAGGCAGGCACAGCAGCAGCGCGCGGCCCGGGGCGTCGAGCAGGCGTGCGGTCGGCGGCGTGCGCAGCGTGCTGTCGAGCACCACCCGCAGCGGCAGCCGGCCCCAGGGATCGGTCGCCAGGCGGGTGTCCAGGCGCGGGTCGTCGTCGAGCACCGTGCCCGCGCCGGTCAGGATCGCGCCGGCGCGCCGCCGCCAGGCATGGCCGTCGGCACGCGCGGCCGCGCCGGTGATCCACTGGCTGCGTCCGTCGGGCAAGGCGCTGCGGCCATCCAGACTGCCGGCGACCTTCATGCGCACCCAGGGCCGGCCGCGGAGCATGCGCGAGAAGAAGCCGATGTTGAGCTCGCGCGAGGCCTCGGCCATCAGGCCGTGGGTCACCTCGATGCCGGCTGCGCGCAGCCGGCGCACGCCACGGCCGGCCACCAGCGGATTGGGGTCGAGCGCGGCGATCACCACCCGTGCCAGGCCGGCCTCGACCAGCGCGTCGGCGCACGGCGGCGTACGGCCGTGGTGGCTGCAGGGCTCGAGCGTGACATGGGCGGTGGCGCCGCGCAGATCGTGGCCGGCGGCGCGGGCCTCGCGCAGCGCGACCACCTCGGCATGCGGGCCGCCGGCCTCGCGGGTATGGCCGCGGCCGATGACCTGCCCGTCGGGCGCGGTCAGCACGCAGCCGACCCGCGGATTGGGTTCGGTCAGGCCGATGGCCTGGGCGGCCAGGTCCAGCGCCTCGGCCATCGCGATCTGGTCACGGGCACTGAACTGCGCCAGCGGGGCCGGGAGGAGGTCGTCCGGAGTGGGGTCGAGGGCATCCATGACGGGATTGTGCACCGCATCATTGCTGCGCGTGCAGGCACGACAGGCGCGCTCGGCTCAGGGCTGGTGCGCCACCGTGCTGTCGTCGAGCGGGTCCGGCCAGGGCCAGGGGCCGGTGTCGACCGGGCAGCGTGCGCTGCCGCGGACGACGAGAAAGTTCTGCCCGGCCAGCGGCAGCGTCACCGCGCTGTAGACGGCCGGATGCTCTGCCGCGTCGATGCGGCCGTTGCCGTCCCGGTCGGCGCTGTAGCGGCAGACCCGGAAGCGTCCGGACTGGCCGGCGGTGGCGCTGCCCTCGGCCAGCAGCCAGCCCAGGGGCACCAGATCGAGCCGGCCGGACCAGCGCGGCAGGCCGCCCGAGGCGGCCGCGACCGGCTGCACCAGGCAGTGGTAGGCGATCGCGCGGCCTGCCGTGCTGCTGCCGTCCGGTCCGTCATGAACGCACTCCCAGGCGGGCGTGGGGTGGCCGGTGCTGCTCAGCGTGAGCCGCAGGTCCAGTGGCAGGATCGCACTGTCCGGCTGCTCGGCCTGGGTTTCTCCCGGCATGTCGGTGCCGGTGGCGAAGCGCACATGGCCCGACAGCAGCAGCCCGGACACGGCCCGGCAATCGCCCAGGCTGCCGGCATCGAGCCGCTCCGGCGTGCCGGGCGGCGGAGCGGGCCGGTCGCAGCGCTGCGTCACCGTGGCGCTGCGGCTGTCGAAGACCCAGATCCGCGTCGAGTCCGGCCGCACGCGCCAGGCCTGGCGGCCATCGCCCAGGTCCTGGCTGCCCGGCGGCAGCCGGGCCGGGCTGGCGATGCCGGGCACGGCACCGCTGCTGCGGCCAGTGCCACCGCTGCCACCGCTGGAGCGTGCCAGCAGCGTGGCCGCAGCCAGGTCGGCCTGGGGCTGCAGTCGCAGGCTGGCCAGCTCGAGCGTCTGCGGCTGGCCGTGGCGGTCGTGCCAGTCGATGCGGCTGCTCACCGATGCCAGCCGCTGCAGCGCACTTGCCTCGATGCGACGCTGCAGCCGCATCGGCGAGGCGCCGCCGTCGAGGACGGCCGGTGGCGCAGCGGCCGCGGATCCGGCCCGCAGTGTCTCCAGGTCGTCGGCGGCCAGGCGGACCGCCTCGGCCTGCTGGCGGCTCAGGTCGGCGCCCAGTCGCAGTCCGCCCTGCAGCCGCAGCAGCGACAGGCTGCCCAGGCCGAGCAGCAGCAGCGCGACCAGCACCTCGATCAGCGCCAGGCCGTGCGGGCGGATCCGGGGGGTGTGCGTGCTCATCGGCGTGGCGGGTCGAACCAGCTGCCCGGCACCATCAGCAGCGCGCCGGGCAGCGGCATCAGCCGCTCGAGCAATGTGCGGTCATGGCGCAGGTCGACCGCGCCGTCGATGCGGGCCTCGCCCAGGCTGATCAGCGCGCCCTGCAGCCGACTGCGCCCGCCGCCGGTCGGCGCCACATCGACCCGGCCGCCGATCAGCAGGCCGTGCGCGGTGAACGGCCCGCTGGCGCTCAGCCGGCCGCTGACCGCCAGCAGCACCGGCTGCTGCGGCGAGCCCCAGTCGCGCCCGCCCAGGTCCAGATCGCCGTCGATCCACAGCCGTCGCTGTCCGGTGGCCAGCGCGGCGGCGGTCGCGGTGCTGCAGTCGCTGCCGCCACCGCAGGCGATGCGCGTCCAGCCCGGCGAGCTGGCCAGTGCCTCGGCCGGCAGGCCGGTCAGGCGCGGCCACAGCGCAGCCGCGCCCTCGGCCAGGCGCGGATCGCCGGCGCGGCGGCTGGCTTCGTCCGGCGTTCCCGACGGGCCGAGGCTGCGGGCTGGCGGCTCGACCTGGATGTCGCCGCCGGCCTGCAGCGCCGGGCCGGCCTGCGCCGGATCGCCCTGGAGGGCCAGCGCCGTGCCGGCCAGCCGCAGTCGCCCGACCGCGCTGACGGCGGCTTCAGGCGGCGATCCGGCGCCGCCCGGCGGGGCCAGCAGCACCTGCAGGCGGTGCCGGGCGGCCAGCTCGGCGGCATCGGGGGCGCCGCAGTCGGGCGCGGCATGGCTGCAGCCGTCGATCGTGGCCCGCCACAGGCTGCGCGCGCTGTTCTCGGCCTCGAGCTGCACGCCGAAGGCTGGCGCGAGCCGGCCGTCTCCCGCCCCGGCCGGGCGACCTGCGCCCAGCGCGGGGCAGTGACAGTGCCAGCGGCCGGCGCTCAGACGGCAGGCCGGCCGCAGGCTGTCCGGGCCGGTGCGCAGCACCTCGGTCAGCCAGCGCTCGCGCAGCAGCGGGCGGGTGGCGGAGGAGGTCGCCGCCGGCTCGCAGTGTTCGTCCAGAGGCCTGCTCTCGTTCAGCGCCGCCTGCACCCAGGCCAGGCCGGCCTCGGCGGCCTCGCGGGCCTGGATCGCCTGGCGGTGGGCCTCGGCGGCGGCCTGCTGCGACAGCCTTGCCCGCTGCCCGCCCAGCACCGCCAGATGCGCGCACAGCAGCAGCACCATCACCAGCGCCAGCAGCCCCAGGCCGCGCTGCGAGCGCCGGCCGACATGATGCTCAGGCCGGGCAGACACCGCGCACCTCGTCATTGCGCAGACTGGTCCGACTCTCGAGCTGGTGGCGCCGGCTGGCATCCTGCCGGTCGCGGGCCTCGATGCGCAGTCGCACCTGGCGACGGATGCGCTCGGGCGGGCAGCCCGCCTGGCCGCCGCAGCCGCCCGCCGCCGCACCGCACAGCGCCAGCAGCGAGTGGCGCTCCTCGATGAGATCGATGGCCAGCGCGGTCACCTGCAGCAGCGCCGGATCGACCAGGGCCTGCCAGTGATCGCGTGCAGCCGGCTGCAGCGCGCTGCCCGACAGCCGCCACTCGAGCAGACCTTCGGCCGGCAGCCATTGCAGGCCGAAGCGCTCATGGTTGGCCACCTGCCCGTCCTCGGCGATGTCACGGCTGTAGGCATGGCCGAGCGCGCTCGCGCCGGCTTCGAGGCCGCGCTCCAGCCCGGCATAGGGATTGGGCGGCACCGCCTGTCCGTCCGCCGCGCGCAGCACCGCGGTGGCGGCATCGCCCCGGTAGCCGGCGCGGCGCAGGTCGCGCACGATCAGGTCGGCGGCGGCGCGCAGTTCCTGCTCGATGCGGATCATGCGCTGCAGCCGGCGCTGTTCGTCGATCTGCGCCACCACCAGATGCAGTGCGGAGGCGCCCAGCGCCACCGCCAGCGCACAGGCCAGCATCAGCTCGATCAGCGCGACACCCCGGCATCGCATCGCTCAGGGCCTCCAGCAGTCGCGGTTTTCGGCGGCGGCGTTGCCCAGGCGCGGGTCCGGGCCGGAGCGCGGTCGCAGTTCGCCCTGCGACAGCTCGATCGCCATCCACAGGCAGGCGCTGTCGCCCTGCTGGGCGCCGATCGCCTGCGCGACCGCACGGTAGCCGCTGGCCGGGTCAGGCCCCTCGGTCGCGATCGACAGGCGGTAGTGGCCTGCGGGGCTCAGGGCGGGCAGCGCCAGGCCGTCGGCCGCCAGCGTCTGCGCGAACTGCGCATGGCGACTGCGCCAGTCCTGCTGGGCCAGCTCGATGCGTGCCAGCGCGGCGATGGCGTCGCCACGGCGGCCGCGCTGCAGCTGCTGCTGCCAGGACGGCAGCGCGATCGCGGCCAGAAGGGCCAGCAGGGTCAGCACCACGACCATCTCGATCAGCGTCAGTCCGCGGACGGGTGCGGGCGGTCGGGGCTGCGCGCTCAGCATCGCGGCACGCCGGGCAGCGGCAAGGCGGGCGTGCACAGCCGGGTGCGGCCCAGGATGTTGACCACATGGCGCAGCACCGGCCCGCCGCGGCTGCCGGTCAGCTCGATCGTGCCGGTCGGGGTGATGGTGCCGTGACGGGGTTCGGCGCGCAGGCTGGCGACATTGGCGCGCAGCACCAGGCCCTGGCTGCGCGGCAGCAGCGTGGCGCGCAGCAGCTGGGTGCCGGCGCGGCATTCGACCTGGGGCTGATGGCGCGCATCGGCCTCGCAGCGGCAGTCGGCGGCATCGCCGTCATGGATCAGCCGGCAGCTGCCCTCGGGCAGGTCGTGCAGGCTCAGGCGCAGCAGCCGGTGTCGTGCGGTGGTGGCTTCGCGCAGCAGCTGCAGGTCGGCCAGCAGCGCGGTCGAGGCGGCCATCAGGCGGCGCCGATGCAGCTGCTCGGCCAGCGAGGGCAGGGCCAGCGCGGCCAGCAGCCCGAGCAGGGCCAGCACCAGCAGCAGCTCGGGCAGCGTCAGGCCCGGGGCGGGGCGAGATGTCATGCGGACCTCCCTGAGAAGGAAGGCCCAGTCTGCGTGCGAGGGACCGCATGCGACGATCCCGCCGTGGGGGGATGGCGGCGGTCGGGATGAGCGGCGCCGCACGCCGCGCAGCGATCAGATCTCGCGGATCAGCTGGCTGAACGCGTCGACATCCTCGAACTGGCGGTAGACCGAGGCGTAGCGCACATAGGCGACCTTGTCGAGACGCTTGAGTTCGCGCATCACCAGCTCGCCGATCTGCGAGGTGCCGACCTCGCTCTCGCCGCTGGTGAACAGGGTGTTCTCGATGCGGGCGATCGCCGCGTCGAGCAGGTCGACGCTGACATTGCGCTTGCGCAGCGCCAGCATCATCGACGCGCGCAGCTTGGCGCGGTCGAACTCGCTGCGTGCCCCGTTCTTCTTCACCACCGCCGGCATCGCCAGCTCGGCGCGCTCGTAGGTGGTGAAGCGCTTGTCGCAGCCGCTGCAGCGCCGTCGCCGGCGC
Organism: Sphaerotilus sulfidivorans; assembly: GCF_013426975.1. GTDB lineage: Bacteria > Pseudomonadota > Gammaproteobacteria > Burkholderiales > Burkholderiaceae_C > Sphaerotilus > Sphaerotilus sulfidivorans. The sequence goes on from NZ_JACCPY010000008.1 coordinate 24,101, forward strand.
ATCGCGTCACCCTCGTCGGACGCGCGGGTCTCGACGACGGTGGTTTCCTGGTGACCGCAGTAGGGGCAGCGCATCGGGAGGGCGTCGCCGCCCGGCCTCAGCCGCGGTAGACCGGGAAGTCGCGGGTCAGCTGCGCGACCTGCGCCTTGACGCGCTCGATCACCGCCTCGTCGTTCGGTGCGTCCAGCACGTCGGCGATCAGGTTGGCGACCAGACGCGACTGCTCTTCCTTGAAGCCGCGGCTGGTGAAGGCCGGGCTGCCCAGACGGATGCCGCTGGTGACGAAGGGCTTCTGCGGGTCGTTCGGGATGCCGTTCTTGTTGCAGGTCATGTGGGCACGGCCCAGCAGCGCCTCGGCTTCCTTGCCGGTCAGGCCCTTCGGGCGCAGGTCGACCAGCATGACATGGCTCTCGGTGCGGCCGCTGACGATGCGCAGGCCGCGCGCGGTCAGCGTCTCGGCCAGCGCAGCGGCGTTCTTGACCACCTGTTCCTGGTAGGCCTTGAACTCGGGGCTCAGCGCTTCCTTGAAGGCCACCGCCTTGCCGGCGATGACATGCATCAGCGGGCCGCCCTGGATGCCGGGGAAGATCGCCGAGTTGATCTTCTTGGCGACTTCCTCTCCGCGCATCAGGATCAGGCCGCCGCGCGGGCCGCGCAGGGTCTTGTGCGTGGTGGTGGTGACCACATCGGCGTGCGGCACAGGGTTCGGGTAGACGCCCGCGGCGATCAGGCCGGCGTAGTGGGCCATGTCGACCATGAAGTAGGCGCCGACCGCCTTGGCGACCCGGGCGAAGCGCTCGAAGTCGATGCGAAGCGCAAACGCCGAGGCGCCGGCGATGATGAGCTTGGGGCGGTGCTCGTGGGCCAGACGCTCCATCGCGTCGTAGTCGATGTCTTCCTGGGCGTTCAGGCCGTAGGAGACGACCTTGAACCACTTGCCCGACATGTTCAGCGGCATGCCGTGGGTCAGGTGGCCGCCTTCGGCCAGGCTCAGGCCCATGATGGTGTCGCCGGGCTGCAGCAGGCCGAAGAACACCGCCTGGTTGGCCTGCGAGCCGGAGTTCGGCTGCACGTTGGCAAATTCAGCGCCGAAGAGCTGCTTGGCGCGGTCGATGGCGAGCTGCTCGACCACGTCGACATGCTCGCAGCCACCGTAGTAGCGCTTGCCCGGATAGCCTTCGGCGTACTTGTTGGTGAGCTGGCTGCCCTGCGCGGCCATGACGGCCGGCGAGGTGTAGTTCTCGCTGGCGATCAGCTCGATGTGCTCTTCCTGGCGGAGCACTTCGGCTTCGATCGCGGCGTTGATTTCGGGGTCGATGGCGGCCAGCGAGTGAATGGCGCGGTCAAACATGATGCGGCAGTCCTGTCGGGAGATTCTGGACCCGTTCCGGCCCGCTTCGGAGGTCGGATCGGGCTGCCCAGGCGCACGGCAAGAAACCGCCGCAAGCCGATGCGCCTGCGGCGACCACGCTCCCCGGTGGTTGCCCACCTCGGCCCGATGCGGACCTTGAACGCCAGTTGCGTGGTCGGGCGAGTTTACAGGAAGACGGCCTCAGGCTGGCGCCTGGGGCGGCCGCCCACTCAGTAGCCCAGCGCGGCGAGGCGGGGGATCGTGCCGGTGGCTGCGGCCGAAGGCGAGCCGCCCGGCTGCACACCGGGCTGCACCGGGGTCATCGGCGCACCGTTGCTGCCTGCGGCCTCGGGCGGCGCCACCGGCGGCACTGGCAGTCGCGCGGTGGTGGGCACCGAGCGGCCGCGCAGCAGCTGCTGCATGAATTCCTGCTCGGCCATGACCTTGAAGGCGTAGCCGCCGTCGCTGGCCAGATTGGCGGCGCCGACGTAGTGGCGCAGGCCGCCCTCGACCGAGCCGGCCTTGGCGATGCAGTCCTTCAGCACCTGCACGCCCACGCGCAGATTGGTCAGCGGATCGAAGGCGGCATGGTTGCCGCCGAAGGCGACGTACTTGTCGTCATGCACCCGGGTCATCACCTGCATCAGACCCTGGGCACCGACCGAGCTCTGCGCAAAAGGATTGAACGAGGATTCGATCGCCACGATGGCCAGGATCAGCGTCGGCTCCAGGCCGACCCGCTGGCCCAGCGACCAGGCTTCCTGGACCAGCCGGCCGACCGGCTCCGGCGCGACCCTGTAGCGGCGCGACAGCCACTGCGCGACCACCGCCTGCTGGCGGTTGAGTTCGCTCGGATCGATCGCGGTGGCACGGTCGACCGCCGAGATGTCGCCCGGGCCGAGCAGGCTGGCGGTGTCGAGCGTCTCGGACGGATCCGCGGAGCGGGCTTCCTGGCGCGAGACCAGCCAGTCCAGCGCACGTTCCTCGAGCAGGCCGCGCACATCGGCCCGACCGCCGATCACGAAGGCCGCGGCCAGCACCGCCAGACCGATGACGGCCAGGCTGCTGTGGCTGACGACCATCAGTCCGTTGCCCAGATCGCTGACGAACACCCGTGCCGAATTCAGGGCGCCCGCGCGAACGCGTGCCCAAGAGCGGGATGCACTCATGCAACTCCTTCCCATTTCTGCAGGCGCCGTGTGGCCATGGGCTGGCGCCTTGATAATCCGTCGACGGTCCCGCGTTCCAGGGCCCGCAGTCGCGCGGTGCCTTCCTGTCGCCAGTCGCTCTTGCGGCGACCTTCTCCCCTGACCTGACGGTGCGATTGTCCGGGGCAGCTGCGCGTTGCGCGGCAGGCCACAAGCCCCTTCGTCAATGAACGGCTGGATTCTAGAAGTCGCCAAAATAACCGGTCAACAATAAAAGACTCATTCTTCATAACCGTAGATCATGAAATACCGTGACCTGAGAGACTTCCTCGCCGCCCTGAAAGCCCGAGGGCAGCTGCTGGAAGTGAAAGAACCCGTCTCGACCGATCTGGAAATGACTTGGCTCTCGGATCGCACCTTGCGCGCCGGCGGTCCGGCGCTGCTGTTCACCCATCCGGTGCGCGGTACACAAAAATTCACGACACCTGCAGTTACCAATCTGTTCGGCACACCGGAGCGTGTCGCCTTCGGCATGGGGGCCGACAGCGTGGCTGCACTGCGTGACATCGGCGAGCTGCTGGCCCGTCTGAAGGAGCCGGAGCCCCCGAAGGGGCTGCAGGATGCCGGCCAGCTGTGGCAGATGGCACGAACCCTGTGGGACATGAAGCCAGCGGTGGTGCGCCGGCCCGCCTGCCAGGAGCAGGTGATCGAGGGGCCGGAGGTCGATCTGGGCCGGCTGCCGGTGCAGCACTGCTGGCCCGGCGACGTGGCACCGCTGATCACCTGGGGCCTCGTGGTGACCCGTGGTCCGCAGTCGGTGCCCCGGCCGCGCCGGCGCCAGAACCTCGGCATCTACCGCCAGCAGGTGATCGGGCGGCGTCAGGTCATCATGCGCTGGCTCGCTCACCGCGGCGGAGCGTTGGATTTCCGCGAATTCGTTCATGCAAATCGTGGAAAGCCCTTTCCGATCGTGGTGGCTTTGGGGGCGGATCCGGCGACGATCCTGGGTGCGGTGACCCCGGTACCTGACAGTCTCTCGGAATACCAGTTCGCCGGCCTGCTGCGTGGCGGCCGCACCGAACTGGCCGACAGCCAGGTGGGCGAGGGCGGCCTGATGCTGCAGGTGCCGGCCAGCGCCGAGATCGTGCTGGAGGGCCACATCCCGCCGGCCGAGCCCGGCTTCGAGGGCGTCAGCGAGCACGGCGTGCGGCTGAAGGAGAAGGACGGCTACCTGCACGCGCTGGAAGGTCCCTACGGCGACCACACCGGCTACTACAACGAGCAGGACTGGTTCCCGGTGTTCGAGATCTCGCGCATGACGATGCGGCGTGACGCGATCTACCACTCGACCTACACCGGCAAGCCGCCCGACGAGCCGGCGGTGCTGGGGGTGGCGCTCAACGAGGTCTTCGTGCCGATCCTGAAGAAGCAGTTCCCGGAGATCGTCGACTTCTACCTGCCGCCGGAGGGCTGCAGCTACCGCATGGCGGTCATCAGCATGAGGAAGGCCTATCCGGGCCACGCCAAGCGGCTGATGTTCGGCCTCTGGAGCTTCCTGCGCCAGTTCATGTACACCAAGTTCATCGTGGTGGTGGACGACGACGTCGACATCCGCAGCTGGCAGGAGGTGATCTGGGCGATCACCACCCGCATGGACCCGGTGCGCGACACCACGCTGGTCGAGCACACCCCGATCGACTATCTGGATTTCGCCTCGCCGGTGTCGGGCCTGGGCGGCAAGATGGGGCTGGACGCGACCAACAAGTGGCCCGGCGAGACCGACCGCGAGTGGGGCCGCACGATCGAGATGGATCGCGCGGTGACCGCACGCATGGATGCGCTCTGGGGCCGGCTGGTCGCGCCGACGATCGGCCAGCCGGCGGGCCCGCGGGGCTAGTTCCGGGTGATCAGCCCGAGCAGCTCGTGCAGCGCGTCATGGGTGAGCCGGTAGCCGTGCGCGCTGGGCATCCAGTCAAGCAGGCCGGACTCGTCCGGGACGATGAAGGCCACCGGGGCCGGCACGATCACCAGGCGGGTGCCGGCGGCATCGCGAAAGGCGCGCAGCGCCCGGGGCATGTGCACGGCATGGGTCACCAGGATGATGCGTCGCACGCCGTCGGCCTCCAGCATCGGCACCAGCTGCCGGGCGTTCTGGCGGGTGTCGCGCGAGCGTGACTCGGTCCAGCGCAGCCGGCTGCCGTAGTCGTCCATCAGGATGCGCGCGGCGGTCTCGGCCTCGGTGACCTCGCCGGACTGGCCCCAGCCGACGCCGCCGCTGTAGGCCAGCGGCTGGCCGGTGCGCCGCGCCAGCCACACGCCATAGTGCAGTCGCACCATCGCCTGCTGCGTCAGCATCGAGCTGCCGTATTCCGGCGAGAGCCGATGGCGGCCGGCGCCCAGCACCACGATGGCGCTGGGGGGGGTCTTCGGGCTGCGCATCAGGGCACGCACTTCGGGCGGGCTGAGTGCCGGCGGCGGACGCAGCACCCGATCCTGCAGCCAGAGGGCGGTGCCGCTGGAGCACATCAGCCACAGCCCGAGCAGGGCCGTGCCGATCATCAGCCGCCCGGCCCAGCGCCGCCAGTCCGGGCGGCGCTGCAGCCACAGGCCGGCCGGAATCATCAGCAGCAGGCTGGCCGGGGGTTGCAGCAGCGCGGAGAGGGTCGGTTTCCAGGAGGGATCGAGCACGGAGGTGACGTGGGAGTGATGCAGGTCTGGTAACGCTGCGATTCTCCAAGCTCAGCCCCGCTTCAGGATCCGGCAATCAACAATTCACAACAAGCTCGACGCCAACTATTCACTGCGATCCGCTGCGCTGTCGGTGGCAAGGCGCACCGCGGACCAGGTGGTTTCAGGGCGCCAGACGCTGGCGCTGCCAGCGGCCGTCGGGCTCGCGCTGGTAGACCAGCCGGTCGTGCAGGCGCGACTTGCGGCCCTGCCAGAACTCCCAGCGGTCGGGATCCAGCCGGAAGCCGCCCCAGTGAGGCGGCCGCGGCGGGTTCAGGCCATGCTGCGCCGCCGCCTTGGCCGCGTTGCTCACCAGCACCGCGCGCGAGGTGATCGGCTGACTCTGCGGCGAGGCCCAGGCGCCCAGGCGCGAATCGAGCGGCCGCGAGGCGTAGTAGGCGTCCGACTCGGCCTCGGCGACCCGCTCGACCCGGCCCTCGATGCGCACCACCCGCTCCATCTCGACCCAGTGGAACTGCAGCGCCGCCCAGGGGTGGGCGGCGAGTTCGCGGCCCTTGCGGCTGTCGTAGTTGGTGTACCAGACCAGACCGCGGGCGTCGTAGTCCTTGATCAGCACGATGCGGGTCGACGGCCGTCCCTCCGGTCCGACGGTGGCCAGCGTCATCGCGTTGGGTTCGGGCACGCCGGCGTCGAGCGCCGCCTGAAACCACTGTTCGAACTGCTGCAGCGGCTCCGATCCGGCCTGGGCCTCGTCGAGTTCGCCGCTTTCGTAACTCTTGCGCAGATGGGCGATGTCCTTCATGGCGCCAGTATGCGCCAACCTGGAGCGCCGCCGCGGTCGCGGCCCGAGCGGCTAGTGATCCTCCTTAAGTGAAGGCACCACTTCCTGTGGCGGCGCTTGTCGGGTCCGATAGCGGTCATGATCGCAGTGCAGCATTTTCGACGCGGCCGTGGGGGCCGGCCATGAGTCCGGCACGCACGCTGCCCACGGTGGTGGTGCTGGCGGCCGGGGCCGGCCGGCGCTTTGCCGGCACGACGCCGAAGCTGGCCAGTCCGCTGGGCCGGGCCAGCGTGCTGGCGCACACGCTGGAAGCGGTGCTGGGCTCGGGGCTGCCACTGGTGGTGGTGACGGTGGCGCCGCTGGTCGGGCTGGTGCGCGAGGTGGTGGCCTCGCGCGACATCGTGCTGCTGCCGCCGGTCGGCTCGGCCAGCCGCGAGCCGCTGGGCGCGGGCTACTCGATCGCCGCCGGCGTGACCGCCCGGGCCCAGGCCTGCGGCTGGCTGGTGCTGCCCGGCGACATGCCGCGCGTGCGCCCCCAGACGCTGCAGCTGATGGCCCGTGCGGTCGGGCAGGGCGCGGCGCCGATCGCCTGCGCGCAGCACCTGGGCCGTGCCGGTCATCCCATCGGTCTGGCCGCCGAGATGTACAACGAGCTGTCGCGCCTGAGCGGCGACCAGGGGCTGCGCCGGCTGCTGGCCCGCTATCCCTCATTCCCGGTCGAGACGGGCGACCCCGGCGTGCTGATCGACATCGACACCCGCGAGGATCTCGAGCGGCTGATCGCGGCCGAGCCGGCGTTCTCGGTCCGTCAGCCCGTGCCGCTCGGCCAGGTCGACCAGGCGTGAGACCTCGGCATCGCGAATGCCGAGCTGGTCGAGCCGCTCGGCGGTGCGCAGCAGATAGTCGAGCGTGCTGCCGTAGCGGCCGCGCGCCTGCGCCAGGATGCGCAGCAGCGCGGCGTCGTCGAGCCGGCCGACATGGCTGGGATGGCGCGGGGGCAGCGTGAAGGCCAGCGCCGGCAGCCGGCCCTGCGGGGTCAGGGCCTGCAGCCAGCGCGGCTGGTAGACGCCGCCGCCGGGCATCTCGCGCTCCCACAGCGCATCGAGCGTTGCATGGGCGCGCCCGGCCTCTTCCCGGTGCAGCTCGCCCCGGCAGGAACCCCCAGGCAGCAGCGCGAAGACCAGGCCGGGGCAGCCCGGCGTGCCGCGGTTGACCCGCGAGCGCATCCGCAGCGCCCGGTGCCAGCCCTGCACCCGGGCCGTCAGGCATTCGACCGGCGCGAAGGCGGGCCGCCACAGCAGCGAGCCATAGGCGAAGACCCGGAAACCGAGGCCGCGGGTCAGCAGATCATCCAGATCGTCGTGAAGGCGAGCGAGGTCCATGCGGACAGTGTCGGGGCAGTGGTGCTGTTGCCACAAGGCCGAGACGACCCCTCCCAAAGTCAAGAAAGCGTGATGTTTGTCACCGTAAACTGCCTCGTCCATCAACATCGAGGAGATTCCGAATGAGTGACGACGATCGTGACGACAGCCGCAAGGTCGGTCTGTGGGTGGTGTTCACCAGCGTGGCGGTGCTGCTGCTGGGCGTGCTGGGCTTCGCGGTGACCCGCAGCCTGAAGAGCCCGTCGGCGCCGGCCGCTCCGACGGCCGTGGCCGCGGCTTCCGGCGCGAGCGCCGAGGCCGCCGATGTGCTGGTCGACCTGACCCCGACCGGCCCGGCGCTGGCGGTGCTGTATTTCGAGACCGGCTCCGCTTCGGTGGGCGCCGAGGACGCGGCCGCGCTGGCCGAAGTCGTCAAGGCCCTGGCCGGTGATGGCGCCCGCCGGGTGCTGCTGTCGGGCTATCACGACTCGACCGGCGATCCGGCGATGAACGCCGAACTGGCCAAGCAGCGCGCCAAGGCCGTGCGCGCCGCGCTGGTGGTCGCGGGCGTGCCGCTGCAGCAGGTGCTGATGCGCAAGCCCGAGAGCACCACCGGCAGCGGCACCGACCGCGAGGCCCGTCGGGTGGAGATCCGCATCGTCGATGCGCCCTGAGTCGGCGCGCGGGTCCGCCGCGCCGAACCTGATGCGCTGACGGCCTGCACAGGCCCGGTGCCGCAAATGCATGCGGCACCGGGCCTTTTTCTTGCGTGGTCGGGTGGCGAATGATTTGACGATGTAACCCGGTTACGATGTAATCGTCCGAAAGTTTCACGGCCGTTCCAGGCCAGCCCAACGCCATGAAATCCCAGATCGCCGACATCACCGCCCGCATCCGCGAACGCAGCCAGCCGCTGCGCCAGGCCTATCTGCAGCGCACCCGGGCACTGGCGGCGCGCCCGCGCGGAGCCGACCGGATGGGCTGCGCCAACGTGGCCCACGCCTTCGCGGCGCTGCCCGGATCGGACAAGTTCCGCGTCGTGGCCGAGAAGGCACCCAACATCGGCGTCATCACCGCCTACAACGACATGCTGTCGGCGCACCAGCCCTACGAGGGCTTCCCGGCGGTGATCCGCGACGAGGCGCGCCGCCTCGGCGCCACGGTGCAGGTCGCCGGCGGCGTGCCTGCGATGTGCGACGGCGTCACCCAGGGCCTGCCGGGCATGGAGCTGAGCCTGTTCTCGCGCGACAACATCGCGATGGCCACCGCGGTGGGCCTGACGCACGATGTGTTCGACGCGGCGCTGCTGCTGGGCGTGTGCGACAAGATCGTGCCGGGCCTCTTGATCGGTGCGCTGCACTTCGGCCATCTGCCCTGCGTGTTCGTGCCGGCCGGGCCGATGTCGACCGGCCTGTCCAACAGCGAGAAGTCCAAGGTGCGCGAGCAGTTCGCGCAAGGCCTGGTCGGGCGCGACAAGCTGCTCGAGGCCGAATCCGCCGCCTACCACGGCGCCGGCACCTGCACCTTCTACGGCACCGCCAACTCCAACCAGATGCTGCTGGAGGCGATGGGCCTGCATGTGCCGGGCGCTGCCTTCATCCATCCGCACGAGGGCCTGCGCGAGCAGCTCACCCGCGAGGCGGTGCGCAGCGTGCTGGCCATCCGCCAGGGCGGTGCCCGCTACACCCCGATCGGCGAGCTGGTCGACGAGCGCTGCATCGTCAACGCGATGGTGGCGCTCCTGGCCACCGGCGGCTCGACCAACCACCTGATCCACTGGGTGGCGGTGGCGCGCTCGGCCGGCATCGTCATCGACTGGACCGACTTCTCCGAGCTGTCGGCCGCCACGCCGCTGCTGGCGCGGGTCTATCCGAACGGCAAGGCCGACGTGAACCAGTTCCAGGCCGCGGGCGGCCCCGGCTTCGTGCTGCGCGAGCTGCTCGATTCGGGCTGCCTGCACGGCGACGTGATGACGGTGGCCGAGGGCGGCATGGCCGCCTACGGCCGCGTACCGCAGTCGCAGGCCGACGGCAGGCTGGCCTGGCGCGACCTGCCGGCCACCCCGATCGACGACCAGATCGTGCGCACCGCCGACGCGCCTTTCAGCGAGAGCGGCGGCCTGAAGCTGCTGGCCGGCAACCTCGGCCGCGGCGTCATGAAGGTCAGCGCCGTGCCCGAGGACCGCCATGTGGTCGAGGCGCCGGCCATCGTCTTCGACAGCCAGGAGGCGCTGCAGCAGGCCTTCAAGCGCGGCGAGCTCGAGCGCGACTTCGTCGCGGTCGTGCGATTCCAGGGCCCGCGCGCCAACGGCATGCCGGAGCTGCACAAGCTCACGCCGCCGCTGGCGGTGCTGCAGGACAAGGGCTTCCGCGTCGCGCTGGTGACCGACGGGCGCATGAGCGGCGCCTCCGGCAAAGTGCCGGCGGCGATCCATGTCAGCCCCGAGGTGCTGGGCGGCGGTCCGCTGGGCAAGGTGCGCAGCGGCGACATCGTGCGCGTCGACGCGGTGGCCGGCACGCTCGACGCGCTGGTGGGCGCCGACGAATGGGCTGCGCGCGCCATCGAGGATCGCCCGGCCGACCTGGCCGACGACGCCGCGCACGGCCTGGGCCGTGAACTCTTCGGCGGCATGCGCCGCAACGTGCTGAGCGCCGAGGAAGGCGCCGTCACCTGGCTTTGATTCCCACGAACACGCATTGCGCGTCCTGCCCATGAACACCCTCGATCTGGCCGGCCACGGCCCCGTCATTCCCGTCATCGTCATCGACCGCGTCGAGGACGCGGTGCCGCTGGCCCGCGCGCTGGTCGCCGGCGGTGTCAAGGTGCTGGAGGTGACGCTGCGCACGCCCGCCGCCCTGGACTGCATCAAGGCGATGATCGCCGAGGTGCCCGAGGCCATCGTCGGCGCCGGCACGGTGCGCTCGATCCCCGACGCGCAGGCGGCCAAGGACGCCGGCTGCCAGTTCGCGGTCAGCCCCGGTTACACCCCCGAGATCGGCCGCGCCTGCCTGGACATCGGCCTGCCGCTGCTGCCGGGTGTGTCCACCGCCAGCGAGGTCATGATGGCCAATGCCGACGGCTACCGCTTCCTGAAGCTGTTCCCGGCCACCGCGGTCGGCGGCGTGAACCTGCTCAAGGCCTTCGCCAGCCCCTTCCACGATGTGGTGTTCTGCCCGACCGGCGGCATCACGCTGGAGACCGCGCCGCAGTTCCTGTCGCTGCCCAACGTGAAGGTCTGTGGCGGCTCGTGGCTGACGCCGGCCGACGCGGTCAAGACCGGCGACTGGGCGCGCATCACCCGGCTGGCGGCCGAGGCCCAGGCGCTGCGCGGCTGATCCGTCGCGCGCTGTGGACACCGGATCCGCAGCGCTTCTTCACCCGCGCTTCAGTGCGGGCGCGAGAATCAGGGCCTTCCTGTTTTCAAGGCCGGGGCCCTCCCGGTCAGGCGCCTGATGCTCATCTCTCCCCCGCCCGACGATCATGAAGACGAGGCCACGCTGCGCGAGGCCCGTGCCCTGGCGGCCTCGCGCAGCACCTGGATCAGCGTCGCGGTCAACCTGGCGCTGACGGTGCTGCAGCTGGTGGTCGGTGTGCAGGCCAAGTCCCAGGCGCTGGTGGCCGACGCGATCCACTCGCTGTCGGACCTGCTGTCGGACTTCATCGTGCTGCTGGCCGGACGGCAGAGCAGCAAGGCCGCCGACGCCGACCATCCCTACGGCCACCAGCGCTTCGAGACCGCTGCCTCTCTGGCGCTGGGTCTGCTGCTGCTGGGCGTCGGACTCGGCATGGTCGGCTCGGCGGCGGCCAGGCTGCAGCAGCCCGCCGCGATCGAGCCGGTGGCGCCGCTGGCGCTGTGGATCGCGGTGGCCACGCTGGTGGCCAAGGAGGCGCTGTTCCGCTACCTGATGGCGGTGGCGCGCCGGGTGCGCTCGAGCATGCTGGCGGCCAATGCCTGGCATTCGCGCTCGGATGCGGCGTCCTCGCTGGTCGTGGGACTGGGCATCGCGGGCAACCTGGCCGGCTATCCCCTGCTCGATCCGGTCGCGGCGCTGATCGTCGGCTTCCTGGTGGCCCGCATGGGCTGGACCTTCGGCTGGAATGCGATCAACGATCTGATGGACCGCGCGGTCGAGGCCGACCAGATCGAGGCCATTCACGCCACGCTGGCCGCCACGCCCGGCGTCATCGGGGTGCATGAGCTGCGCACCCGCCGCATGGGCGACCTGATCGCGGCCGATGTGCATCTGGAGGTCGAGGCCACCCTCAGCGTCGAGGCGGGCCACGACATCGCCGTCGAGGCGCGCCGCCGTGTCATGCAGGCCCATCCGGTGCTGAGCCTGATGATCCATGTCGATCCGTGGCGGCGCCCCGACCGCGATCACGACACCGGCCCCCTGTCCGGGCGTTGAGGTCCGCGGCGGCTCAGATCAGCAGCATCTGCGCCAGCCAGGAGGCCAGCACCTGCAGCAGCGGCAGCCCCAGGCCGAAGGCGAGCAGGTGAGAGGCCTGCCGATGCGGGTGCAGCAGCGGGGTGAAGGCGATCGGCACGCCCACCAGCATCACCCACGCGCCGAACAGCGACTTCTCGACGCCCGGGCTCAGGCCGGGCAGATGGATCATCAGCAGCGTCAGCAGCATCATCGCCACCCCCTGCAGCAGCACGAGCAGCCAGATGGCCTGGCGCACGGCGGGCAGGGCGATCGGTCCAAGCACGAGGTTCATCACAGGCTCCTCTGGGGTGTGGATCGGACGGGTAAGGTACCGAACCGCATTTCATGGTTGCTTTGATGATAAATGTGTAAATTTGCCGAATCCAGCGTCAGGGCTGTCAAAAAGAGCAAAGGGAGCCCCTCTGTTCATGGGGGTCGTCGCGCCGTCGGCGTGCTTGTGTGGGGGTGTCGGCAGGGCTTCGCATTTCTTCCGACAGCTTCAGTTCCGCTTCACCCCGGGCGAATGCAATGAGGGCTCCAGAAACCCTCTCATTCCTTCCGAGGACGATTCCATGACGATGCTGCGTTCCCTGTCCCTGCTGGCCGTGCTGGCCGCCTTTGCCTCCACCGCTGCCGTGGCCGGCCCGACCTGCAAGGTGCCCAAGGAGACCTGGATGAAGGAGGCCGACTTCCGCGCCAAGCTCGAGGCCGAGGGCTACAAGATCAAGAACTTCAAGGTCACCAAGGGCGAGTGCTACGAGATCTACGGCTTCGACAAGGCCGGCAAGAAGGTCGAGATCTACTTCGACCCGGCCACGGCCGCGGTGCTCGAGTCCAAGTGAGGTCAAGGTGAGCACGCTGCCGTCCGAGCTGGAGCCCGGCGAGGTCCGGGTGTGGGATCCGTTCGTGCGGATCTTCCACTGGGGCCTGGTGGCCTGCATCGCGCTCAACGAGTTCGTCATCGACGATGGCGAGCAGGTCCATCAGTGGATCGGCTACGCGGCCAGCGCGCTGGTGCTGGCGCGCATCGTCTGGGGCTTCGTCGGCACGCGGCATGCGCGCTTCGCCGACTTCTGGCCGACGCCGGCGCGGCTGCGCGCCCATCTGGCCGATCTGCTGGCCGGCCGCCACGGCGCGCAGGCCGGGCACAACCCGCTGGGCGCGCTGATGATGCTGGCGCTGTTGGCGGTGGTGCTGGCGCTGGGCGCCAGCGGCTGGCTGCAGACCACCGATGCCTTCTGGGGCGAGGAGTGGCTGCAGGAGCTGCATGAGGAGCTGGCCGAGGCCCTGCTGGGCCTGGCCGGCGTGCATGTGGCCGCGGCGCTGCTGATGAGCGTGGTCGAGCGCACCAACCTGGTCGCCGCGATGGTCAGCGGCATCAAGCGGCGCCGACCGCACTGAGCGGCCGCCCCCCGGGCGGCCTGTGCCGCGCCGCGTTCAGCGCGCGCCGTGCTCCAGCGCGAAGCTCGCGCCGTCATGCTGGGCCAGCTCGCGCTTGAGCAGCGGCAGCGACTCGGCCAGCGTCTGCTGCAGCACGAAGGGCGGGTTGATCACGAACATGCCCGAGCCCAGCATGCCGAAGCCGTCGCTGGTCGGCGCGGCCACCGTCAGGCTGGCATGCAGCCAGCCGCGGCGAGCGCCCTGGTTGGCCGCGGCCTTGAGCCGGCTGACCATTTCCCGGGGCTCCAGGCGCTGCAGCTGCGGGTACCAGACCAGGATCACCGCATCCGCGAAGCGCTCCAGGCCCTCGCGCACCGCGGTGACCACCTTGGCGTAGTCGGTCTTGATCTCGTAGGACGGGTCGATCAGCACCACCGCGCGGCGCGAGGGCGGCGGCAGGTCGGCCTTGAGCGCGCCGAAGCCGTCGCGGTTCATCACCGCGGTCTCGCGCCGCTCGGCCATCGTCTCCTGCAGCAGCGGGAAGTCGGTCGAGTGCAGCTCGTACAGGCGCATGCGGTCATCGGCGCGCAGCAGCATCTTCGCCAGCGTCGGCGAGCCGGGATAGCGCATCAGCCGGGCCGGGTCCGGGTTGAAGGACTTCACCAGGCTCACATAGTCGGCCAGGCCGGCAGGCAGGTCGTTGCAGCCCCAGAGGCGGCCGATGCCGTCGTCGTATTCGGCATGCTTGCGGGCATGGTTGCTGTCGAGGCCGTAGCCGCCGGCGCCGGCGTGGGTGTCGATCAGGGTCAGGGGCTTGTCCTTCTGCGTCATGTAGCGCAGCACCTGGGTCAGGACGAGGTGCTTGAGGACGTCGGCATGGTTGCCGGCATGAAAGGCGTGGCGATAGGCGAGCATGGTGCGATTGTCGCCGGGATCGCCGCATGAAACACCGATGTAACCGGTGACGCAAGGGTGACTGTCCGGCCCCCTGCTGCAGGCAGGTGCTTCCTAGAATGGGCCGGACGGCCCAGCCTCGGAGCCAGGAGAAACAGCGAATGAACCGAGTCCCCACCCCTGCATCGCCCCAGTCGCTCTACCGGGACCGGCTGGGCCGGGCCGACGAGGTGATCGCCGCGCGGGTGCGCGATGGCGACACCGTGCTGGCGGCGTCCGCCGTCGGCGAGCCGCCCGAGCTGCTGCGCGCGCTGTCGGCGCGGCGTGACCGGCTCTCCGACGTGACGATCAGCCAGCTGCTGCCGCTGGCGCCGCAGGGCTACATGCAGGAGCCCGATCCGTCGCGGCTGCGGGCGCGCTCGCTGTTCCTGAGCGCGGCGATCCGCGCCGGCTTTCCCGCCGGCTGGGTCGATCAGGTGCCCTGCCATTTCTCGGAGATCCCGCGACTGATCCGCCGTGGCGAGCAGCGCTGCGATGTGGTGATGACGCTGGCCTCGCCGATGGACGAGCACGGCTTCTTCTCGATCAGCCTGAGCCCGGACTTCACGATGGCGGCGATCGAGCGTGCCCGCGAGGTGGTTCTGGAGGTCAACCCGAACGTGCCCTTCGCCTTCGGGGCCTGCCATGTGCACATCTCGCAGGTGAGCGCGCTCGTCGAGAGCAGCGCACCGCTGCGCGAGGTCGGCCTGCCGCAGATCGACGAGGTGCAGCGCACCATCGGCGCGCATGTGGCCGGCCTGGTGCGCGACGGCGACACGCTGCAGCTGGGCTACGGCAGCATCCCGGACGCGGTGGTGACCCAGCTGCACGACAAGCGCGACCTGGGCATCCACACCGAGATGATGGGCGACGGCCTGTGGTCGCTGGTCGAGAGCGGTGCGGTCACCTGCCGGCGCAAGAACTTCATGCCCGGGCGCATCGTCGCCACCTTCGGCATGGGCACCGCGCGGCTCTACCGCGCGATGCACCGCAATCCGATGCTGGAAATGCACCCGGTCGACTTCACCAACGATCCGGCGATCGCCGGGCGCAACGACAACCTGGTCGCGATCAACGCTTCGCTGCAGATCGATCTGGCCGGGCAGTGCTGCTCGGAGAGCTTCGGGCCGACGCCGTTTTCCGGCACCGGCGGGCAGGGCGACTTCATGCGCGCGGCCAATCGCTCGGAGGGCGGGCGCGGCATCATCGTGCTGCCGTCGACCGCCCGCTCGGGCACCGTCTCGCGCATCGTGCCGGTGCTCTCGCCGGGCAGCTTCGTCTCCACCGGCAAGAACGATGTGAACCATGTCGTCACCGAGCATGGGGTGGCGCAGCTGCGCGGGCGCTCGCTGCGCGAGCGTGCCGCCGCGCTGATCGCCATCGCGCATCCGGACTTCCGCAGCGAACTGCGCGAGGCGGCGCGGCGCATGGCGCTGTTTTGACATCCCTGACCTGACAGCGGCAAAAACCGGGGGCTGATCCACCGATTGAGGGTGTCGAGGGCTGCGAAGAATCCTCGAGCCCTCGAACGACTCCGTCCGCCCCGCCGATGAACACCCCCCACCTCACCGCAGCCAGCTTTGCCGCGATCGATGCCAGCCTGATGCTGGTCGAGATCGACTTCGACGGCACGATCCGCAGCGTCAACGACTGCTTTCTCGCGCATTTCGAGAGCCGCCGCGAGGAGGTGCTGGGCCAGCCCTATCGGCATTTCTGCTCGAGCATCCGGGCCGACGAGGTCGGGGTGGACGGTGTGCTGGCCCGGCTGGCCGCCGGCGAGCCGGTGATGCGCACCTTCGAGCATGTCGGACCACAGGCCCGCACCACCTGGATGGCGCTGTCGATGCTGCCGGTGAAGGACGCGCTCGGCCACGCCAGCCACGTGCTGATCCTGGCGCGCGACGTGACCGAGGCCAAGACCCAGTCGGTCGAGAACCAGTGCAAGCTCGATGCGATCTCGCGCTCCCACGGCATCATCGAGTTCGATCTGTCGGGCAACATCCTGGATGCCAACGAGACCTTCCTGAAGCTGACCGGCTACCGGCTCGACGAGATCCGGGGCCAGCACCACCGGCTCTTCGTCGACAGCGAGGAGCAGCGCTCGCCCGAGTACCGGCAGTTCTGGCAGCGGCTGGGGCGGGGCGAGACCGCTTCGGGCGAGTACCTGAGGTTTGGGCGCAATGGCCGTCGCCTCTGGATCCAGGCCAGCTACAACCCGATCCTCTCGCCGGACGGTCAGCCGGCCAAGGTCATCAAGTACTGCAGCGACATCACCGAGAGCAAGCTCAAGGGGTCGAGACCCAGGTGATGATGTCGGCGGTTTCCGCCACCAGCTGCGTGCTGGTGCTGGACCGGGAGGGCATCATCCTGTCGGTCAACGAGGGCATGAGCCGGGCCCTGTCCACCCCGTCAGAGGATCTGGTCGGACGACATGAAAGCTGCATCCTGTTCGAGGAGGACTTCCGCAGTGCCGACTACGAGGCGATGTGGCAGGGCCTGCGGGCCGGACGCATGGCGCAGGGCGCATTCCGCCGGCGCGCGGCGGGTGGGCGCGAGGTCTGGTTTTCCTCGACGCGCAGCCCGGTCACCGGCATCGACGGCACCTTGCAGAAAGTGCTGGTCGTGGCCCAGGACATCACCCAGGAGCAGCTCTCGCGGCTCGATGCCACGGGCAAGATCGGCGCGATCGATCGTGCCCAGGCGGTGATCGAGTTCGACCTGCAGGGCCATGTGCTGCAGGCCAACGACAACTTCCTGCGCCTGTTCGGCTACAAGGCCGAGGACATCATCGGGCGCCATCACCGCATGTTCGTGGCCCCGGCCGAGGTCAGCTCGAGCGAGTACCAGATCTTCTGGGAGCGGCTGTCGCGCGGCGAGTATTTCGCCGACGAGTACAAGCGCATCGGCCGGGACGGGCGCGAGATCTGGATCCAGGCCACCTACAACCCGATCCTCGACCGGCGCGGCCATCCGGTGAAGGTGGTCAAGTTCGCCAGCGACGTGACCGAGGCCAAGCTGCGCAATGCCGAGTTCGTCGCCAAGGTCCAGGCCATCGACCTGGGCCAGGCGGTGATCGAGTTCGATCTCGACGGCCGGGTGCTGGGCGCCAACCGCAACTTTCTCGCCGCGATGGGCTACACGCTGCGCGAGATCCAGGGCATGCACCACAGCATGTTCTGCACGCCGGAATACACCCAGGGCGAGGAATACCGCGACTTCTGGCTGAGACTGGGCGAGGGCCAGTTCCTCAGCGGCCGTTTCCACCGGGTGGGCAAGTACAACCGCGATGTCTGGATCCAGGCGACCTACAACCCGATTCTCGACCTCAACGGCCGGGTGGTGAAGATCGTCAAGTACGCCTTCGACGTGACCAAGGAGGTGCAGCTGGAAAAGCGCATCGCCGCCAAGTCGGCCGAGATGAGCGAGAGCGTGGCCAGCCTGGCCGCCAGCATCACCGAGATCGCGCGCAACTCCGGCGTTGCCGCCGAGATGGCCGGCGATGCCGCCTGTGCCGCCCAGGGCGGCTTCACGGCGCTGCAGAAGTCGATCGAGACCATCGGCAGCATCCAGGCCAGCTCGGTACGGGTCTCCGAGATCGTGCGTGTCATCGGCGAGATCGCCAGCCAGACCAATCTGCTGGCCTTCAATGCCGCGATCGAGGCGGCGCGCGCCGGCCAGCACGGCGTGGGCTTCTCGGTGGTGGCCGGCGAGGTGCGCAAGCTCGCCGAGCGCAGCTCGGTGGCCGCGCGCGAGATCGCCAAGCTGATCGAGGAGTCGGTGATGCAGGTCGGCCTGGGCGCGGAGGTCAGCAAGGAGGCTGCACGCAGCTTCGAGGGCATCATGAGCAGCGTCGGGCGCACCCGCACCAGCGTGTCCGAGATCGCGCAGGCCACCGAGGGCCAGCGGCGTCTGGCCGGCGAGGTCTCCGGGCTGATCGTCTCGCTGACCGGATCGGTCAAGTCGTGAGCGGCATCGATCCGGCCGGCGACTTCGGCGGCCTGCGGATCGGCGGGCTGCAGCTGGCGCTGCCGATGAGCGCGCTGCGCGAGGTCGTGCCCTGCGGCCGGCTCGAGCGTCTGCCGGCACGGGCCGAGGGGCTGCTCGGCGCGATCGACCTGCGTGGCGTGCTGGTGCCGGTGCTGGATCTGCGGCCGCTGATCGGGCTGGCCGCCGATCCGCTCGACTGGCCCTGCGTCGTGCTGGTGATCCATGACGGCCTGATCCTGGGCCTGCTGTGCGAGGGCGTGACGGGCGTGTTCCGCAGCGAGGGCCAGCGCCTGAACCGTGCGGCGCAGGACGGGCTGATGGCCGGCAGCCTGCGCCGCGCCGATGACGGCAGCCTGCTCAGCGTGCTGTCGCCGGCGGCGCTGCTGGCGCTGCCGGGGCTGCCGCGCGTCGAGGATCCGGAGCCGCAGCGCCAGCGGGTGCATGACGGCAGCATCGGCGACGAGCCGCTGGCCTCCGGCCTGCCGATGCTGCTGCTGCTGTGCGGCCGCGTGCCGCTGGCGCTGCCGGCGATGGCGGTGCATGCGACGCTGCCCTCGCCGCAGGTGTGTGCCTCGGTGCTGGCCGGATCCGGTGCCTGCGTCGGCGTGCTCGAGCATGCGGGCGAGGAGGTGCCGGTGGTCGATCTGCCGGCGCTGTGCGGGCTCGGCCGGCTGGAGCGCCCGGCAGGTGCGCTGCAGCAGGCCTTCCTGATGCGGCTCGAGGCGGGGCTGGTGGCTTTCCTGATCGACCGGGTGCTCGATGTGGTGCGTGTCGATGACGATGCGGTGCTGCCGGTGCCGGCGTTCGCACTGCCGCGGCGCGAGCTGTTCGAGGGGGGGCTGGCCATCCAGGCGCTGACCGACGAGGTGCGCGCGCTGCTGCCATCTTCGGTGCAGCAGTTCCTGGTGCTGAGCCCGCAGGGGCTGCAGGGCCATGCCGGTCTGCAGGCGCTGGCCGCCAGCGGCCGGCCGGTGGCGGCGCTGCGCGGGGTCGATACATCGCTGGCGATGGATGGCGCGGCCACCGCCGCCCTGCAGGCCGCCGGCCAGCGCGCGATGGTGACCTACCAGCTCGGCCGCGAGGTGGCCACCCCGATCGGCCAGATCTGCGAGATCCTGCCTTTCGGCTGCGAGATCGCGGTGCTCGAGGTGGGCGGCGCGATGCTCGGGCTGGTCGCGCACCGCGGCCGATCGATTCCGGTGATGTGCCTGAGCCGGCTGCATGGCCTGCCACCGCCGGAGGTCGGTCCGGCGGTCAGCGTGCTGGTGGTCGAGGCCGATGCGGGCGAGCAGCTGGGCTTCGCGGTGCCGATGCTGCGCAGCATCGAGCCCGCCGACTGGGAGCCCGCGCTGCCGGCGCTGGCGACAGCCGCGACCCGCTGACGCAGGCGATCCACTCGCGCCAGCTGGTGCAGGTCGGGCAGGGCGATTCACGCCGCATGCTGCAGGTGGTCGATCTGCAGCGCATTGCCCGGGCGCTGCAGCAGCGCGTGGCCTGAACCGCCTCACTGCGGATCGTCGCCGCGCATCAGCGCCAGCAGCTCCTGCGGCGCCAGCGGGGTCTGGGCCGGTCCGTCGCCGCCGTCGAGCACCTGCGCGGCCAGCTCGCGCTTGTCGTGGTGCAGCGCGACGATGCGCTCCTCCAGCGTGCCCTGGCGCACCAGCCGGTAGACGGTGACCGGGCGCTGCTGGCCGATGCGGTGCGCGCGGCCCGAGGCCTGGTCCTCGGCGGCCGGGTTCCACCACGGGTCGGCGATCACCACATAGTCGGCCGCGGTCAGGTTCAGGCCGAAGCCGCCGGCCTTCAGGCTGATCAGGAAGAAGTCGCCTTCGCCGTCCTGGAAGGCGGCGACACGGCGGCTGCGCTCGGCCGCGGGTGTCGCGCCATCCAGGTACTGATGGCCCAGACCCGCTTCGTCGAGCGTGGCGCGCAGCAGCTGCAGGAAATCGACGAACTGGCTGAAGACCAGCGTGCGGTGGCCGTTGGCGGCCAGCTCGCGCGCCAGCTCGCCGAAGGCACGCACTTTGGCGCCGGCCAGCGACAGCTCCGGCGTGACCAGGCGCGGATCGCAGGCGGCGCGGCGCAGCCGGGTCAGCTGCGCCAGCAGGTGGAGCTGGGCGCTGCCGCTGCCGGCGTCGCCCTGCAGCGCCTCCTCGGCCTCCTTCAGCGCCTGGCGGCGCAGGGCCTCGTAGTGCGCCTGCTCGGCCGGCTCGGCCTCGACCGGCAGGATCAGCTCGGTGCGCGGCGGCAGGTCTTCCAGCACCTGCGACTTGGTGCGGCGCAGGATGAAGGGCCCGACCAGCCGGCGCAGCGTGCGCTGGCGGCCGCGGTGGCGGTCGCGCTCGATCGGCACCGCGAAGCGCTCCGAGAACTGCGCCTGCGTGCCCAGCAGGCCGGGATTGCAGATCTGCATGATCGACCACAGCTCGGCCAGCCGGTTCTCGATCGGCGTGCCCGACAGCGCCAGCCGGAAGTCCGCGCGCAGCGCATGCACCGCCTGGCTGCGCCGTGCCGCGGCGTTCTTGACCGCCTGCGCCTCGTCGAGCACCAGCGTGTGCCAGTCGCGGCCGGCGAAGCCCTCGGCGTCGAGCTGCAGCAGCGTGTACGACACCAGCAGCACCTCGTTCGGGCCGGCGGCCGCGCGCAGCGCCTCGCGCTCGGCCGGCGGCGTTGCGCCGAAGTCGCTCAGGCGCAGCGCCGGCGCGAAGCGGTGCGCCTCGGCCAGCCAGTTGCCGATCAGCGAGGTCGGCGCCACCACCAGCGCCGCGCCGCCGCGCCCGCGCGCCAGCAGCACCGCCAGCGCCTGCAGCGTCTTGCCCAGGCCCATGTCGTCGGCCAGGATCGCGCCCAGACCGGCGCCGGCGCGGCGCATCGCCCACTCGAAGCCTTCCTGCTGATAGGGCCGCAGCTCGGCCTGCAGCGTGCCGGGCAGGCGCGGCACCTGGCGCTCGAGCCGCGCCAGCCGCTCGACGCGCTCGCGAAAGCGCGCATCGGTCTCGAGCCGGCTGCCCTCGAGCGTCTGTTCCAGCCACGGCGCGGCCAGCGGCGTCAGCCGTGCGGCATCCTGGCGGATCTCGGCCACCCCGGCCATCTCCTCGAGCCGGCCGCGCAGCTCCTCGGTCAGCGCCAGATAGCGGCCGTCGCCCATCGGCACGAAGCGGCTGCGCCGCGTGCGGCTCCAGTCGAGCAGCCGCCCGAGGCTGAAGACCAGCTGCTCGTCGATCTCGACGCCGCCGTCGAGCGCCAGCCAGTCCTGACCGCTGCGCACCCGCACCTTGAGCTGCTGCAGTCCGGCGCTGTCGACCTGGATCGGGCGGCCGCGCGGCCAGTCCAGCGCCTCGACCGCCTGCAGCGTGTGCAGCCGCTCGAGCAGCGCCAGCGCCAGCTCGGGCTCGGCCACCGACCAGCGCGCCGGCGTCCCGTCGGGCAGCGGCTCGAGCATCGGGCAGGCCTCCAGCACCCGTTCCAGGTGATCGCGCTCGCGCGGCAGATCGCGCCGCGTCGCGCGCGGCGTGCCGCCGCTGGAGGCGGCGATCAAGCGCACCCGGCCCTGGCCGGGCTCCAGCCGCGGCCCCTCGGCGCCCAGCGGGGCCACCGCGAGCCGCAGCGCCAGTCCGTCGCCCTCGGGCGTGAGTTCGGCGCGCAGCCGCGTCTCGGCCTCGACTTCCTGCACCTGCGCGGGCGACGTGCCGTCCGGACCGGTCGCGCCGGCCCCTGCGCTGTCGCTGTGGATGCGGAAATGCGCGCCCAGGCCGCGCAGCACCTGGTCGAGCTGCGCCATCGCCTCGTGCGGCACCTCCAGGCCGGTGCCGATCAGCTGCGCGGCGCGTTTCTGCGCCGCGCTGAAGCGCACCACCCGGGCCTGGTCGGGCCCGTCGCGCAGCACGCTGGTCAGCAGCAGCTGGTCGGCCTCGCGCTGGTCGGCGGCGTTGATGATCGGCAGCTGCGGCTCGCTGCGATCGGCCAGCGGGTCGCACCAGCGCGGCGGCGGCAGCAGCGTGACCCGCAGCCGCGCGCCCAGATCGGTCACGTCGATCTCGGCCGGCGCCTCGACCAGATTCACGCTCACGCCCGGCGCGTCGTCGAACTCGATCAGCGGATGGCCGACCAGCGCGACGATGGCCTGGGCCAGATCGAGGCGCTGGCCGCCGCGCTCATGCACGCTGGCGCGAATGCAGCGCACCAGCCGCAGGTCCTGCGGCGGCAGGCTGTCGTCGCGCAGCAGCCGGGACAGCGGCAGCTCGCGCGGCTTGCCCCAGCCGCGCAGGCCCTGGCGCTGCTCCATCGGCTGGATGGCCTCCAGCGCGCCGTGCGGGTTGACCGACAGCATCCACATCAGGCGGGTGGCCGGCCCGGCCTCCTCGGGGCGGGCTGCGCTGTCCTGACCGAGACGGGCCAGCTCGTCGAGCGCGCGCTGCCAGGCGGGCTGGTGCAGACGCTCGCCGGTGATGAAGGGCCGCTCCGGCGTGCGGCCCTCCAGCACCGCCAGCGCCGAGGCCATCAGCCCGGCCAGCAGCGTCAGGCCGCACTGGTGCAGGCGGGTGATCGTTTCCAGCGCGATCGTGCGCTCGGCCGGGGCAAGGGCGGGATCGCTGGCCGGGTCATGCAGCCAGGCCCGGCCGATCCAGCTGGCCAGATCGTCCGTGTGCAGGTGCGGCGGCCGGCTGCGGATCGGCAGCGCGCGGGGATCGCGGCGCTCCTCGCCCTGGCGCATGCGGATCGCCAGCGCCAGCAGGCCCCAGAGGCTGTCGGTGCCGGCCTGGCGGCGACCGCTCTCGGTCAGGCAGAACTTCTGCGCCTGCGCCAGCGCCGCCGGCGTGCCCTGCGCCATCAGCGCCAGCACATGGCCGAGCGCGATCCACGCCGGCAGCAGCGCCTTGCGCTGACCGGTCACGCGGCGCAGAGCCTCCAGCGCGTTGCTGTAGTGCCCGGTCGCCTCGGCCCAGCGGCCGGCCGCCATCCGCCGCAGGCCGGCATGGGCCTCGCGCAGGGCCGGCATCGGATCCGTGGCCGGATCGACCGGCTCGACCAGGGGCAGCGGCGGGTCATCGGGCAACTCGGCCAGCAGCCGCCACTCCTCGATGGCCATCGGCAGCGAGTGGCCGGACAGCAGCGCCATCAGGGCCGGATCGCGGCCGGCGTCGCTCAGCAGCGTGTCGACCAGCTCGCGCATCGGCAGCCCGTCCGGGCAGCTCCAGCGGCGCAGGCGCAGCTCCAGGCAGGACTGCAGCGCCTCCATGCGCATCAGCGGATGCAGCCGCATCAGCAGCGTGGTGTCCAGGCGATCGAACAGCGCACGCTCGAGCACGGCCTGCCATTCCAGCCCCCAGCCACAGCGCAGCCTCAGCGGCTCGAGCTGCGCAGGCGGGGCACCGCAGAACAGCGTCAGCCGCACCGCGGCGCAGGCCGCATCCATGTTGACGAAGGGCACGATGCGAACCCGGCCACCGAAGGGCAGGGGCACCTCGCCGAGGCCGTCGACCTCGGCCAGTGCCCGGGCCAGCCGCTCGGGCGTGTCGCGCGCCAGCACGCCCAGCCAGGCGGCGGTGTGCAGCTCGGGCGGCACCGCCCAGTAGCCGCTGCGGCTCGGATGGCCCGCAAGCCGGCCCTGCTCGGCCAGCTCGTCGACCGCACGGCGCACCGCGTCACTGGTGGGCGGCCGGCCCTTGTCGGTGAGCCAGCTGGCGGCCTGCAGGAACTTGTGGATGACGGCGCGCTGCCGGTGGCCGGTCAGCACGGCCAGCGCCTGCAGCACATCACGCTGCAGCGGCGTCAGATCCTCGGGAAGCGCGACGGGGGTGGGGTGCACGGCATTCATCGGGGACCGATTGTGCCGCTGCGGTGGCGACGGTCGCGCCGGGGGCTTCAGGTGCCGCGCTGGATCAGCTCGATCTTGTAGCCGTCCGGATCGGTGATGAAGGCGATCACGGTGCTGCCGCCCTGGACCGGACCGGCCTCGCGGGTGACCGCGCCGCCCAGCGCCTGCGCGCGCTCGCGCACCGCCGCGCAGGTGGCGGCGGCATCTTCCACGCCGACGGCGATGTGGCCGTAGGCGCTGCCCAGCTCGTAGCGGTCGACGCCGTGGTTGTAGGTCAGCTCCAGCTCGGCATGCTCGGGGTTGCTGCCGTAGCCGAGAAAGGCCAGGTCGTATTTCTGCTCCGGCCGGTGCGTGGTGCGCAGCAGCGTCATGCCCATCACCTGGGTGTAGAAGTCGATCGAGCGCTGCAGGTCGCCGACGCGCAGCATGGTGTGGAGGATTCTCATCGTGAAAGACCCGGGTTCATGAGGGAGGCAGCCGGCGCAGGGCCTGGCGAGCCTGTCGCAGCAGCGGACGCAGGGCGCCGC
The DNA here is from genome assembly GCF_013426975.1 of Sphaerotilus sulfidivorans. Classification (GTDB taxonomy): domain Bacteria; phylum Pseudomonadota; class Gammaproteobacteria; order Burkholderiales; family Burkholderiaceae_C; genus Sphaerotilus; species Sphaerotilus sulfidivorans. Next base: position 48,505 of record NZ_JACCPY010000008.1, read on the forward strand.
GCTGGCCGTGTCGAGCGTAGCGCCATTGCCCCAGGTCCTGCAGCCGTGTGGCCAAGGGCTCGCCGGCGGTGCCCCAGCGCTGGCGCACCTGCTGCGCCAGGGTGTCGGGGCCGTGATGATCGGCCACCGGCAGGCCGCGCCGGCGCAGGCCCTCGCGCAGCTGCGCCTGGCCCTGGCGCCACAGCCGGTCCGGGTCGCGCCGGCGCAGCGGGCCGATCAGCATCAGCGCGCCGACCAGCGCGAAGCCGCCGATTAGCCCGGCCAGCAGCCGCGCCAGCGTGGTGGCGTCGGGCATCTGCCAGCCCAGCGAGCGCGCCAGCTCGCGCTGGCCCTGGCTGCCGTAGCCCAGCACCCACTGGTTCCAGCGGTGGTCGGCCGCGCTCCACAGCGCGCGCATGCGCTCGAGCAGCAGCGGATCGAGCGCGGCGAAGGTGTCGGCGATCGCGCCGCCCCCGCCGCCGGCGCGTGCCGGCTGCAGGATGCGCTCGGGCGCCACCGCTGCGGTCGGATCGATGCGCACCCAGCCGCGGCGCGGGTCGTGGTATTCGGCCCAGGCATGCGCATCGCTCTGGCGCACCTCCAGCATGCCGTTGACCGGATTGATCCGGCCGCCCTGGTAGCCGGTGATCAGCCGCGCCGGCACGCCGACGGCCCGCATCGCGATGACGAAGGCGCTGGCGTAGTGCTCGCAGAAGCCGCTGCGCCGGTCGAGCCAGAACTCGTCGACCGGTTCGGGGCCGCTTTCGCCCGGGGCCAGGGTGTAGACATAGGGCTGGCGGCGGATGTGCTCGAGCAGCTGCTGCGCGGCGCGGGCCGGCTCGTGGCGGGCCCGGCCGTCCGCATCGAGCTGCGCCTGTGCCCAGGCCCGGGTGCGCGGATGGCGACCGTCCGGCAGCGCCAGATCCTGGCGCAGCGCGGGGGGCGGTTCGGCGGGCCCGGGCGTGCCGGCGCCTGCGCCCGTGCCCGCACCGGCCGGTGCGCGGTGCAGCGGCATGTCGAGCACCGCCTGCGCCTGGACCTGCAGCCGCCCGGCCAGCGGTCGGTCGGCCATCCAGGCGCCGTCGCGATGGCGCAGCCAGCGGGGATGGCCTTCGGCAGGCAAAGGCGCGAAGCGCGCCCGCTCCAGCAGCGGCAGGGTGCTGATGTTCAGCGGCTCCACCGTCATGCGGTAGCGCAGCAGCGGTGCACCTGGCGCCGGGGCCGGCGCCGGCTCGCCGGTCAGGCCCGGCCGCATGCGCCAGCCGCTGCCGTCGGGGTCGGCCAGCACCGGGCCGCGAAAATAGCGCAGCTCCGGCGGCGGCGGCTCGCCGTCGAACTGCACCCGCAGCGCCGGGCTGTCGTCCTGCGCCAGCTCGGCCACCTGGCCGAGCTGCATGCGGTCGGACAGGCCGGTGCGGCCGTTGCCGTCCGCAGGCAGGCTCCACAGCGGCGCGACCCGCGGGAAGAGCAGGAAGAGCAGCACGATCAGCGGCAGCCCGGTCAGCAGCAGCCGCGCGGCCAGGCCGAGCGCGAGCGTCAGCGGCGGGCGGTCCTCGGGCATGTGCGCCAGCACCAGGGCGGCCAGCAGGGTCCAGACCGAGATGCCCATCGCCAGCGCGGTCAGCAGCGACTGCGAGTGCAGGAAGCTCGCCAGCACCAGGAAGAAGCCGAGAAAGAACACGACGGTGGCATCGCGCCGGGCGCGCAGCTCCAGCGTCTTCAGCGCCGCCAGCACCACCAGCAGCGTCAGTCCGGCCGACTTGCCCAGCAGCGTCTGATGGCTGAGCACCGTGCCCAGCGAGGCACCCACCAGCGCCAGCAGCAGCAGCCAGCGCGAGGGCAGCGCCGCGCCACGCCAGGCCAGCCGCGCCCGCCAGGCCAGCGCCGCATAGGCCAGGGCCGAGCACCAGGCCGGCACCTGGGTGATCTGCGGCAGCAGGGTCCAGGCCAGCACCGCGAGCAGGAACAGGGTGTCGCGGGTCTCGCGCGGGCGGCTGTCGATCGCGACGGCCAGGGCGGGCGGCAGCAGGTTCATCGCCCCGTTCCCGGCCAGAGCGCCAGGGCGTCGAGCGCGGCGCGCCGCTGCGCCGCGCCGCTGCCCGGGCCGATGTGCAGCGCGCCGAGCACCAGCTCCCAGCGGCGCTGCTGCAGCTCGGCCTCCAGCACCCAGGCGCAGAGCCGGCGCAGCCGGGCTTCGTCGTCGAGGCCGGCCAGCTGCGCCGCCTCCAGCCGCAGCTCGCGGCCCGGCTCGGGCCGCGGCGGCGGGTCGCGCACCAGCAGCGTGCCGCCGCCGGCCAGGCTGCGCGCCGACTGCTTCCACAGCACCTGCGAGGGCCGGTCGCCGCGTCGCCAGGCGCGCATGCCGCTCTCGCCGTCCTCCGCGCCGGGCCGGGCCAGACGGCGCGGACCGGGATCGCCGGGATCGAGCGGCTCGGGCAGCGGCGGCGCATCCGGCTCGGGCGCTGGCCAGACCAGCGGCTCGCGCGCGATGCGCCACACCGCCCAGGCGCGGAACAGGCCCAGCGGAAAGCGGCTTTCGATCTCCAGCGGCGGCAGTGTCTGCGCGCCGCGCCGCGGGGTCGGGCGTTCGAGCCGCACGGTGACCGAGCCACCCTCGGGCACACCGGTGCTGCGCGGGGCCACTGCGTCGGTGCCGGTTTCGGTGCCGGCCGGCTCGCGCCAGCGCAGCAGGATGCCGTGGCGGCCGAAGCGCCATGGCCGGCGGGCGGGGTGGCGGTCGTCCAGGCGGATCTGCAGCTCCAGGCGCTCGCCGGCGAAGACCGGCTCGGCGCTCACCAGCTCCAGCTCCAGCCCGCGCAGCGCCGCATGGGTGGCATGCAGCGCGACCAGCCCGGCGCTGGCCAGCGAGAAGGTCAGCAGATGGCCGAGATTGAGCTGGTAGTTGATCGAGGCCAGCAGCAGCGCCAGCAGCAGCAGCGCGAACAGCCAGCCCGAGGCGGTCGGCAGGATGTAGAGATTGCGCTGGGTGAGCGCCAGCCGGTCGGTGCGTGGCTGGCGGGCCTCGCGCCAGTCGTGCACCCGTCGCTGGAGCGTCGCGCCGATGCGGCCAGGGCGCATGTCAGACCAGCCCGACCGCCTCGATCATCGCCTGCACCTGCGCGGCACGGCTGCGTCCGGCGCCGGGCCGGGGCTGCAGCCGATGTGCCAGCACCGGCACCGCCAGCGCCTGCAGGTCTTCCGGGATCACATGGTCGCGCCTGGCCAGCAGTGCGCGTGCCCGCGCCGCGCGCAGCAGCCCCAGCGCCGCGCGCGGCGACAGGCCCTGCACGAACCAGCGCCCGTCGCGGGTCGCGGCGATCAGCGCCTGCAGGTAGTCGAGCAAGGCCGGTGCCGCATGCACCTGCTGCACCGCCGCCTGCGCGGCCTGCAGCTCGGCCGCACCCATCACCGCCGCGAGCTCGCGCACCGCGGCGCGGCGGTCATGGCCCTCGAGCAGCGCACGCTCCGAGGCCGGATCGGGATAGCCCAGCGTCAGGCACATCAGGAAGCGGTCGAGCTGGCTCTCCGGCAGCGCATGGGTGCCGATCTGCTCGGCCGGATTCTGGGTGGCGATGACGAAGAAGGGCGCGGGCAGGCGCAGCGTCTCGCCGTCGACGCTGACCTGATGCTCCTCCATCGCCTCCAGCAGCGCGCTCTGGGTGCGCGGCCCGGCCCGGTTGATCTCGTCGGCCAGCAGCACCTGGGTGAAGACCGGGCCTTGATGGAAGACAAAGCTCTCGCGGTTTCGCTCGTAGACACTGACTCCGATCAGGTCGCTGGGCGTGAGGTCGGCGGTGAACTGCACCCGGGCGAAGCGCAGTCCGAGCGCGGCGGCCAGGGCGTGCGCCAGCGTGGTCTTGCCGACGCCGGGCACGTCCTCGATCAGCAGGTGGCCCCCGGCGAGAAGACAGGCGACACTGTCGAGGATCTGGACCGGCTTGCCGACCACCACCGATCCGATCTGTCCGAGCAGGCGCTCGAGCAGCCGGGACAGGACGGCCGGCTGCGTCAGCTGCATGTGATGTGGGCTTGTCATCATCAACACCATACCTGAAGCGAGAGGGACAACGCAGTGCGGACAGCCGTCGCACTGACGCGAACACAGACCATGAGCACCGCCTTCTACACGCATACCGACTGTCGCGGCCATGACATGGGCCCGGGACACCCCGAATGTCCGCAGCGCCTCGACGCGATCGAGGACCATCTGCTGGCCACCGGCCTGGACATCGCGCTGCACCGCCCCGACGAGGTGCCGCTGGCGCGCCACGAAGACCTGATGCTGGCGCACAGCGAGCGCTATCTGGTCGAGCTCGACGAGTTCCTGCGCCAGGCGGCCGAGACCGGCGAGCACCGCGCGCTCGATCCCGACACCAGCGTCTGCCCGGCCACCCGCCAGGCGATGCTGCGTTCGGTGGGCGCGGCGATCGCCGCCACCGACGCGGTCATCGACGGCACCTATGCCAACGCCTTCTGCGCGATCCGCCCGCCCGGCCACCATGCGACCCGCTCGGAGGCGATGGGCTTCTGCTTCTACAACAACATCGCGATCGCGGCGCGCCATGCGCTGGACATGCGCGGTCTGGAGCGGGTGGCGATCATCGACTTCGATGTGCACCACGGCAACGGCACCGAGGACATCGTCGCCGGCGACGATCGCATCCTGATGGCGAGCTTCTTCCAGGACCAGATCTACCCCTACAGCGGCGGCGTGCCGATGGGCGACAACATGGTCAACGTGCCGGTGCCGGCCTACACCCGCGGCATGGAGGTGCGCGAGCTGATCGACCTGCACTGGATGCCGCGGCTGGAGGCCTTCCGGCCGCAGATGATCTTCATCTCCGCCGGCTTCGACGCCCACCGCGAGGACGATCTGGGCCAGCTCGGCCTGGTCGAGGCCGACTACGCCTGGATCACCCAGCGCCTGGTCGATCTGGCTGAGCGCCATGCCAAGGGGCGCATCGTCTCCTGCCTGGAAGGCGGCTATGTGCTGAGTTCGCTGGCGCGCAGCGTCGCGGCGCATCTGCGGGTGCTGGCCGGGGTCTGAGTGGTGCGTGGGCCCTCGCCTTCGCGAGGGTGACGGGGGGGCTTCGTCATGCCCGCGCAGGCGGGCACCCACGCAGCCGCCACCGTTCCTGCATCCAGGCGGGCCGCTCAGTCGTCCCGGAACTCCACCTCGATCCGCAGCCGGCTGCGCACCGCACGGCCGCCAAGCTCGCCCGGCGCGAACAGGCTGGCCAGGAAGGCCTGGCGGGCGCTGTCCTCCAGCACCGGCGGCAGCGCGCCGCCGCCTGGCGCGTGCGGATCCGGCTCCAGCCGCACCCGGCTGACTCGGCCGTCGTGCTCGATGAACAGCGTCAGCGCGGCGCGGAAATGTCCCGGCGGGGCGAGATCCGGGTAGGGCAGATCGATCGCTGCGACCGCATGTGCGCGCCGGTCGAGCTGATCGGGCGCGAGGTAGGTGCTGTCGTCGTCCGGTTCGGTCTCGCCGGGCGACGGCATGGGCTCGACCGCCGCCTGAGGCTGGCCGGCCCCGGGCGGGGGCAGCGGCTGCGGTACCGGATCAGGAAGCGGATCAGGAGCCGCCTCAGGAGCCGCATCAGGTGCTGGCTCCGGCATCGAAGGCGGCCTGTCGCGTGCAGTGCGCTCGGATCGGGCCGGCGTCGTGGCGGGCGCCGGGGCCGGGGCGGTCGGCGCGGCCGCGAGACGCACGCTCAGCCCGCCAGCCGTCCGGGCCGTCGCAGCAGCGCCTGACGTCGCCGGCTCGCCGCCACGCGCGAGCGCGGCCGCCAGCAGCGCCGCATGCAGCAGCAGCGAGACCGGCAGCCAGGTGCCGGCCCGGCTCAGTTCAGCTCCCGCCATGCGGTGCGGCGCACCCGGTTGGACTTGGTGGTGACACCGGCGCTGGAGGCAGCCAGCGACAGGCTCTGGTCGCGCGCAGTGGCCACCACGCTGATGTTGCCCTTGCTGTCGACGGTTCGCCCGATGCCCACCAGCAGCGAGGAATAGCTGGTCGCTGCCAGCACCGAGCCCTTGCCGATGTCGAACTGGTAGAGCCAGGCGCTGCCGCCGCTGCTGCACGGGTCGCTGTTCGGGATCGACGAGGCATAGGCCAGCACGCCCGAGCCCAGCGGCACGCCGTCGAGCACCACCCGCTCGCCGCTGCTCAGGCTCAGGTCGACGTACCAGCCGTTCTGCAGCGACCAGTCGACCGGATTGACCGGATCGACCCGGCGGGTGCCGGTGCTGGTGACCAGCGTCTGCTGCACCAGGTTCGCGTCCCTGTGGCGCAGCGCGACCTGGGTGTCGCCGCTGCCACCGATGCCGGTGGCCTGCAGTGTGTCCTTGATGGCGTAGATGCTCTGCACGCCGGTGCTGGCGAGATCGCCGATGTTGGTCAGGCGGCCGGTGCCGAAGCTGATGATCGCGGTGGCCACGCCGTTGGTGGTGGTCTCGGTCAGCAGCGGCATGCCGACGATCGGCTGGGGCGTGCCATTGGCGTCGAGCGCGCGGCCCAGCCGCACCGCCTCGGTGCCCGAGGGCGCGACCCGGTCGTCCGCATCGAAGCGCCACAGGCTGCCCTGCATGTCGCCGGCGTAGTAGCGCAGCGCGGTGTTGTCGGTCTCGCTGGCGACCCAGGCATTCAGGCGGCCGAGATTGTTCGGCGCGGTGGCGTTGCCGGCCGGGGTGGCTACCCTTTGCAGCAGCCGGCCGTCGACCGCATCGAGCACGAAGAGGCGCCCGATGCCGTCGCCGACATTGTTGAGGCCGGAGGTGAAGGCCACCACCCAGCGTCCGGCCGCGTTCTTGGTGATGACCGGATTGCCGAAGGTCAGACCGAGATTGCCGTCGGTGAACTCCCACAGCAGCTGCGGCTGCAGCGGCGAGGTGATGTCCAGCGCGTAGTAGTAGCGCCCGCCCGCGCCCATGCCGCCGACCAGGATCGTGCGCCACTGCTTCGTGGTGCTGTCGTACACATCGCCGATCACCGGGGTGGCGTCGAGCAGGTTGCGGTGGTTGGCCTCGTAGGTGGTGTCGGCCAGGCGCCACATCGACTCGCCATTGATCACGCCGCGCGGCACGAAGGCCCAGGCCTCCTCGCCGCCGGTGCTGTCGGTGGTGCTCTCGCCGACGCGGAAGGCATGCAGCATGCCGTCGTTGGCCGCGGCATAGATCATCTTCAGCCGGCTTGCCTGCGCGGTGGCAAAGGCGCTGTAGCCGGCGTCCGCATACTTGAACGGCGCCTTGGCCAGATAGACCGGCGAGCTGTTGACGAAGTCGCCCAGCAGCGAGCTGCGGGTGCGGAAGACCTGGTTCTCGGTGATCTTCTGGCTCATGTAGAGCGAGGTGTCGCCGCGCAGGTAGCTGACCAGGTTGGGGCCGTTGACCTTGGCCTTGGCCGCATCGCTGAGCATCGCGCACTGCGACAGGCTGCTCTTGGTCGCGGTGCAGGCGATGTCGAAGGAGCCTTGCAGGTTGGCGGCCTGCAGATTGGCGTAGGTGAAGTCCGCCAGCGTGCCGTCGGGCTTGCCGAACAGGATGCGGCGCGGCTCGGCGCGTGCATCGAGCTTCCTGCGTGCGCTCCAGATCTCCTTGCCCTCGGCGGTGTCGGGCGCGATCAGCGCGCCGGTCAGCGGGTCGCTGGCGAAGCGGAAGGCGCGGATGTCGCCATACCAGCTCGGCGAGCTGCTGAAGCTGGGCAGGAAGATCCAGTCGTCGCCGGTCACCGGGGTCAGCGTGCTGGTGCCTGCGCCCGCGCCCGAGCCGCTGTCCTTGCTGATCTCGCTGATCATGGTGCTGATCGCGTCGGCCAGCGAGTCGGGATTGCTGGCCGAGAAGTACTGGCCGCGGCCGTTGACCGCCGCATGCCACAGGTCGTCGATGTGGGTGGCGTCGCCGTAGGCGCTGCTGTCCTTGGTGCCGGTCGGCACCGGCCACTGCTTGCGCCCGGCGACGATGTCGGCATAGTCGCCGCTGGTCTGCGTCAGGTAGTTGCGGTCGTAGGTCAGCGTGCCGCGCACGCCCAGGCCGACGGTGAAGGTGGTCAGGTGCTGGTGGGTGGCGCTGTCGCGCTCGGTGGCCGGCACGTTGTCCTTCATGTCCGGGCGCAGGTCCTCGTTCCAGAAGTGATAGGCGACATCGGCCAGCGAGTTGCTGTCGCCGCCGCCGCCGTTGCTGCCGGTGCTGTCCCGGTAGGGCGCGTCGAGCGCACCGTCCTGCTGGCCGACCAGGCCGCTGTTGTCCAACTTGAGCGGGCGGTAGTTGCCGGTCTCGTAGCCGGGTTCGGTCGGAATGCCGACGTTCCAGTAGCCGTCGGTCGACAGCAGCGCGTAGTTGCGCTGGCAGGAGTGCTGCACCGGGTCGGTGCTCTGGCCCGGATAGGTCTTGCCGAAGTAGCGGCCGACCTTGGACAGCGCCCCGCGCAGCGGGGTGTAGCCGTCGACCGTCTCGGCGCTGTAGAGCAGTCGGTAGAAGTCGCTGCGCTGCAGGCCGCTGCCCACGCCGCTGCGGTCGACGAAGTCGGCGACATTCAGGAAGCTGCTGCTGGTGACGCTGGCATCGCTCAGCAGCGTGATGCCGACACGGTAGTTCTCGCCGATGCTGCGGAAGGAGCGGCCCACCGCGCTGCGCATCGTCAGCTTGCGGCTGCGGTAGTAGGTGTACCAGTTGGCGTACTTCTGGCGCAGCGCCACCGCTTCGGCGCTGGTGTCGGCGGTGTTCAGCGTGACTTTGCGGAAGCGCCCGGAGGCCTCGGCCGCCGCCATCGTCTGCATGCACTCGCGATAGAAGACGGTGCTCTCGTTGGCCGCGCCGGAGCTGTAGTAGGTCCAGGACATCGCCGCCGGCGAGCCGGTGTAGGGCACGTAGACGTAGTAGAAGCTGTTGTTCAGGTTCGTCGGCAGGTTGGTGGTCGCCGTGCTGCCGCGAAAGCCGTCAGGCAGTGCCGCGGTGAAGCTGGCGTTCGGGTAGGCCGCGCCGGCGGCGTTGACCGGCGGGGCGTACTCCAGCGAGGGATCGAAGGCCACGCCGTTGCACTGCGCCGACCAGTAGCCGACCATGAATTCGCCGCGCTGCGTATCGCGGCTCCAATCCTTTGTCATGCCGACCTCGTCCGGCATGAACTCGAAGTTCATCGAGCCGGAGTCGTCGAGAATGAACATGATGTTCGGCTTGACCTGGGTGCCTGCGGCGTTCAGCGGCCCCTGGGCGACGTCGATCATCTGGGCCGGGGCCAGCGGTGCGGTCAGCGCCAGGGCTGCGGCCAGGACTGCGGGCGAAGAGGCGAGGGGGCGGGTCATGGCGGCGGCTCCGTGGCGGCGTCGGGTCAGAAATGCACCAGCGTCTCGGTGAAGCTGACGGTGTCGCGCACGCCCTCGGTGCGCACGATGATGCGGTAGTACTCGGTCACGGTGCTGCTGCCCAGGCGGGTGCTGCTGGAGCTGGTGAGCTGGTTGCGCTCGCCCGAGACGGTGCTGCTGGCATTGGGCGGGCGCGGGCAGCGCACCTTGCCGTCGGTGCTGCTGCCGGCGGCCGAGCACAGCCGCACGATCAGGTAGCGCGAGCTCAGCCCGGCGGTCTCGTCGGTGATGGCTTCCTTCAGTGGCTTGACGCAGGCCTTGGGCGTCCGTCCGGGCTGGGAGCTGCAGTTGTCGAACTTCCAGTCGACGGCCACCCGATCGGCATCGGTGCGGGTCGAGGCCGGGTCGAGATCGGCGATCGAGGCGGCGACATAGCCCGCGTCGACCAGGCTGGCATCCAGCCCGGTGGTGTCGGTCTTGATCTGCTGCTGCATCCAGCGGATGGCGGTCTGGGTGGCGCGGTCGGCCGCCAGCAGGGTGTCCTGCTTGAAGCCGAGATTGCCCAGGATGTTCAGTCCGGTGTCGACCGAGCGCACCAGCGCGACGGCCGCCAGCGACAGCGCCACCACGGTGATCATCGCGAACACCAGCGAGGCGCCGCGGGCGGCACGGCGGCGGGGTCGACCGGAGGCAGGGCGTTTCATCGTCATCGCATGTCCTTGCGCTGCGCGGCGCTCACGAGGCGGCCTGCCACAGCATGTTGCGCAGCGGCACCACCGTCTCGTAGACCTTGTAGCGGTAGTTGCGCCACGGGTCGCCGACGACCCGGTCGACGCGCAGGGCCTCGGCGGTGCTGCCGTCCGGATGCCAGACCGGCAGGTCGGGCGTGACCACCTTGTCGCCGCTGCGGTCGGGCCGGCGCTCGTCCTGCACGCTGCGGGTGACCACCGCGACCCGCAGCGCGATGATCTGGCGCCAGCCGGCGGCGGTGGTCGGCGCGGTGGCGCTCCACTGGTCGACGATGCGGTCGTTGCCGCTGCTGTCGATGCCGTAGACCGCCTGCAGCTGCACCACCTGGGGATGCAGGTCCTCGACGCTGTCCCGGGCGGTGCTGCTGCTGAAGGAGATCTGGCGCAGGTTCAGCGGCACCTGCGGGCGGCCGGCGCTGTCGCAGTCGTCGCCCAGGCCGCTGATGCAGTAGGTGCGCCGGGTCAGCGTGCCCAGGTTCAGCAGCAGGCTGCCGGTGGGATAGGCCACGCTGACGCCGGTGGTGCCCGGGAAGACCGGGGTGCTGCCGGCATCCGGGTTCCACGGGCCGCTGCTGTCGGCGGCATGGGCCAGCGAGGTGCTCTCCGCATCCGGAGTGGCGGTCAGATTGAAGATGCTGCACCAGCTGGTCTCGTCGCTGGCCAGCGGCCTGGGATCGGGCACCGTCGTCGGCACCGCCAGCATCAGGTGGCCCTGGCGCAGCCCCAGGCCGCTGCCGGTGCCGATGCCGAAGGCCTGGCCGTCGCGCGGATGGTCGCTGACCACCCGCACCGGCACCGCGAAGTCGGCCGGCCGGCTCAGCAGCACCGCGATGCGGTCGGGCGCGCCGTCGCTGCCGTCGGTGATGACGGCCGGCGCCAGCACGAAGCGCAGCAGCTGGCCGGCAGCCATGCTGCTGTGGCGGGCGCGCACCGGGCAGCCGACCGCGCCGCCCTCGGCCAGGCCGTAGCCGCTGTCCTGCAGGTCGCGCTGGATGGCCATCAGCGACAGCGCGCCGCTGACCTGCGCATCCGAGCCGGAGGTGATGGTGCGCTTGCGGCCCTCGTACAGGATCGCGACCTGGCTGATCACCAGCACCGCGAGCAGGCCGATGACCATGCCGACCATCAGCTCGATCAGCGTCATGCCGCGCTGCCGCGCCTGCAGGCGGGCGATCGGAACAGGAAGGGTGGGTGTCATGGCGTCCTGGTTCACGAGGTCGGGTTGGCGCTGATGACGGTGGTGGTCGAGAACTCGTGCGCCGCGCTCTCGCCCGGCGGCTGCCAGCGCACCCGCACGGTGACCTCGCTGACCGAGTAGGGCGCCACCCGGGTCGCGTCGTCGAGCGCGGTGTCGATGCGGTCGACCACCGACACGGTGGCGGTGCCGGCCGGCAGGGTTTCTTCGACCCGGCTCAGCCAGGCCTTGCAGGCGCTGCTGGCCTGGCAGTCGCTGAAGTCCTTCAGCATCGCGCGGTTGCTCCACATCCGGCCGATCAGGTCGGTGGCGAGGTAGGTGGCCTCGGCGCGGTACTTGGCGCCGGTGCTGGCGCGGGTCATGGCCGCCTGCAGGCCGACCAGGCCGAGCACCGCCAGCGAGAAGATCAGCAGCGCGATCAGCGCCTCGATCAGCGCGAAGCCGCGGGCGGGGCGGCCGGCGCAGCGGCCCGGGCGCGGGCGTGGCCGGTGGAGGCGGGCGGCGGGCAGGGCCATGGCGACAGTCTCGGATCGTGTCAGGTCGGGATGCAGGTGCGCGGATCGTCGCGCTCGGTGACGGCCGGGTCGCAGGTGCGCACGCTGCCGCCGGTGCCCAGCATCACCCGCAGCGTGTGGGTGGTGTCGCTGCCGGGATGGCGGACCACGACGCAGCGCATCGGCCCCGCCGGGCTGGTCGCGGCGCGGCCGAAGCTGTTGAAGACCACCTGCGTCTCGCCGGTGGCGCTGGCGCAGCTGGCATCGTAGACGCCGACGATCACGTCGGGCGAGCCGTCGCCCTGGGCGTGGCGTGCCAGCAGCCTCGGCTTGTCGGCCGCGCTGGTGTCGCCGGTCAGCAGCGGGCCGCCGCAGCCGCCAGCAGGATCTTCCAGGCTGATGATCCAGGAGGCCGATCGCGCCGAGAGCGTGCAGTCGTCCGACAGGCCGGCCGGGCTGGTGCTGTTGCTCCACACCAGCGAGAAGGTCACGTCGCGGTTGCGCCGCACCGCCTCGGCGCGGGCCTTTTCCAGCCCGCCGGCGATCGACATCGCGGCATTGCGGACCTGCATGTTCATCATCCATTCGCGCACCAGCGGAATGGCGCCCATCAGCAGCAGGCCGGCCACCGCCAGCGCGACCATCAGCTCGATCAGCGTGAAGCCGCGGTCGCGGCGTGTGCGTGGCGACCGCGCCAGTGCCAGCGGTGTCGGCTTCAGCATTCGCTGCCCCGCTTGAGCCAGCAGGCCTTGGTGACGCTGCCGCCCTTGAACAGCGTGGTGCGCTGGCTGCCGGCCTGGTCGGTCTCGTAGACATGGCCGACGGCATGGCCGGCGCTGCCGGTGGCGCGCAGCACATAGCTCTGGCCGTTGTCGCCCAGCGTGCAGCTGAAGCTGAACTTCAGGCTCGAGCCCTTGTCGGGCAGGTTGCTGGCCGAGGGCACCGCGCCGGTCTTGCTCGCGCAGGCGCCGCTGCCGTAGTTGCGGTTGTCCTGGTAGTACTGCTCCATCGCCACCCGGTCGTTCGACAGGAAGGTGAAGGCCTCCGGCAGCGTGCTGCGGCGCATGTAGTCGTTGTAGGAGGGCAGCGCCACCGAGGCCAGGATGCCGATGATGGCCACCACCACCATCACCTCGATCAGCGTGAAGCCCCGGCTCGGACGGAGGCTGCGGATGGAAACGGGGGTCGGGCGGAGCATGTCGGGTCGCGAGGCCTTCGATCGGCGATCGCGCAAAAATGAAAGGATGCGCGATGCTAGGCCGTGGCCGCGCCCCCGTCACCGGTGCGGCACGCCGCTGGTCGGCCCCGATCGGCCGTCCGTCGGCTGCCGGCCTGAGGCTCGGGGCCGCGAGACTGCACCCGGCAACTGCGGCGACAATACGGAATTCTTCGCAACCCCACAGACAGGCAACCGCACACCCATGGCCCAGTACGTATTCACGATGAACCGCGTCGGCAAGATCGTTCCGCCGAAGCGGCAGATCCTCAAGGGCGTCTCGCTGTCCTTCTTCCCCGGCGCGAAGATCGGCGTGCTGGGCCTGAACGGTTCGGGCAAGTCGACGCTGCTGAAGATCATGGCCGGCCTCGACAAGGACATCGAAGGCGAAGCCGTGCCGATGCCGGGCCTGAAGATCGGATACCTGCCGCAGGAGCCGCAGCTCGATCCGGGCCAGACGGTGCGCGAGGCGGTCGAGCAGGGCATCGGCGGCGTGATGGCGGCCAAGGCCCGCCTGGAGCAGGTCTACGCCGAGTACGCCGACGAGAACGCCGACTTCGACAAGCTCGCCGCCGAGCAGGCCGAGCTGGAGGCCATCATCGCGGCGGCCGGCAGCGAGAACACCGACCTGCAGCTGGAGATCGCCGCCGACGCGCTGCGCCTGCCGGCGTGGGATGCGCTGATCGGCCCGCTGTCGGGCGGCGAGAAGCGCCGCGTCGCGCTGTGCCGCTTGCTGCTGTCCAAGCCCGACATGCTGCTGCTCGACGAACCCACCAACCACCTGGACGCCGAATCGGTCGAGTGGCTGGAGCATTTCCTGCAGCGATTCTCCGGCACCGTGGTGGCCATCACCCACGATCGCTACTTCCTCGACAACGCCGCCGAGTGGATCCTGGAACTCGACCGCGGCCAGGGCTATCCGTACAAGGGCAACTACTCCGACTGGCTGGAAGGCAAGGAAAAGCGCCTGGAGCAGGAGCAGAAGACCGAGGATGCCCGCGCCAAGGCCATGAAGCAGGAACTGGAGTGGGTGCGCAAGAACGCCAAGGGCCGCCAGGCCAAGAGCAAGGCGCGTCTGGCCCGCTTCGAGGAGCTGAGCGACGTCGACTACCAGAAGCGCAACGAGACCAACGAGATCTTCATCCCGGTGGCCGAGCGCCTGGGCAACGAGGTCATCGAGTTCAAGAACGTCTCCAAGAGCTTCGGGGACCGCGTCCTGATCGAGAACCTGTCGTTCAAGGTGCCGGCCGGCGCCATCGTCGGCATCATCGGCCCGAACGGCGCCGGCAAGTCGACGCTGTTCCGCCTGATCCAGGGCGTCGAGGCGCCGGACGCGGGCGAGGTCGCGATCGGCAAGACCGCCCGCCTGGCCTTCGTCGACCAGAGCCGCCAGAGCCTGGACGACAGCAAGACCGTCTGGGAAGACGTCTCGGGCGGTCTGGACAACATCGTGGTGGGCAAGTTCGTCATGCCCAGCCGCGCCTACATCGGCCGCTTCAACTTCAAGGGCAACGACCAGCAGAAGCTGGTGGGCAGCCTGTCGGGCGGCGAACGTGGCCGTCTGCACCTGGCCAAGACCCTGGCGCAGGGCGGCAACGTGCTGATGCTGGACGAACCGTCGAACGACCTCGACGTCGAGACCCTGCGCGCGCTGGAGGAAGCCCTGCTGGAGTTCGCCGGCAGCGCGATGATCATCTCGCACGACCGCTGGTTCCTCGACCGCATCTGCACCCACATCCTGGCGGCGGAGGGCGACTCGCAGTGGTTCTTCTTCGACGGCAACTACCAGGAGTACGAGGCCGACAAGAAGCGCCGTCTGGGCGAAGAGGGCGCCCGCCCGAAGCGCTTCCGCTACAAGGCCCTGAAGTGATGACGTGAGCCGGGACCGGGAGCTTCAGGCTTCCGGCCCCGGTGTTACATTGAATTCGAACCGATCGCGAACCGATCGCGAACCGATCCCGGAGACCGCCCATGACCATGAAACAGATCACCGCCATCATCAAGCCGTTCAAGCTCGAGGAGGTCCGCGAGGCCCTCGCCGAGGTCGGCGTCACCGGCCTGACCGTCACCGAGGTCAAGGGCTTCGGCCGCCAGAAGGGCCACACCGAACTCTACCGCGGCGCCGAGTACGTCGTCGACTTCCTGCCCAAGGTCAAGGTCGAGATCGTCGTGAAGGGCGCCGATGTCGATCGCTGCCTCGAGGCCATCGTCAAGGCCGCGCACACCGGCAAGATCGGCGACGGCAAGATCTTCGTGACGCCGGTCGAGCAGGTCATCCGCATCCGCACCGGCGAGACCGACGAGAACGCGGTCTGATCTTCAGCCGCCAGTCAGGCGGCTCCACAGCGCGGCGGCCCAGATGCCGCCGCACAGTGCCAGCGCCAGGAAGACCGCGGCGCTGCCGTAGTCCTTGGCGCGCTTGGCCAGTTCGTGAAGATCGAAGGAGATGCGATCGACGGTCGCCTCGACGGCCGAGTTCAGCAGCTCGACGACCATCACCATCACCACGCTGCCGGCCAGCAGCGCCACTTCCACCCAGGTTCGGCCCAGCCAGAAGGCCAGCGGCAGCATCAGTGCCGCCAGCCAGAGCTCCTGGCGGAAGGCGCTCTCGTGCCGGTAGGCGCCGATCAGGCCCTGCAGCGAGTAGCCGGCGGCATGGCGGATGCGGTCCAGGCCGGTGCGGCCCTTGTGCGGATTGTCCATCGGGAGTCGGTCCTGCGCTCGGTGTGCTCGGAAGGGCTTCAGGCGCGCCGGCGCGGTGCCGGGCGCCAGGTGATCAGCCGGGTCCGGCACAGCCGGTCATGCAGGAACTGCCGGTCCGGCAGCAGCAGCGCCAGCAGCGCATAGCCGAGCATGCCGATCAGCAGCGCCGCCCCGAACAGGCTCTTGTTGCTCTGCAGCCCCAGCTGCTGCACGGCCAGCAGCGCAGGCACGAACCACAGCCAGCTCAGCAGATAGCGCGCGATGGCCTGCGGCCAGCCCGGCGAGCGTCCATCCAGCCGGATGAGCCGCACATGCCAGGTCTTCAGCGCCAGCGTCTGGCCGCCACGGGTCCAGCACCAGCAGAAATACAGGCCCAGCAGCAGGAACAGGAAGACCTGGAAGCCGATGCGGCCGTTCAGCGCATGGCGCTGGTCGGTGACGATCGCGAACAGCAGGCTGCCGATCATCAGCACGCCGAACAGCAGCACGCCCTCGTAGAGCATCGCTGCGAGGCGGCGTCGCAGCGGCGGGGTCGGCTGGACGGCCGGGTCTGCATCGTCCGGGGTATAGGGCAGGGCGGGCTTGGCGGCCATCGGTCAGGGGCGTGACGATCTTCTCGGGGCCGCCATGTTAACCGCCCGACATGGGCCGCCTGTGCGGGCAGTCCGGCCAAGCCGGCCGGCTTCAGTGGCTGCTTTCGCTGTTCGCTGTCGGGCCGGAAGCTCCCAGGACGGCCATCGGTGCGGAGGCCGTCGGCACCGACGGCGCCGCGGTGGCGGCTGGTGCGGGTGAGGGCAGGCTGATGACCGGCGTGGCGGCCCCAGCCGCTGCTGCGCCCTGGGGGCCGCGCGAGGGCAGCAGGGTTGTGCGATCGACGAAGTCGGGCGTGGCAGCGATCTTGGGCAGACCGACCGGCTGATGGCGGGGAGGCGTCGGTGCTGCCTTGCTGATCGGGCGCGTGCTGGCGCCCGGCCCGGCCTGCACGGTGCCGGGCGCGACCGGCTGTGGCGTGCTGCGCACTGGCGTCGCAACGATGTTGCTCTTGACCTGCGGGGCCTGGGCGGCGGCCGGCGTCTTGCGCACTGCGGCAGGCACCGTGCCGGCGGGCGCAGGCGTGCTGGCCACCTGGGTGCCGATGCTGCGCCGCTGCTCCTCGGGCAGCTGCTGCCAGGCCTCCCAGCGGGCCTGACGCTCGGTGGCCGGCACCTGGCGCACCTCGCCGAAATGCAGTCGGGCGGCATTGCGCTGCGCCGGTGTCATCTTTGCCCACTCGGCCATGCGCGAGCGCAGCCGCTCCTGCTGCTCGGCGGGCAGTTTCGGATAGATCGCGGCGATGTCGCGCCACTTCTGTCGACGCAGCGGCTCGATGTCGACCCACTGGTCGCGCAGCGGCATCAGGATTTTCTGTTCTGCCGGCGTGAGCTGCTGCCAGCCCGCGCTTCCCCCGAGCGCAGAGCCGAGCGTCGCCTGTGCGACCGCTGGACGGGCCAGCGGAGGCAGGGCGCTCGCCAGTGCCAGTGCCAGCACGCAGGCGGCACCGGAAAGGGGCAGTGCGCGGCGGGGCAGGTTCATGGCTGGCGGGCGGTGTCCTGAGCGGCCGGCAGATCTTCCGTCGCCTGCGTCGGCGGCAACGGCTCCTGGATCTCCGCCTCGGTCGCGGGCAGGGCGATCTCGATCGGGCGCTTGAGGAATTCGCTGAAGCCGGCGTCGGCGTAGGCCGAGGGCGGCAGGTCGTCGCCCAGCAGCTCGGCATCGAGCTCGGCCATCGAGGCCATCGATTCCAGGTCGCGCCACTCGCCGATGCCGATCAGGCCCAGAAGCAGCACCAGCGCCGGCAGCAGCCAGCCCAGGCGGCTCCACAGCGCGCTGTCCTCGCCGGGCGGGCCTGACTGCAGCAGCGCAGCGGTGCCGCCGGCGCCGATGCTGACCGGCAGCACCGCGCTGGCCTCGGCCTGCTCGGTGCGGCGTGCCACGGCAGGGCGGCGGGCCTGGGCGATCGCCTGCTGGCGCGCCACGCGCAGCCGCTCGCTGATGTCATGCGGCGTCTGCTGCGCGCCGGCTTCCAGACGGGCGGTCAGTCGCAGCGCGAAGCGCGCTTCCAGGGCTTCGGCATTGGCCGGCCGCCCTGGGCGCGAGGAGGTGGGGGCGGTCTTCACAGTGAAATTCCCTTGGCTTGGAGTGCCTTGGCCAGTGCATGCACGGCGCGCGAGCAGTGAGTCTTGACGCTGCCTTCGGAGCAGCCCATGGCGGCTGCCGTCTCGGCGACATCCATTTCTTCCCAGTAACGCATAAGGAAGGCTTCACGTTGACGCGCCGGCAGACGGGCGACCTCTTCCTCGATCAGAAGCAAGGTCTGTGCGCGTGCGGCGCCGGCATCGGCGCCTTCGGCGGCGTCGCCGTTGGGGCTCTGGCTGCTCAGGTGCTCGAGCAGGTCGAAATCGTCATCGCCGCCGCCGGCGGACTCGAATTCCGAGAAGTTGCGCACCACCGCGTTCCTGACCTTCTGGTGACGGAACCAGTCCATCGTCGCGTTGCCCAGGATGCGCTGGAACAGCAGCGGCAGCTCGGCGGCGGGCCGGTCGCCGTAGCGCTGCGCGAGCCGGATCATCGCGTCCTGCACGATGTCGAGCGCCGCGTCCTCGTCGCGCACCGCGTAGACGGTGCGCTTGAAGGCGCGCTTCTCGATGCCTTGCAGGAAGTCGGAGAGCTCTTGTTCGGTGGCCAAGGAGGGGGCCGGGCCCGTCGGGGCTGCGTCGGTCCGGAAAGTGGGGCGGCGCGGATTATGTCATCGCTGCCGACCCGCCCCCGATCCGGGTGTGCACCATGGTGCGGTGCGCAATTCTTCGACATGTCGCCAGCTTGGTGCGATAATCCCGGATTCGCACCACGCGTGCCTGGTCTGAACCGGTCGCCCGACCCCGGGCGCCTGCGTCGATGACCGCGCAGGCGCCAATTCCGCCTCACGAGGGCGAGAGGAGGCGCACCGATCGATTTTCGTCAGAGAAAACCCGAAAGGTTCATCAACATGGACATGTCTGCCGCGGAACAGAAGCGTGCCGCATCGGCACAAGCCTCCCGCGATTCCTCTTCCTCCTCTGCTTCCCTGCCGGTGCTCAACGGCTCGGAAATCCTCGTGCGCAGCCTTCAGGCCGAAGGCGTCGAGTTCATCTGGGGCTATCCCGGCGGCTCGGTCCTGTACATCTACGACGCGCTGTACAAGCAGGAGTCGATCCAGCACGTCCTGGTCCGCCACGAACAGGCGGCGGTCCATGCGGCCGACGGCTATGCGCGTGCCACCGGCAATGTCGGCGTGGCCCTGGTCACCTCCGGCCCCGGCGTGACCAATGCGGTCACCGGCATCGCCACCGCCTACATGGACTCGATCCCGATGGTGGTGATCACCGGCCAGGTGCCGACCGCCGCGATCGGCCTCGATGCCTTCCAGGAATGCGACACCGTCGGCATCACCCGCCCGATCGTCAAGCACAACTTCCTGGTCAAGGATGTGCGCGAGCTGGCCGTCACGCTGAAGAAGGCCTTCCACATCGCCCGCACCGGCCGACCGGGCCCGGTCGTCGTCGACATTCCGAAGGACGTGTCGCTGAACACCGCGCCCTTCGAGTATCCCGAGACGATCTCGATGCGCTCGTACAACCCGGTGCGCAAGGGCCACGGCGGCCAGATCCGCAAGGCGGTGTCGCTGCTGCTGCAGGCCAAGCGGCCCTACATCTACACCGGCGGCGGCGTGGTGCTGGGCAATGCCTCGGCCGAGCTGCGCGAGCTGGTCGACCTGCTGGGCTACCCGGTCACGAACACGCTGATGGGCCTGGGCGCGATGCCGGCCACCGATCCGCGCTTCCTGGGCATGCTGGGGATGCACGGCACCTATGAAGCCAACATGACGATGCAGAACTGCGACGTCCTGCTGGCGGTGGGCGCGCGCTTCGACGACCGCGTGATCGGCAACCCGAAGCATTTCGCCTCGGTCGAGCGCAAGATCATCCATGTCGACATCGATCCGTCGTCGATCTCCAAGCGCGTCAAGGTCGACATCCCGATCGTGGGCGATGTCAAGGACGTGCTGCAGGAGCTGATCGCGCAGATCCGCGAGGCCCAGCAGCGACCGGATGCCAACGCGCTCGGCGCCTGGTGGTCGCAGATCGCCGAATGGCGCAAGCGCGACTGCCTGAGCTACAAGCTGTCTGACGAGCTGATCAAGCCGCAGCATGTCGTCGAGACGCTGTGGAACCTGACGCGCGGCACCGACAGCTACGTGACCTCGGACGTCGGCCAGCACCAGATGTGGGCGGCGCAGTTCTACCGCTTCGACGAGCCGCGGCGCTGGATCAACTCCGGCGGCCTGGGCACGATGGGCGTGGGCCTGCCGTATGCGATGGGCATCAAGCTGGCCAAGCCGGACGCGGACGTGTTCTGCATCACCGGCGAGGGCTCGATCCAGATGAACATCCAGGAGCTCTCGACCTGCCAGCAGTACCGCACGCCGGTCAAGGTCATCGCGCTGAACAACCGCTACCTCGGCATGGTGCGGCAGTGGCAGGAGCTGATCTACGAAGGCCGCTACGCGCACAGCTACATGGACGCGCTGCCCGACTTCGTCAAGCTGGCCGAGTCCTATGGCCATGTCGGCATC
Source organism: Sphaerotilus sulfidivorans (assembly GCF_013426975.1). Taxonomy (GTDB): domain Bacteria; phylum Pseudomonadota; class Gammaproteobacteria; order Burkholderiales; family Burkholderiaceae_C; genus Sphaerotilus; species Sphaerotilus sulfidivorans. The sequence continues at coordinate 68,791 of NZ_JACCPY010000008.1, forward strand.
AAGATCGAGCGCCCGTCCGAGGTCGAGCCGGCCCTGAAGGAGATCATCCGCCTGAAGGACCGCACCGTCTTCCTCGACGTGCGCACCGATCCGACCGAGAACGTCTGGCCGATGGTCCAGGCGGGCAAGGGCATCACCGAGATGCTGCTGGGTTCGGAAGACCTGTGACCGGTCCGCGACCCGGCCAGGCCCCGCGGGTGACCGCCGGCGGGGCAGGGTGCCGGGAAGCGCCGGTGCAGTCCGCGCCCTGCTGACTCCCCCATTCCTTCGTTGACAGGCCCGCGGGACGGGCGACGGCCACACGCCGTCGCGCCGTGGCCCGCAGGCCGGGAGACCCTCACATGAAGCACATCATCGCCCTGCTGCTCGAGAACGAGGCCGGCGCGCTGTCGCGCGTCGTCGGCCTGTTCTCGGCCCGTGGCTACAACATCGAGAGCCTGACGGTCGCGCCGACGGAAGATCCGTCGCTGTCGCGCATGACCATCGTCACCACCGGCTCCGACGAGGTGATCGAGCAGATCACCAAGCACCTGAACCGCCTGATCGAGGTCGTCAAGGTCGTCGACCTGACCGAGGGCAGCTTCACCGCCCGCGAGCTGATGCTGGTGAAGGTGCGCGCGGTCGGCAAGGAGCGTGACGAGATGATGCGCATGGCCGACATCTTCCGCGGCCGCATCATCGACGTGACCGACAAGACCTACACCATCGAGCTGACCGGCGACTCGTCCAAGCTCGATGCCTTCATCGAGGCGGTGGACCGCACCGCCATCCTCGAGACCGTGCGCACCGGTACCAGCGGGATCGGGCGCGGCGAGCGCATCCTGCGTGTTTGATCCTCCCCGCTACAGACTCAACTACGGAATACGGAAATTTCCATGAAGGTTTACTACGACAAGGATGCCGACCTGTCCCTCATCAAGGGCAAGAACGTCACCATCATCGGCTATGGCTCGCAAGGCCACGCGCATGCCCAGAACCTGAACGACTCGGGCGTGAAGGTCACCGTCGGCCTGCGCAAGGGCGGTGCGTCGTGGGCCAAGGCCGAGAAGGCCGGCCTGAAGGTCGCCGAGATCGCCGATGCGGTGCGTGAGGCCGACGTCGTCATGATCCTGCTGCCGGACGAGCAGATCGCCGCGGTCTACAACGCCGAAGTCGCTCCGAACATGAAGGAAGGCGCTTCGCTGGTGTTCGCGCACGGCTTCAACGTGCACTACGGCCAGGTCGTGCCGCGCGCCGACGTCGACGTGTGGATGGTCGCGCCGAAGGCCCCGGGCCACACCGTGCGCGGCACCTACGTGCAGGGCGGCGGCGTGCCGCACCTGATCGCCGTCTACCAGGACAAGACCGGCCGCGCCCGTGATCTGGCCCTGTCCTACGCCTCGGCCAACGGTGGCGGCAAGGCCGGCATCATCGAGACCAACTTCCGCGAAGAGACCGAGACCGACCTGTTCGGCGAGCAGGCCGTGCTGTGCGGCGGTGCCGTCGAGCTGATCAAGGCCGGCTTCGAGACGCTGGTGGAAGCCGGCTACGCGCCGGAAATGGCCTACTTCGAGTGCCTGCACGAGCTGAAGCTGATCGTGGACCTGATCTACGAAGGCGGCATCGCGAACATGAACTACTCGATCTCGAACAACGCCGAGTACGGCGAGTACGTGACCGGCCCGCGCGTTGTCACCGAAGAGACCAAGAAGGCCATGAAGCAGTGCCTGAAGGACATCCAGACCGGCGAATACGCCAAGTCCTTCATCCTGGAGAACAAGGCCGGCGCCCCGACGCTGATCAGCCGCCGTCGCCTGACCGAAGAGCACCAGATCGAGGTCGTCGGCGCCAAGCTGCGCGAGATGATGCCCTGGATCAAGGCCAACAAGCTGGTCGACAAGAGCCGCAACTGATGCATCGGACGGCTGCTGCGCGATCGGTTCGCTGAACCGGTGGCGCAGACGGCGCGCTGATCCAGATCGATCGCAAGGGGGCTGCGCGCAGGTGCAGCCCCCTTGTCGTTTCTTGGTCCATCCTGAAGCGTGGGCGGCAGGCGCCGGATGGCGGCTGAATGTAATGATTTGTGTCAGACAATCGGGCGGTCTCCATCCTCCAGATACAGGGAACTGCCGGAATGTCGACATCAGGATCGCCCGACTGGGCTTCTTTCTATGGCTCCGACGAGGTGGTGCGCAGCTACAGCCGCGGGCATGTGCTGCAGCCGCCCGAGCAGGCCATCCTGGCGCAGCTGGGCGACGCGGTCCTGGCACGCAGCCGGGTGCTGGATCTGGGTGTCGGCGGCGGGCGCACCACGCCGGCGCTGGCCTCGTGCTGCGCCGGCTATGTCGGTGCGGATTTCGCCGAGCCGATGGTCGAGGCCTGCCGCCAGCGTTTCGCCGATCTGATGCAGCGCGGCGACGTGAGCTTCGAGGTGGCCGATGCACGCGCGCTGCCCTTCGCGCAGGCCAGCTTCGATCTGGTGCTGTTCAGCTTCAACGGGCTCGATCTGGTTGGCGGTGGCGAGCAGCGGCGCCAGTCGCTGCGGGAGTGCCGGCGCGTGCTGCGCGCCGGCGGGCGCTTCATCTTCTCCTCCCACAATCTGAACTGGCTCGACAGCCGTCGCCATGTGCGCTGGGAAGGCTGGCGCGACTATCTGGAGACGCAGCTGTTCTGGAGCCGCATGCGCTGGCTCAACCGTCGGCGCTGGCCGATGCGCCTGCAGGAGGTCGAGCTGGTCGACCCTTACGGCGGCGGCCTGACCACCTACCTGCGCCCGGCCGAAATGCTGCGCCAGTGCCAGGCTGCGGGCTGGCCGAAGGTGCGGGCCTACGGCATCGACGGCCGCGTGATCGCGCCGGGCGCCGAGCTGGATGCGGCTGGCGACCCTTGGATCTACTTCCTCTGCGAGGAGTGATCGCCACGCCCGGACAGGCGGGGTGTCGCGCTTGGCGATAATCGTGGCATGAACCAAAAACTCTCCCCCGAGCGGGCTGAAACCGACGACGAGCCGGATGAGCCGGTGCTGCAGCGCCCGCGCCGCAAGGGCATCTACATCCTGCCGAACCTGTTCACGCTGGCGGCGCTGTTCGGTGGCTTCTATGCGATCGTGATGGCGATGAACGGCCGCTTCGAGCAGGCTGCGATCGGCGTGCTCTGCGCCATGGTGCTCGACAGCCTGGATGGTCGCGTGGCCCGCATGACCAACACCCAGAGCGCCTTCGGCGAGCAGATGGACAGCCTGTCCGACATGGTCTCCTTCGGCGCGGCGCCGGCGCTGATCATGTACGAGTGGGCGCTCAAGGGCATGGGCAAGCTCGGCTGGATTGCCGCCTTCGTCTACTGCTCGGGCGCTGCGCTGCGCCTGGCGCGCTTCAACACCAACATCGGCGTAGTCGACAAGCGCTATTTCCAGGGCCTGCCGAGCCCGGCTGCGGCCGCGCTGGTCACCGGCCTGATCTGGGTGATGGACGACCTGGGCTTCAAGGGGGTGCGCGACATCGAGTGGCTGACCTGGCTGGCCTTCGCCACCACGCTCTACGCCGGGCTGACGATGGTCACCAACGTGCCCTTCTACAGCTTCAAGGATGTCAACTTCAAGCGCACCGTGCCCTTCATCGTGATCGTGGCGATCGCGCTGGGCATCGCGGTGATCACCTATCACCCGCCGCTGGTGCTGTTCGGCGTCTTCGTCGTCTACGGCCTGTCGGGCTATGTGGTGTATGGGGTGCGCAAGTCGCGCGGCCGCCCGGTCAGCGTGATCGCCACCTCGACCGACGAGCCCGACGAGCGGGGCCTGCACCGCTGAGGCGTGCTATAGTCGGCGCATGACTTTCGGCGTTCACACCCTACTGCTGCTTCTAATCGAAGTGCCCCGGGCGCGCTGACCAGTCACACCTGTACATTCCTGTACCCCCTTTCTGGATCGACGGCCCGCATGGCATCACGCTGCGGGCCGTTCTCTTTTGTCGCCCGGTTGTTCCGCCGGGATCCCAGAGCAGCGTCGGTGCACCCACCTTCCTTGGAGACGACCATGAGTGACAAGCTGATCATTTTCGACACCACCTTGCGCGACGGCGAGCAGTCGCCCGGCGCCTCGATGACGCGCGACGAGAAGCTGCGCATCGCGCGCCAGCTCGAGCGCCTGAAGGTCGATGTCATCGAGGCCGGCTTCGCCGCGTCGTCGAACGGCGACTTCGAAGCGGTCAAGTCGATCGCCGACGCGATCAAGGACTCCACCGTCTGCTCGCTGGCCCGCGCCAACGACCGCGATATCTCGCGTGCGGCCGAGGCGTTGCGCGGTGCCAGCCGCGCCCGCATCCACACCTTCATCGCCACCAGCGCGCTGCACATGGAGAAGAAGCTGCGCATGACGCCCGAGCAGGTGCTCGAGCAGGCGCGGCAGTCGGTGCGCTTTGCCCGCAATCTGTGCGCCGACATCGAGTTCTCGCCCGAGGACGGCTACCGCTCGGATGTCGACTTCCTGTGCCGCGTGCTCGAGGCGGTGATCGACGAAGGTGCCACGACGCTGAACATTCCCGACACCGTCGGCTATGCGATCCCCGAGCTGTACGGCAACTTCATCCGCACGCTGCGCGAGCGGATTCCCAACTCCGACAAGGCGATCTGGTCGGTGCACTGCCACAACGACCTGGGCATGGCGGTGGCCAACTCGCTGGCCGGCGTGAAGATCGGCGGTGCGCGCCAGGTGGAATGCACCATCAACGGCCTGGGCGAGCGCGCGGGCAACTGCTCGCTCGAGGAGGTGGTGATGGCGGTCAAGACCCGCCGCGACTACTTCAACCTCGACCTGGGCATCGACACCTCGCAGATCGTGCCGGCCTCGCGCATGGTGGCGCAGACCACCGGCTTCGTGGTGCAGCCGAACAAGGCGGTGGTGGGCGCCAACGCCTTCGCGCACGCCTCGGGCATTCACCAGGACGGCGTGCTCAAGGCGCGCGACACCTACGAGATCATGCGCGCCGAGGACGTGGGCTGGAGCGCCAACAAGATCGTGCTGGGCAAGCTCTCGGGCCGCAATGCCTTCAAGCAGCGCCTGCAGGATCTCGGCGTCGAGCTCGAGTCCGAGTCCGAGCTTAACGCCGCCTTCGTCAAGTTCAAGGATCTGGCCGACCGCAAGAGCGAGATCTTCGACGAGGACATCATCGCGCTGGTCGGCGACGAGAGCGTCAGCGCCGAGATCGAGCACTACCGCCTGCTGTCGCTGTCGCAGCACTCCGAGACCGGCGAGCGTCCGGGCGCGCGGGTGACCTTCGCCGCCGGCCAAGTCGAGCACCGTGCGGTGGCGCAGGGCAACGGCCCGGTCGATGCGACGCTGAAGGCGATCGAGTCGAAGCTGGAGACGGGTGCTGAAATGCTGCTGTATTCCGTGAACGCCATCACGTCTGGCAGCACCGAATCGCAGGGCGAGGTCACGATTCGGCTTCAACATGGCGGCCGCGTCGTCAATGGTGTCGGCGCCGATCCCGACATCGTCGTGGCCTCTGCCAAGGCTTACCTGTCGGCGCTGAACAAGCTCCACAGCAAGGCCGAGCGGGTGGCTGCCCAGGGCTGACGCAGGGATCGTGCAAACAGGGGGCTTCAACTGAAAATCATCGGCGCATCGCGCCCTTGTGGCGCGGTACATGCTTCGCCTAGACTGATTTCAGGTTCCCTGTCTGCTGTATTCCAGAGGCCCGTCGTGACTTGTTTCGCATTGAAGAAAAGAATCGTTTCGTCGCAGTGCTCGGCGCTGCTGGTCGGGGTGGCCATGCTGCTGTCGGGTCTGGCGGCTGACCCCGCCCAGGCCGCTCGCCGCAAGGATGGCAAGCCGGTCGAAGTCTCTCAGCGTGCCAAGAAGGCGGCCGCTCCAGCGAGAGGAGTCGACAAGAAGCGTCAGGTCCGCAAGGGCGTGTCTCGCGCGGCCTTGCGCCGCGGCGCGGTGGCTGGTGCCGCCGCCACCGCGGTGGCGGTGGCGCCGCGCCTGTCCTACGGGCAGGCCAGCGGCCTGCATGAGACCGCCGATCCGCTCGATCTGAAGTCCAGCGTTGCGCTGGTGGTCGACCAGGACACTTCCGAGGTGCTGTTCAGCAAGAATCACCAGGCGGTCCTGCCGATCGCCTCGCTGACCAAGCTCATGACCGCGCTGATCGTGACCGAGGCGCGCCAGCCGCTCGACGAGGCGCTGGTCATCACCCATGAGGACATCGACACCGAGAAGGGCAGCCGCTCGCGGCTGTCGCCCGGCACGGTGCTGACCCGCGGCGAGCTGCTGCATCTGGCCCTGATGTCGTCCGAGAACCGGGCGGCCAATGCGCTGGGGCGCAACTATCCGGGCGGGCTGCCGGCCTTCGCGGCCGCGATGAACCGCAAGGCGGCGGCTCTGGGCATGAACAGCACCCGCTTCGTCGAGCCGACCGGCCTGTCCAGCAGCAACCAGTCCAGTGCCGCCGATCTGGCCCGGCTGGTCAAGGCGGCCTATCAGCATCCGCTGCTGCGCGAGTTCTCGACTTCGCCGGCGCACGAGGTCGACATCGGCCCCCGGACGCTGCACTACAGCAACACCAACGGCTTGGTCCGCAACCCGGGCTGGGACATCGGCCTTCAGAAGACCGGCTACATCGTCGAGGCCGGGCGCTGCCTGGTGATGCAGGCGCAGATGGCCGGGCGCAAGCTGATCATGGTCTTCCTGGATTCCGCCGGCAAGCAGTCGCGGCTGGGTGATGCCGAACGGGTGCGTCGCTGGCTCGAGTCGGGTGCATCGGTGCGTTCGCCTGGGCAGCCCCTGTCCGGCACCCGCGACAAGGCTTCCCTGTCCTGATCTTCAGCGATCGCTGCGATGGCCGAGCGCGGCCGAGATGGATCCCGCCGTCTCGCGCAGGCGCTCCGCCCAGGTCTCCTCGAGCCGGTCGGCCGGCGCCGAGATCGACAGGCCGGCCACCAGCCGACCCTGGTCGTCATGTATCGCGGCGGCCATGCAGCGCACGCCCAGCTCCAGTTCCTCGTTGTCGCGGGCCATTTCGGTCTGGCGCACCCGCGCCAGTTCGCGCTCGAGGGTCGACAGGTCGGTGATGCTGTTGCGGGTGTGTCCCGCCAGCCCGGTGCGCGAGGCATAGCTGCGTACCCGCTGCGGATCGTCATGCGCCAGGAACAGCTTGCCGACCGAGGTCAGATGCAGGGGCGCGCGTCCGCCGATGGCTCGCACCACCTGCATGCCCGAGCGCTCCGAGTAGGCCCGCTCGATGTAGACGATCTCGTCGCCCTGGCGCACCGACAGGTTCACCGGCTGATGGGTCAGCTTGTGCAGCTCGCGCATCGGCACCAGCGCCGCGTCACGCACATCGAGGCGGGCCTTGACCAGATTTCCGAGTTCAAGAAGTCGCATTCCGAGCCGATAGCTGCCCGCCTCCGGCCGGTCGACGAAGCGTCCGATGGCCAGATCGTTCAGGATGCGGTGTGCGGTCGAAGGGTGAAGCCCGGTCTGCTCGCTGATCTGCTTCAGCGGCACCGGATCCTGGTGCTCGGCGAGAACGTCGAGCAGCATGAACATGCGCTCCATCACCTGGATGGCTGGGGTCTGAAGTGCACTATCCTTTTTTGTCATGTCGCGTCGATTCGGTATTCCCGGTTTTCCTGCGTATTTTTACATGGCGAAAAGACATCTGGCGATGCAAACGCGCGTTCACCGGCAGGTTCGGGAAATCGGCCTGTCGCTGGCCCGGGCTGGCGCCTCGGCGGTCCTGCTGATGTCATGCCTCGCCGGTGCGGTCGCCAGCGAGGCTGCGGCAGAACAAGCAAGCACCGCACCACAGGCGCGCAGCGCGTCGGATGCGGCGTCTTCTGTGACCGCTGCGCCTCAGCGGCGCTGGCTGCCGGCGCCTCGGGTGAACGGCCGCATCATGCCTTCCCAGATTGGCCTGGTGATCAATGTCGCCGATCCTTATTCGGTCGAGGTCGGGGAACATTACCGCCAGGTTCACCGGCTGGGTGACGATCAGGTGCTGCGGGTCGAACTGCCGGTCGCCTCGCAGCTGTCGGTGGCGGACTTCGAGCGGCTGCGCGCCAGCATCGGCGACTTCTTCGGCGATCGCATCCAGGCTCTGGCTCTGGCCTGGGTGCGGCCCTTTGCGCTCGAGTGCCAGTCCATCACCGCCGCCCTGACCCTCGGGCGCGATGCCCGGCTCTGCACGGCGACCTGCGCGAAGCAGTCGCTCTCGCCCTATTTCAACTCGCGCAGCAGCCTGCCCTGGCGTGACCACGGGCTGAGGCCGTCGATGCTGCTGGCAGCCTCGTCGGTGGCGCAGGCGCGGCGCCTGATCGACCGCGGCCATGCTTCGGTCGGGCGGCTGGCCCTGCGCGGCGGCGTGGTGCCGAGCGTGCATTACATGGTCACCACCGATGCGGCGCGCAATGTGCGTGCATCGCTGTTTCCGCCTGCCGGACCGCTGCGCTCGCTCGGCATCGAAGTGAAGGTGGAGGAGGGCGTGCTGCCTGCGCCCGGCAGCACGGACGTGCTGCTGGTGCAGACCGGCATCGCGCGCTTCCAGGGCGCCGAGAGCCTCGACTGGCTGCCCGGCGCGCTGGCCGACCATCTGACCTCCTTCGGCGGCGTGCTCGATCGCAGCGCCGGGCAGAGCACCGTGCTCGACTGGATCGATGCCGGAGCCACCGCCAGTTATGGTGCTGTCAGCGAACCCTGCAATCATCCGCAGAAGTTCCCGCATCCGCAGATGCTGCTGCTGCACTACCTGCAGGGCAGCTCCGCGATCGAGGCGTACTGGAAAAGCGTGGCCTGGCCACGCCAGGGCGTGTTCGTCGGCGATCCGCTGGCGGCGCCCTATGCCCGGATGCGCCCCTGATCGCCGTCCCGTCACCCCAAAAAAGAAGATCGCAGGAGACAAGAACATGACGACCCGCATGTCGTGCAGCCATGCCGCCTTGCTCCAGCCGGGTGCAGGCCTGTCCATCCCCGTGACAGGAGTGCATCTTTTTGACCACAGTCATGGCGCCGCAACAAAGAAAACCCTGGGTTCGCGATGCGTGCCCGGTGCTACATTGGCGCCCTGACTCTGTAGGTCCTTCCCGTCCCCTTCTCTGGCAACAGCTAAGGCGGGTCGCGATCCGCCAACCGGTCTAGCCGTGTCGCGGAAGGTTGTCCAACCCATCGGAGCTCCGGGTACCGGGGCGCAAGGTGAGCGAAAATATGATGCAGCAATACAGGTCGAACTCGTACCTCTTCGGCGGCAATGCCCCCTACGTCGAAGAAATGTACGAGGCGTACCTCGACAATCCGGGCTCCGTGCCTGACAACTGGCGCGACTATTTCGACGCGCTGCAGCACGTGCCTGCGGTCGACGGCTCCGACAGCCGCGACGTCGCTCATGCGCCGGTGATCGAGTCCTTCGCGCAGCGCGCCAAGGCCAACGCCTTTGCGCACAAGGCCAGCGAGGCCGATCTGGCGGTCGCCCGCAAGCAGGTCCATGTCCAGTCCCTGATCGCCGCCTACCGCTCGCTGGGCTCGCGCTGGGCCGACCTCGATCCGCTCAAGCGCACCGAGCGCCCGAAGATTCCCGAACTCGAGACGGCGTTCTACGACCTGACCGAGTCCGACATGGACATCACCTTCTCGGCCACGAACACGTACTTCACGAAGGCCGACAGCATGACGCTGCGCGAGATCGTGCAGGCGTTGCGCGAGACCTACTGCAGCACGATCGGCGCGGAGATCATGCACATCACCGAGCCGACCGAGAAGCGGTGGTGGCAGGAGCGTCTGGAGTCGATCCGCAGCAAGCCGTCGTTCTCCGCAGAGAAGAAGAAGGCCATCCTGGAGCGCCTGACCGCTGCCGAGGGCCTGGAGCGCTTCCTGCACACCAAGTACGTCGGCCAGAAGCGCTTCTCGCTCGAAGGCGGCGAGAGCTTCATCGCGGCGATGGACGAGCTGGTGCAGAAGGCCGGCGAGAAGGGCGTCCAGGAAATCGTCATCGGCATGGCCCACCGTGGCCGTCTGAACGTGCTGGTCAACACCCTGGGCAAGATGCCCAAGGACCTGTTCGCCGAGTTCGACCACACCGCGCCGGAAGACCTGCCGGCCGGTGACGTCAAGTATCACCAGGGCTTCAGCTCGGACATCTCGACCGCGGGCGGTCCGGTCCACCTGTCGCTGGCCTTCAACCCGTCCCACCTGGAAATCGTCAACCCGGTGGTCGAGGGCTCGGTGCGTGCCCGCCAGGACCGCCGCGGCGACACCGCCGGTGCGCAGGTGCTGCCGGTGCTGGTGCACGGCGACTCGGCCTTCGGTGGCCAGGGCGTCAACCAGGAAACGCTGATGCTGGCCGCCACCCGCGGCTACTCCACCGGCGGCACGGTCCACCTGATCATCAACAACCAGATCGGCTTCACCACCAGCGACCCGCGCGACCTGCGCTCGACGCTGTACTGCACCGACATCGTCAAGATGATCGAGGCGCCGGTGCTGCATGTGAACGGCGACGATCCGGAAGCGGTGGTGCTGGCCACCCAGCTGGCGCTGGAATACCGGATGACCTTCCGCAAGGACATCGTCATCGACATCGTCTGCTTCCGCAAGCTGGGCCACAACGAGCAGGACACGCCGTCGCTGACCCAGCCGCTGATGTACAAGAAGATCGGCGCGCACCCCGGCACCCGCAAGCTCTACGCCGACAAGCTGGCTGCGCAAGGCCTGGGCGCGACGCTGGGTGATGACATGGTCAAGGCCTATCGCGCCGCGATGGATGCCGGCCGCCACACCGTCGACCCGGTGCTGTCGAACTACAAGAGCAAGTACGCGGTCGACTGGTCGCCCTTCCTGGGCAAGAAGTGGACCGACGCGGCCGACACCGCGCTGCCGCTGACCGAGTGGAAGCGCCTGGCCGAGCGCCTGACCACCATTCCGGCCTCGGTCAACATGCACCCGCTGGTCAAGAAGGTCTACGACGACCGCGCCGCGATGGGCCGTGGCGAGATCAACGTCGACTGGGGCATGGGCGAGCACATGGCGTTTGCCTCGCTGGTCGCCGCCGGCTACCCGGTGCGCCTGTCGGGCGAGGACTGCGGTCGCGGCACCTTCACCCACCGTCACGCCGTGGTCCATGACCAGAAGCGCGAGAAGTGGGACGAAGGCACCTACATTCCGCTGCAGCATGTCGCCGACGGCCAGGCCACCTTCACCGTGATCGACTCGATCCTGTCCGAAGAGGCGGTGCTGGGCTTCGAGTACGGCTACGCCTCGGCCGAGCCGAACACGCTGACCATCTGGGAAGCCCAGTTCGGCGACTTCGCCAACGGCGCGCAGGTGGTGATCGACCAGTTCATCGCCTCGGGTGAGGTGAAGTGGGGCCGCGTCAACGGCCTGGTGCTGATGCTGCCGCACGGCTACGAAGGCCAGGGCCCCGAGCACAGCTCGGCCCGCCTGGAGCGCTTCATGCAGCTGGCCGCCGACACCAACATGCAGATCGTGCAGCCGACCTCGGCCAGCCAGATCTTCCATGTGCTGCGCCGCCAGATGGTGCGCAACCTGCGCAAGCCGCTGATCATCTTCACGCCGAAGTCGCTGCTGCGCAACAAGGATGCGACCTCGCCGCTCGCCGACTTCACCAAGGGCGACTTCCGCACCGTGCTGGGCGAGCAGAAGGCCGACCTGGTGGCCGAGAAGGTCAAGCGCGTCATCGTCTGCTCGGGCAAGGTCTACTACGACCTGGTCAAGAAGCGCGACGAGAAGAAGGCCAGCGATGTGGCGATCGTCCGCGTCGAGCAGCTCTATCCCTTCCCGCACCGCGCCTTCGGCAACGAGCTGAAGAAGTATCCGAACGCCACCGACATCGTGTGGTGCCAGGACGAGCCGCAGAACCAGGGCGCCTGGTTCTTCGTGCAGCACTACATCCACGAGAACATGCAGGAAGGCCAGAAGCTCGGCTACGCCGGCCGTCCCGCCTCGGCTTCGCCGGCGGTCGGCTACGCGCACCTGCACCAGGATCAGCAGAAGGCGCTGCTCGACCAGGCCTTCGCCAAGCTCAAGGGCTTTGTGCTGACCAAGTGATCCCTGTCCCGGACGCTTCGCGTGTCCGGCGCCTGCCTGCAGGGCAGGCGCCCGGGACAGGTCGCGGGCGTTGAAACGATCTTCAACAGAATTCCCCACCCATCATGGCCATCGTAGAAGTCAAGGTTCCCCAGCTCTCCGAATCGGTTGCCGAGGCAACCCTGCTGACGTGGAAGAAGAAGCCCGGCGAGGCTGTCGCCATCGACGAGATCCTGATCGAGATCGAGACCGACAAGGTCGTGCTGGAAGTGCCGGCGCCGGCCGCCGGCGTGCTGGCCCAGATCGTCGTGCCTGACGGCGGCACGGTCGTCAGCGACCAGCTCATCGCCAAGGTCGACACCGAAGGCCAGGCCGGTGTGAGCCCCCTGCAGGTGGCTGCTGTGCCGTCGGCCGCCCCGGTGGCCGCCGCCGCGCCGGCCGCCACTGGCGGCTCGAAGGGCGATGTCGCGATGCCGGCCGCCGCCAAGCTGCTGGCCGACAACGGCCTGGCCGTCGGCGATGTCGCCGGCTCCGGCAAGGACGGCCGCGTCACCAAGGGCGATGTGCTGGCCGCCGTCGCCGGTGGCGCCAAGCCGGCGGCCGTGCCGGCCCCGGTCGCCGCACCGGTGCCCGCTGCGGTGGCCAGGCCGCTGCCGGCCGTGGCTGCACCGACCGCGCAGAACCTGGGCGACCGCCCGGAACAGCGCGTGCCGATGAGCCGCCTGCGTGCCCGCATCGCCGAGCGCCTGATCCAGTCGCAGTCGACCAACGCCATCCTGACGACCTTCAACGAGGTCAACATGGCGCCGGTCATGGACATGCGCAAGAAGTTCCAGGACAAGTTCGAGAAGGAGCACGGCATCAAGCTGGGCTTCATGTCCTTCTTCGTCAAGGCGGCGGTCGCGGCGCTGAAGAAGTACCCGGTCCTGAACGCCTCGGTCGACGGCAACGACATCGTCTACCACGGCTACTTCGACATCGGCATCGCGGTGGGCTCGCCGCGCGGCCTGGTGGTGCCGATCATCCGCAACGCCGACCAGATGTCCTTCGCCGACATCGAGAAGAAGATCGCCGAGTTCGGCAAGAAGGCCAAGGACGGCAAGCTGGGTCTGGAAGACCTGTCGGGCGGCACCTTCTCGATCTCCAACGGCGGCACCTTCGGCTCGATGCTGTCGACCCCGATCATCAACCCGCCGCAGTCGGCCATCCTGGGCGTGCACGCCACCAAGGACCGCGCGGTGGTCGAGAACGGCCAGGTCGTGGTGCGTCCGATCAACTACCTGGCGATGTCGTATGACCACCGCATCATCGACGGCCGCGAGGCCGTGCTGGGTCTGGTGACGATGAAGGAAGCGCTGGAAGATCCGGCCCGCCTGCTGTTCGACATCTGATCGACGCGCCCCGCATCTGATCCTCTGACGTGATCTCGGACGCCCCTTCGGGGGCGTTCTGCCAAGCATTCCAGGAAACACCATGTCCAAGCAATTCGATGTCGTCGTGATCGGCGGCGGCCCCGGTGGCTACATCGCGGCGATCCGCGCGGCGCAACTCGGCTTCCAGGTCGCCTGCATCGACGAGTGGAAGAACGACAAGGGCGGCCCGGCCCCGGGCGGTACCTGCACCAACGTCGGCTGCATCCCGTCGAAGGCGCTGCTGCAGTCCAGCGAGCACTTCGAGCAGGCCGCCCACCACTTCGGCGACCACGGCATCACCCTCGACAACCTGAAGATGGATGTCGCGAAGATGGTGGGCCGCAAGAACACCGTCGTGAAGCAGAACAACGACGGCATCCTCTACCTGTTCAAGAAGAACAAGGTCAGCTTCTTCCACGGCCGCGGCTCGTTCGCCAAGGCGGTCGAGGGCGGCTACGAGGTGAACGTCGCCGGCGCCGCCAGCGAGACGCTGGTGGCCAAGAACGTCATCGTCGCCACCGGCTCGAACGCCCGTGCGCTGCCGGGCGCCGCCTTCGACGAAGAGAAGATCCTGTCGAACGACGGCGCGCTGCGCATTGGCGCAGTGCCGGCCAGGCTGGGCGTGATCGGCTCGGGCGTGATCGGCCTGGAAATGGGCTCGGTCTGGCGCCGTCTGGGCGCCGAGGTCACCATTCTCGAAGCCATGCCGTCCTTCCTGGCCGCCGCTGACGAAGGCGTGGCCAAGGAAGCGCTGAAGGCCTTCCAGAAGCAGGGCCTGAAGTTCGAGTTCAGCGCCAAGATCTCCAAGGTCGACGCCTCGGGCGAAGGCGTGGTCATCAGCTATGCCAACGCCAAGGGCGAAGAGCAGACGCTGGCGGTCGACAAGCTGATCGTCTCGATCGGCCGCGTCGCCAACACCATCGGCCTGAACCCGGAAGCCGTCGGCCTGAAGCTGGACGACCGTGGCGCGATCGTCGTCGACGACGAGTGCAAGACCAACCTGCCCGGCGTCTGGGCGGTCGGCGATGTGGTGCGCGGCCCGATGCTGGCGCACAAGGCCGAGGAAGAAGGCGTGGCGGTGGCCGAGCGCATCGCCGGTCAGCACGGCCATGTCAACTTCGCGACCATTCCGTGGGTGATCTACACCAGCCCGGAAATCGCCTGGGTCGGCCGCACTGAGCAGCAGCTCAAGGCCGACGGCGTGGCCTACAAGGCCGGCCAGTTCCCGTTCATGGCCAACGGCCGTGCGCGCGCGCTGGGCGACACCACCGGTTTCGTCAAGTTCCTGGCCGACGCCAAGACCGACGAGATCCTGGGCGTGCACATCGTCGGCCCGTTCGCGTCCGAGCTGATCTCGGAAGCCGTGGTCGCGATGGAGTTCAAGGCCTCGGCCGAGGACATCGCGCGCATCTGCCACGCGCACCCGTCGCTGTCGGAAGCCACCAAGGAAGCCGCGCTGGCCGTGGACAAGCGCACGCTGAACTTCTGAGCATCCGCTCGCGGCCTCGGCAGGCCGTGAGACCCTGAGGGGCGGCGCAGGCCGCCCCTTTGTCCTTGTCGACGTCCCCGAACCCATGAGCACCGTCACCGAGATCTATCACCAGACCCTCGCCGAGCGCGGCTACCAGGCCGATCCGGCCCAGCTGCGCGCCGTGGCGGCGCTGCAGCGCTGCCAGGACGAGTGGATCGCCTACAAGGCCCGGCGCAGCAACGCGATCACCAAGATGCTGGTGCGCCCGGCGCTGCCGCGTGGCGTCTACATGTACGGCGGGGTGGGGCGGGGCAAGAGCTTCCTGATGGACAGCTTCTTCCAGGCGGTGCCGCTGCAGCGCAAGACCCGGCTGCACTTCCACGAGTTCATGCGCGAGGTGCACCGCGAGCTGCAGGAGCTCAAGGGCATCCCGAACCCGCTCGACGAACTGGGCAAGCGCATCGCGCGGCGCTTCCGGCTGATCTGCTTCGACGAGTTCCATGTCGCCGACGTCACCGACGCGATGATCCTGCACCGGCTGCTCGACGCGATGTATGCCAACCGGGTCTCGATCATCACCACATCGAACTTCCATCCCGACGAGCTGTACCCGAACGGCCTGCACCGCGACCGCATCCTGCCGGCGATCGAGCTGCTGAAAGCCAAGCTCGAGGTGATCAACGTCGACAACGGCACCGACTACCGCCGCCGCACGCTGCAGCATGTGCAGCTCTACCACACGCCGCTGGGCGCGCCGGCCGATGCCGAGATGACGAAGGCCTTCGACGGGCTGGCCGAGGTGAAGGACGAGGATCCGGTGCTGCGCATCGAGAACCGCGAGATCCGTGCGCGGCGCAAGGCCGGCGGTGTGGTCTGGTTCGATTTCAGGCAGCTCTGCGGCGGTCCGCGCTCGCAGAACGACTATCTGGAGCTGGCCAGCCAGTTCCACACGCTGCTGCTGTCGGACGTGCCGATGATGCCGCCGAAGCTGGCCTCGGAGGCCCGGCGCTTCACCTGGCTGGTGGATGTGCTCTACGACCGGCGCGTCAAGCTGATCATGTCGGCCGAGGTGCCCGCCGAAGACCTCTACACCGAAGGGCCGCTGTCGCACGAGTTTCCTCGCACGGTGTCGCGGCTCAACGAGATGCAGTCGGAAGAATTCCTGGCGCTGGAGCGGCGCGACGTGGACACGTCGCTGACCTGAGTCTCACTCGATCGGGTCGAGGCGCAGCAGCGCCAGAGACAGGTTGTCGCCACCGCCGCGCGCGCGCTGGCGCGCCTTGCTGATCAGCATCTTGCTGGCATCGCGGGGCTTGAGCGCGTGCACGATGGTGCCCAGCTCGCGCGAGGTGAAGTAGTGCCACAGCCCGTCGCTGCAGACCAGGATCGAGTCGCCGATCTCGAGCTGGTCATGGCGGGCCAGCGTGATCGGCGGATCCTCGTCGGCGCCGAGGCAGCCGGTCAGCAGGTGCGAGTGCGGATGGTCGTTGGCCTCGTCCTCGGTGATCTCGCCTTCCTCGACCAGGCGCTGCACCAGCGAGTGGTCGAAGGTGCGCGACATCATGTTCGAGGCCCGGAACACATAGACCCGCGAGTCGCCCGCATGAATGATGTGGCACTGCCGGTCGGGCAGGATCAGCGCGGCGGCGATCGTGCTGTGCGGCTCCTGCTCGGAGGTGATCGCGGTCAGGCGGATCATCTGGTGCGATTCGAGCACGATGCGCCGCAGCAGCTCGGCGGCCGGCTCGCGGCTGGGCACGAAGCGCTCGAAGAGCTGGCGCGCGATCAGCAGCACCTGGTCGGCCGCCTTGCGGCCGCCGCTCTTGCCGCCCATGCCGTCGGCCAGCACCGCCAGCAGGCAGCCTGCCACGCGGGGGTGGGAGAATATCTCCACCTGATCCTGTTGATAAAGCCGGTCGCCGCGGTCGATGCCTGTTGCCGCTGCGAGCCGATAGCCAGGGGAGTCGGGAGTCATGCCGAAAACTATAATCGTTTCTCGCAATTTTCCCTGTTGATGATGCACGCGGATGGACGATAACCTGCATTCTCCGCAGCGCCGGCTGATCGAATTGCGCATCGAACATGCTGATCTCGACAGCCTGATCGACGGGATCGTGCACCGGGTGCCGATCGACGAGCTGATGCTGCGCCGGCTCAAGAAGCGCCGGCTGGCCCTGCGCGACATGATCGCGCGCCTCGAGCGCATGCTCGATCCCCCCGAGCCCGCCTGAGCGACGGCATGAGCGAATCCTTTCCCGACGATGCCTTCGCGCTGCGCGCCGAGGTCGCGCGAGCCTTTGCCGAGGACGGCGATCTGGCCCGGCTGGATCCACGCTTTCGGCCGCGTCCGGGCCAGACCCGTCTGGCCGATGCGGTGGCGCAGGCGCTGGACTCGCGCGACGTGCTGGTGGCCGAGGCCGGCACCGGCGTCGGCAAGACCTACGCCTACCTGGTGCCGCTGCTGCTGTCGGGCCTGCGCGCGATGGTCAGCACCGCGACCAAGGGTCTGCAGGACCAGCTCTTCCTGCGCGACCTGCCGCGGCTGGCACGCCTGTTCGGCCTGCCGGTGCAGGTGGCGCTGCTCAAGGGGCGTGCGTCCTATCTGTGCCTGCACCGCCTGACGCTGGCGCGCCAGGCGCCCGAGCCGCTCGATGTGTTCGCGCTGCGCCAGCTTGCCCGCATCGAGACCTGGGCTCAGGGCACGCGCAGCGGCGATCTGGCCGAGGTCGAGGGGCTGGACGAGCGCTCGGCGGTCATCCCGCTGGTCAGCTCGACGCGCGACAACTGCCTGGGCGCCGACTGTCCGTCCTGGCGGCAATGCCATGTGGTTCAGGCACGGCGCGAGGCGATGCAGGCCGACATCGTCGTCGTCAACCATCACCTGTTCTTCGCCGACCTGACGCTGCGCGACACCGGCATGGCCGAGCTGCTGCCCAGCGTCGATGCGGTGGTGTTCGACGAGGCGCATCAGCTCAACGAGGCGGGCGTGCAGTTCCTCGGGCGCACGCTGGCGAGCGCGCAGCTGATGGACTTCGGGCGCGACCTGCTGGCGGCCGGGCTGACGCAGGCGCGTGGCTTCGGACCGTGGCAGGAGCTGGCGGCGCGCTGCGAGCTGGCCGCGCGCGAGCTGCGGCTGGCCTGCGCCGGGCCGGGGCGCGCCAGCGTGCGGCTGCGCTGGGAGGAGCGCGCCGGCCAGGCACCCTTCGACGAGGCGCTGGAGCGGGTCGCGCGGGTTGCGACCGAGGCGGCCGAACACCTGGAGGCGGTCGAGGCGGCCGGGCCCGACCTGCAGCGCCTGCTCGAGCGCGCCCGTTCGCTGCTGTCGCGGGCCGAGGCCTTCGGCGCAGAGGCCGAGCCGGGGCGGGTGCGCTGGATCGATGCCGGAGCGCACCAGGCCCGTCTGACCGAGTCGCCGCTGGATGTGCGCGAGACACTGCGCGCGCAGGTCGAATCCGGCCGCAGGGCCTGGATCTTCACCTCGGCCACGCTGGGCGATGAGCCGAGCCTGGCCTGGTTCACCCGCCGCGCCGGGCTGGACGAGGCGCGCACGCTGCAGGTGGTCAGCCCCTTCGACTATGCCGGGCGGGCACGGCTGCTGGTGCCGCGGCCGTTTCCGCGGCCGGCCGAACCGGCGCATCCTGACGAGGTGGCGGCGCTGGCCGGACGCTGCGCGCGTGCGCTGGGCGGGCGCACCTTCGTGCTGACGACGACGCTGCGGGCGCTGCAGCGCATCGGCGAGCGCCTGCGGGTGCTGCTGCAGCCTTGCGGCATCGAGGTGCTGATCCAGGGCGAGGGCCCGAAGCGTGCGCTGCTGGCGCGCTTTCTCGAGCGGCCGCGTGCGGTGCTGGTGGGCTCGCACAGCTTCTGGGAGGGCATCGACGTGCCGGGCGACGCGCTGCAGTGCGTCGTCATCGACAAGCTGCCGTTCCCGCCGCCGGGCGACCCGCTGGCCGAGGCGCGCAGCCGCGCGATCGAGGCCGAGGGCGGCAGCGCCTTCAACGATCTTTTCGTGCCGGAAACCGCGATCGCGCTGAAGCAGGGCGCCGGGCGGCTGATCCGCAGCGAGAGCGATCGCGGCCTGCTGGTGATCTGCGACACCCGGCTGGTGCAGATGGGCTACGGCCGGCGGCTGCTGGCGGCGCTGCCGCCGATGCGGCCGGTGGCCGACGAGGCCGAGGCGCTGGCCTGGCTGGCGCAGCTGGGCGCGCCTTCGGTGCTGGCCTCGCCGCCCCCGGAGCCGGTCTGAGCCCGGGGAGGGCGGTGGCGGCTCACCAGAACCGCAGCAGGCCGCGCGGCTTGTCCTCGTAGCTGCGCTCGAGCCAGGCGCTGCGCGGGAAGTTGGTCTTCAGCACGCGCCGGGCGTCGTCGCGCAGGTCGTTCATGCCGAGCTTGTCGTAGCTGGCGGCCATCAGGAACAGCGCCTCCTCGGCGGCCGGCACACCGCGAAAGTCCTGCAGCGCCTGCTGCGCGCGGTTGGCGGCGGCCAGGTAGGCGCCGCGCATGTAGTAGTAGCGCGCCACATGGACCTCGTGCGAGGCCAGCGAGTTGATGATGTACTTCATCCGCGTGCGGGCGTCGGGCGCGTACTTCGACTCCGGGAAGCGGTCGACCAGGGTCTTGAAGCTCTGGTAGGCGTCGCGCGAGGCCTGCTGGTCGCGCTCGGACAGGTCCTGCTTGGCGACGCCGCCGAACAGGCCGAGGTCGTCGTTGAAGTTGATCAGGCCCTGCAGGTAGTAGGCATAGTCGACCGCCGGGCTGGTCGGGTGCAGCTTCATGAAGCGCTCGACCACCGCCAGCGCGCGGGCCTTTTCCTGCTGCTTGTACAGCAGATGGGCCTGCTCGAGCTGGGCCTGCTGCGACAGCAGCGTGCCGGCGGCACGGCCTTCGAGGCGCTCGTAGAGCTGGACCGCACGGTCGAAGGAGCCGGCGGCGGCTTCCTCTCTGGCCTCTTCGTACAATTTGGAGATGCTCTTGCCGTCGTCGAGGTCCTTCGGACCCGAGGCGCAGCCGCCGAGCAGCAGGGCCGTCACGGTCGCGAAGGCGGCCAGGGCGGGGCGCAGGGCCGGGGTCGGGCGATGCAGGGGCATGATGGCGTGGCCGTTTCCTCTCGGGCCGGCCGGACAATGGATTCAGGACGTGAATTATATGAACGGGGCCGATGGCCCGGACGAGGCCGTGATGGCCGGCGTCGCCGGCGAGGATGCCGGCGAGATCGACAGCTTCGAGACCCGCGTGCTGGAGGTCGCGCAGGAGGCGCACGGGCTGCGGCTCGACAGGTGGCTGGCCGGGGTCGCGTCGGAGTTCTCGCGCAGCCATCTGCAGGGCCTGATCGCGCAGGGGCTGGTGCGCAGCGCCGGCCGGGTGCTGGAGAGCGCCTCGCGCAAGGTCGCTGCCGGCCAGCGCATCGAGGTCGAGCTGCGGCCGACCGCGCAGAGCAGCGCCTTCCGACCCGAGCCGATCGCGCTGTCGGTGCTGCACGAGGACGAGCACATCCTGGTGGTCGACAAGCCGGCCGGCATGGTGGTGCACCCGGCCGCCGGCAACTGGTCGGGCACCTTGCTCAATGCGCTGCTGGCGCGCCATCCGGCTTCGGCGCAGCTGGCGCGTGCGGGCATCGTGCACCGGCTGGACAAGGACACCTCCGGGCTGATGGTGGTGGCGCGCACGCTGCGGGCGCAGAACGAGCTGGTGCGCGCGATCGCCGCGCGCGAGGTGCACCGCGAGTATGTCGCGCTGGTGCACGGCCTGCCGCCCGAGGCGCCCTTCAGCGTCGAGGCGCCGATCGGCCGGGATCCGGTCTCGCGGGTGAAGATGGCGGTGGTGCCCGGCGGCAAGCCGGCGCGCACCGATGTCATGCCGCTGGCCGGCACGGTGGTCGACGGCCGCCGCTATGGTGCGGTGCGCTGTCGGCTGCACACCGGCCGCACCCACCAGATCCGGGTGCATCTGGCCAGCCGCGGCCTGCCGCTGGTCGGCGACACGGTCTATGGCGGCCGGCCCGAGCTGGGCCTGACGCGCCAGGCGCTGCATGCGGTGCAGCTCGGTCTGGTGCACCCGGTCAGCGGGGCCGAGATGGTGTTCGATTCCACGCTGGCGCCGGATCTGCAGCCGGCCTGGAGTCGGGTCGTGCCGCGCTGATGCAGTGATGCATGTGACGATCTCGTGCCGCTCGCGCTAGAATGCGTTCCAGCACGGGCTCGCACCTCCCCAGCGATCTCCCGATGATGCCGCCGCCCGCCTCCGGGCCCGGCTCCCCGACCCGAAGTGAACTGCCCGCCGTGCCGGCGTTTCAGGTACGGCCGCCAAGGTTTTCGACACCACCGATCGATGAATACCCGGGATGCCCGACGCGTCCTCGAGACCGCGCTCATCTGCGCGCAGCAGCCCCTGCCGGTGCGGGAGCTGCGCAGCCTGTTCGACGGACAGCTCGGCGCCGACACGGTGCGCATGCTGCTCGACGAGCTGGCGCGCGACTGCGATGGCCGCGGCATCGAGCTGGTCTGCGTGGCCGGCGGCTGGCGCTACCAGAGCCGGCCCGAGATGCATCGGTACCTGGAGCGCATGCAGCCCGAGCGGCCGCCGCGCTACTCGCGTGCGGTGCTGGAGACGTTGGCGATCATTGCCTACCGGCAGCCGGTCACCCGGGGCGACATCGAGGAGATCCGCGGCGTGACCGTGGGCACGCAGATCATCCGCCAGCTCGAGGAACGCGGCTGGATCGATGTGATCGGTCATCGCGAGGGCCCGGGACGCCCGGCGCTGTACGCGACGACGAAGTCGTTCCTTGATGATCTGGGGCTGAAGTCCCTCGATCAGCTGCCCTCGCTGGAGGCGAACCTGCCGGACAGGCTCGTCGACACCCTGACCGCGAATCCCGACAGCGGGGCGCCGGTCGCCACCCTTTCTTCCGAGGCCTGAGGCCACCATGAACGAGAACCAGGAAAACACTGCCGCCGAGCCGGTCGAGCCGTCGGCCGCCGCCGAGGCCCCGAAGAAGCGCCGCGCTCCGCGCAAGGCAGCCGCCGAGGCGCAGGTCGCCGACGTGGCGGCGGCCGACGCCCCCGCGCCCGCCGCCGAGGAGGCACCGAAGAAGCGCCGCGCTCCGCGCAAGGTGGCTGCCGAGGCGGTCGAGCCGCAGCAGCCGGCCGCTGTGGCCGAGGAGGCGCCGAAGAAGCGCCGCGCCCCGCGCAAGACCGCGGTGGCCGCCGAGGCGCTGCCCGAGGCTTCGGCCGCGCCGTCCGCCGAGCCGGTCGCGCAGGTCGCGCAGGTCGCGCAGGTCGCACCGGCTGCGCCTGCACCGGCGCCTGCCGTCGTGGAAGCTGCCGTGCCGGTCGCGAGCCCGGAGCCGGTGCTCGCCAGCGCCGAGCCGGCCGCCGAGGACGAGGCGGGCGAGGGCGGTGGCCGCCGCGGCCGCAATCGCCGCCGCGGCCGTCGCGGCGAGCGTGACAGCGAGACGAGCGGCGCCGACGCCGCGAGCACCAACGAGGATGGCGAGGCCATCGAGGAGATCGTCGTGGCCCCTGACACCGGCGAACTCGACACCGACGACCTGTTCGCCGAGGTCATCTCCGGCGACTACGACGCCAGCGCCGAGCCGGCCGCCGACGAGCAGGCCGATCTGGGCAAGCGCGTGCTGAGCCCGGATCCGATGGCGCCGAAGCTGCACAAGGTGCTGGCCCAGGCCGGCATCGGCTCGCGCCGCGAGATGGAGCAGCTGATCCAGGACGGCCAGGTCTCGGTCAACGGCGAGCCGGCCCACATCGGCATGCGCATCGAGCAGGGCGACCAGATCCGCATCGCCGGCCGCCCGATCAAGGTGCGCATCGCGCCGGCGCCGGCGCGCGTGCTGGCCTATCACAAGCAGGTCGGCGAGGTGGTGACCCACCATGATCCGGAGGGTCGCCCGACCGTCTTCCGTCACCTGCCGCGTCTGCAGAGCGGCAAGTGGCTGTCGGTGGGCCGCCTCGACATCAACACCGAAGGCCTGCTGCTGTTCACCAATTCCGGCGACTTGGCCAACCAGCTGATGCACCCGCGCTTCGGCGTCGAGCGTGAGTACGCGGTTCGCGTGCTGGGCACGCTCGAGACCGAGCAGCGCGCCAGGCTGCTCGAGGGCGTGGACATCGACGGCCAGAAGGCCGCGTTCCGCTCGATCGAGGACGGCGGCGGCGAGGGTCTCAACCGCTGGTACCGTGTCGTCATCACGGAAGGCCGCAACCGCGAGGTGCGCAAGCTCTTCGACGCGGTCGGCCTGACGGTCAGCCGCCTGATCCGCATCCGCTACGGCACCGTGGTGCTGCCGCGTGGCCTCAAGCGCGGCGTCTGGGTCGAGATCGGCGAATACGACCTGCGCACCATTCGCGCACTGGCCGGCATGGACGGCCTGCGTGCGGGCGGCGATGGCGGCCGGCGTGGTCGCGGCCGCGATGGCGAGCGTGGTGCCGATCGCGCCGACCGTGCAGAGCGCGGCGGCCGGGGCGATCAGCCCCCGCGTGGCAAGGGCAGCCAGCATGGCGGCGACCGGGGTCCGCGCGGTGCGCAGGCCGAGCCGCGTGCCGAGCGCGCTGATCGCGGCGAACGTGCCGAACGCCAGGACCGTCCTGATCGTCAGGACCGTCGCCAGGGCGGTCAGGGCGCCATGGCCCAGGGCCCGCAGGGCAAGAAGCAGCGCCCGCCGCGCGGCGAGGGTGGCGCGCCGCGCGGCGCGTCGGGCCGCGATCGTGCGCCCGAGCAGGACCGCGATCTCGACGGCTACGACGAGCCGCCGATGCACATTCCCAACCCGCTCGAGCAGACCTTCGACCGCCGCTTCGCCTCCGGCTCCAAGCGCATCTCGGCCGGTTTCGGTCGTCCGACCGAGGAGCCGGGGCCGGGCAACGGTGGCCAGGGCGGCAACCGCAAAGGCCAGGGCCAGGGCCAGGGCGGCGGCCAGCGCCAGCCCGATCCGATGCAGACCTCGGTGGGCTACATCGGCGCCGACGCCTATTTCGCCCGTCCGGGTGGCAACAAGGGTCGCGGCGGCCGTCGCCGCTGAGTCCCGTCCGCGTCGCCGACCCGGCTGACCTGCCGGCGACACGCGGCGAGGCTAGAATGCCGGGTTTTTCCCGGCATGCCGGCCTCGTGCGGCGTGATCCGCCGCCGGGTCGGCCGTCCTCTTCAACCGTCCATCTCCATCCCATTCAAGGAGTCAGAACATGGCCATCGAACGCACCCTGTCCATCATCAAGCCCGACGCCGTCGCCAAGAACGTCATCGGCCAGATCTACTCGCGCTTCGAAGGCGCTGGCCTGAAGATCGCCGCGGCCAAGCTGGTCCACCTGTCGCGCGCCGAAGCCGAGCAGTTCTACGCTGTCCACGCCGCCCGCCCGTTCTTCAACGATCTGGTCAGCTTCATGATCTCCGGCCCGGTCATGATCCAGGTCCTGGAAGGCGAAGGCGCGATCCTGAAGAACCGCGAGCTGATGGGCGCCACCGACCCGAAGAAGGCCGCCCCGGGCACCATCCGCGCCGACTTCGCCGACTCGATCGACGCCAACGCCGTGCACGGCTCGGACGCTCCGGAAACCGCTGCCGTCGAAGTGGCGTTCTTCTTCCCCGGCCTGAACGTGTACAACCGCGGCTGATCCCTTCCGGATCCGCCCTTTCCAGCACGCATCAGCCATGACGGACGCGACGACCAATCTTCTCGACTTCGATCTCGAGGCGCTTTCCGCGTACTGCGAGCGTCTGGGCGAGAAGCGTTTCCGCGCCGTCCAGCTGTTCCGCTGGATCCATCAGCGCGGCGCGCGCGACTTCGACCAGATGAGCGATCTGGCCAAGTCGCTGCGCGCCAAGCTCGCCGGCTGCGCGACGATCCGTCCGCTGCCGGTCATCTCCGAACATGTTTCCGCCGACGGCACGGTCAAGTGGCTGTTCGACGTCGGCGCCGGCAATGCGGTCGAGAGCGTCTTCATTCCCGAGGACGACCGGGGCACGTTGTGCGTGTCCTCGCAGGCCGGCTGCGCGGTGGGTTGCCGCTTCTGCTCGACGGGGCACCAGGGCTTCTCCCGCAACCTCTCCACCGGCGAGATCCTCGCCCAGCTCTGGCATGCCGAGCACAGCCTGCGCGCGCGCCTGAAGACGCCCGCGGGCGAGCGCGTCATCACCAATGTCGTGATGATGGGCATGGGCGAGCCGCTGCAGAACTATGGCGCGCTTGTTCCCGCGCTGCGCGTGATGCTCGACGACCACGGCTACGGCCTGTCGCGCCGGCGGGTGACGGTGTCGACCTCCGGGGTCGTGCCCTTCATGGAGCGGCTGCGCGAGGACCTGCCGGTGGCGCTGGCGGTGTCGCTGCACGCGCCCGACGACGCCCTGCGCGACCCGCTGGTGCCGCTGAACCGCAAGTACCCGCTCGCTGAGCTGCTCGCCGCCTGCAAGGGCTATCTGGAGCGCGCGCCGCGCGATTTCATCACCTTCGAATACTGCATGCTCGACGGCGTCAACGACGGCGACGAGCAGGCGCGGGCGCTGCTGGCGCTGGTCGGCCCGAAGGGCCCGGCTGGCCGCGTGCCCTGCAAGTTCAACCTGATCCCGTTCAACCCGTTCCCGGCCTCGGGCCTGAAGCGCTCGTCCAGCGAGCGGGTGCAGGCCTTCGCGAAGATCCTGATCGAGGGCGGCATCGTCACCACGGTGCGCAAGACGCGCGGCGACGACATCGACGCCGCCTGCGGCCAGCTCGCCGGCGAGGTGCAGGACCGCACCCGCGCTGCCGAGCGCATGACCCGCGCGCCGGTGCAGGTGATCCGCCCGGTCCGTCCGGCCTGAAGTCCGGCCAGGGGGCTTCCCCCGGCGCGGCCGCTTCGCCACCTCCGCCCACCATGCTTTCCGGGAGCGTCCTGATGCCGAAGACCCCGATCTGCCTGCGACCGCTGGCCCTGACGCTGCTGCTGGCGGCTGTCGGTGCGTCCGGCCTGCTGGGCGGCTGCGTCGCCGGCCCGGCCACCCCGGTGCCGATGGGCACCGAGACCGGCAACGCGCCGCAGATCGCGCAGGCGGCGCGGCGGGACCTGGTCACCGCCTCCGACGAGACCGAGCCGATGCGCCGGGTGCGCATCCGCACCGAGCTGGCGGCGGCCTATTTCGGCCAGGGCCAGCACGCCACCGCGCTCGACGAGGTCAAGCGGGCGCTGGCGGTCGACCCGCAGCATGTGCCGGCGCTGAGCCTGCGCGGCATGATCTACGCGGCGATGAGCGAATACGAGCTGGCCGAGGCCAGCCTGCGCGAGGCGCTGCGCCTGAAGCCCGACGATGCCGACACCCTGCACAACCACGGCTGGTTCCTGTGCCAGCGCCGTCGCTTCGACGAGGCCCGACGCCAGTTCGAGGCGGCGATGGCGGTGCCGCAGTACCGCGGCCAGGCGCGCACGCTGCTGGTGGCCGGCCTGTGCGAGGCCCGCGCCGGCGAGCTGCAGACCGCCCAGATCATCCTGCAGCGCAGCTTCGATCTCGAGCCGGGCAATCCGGCCACCAGCTTCAATCTGGCGGAAGTGATGATGCGCCGCGGCGAGCTCGAGCGCGCCTTCTACCATGTGCAGCGCCTGAACCAGACGCCTGAGCTGGTGCGTCCGGAAACGCTGTGGCTGGCCATCCGCATCCAGCAGCGCCGGAATCTGCCCGCGTCCGTGGAAGAATTGGGGGGTCAGCTGCGCACTCGCTTTCCGACATCGCGCGAGGCGGCGGCATTCGATCAAGGACGATTTGATGAGTGATGTGACAACGCCGGCGGCCGGTGCGCAGCCGACCGGATCGGCGGGCCGCCTTCTCCAGGCAGGCCGTGAACGTCGTGGCCTCGAGCTTGATGCCCTGGCGCAGCTGCTGAAGGTGCCGGTGCGCAAGCTGCAGGCGCTGGAGGCGGACCGCTTCGAGGAACTGCCGGGCGCTGCCTTCACCCGCAGCCTGGCCCAGTCCTATGCCCGTCAGGTCGGGGTCGATGTGCAGGAGGTGCTGGCGCTGCTGCCGCAGGCCATCGTGCCGCCGCAGCGGCTCGAGCATGTCAGCCGCGGCCTGCAGACCCCCTACCGCGAGGGCAGCGGGGCGCATTTCGGCGGCAGTGGCGGCCGAGGTGGCTTCGAGGGCTTCCGGCCGGTGCACGGCGTCGCGCTGGCGCTGCTGGCGCTGGCGCTGCTGCTGTGGCTGCTGCCGCCGCTGTCGACGCTGCTGCCCTCGCTGGGCCTGTCGAGCCGCAGCGAGCCGGCGGCCGAGGTCGCCGCCGGCAGCGAGGCCGCGGCCTCGAGCACGGTGGTCGTCGAGACCGTTCATGGCACGCCGGGCGAGCAGGTGGCGACGCCCGTGCCGCCGGCGCTGCCGGCTGCCTCTGCCGTGCCGGTGACGCCTGCGCCGGTGGCTGCCTCGGCGCCGCCGGCGGCTGCGCCGTCCGCGCCGGCCCCGGTGCCCGCAGCCGCGACGCCGGCCGGCACGGTGGTGCTCAAGACCAGCGCCGCCTCCTGGATCGAGGTGCGCGATGCCGGCAATGCGGTGCTGCTGTCGCGCACGCTGCAGCCGGGCGAGACGGTCGGCCTGGATGGCGCGATGCCGATGCGGGTGCGCGTCGGCGTGGCCAGCGCGCTCGAGCTCTCGCTGCGTGGCGAGCCGGTCGATCTCAAGCCCTATACCCGCGGCACCTCCGCCACCGTGGTGCTCAAGTGATGCTCAAGTGAGCTTCCGCCCTCCATTGCAGCGATGACGATGAACACCCGTCCCGATTCCGCCCCGATTCCTCTCGGCGAGGCCCTGCCGCGCCGCAGTCTCCAGGCCCGCGTGGTCTGGGGCTCGCGTGTGGTCACCGTCGGCGGCAGCGCGCCGGTGCGCGTGCAGTCGATGACCAACACCGACACCGTCGACGTGATCGGCACCGCCATCCAGGTCAAGGAGCTGGCGCTGGCCGGCTCCGAGATGGTGCGCATCACCGTCAACACGCCGGAGGCCGCGGCGGCCGTGCCGCACATCCGCGAGCAGCTCGACCGCATGCAGATCGACGTGCCGCTGGCGGGCGACTTCCACTACAACGGCCACACGCTGCTGAGCCAGCATCCGGCCTGCGCCGAGGCGCTGTCCAAGTACCGCATCAACCCGGGCAATGTCGGCAAGGGCGACAAGCGCGATCGCCAGTTCGGCATGATGATCGAGGCGGCCTTGAAGTACGACAAGCCGGTGCGCATCGGCGTCAACTGGGGCAGCCTCGACCAGGAGCTGCTCGCGCGCCTGATGGACGAGAACCAGCAGCGCGCCCGGCCCTGGGAAGCGCGCCAGGTGATGTACGAGGCGCTGATCCAGTCGGCGCTGGACTCGGCCGGCCACGCGGTCGAGCTGGGCATGGACCCGGCGCAGGTGCTGATCAGCTGCAAGGTCTCGGGCGTGCAGGACCTGATCGCGGTCTACCAGGAACTGGCCAGGCGCTGCGATCACCCGCTGCATCTGGGCCTGACCGAGGCCGGCATGGGCACCAAGGGCACGGTGGCGTCTGCCGCGGCTCTGAGCGTGCTGCTGCAGCAGGGCATCGGCGACACCATCCGCGTCTCGCTCACGCCGCAGCCGGGCGAGGCGCGCACGCAGGAGGTGGTCGTGGCCACCGAGATCCTGCAGGCGCTGGGCCTGCGCACCTTCGTGCCGAGCGTCACCGCCTGCCCGGGCTGCGGTCGCACCACCAGCACCACCTTCCAGGAGCTGGCCAAGCAGATCGACGACTACCTGCGTGCATCGATGCCGGTCTGGCGCGCCCGGTACCCCGGCGTCGAGAACCTGAAGGTCGCGGTGATGGGCTGCATCGTCAACGGCCCTGGCGAGAGCAAGCATGCCGACATCGGCATCAGCCTGCCCGGCACCGGCGAGGCGCCGGCCGCGCCGGTCTTCATCGACGGCCAGAAGGCGCTGACGCTGCGCGGCGAGGGCATCGCCACCGAGTTCCAGGCGCTGGTGCAGCAGTACATCGAGCGTCGCTTCGGCGCCGGCAAGGCCGCCTGAGAGCGGCCCCCTCTCTCCATGATTCTTTTCTGATGAGCGAAAAACTCCAGGCCGTCAAAGGCATGAACGACCTGCTGCCGCCGGACTCGGCGCGGTGGGAATGGTTCGAGGACACCGTGCGCGCGATGATGCGCCGCTACGGCTATTTCAGCGTGCGCACCCCGATCGTCGAGCCCACGCCGCTGTTCGTGCGCGGCCTGGGCGAAGTCACCGACATCGTCGAGAAGGAGATGTACTCCTTCGAGGACAAGCTCAACGGCGACGCGCTGACGCTGCGCCCGGAAGGCACGGCCGGCGTCGTGCGCGCGGTGGTGCAGCACAACCTGCTCTACGACGGTCCGAAGCGCCTGTTCTACATCGGCCCGATGTTCCGCCACGAGCGGCCGCAGAAGGGCCGCTACCGCCAGTTCCACCAGGTCGGCGTCGAGGCGCTGGGCTTCGCCGGGCCGGACGTGGACGCCGAGGTCATCCTGATGGCGCGCAGCCTCTGGCGTGACCTGGGGCTGACGGATGTGCGCCTGGAGATCAACAGCCTGGGCCAGCCGGAAGAGCGCAAGGCCCACCGCGCCGCGCTGATCGCGCACTTCGAGGCTCACCTCGACCTGCTCGACGAGGAGGCGAAGCGCCGCCTGCACAGCAACCCGCTGCGCCTGCTCGACACCAAGAACCCGGCGATGCAGGCGGTGGTCGAGGCCGCGCCGAAGCTGATGGACTTCCTCGGCGAGGCGTCGCTGGCGCACTTCGACGCGGTGCGCGCGGTGCTGGATGCGGTCGGTCAGCCCTACCGCATCAACCCGCGCCTGGTGCGCGGCATGGACTACTACAACCTGACCGTGTTCGAGTGGGTCACCGACCGGCTCGGTGCGCAGGGCACGGTCTGCGGCGGCGGGCGCTACGACGGCCTGATCGAGCAGATCGGCGGCAAGCCGGCGCCGGCGGTCGGCTGGGGTCTGGGCATCGAGCGGGTGCTGGCGCTGCTGGAAGACAGCGGCGTGCAGGTGCCGGTGCAGGCGCCCGACGCCTATGCGGTCATCCCGGACGCCTCGGCGCTGGCGGTGGCCACCGTGACGGCCGAGGCCCTGCGCGCGCAAGGGCTGAAGGTGGTGCTGCACGCCGGCGGCAAGGACGGCCCCGGCAGCATGAAGTCGCAGTTCAAGAAGGCCGACGCCAGCGGCGCGCGCTTCGCACTGGTCTTCGGCGGCAACGAGCTGGCCGAGGGCATGGTGGCGGTCAAGCCGCTGCGCGGCGGCGGCGAGCAGGTGCTGCGCCCGCTGGCCGATGTCGCCGGCTGGGCCGCGACGCTGGCCGCATAATTCCCTTCGTCTTCCTTCCGTCCTCATTCCAACAACGATTGCAGCGCATGGCCTCGCATCTCGATCTCGAAGAACAGGAACAGCTCGACCAGCTCAAGGCGTTCTGGAACAGGTTCGGCAACCTGATCCTGAGCATCCTGCTGGTGGTGCTGACCGCCTATGCCGGCTGGAACGGCTGGCAGTGGTGGCAGCGCGATCAGGCCTCCAAGGCCGGCGGCGTCTATGACGAGCTCGAGCGCGCGGTGCAGGCCGGTGATGCCGACCGCGCTGCCAAGGTCTTCGCCGATCTGAAGTCGCGCTATGGCTCAACCGCCTTCGCCGGACAGGGCGGCCTGCTGACGGCTCGGGTGCAGGCCGACAAGGGTCAGGCCGATGCGGCCCGCGCCACGCTGGAGTGGGTCGCGGCCGACGCCGGGGAAGACGAGTACCGCGCGATCGCGAAGCTGCGCCTGGCGGCGCTGAAGATCGAGGCCAGGCAGCCTGACGAGGCGCTGCGCCTGCTCGAGGGCCTGCCCGAGAGCTTTGCCGCGCTGGCGGCCGATCGCCGCGGCGACATCCTGCTGGCCAAGGGCCAGCGCGCCGAGGCGGTGGCCGCCTACCAGCAGGCCTGGAAGGGCCTGGAGGCGGGCGCAGACTACCGCCGCCTGGTCGAGGCCAAGCTCGGCGCGCTCGGTGCCGCGCCCGACGCTGCGCCGGCCGCACCGGCTGACGGAGCGTCCAAGTGATCGCCCGCCGCGCCCTCGCGCTCGGCCTGAGCGCCCTGGCGGCGCTGCTGGCGGCCTGCAGCTCCAGCCCGAAGCCGACGCCCACGCCGCTGGAGCCGCTGCAGGCGAAGATCGCCGGCCGTCAGGTCTGGCGTCAGAGCCTGGGCACGCCGGTGGCCGGCCTGTCGGTCGCGGTGCTGGGCGACCGTTTCCTGCTGGCCAGCGCCCGCGGTCAGCTGACCAGCCTCGACATCGGCACCGGCGAGGTCCGCAGCCGGCTCGAGATCGGCGCGCCGCTGTCGGCCGGCGTGGGCAGCGACGGCCGCCATGCGGCGGTGGTCACCCAGGACAACGAACTGGTGGTGTCCGACAGCGAGCGTGTCGTCTGGCGCACCCGGCTGAACTCGCGGGTCGTCACCGCGCCGCTGGTGGCCGGCGAGCGGGTCTTCGTCCAGGCGATCGACCGCAGCCTGTGGGCCTTCGATGCCTTCGACGGCCGCCTGCTGTGGTCGACGCCGCGCTCCGGCGAGGCGCTGTCGCTGCAGCAGCCCGGCGTGCTGCTGGCCTACCGCAACACGCTGCTGGCCGGCGTCGGGCCGCGCCTGACCGCGATCGACCCGATCAGCGGCGCGCTGCGTGGCCAGATGACGATCGCCGCGCCGCGCGGCACCAACGAGGTCGAGCGTCTGGCCGATCTGGTCGCGCCGCCCGCCCGCCTGGGCGAGACGGTGTGCGTGCGCGCCTTCCAGTCGGCGGTCGGCTGCGTCAACGCGGAGCGTGGCTCGGTGCTGTGGACCCGCCAGCAGGGCGGACACCAGGGTGTGGCGATGGATGCCGAGTTCGTCTTCGGCTCGGATGCCAGCGACCGCATCACCGCCTGGCGGCGCAGCAGCGGCGATGTCGCCTGGAGCAGCGACCGCCTGCGCCACCGCGGCCTGAGCGCGCCGCTGAGCCTGGGCTCGACCGTCGTCTTCGGCGACGCCGAGGGCTGGCTGCATCTGCTGTCGCGCGACCGCGGCGAGACCCTGCTGCGCCTGCCCACCGACGGCAGCGCGATCGTCGCGCCGCTGGTGCGCTCCGGCCTGACGGTGCTGGCGGTGACCCGCGCCGGCAATGTCTTCGCCTTCCGTCCCGAATGAGCGGCGCCGCGGCCCCTCGCGGGTCGCGGTCTGCTGCTGTCTCTCCTGCAACAACAACGCGACGGCCCCGTTTCCTGGCGGCGTCGCAGATCGGATCTGAGCCATGAAACCCGTGATTGCCCTCGTCGGACGTCCCAACGTCGGCAAGTCCACGCTCTTCAACCGCCTGACGCGCAGCCGTGACGCCATCGTCGCGGACTATGCCGGCCTGACCCGCGATCGCCACTACGGCGACGGTCGTGTCGGCACCTACGAGTTCATCGTCATCGACACCGGCGGCTTCGAGCCCGACAGCTCCGAGGGCATCTACCACGAGATGGCCAAGCAGACCTGCCAGGCAGTGGCCGAGGCGGATGCGGTCATCTTCGTCGTCGACGTGCGTGCGGGCCTGTCGGCCCAGGACCATGACATCGCGCGCTATCTGCGCTCGACCGGCAAGCGCGTGCTGCTGGCGGCCAACAAGGCCGAGGGCATGAAGGACGGCCCGCAGCTGGCCGAGTTCTTCGAGCTGGGCATCGGCGAGCCGATCGCCGTCTCCTCGGCCCACGGCCAGGGCGTGCGCAGCCTGATCGACATGGCGCTCGAGGGCCTGGTGCCCGAAGAGGACGAGGACGAGGCCGAGGTCGACGACGCCGACCGCCCGGTGCGGCTGGCGGTGTGCGGCCGCCCCAATGTCGGCAAGTCGACGCTGATCAACACCTGGCTGGGCGAGGAGCGGCTGGTCGCCTTCGATCAGGCCGGCACCACCCGCGACGCGATCCATGTGCCCTTCGAGCGCGATGGCCAGCGCTACGAGCTGATCGACACCGCCGGCCTGCGCCGCAAGGGCCGGGTGTTCGAGTCGATCGAGAAGTTCTCGGTGGTCAAGACGCTGCAGGCGATTGCCGACGCCAATGTCGTGCTGCTGCTGATCGATGCCACCGAGGGCGTGTCCGACCAGGATGCGCACATCGCCGGCTACATTCTCGATTCGGGCCGTGCGGTGGTCATCGCGATCAACAAGTGGGATGCGGTCGACGAGTACCAGCGCCAGATGCTGCAGCGCTCGATCGAGACGCGGCTGTCCTTCCTGAAGTTCGCGCCGCTGCTCAACATCTCGGCGCGGCGCCGCCAGGGCCTGGGCCCGCTGTGGCAGGCGATCGAGGCCTCCTGGGCCTCGGCGCGCTGCAAGATGCCCACGCCGGTGCTGACCCGGCTGCTGCAGGAGGCGGTGGCCTTCCAGCAGCCCAAGCGGGCCGGATCCTTCCGCCCGAAACTGCGTTATGCCCACCAGGGTGGGCAGAACCCGCCGGTGATCGTGATTCACGGCAATGCCGTGGAGCATGTCACCGACGTGTACAAGCGCTATCTGGAGAGCCGGTTCCGCGAGCATTTCAAGCTCGTCGGCACTCCGTTGCGCATCGAGTTGCGCGCCTCGCGCAATCCCTTCACGGAAAAGGATTCCTGAATCCCGGGACCCCGATACCGCGCGTGTGATAACGTGCGGCACTTCGACTCCACTTTTCCAACACGGAGCATATCGTGAGCAACAAAGGGCAACTGCTACAAGACCCCTTCCTGAACCTCCTGCGCAAGGAGCATGTTCCGGTCTCGATCTATCTGGTCAACGGCATCAAGCTGCAGGGCCACATCGAGTCCTTCGACCAGTATGTGGTGCTGCTGCGCAATACCGTGACCCAGATGGTCTACAAGCACGCGATCTCCACCGTCGTGCCGGGCCGTCCGGTGAACTTCCACGCGGCAGAGTCTCCCGAGCCGCACTGACCCCTGATTCTCCAGCAATCGCCCTCAAGGCACTTTCTCGTCCATCTTGACTGAAACGGCTTCTCTCGCGCCTCCACGCGCTGTTCTGGTCGGGGTGGATCTCGGCCCCGGGTCTTCCTTCGATCCTTCCCTGGACGAGCTGGCCTTGCTGGCCGAATCCGCGGGCGACCTCCCGGTCGCCCGCATCATTGCCCGCCGCAAGTCGCCGGATCCAGCCCTGTTCGTCGGCTCCGGCAAGGCCGAGGAGATTCGCCTGACGGTGCTCGAGCACCGCGCGCAGTGCGTGATCTTCGACCAGGCCCTGGGGCCCGCGCAGCAGCGCAATCTCGAACGCGTGCTCGGCGTCGAGGTTCTCGACCGCACCGGGCTGATTCTCGACATCTTCGCCGCGCGTGCGCGCAGCCATGAAGGCAAGCTTCAGGTCGAGTTGGCCAAGCTGCAGTATCTGGCCACCCGGCTGGTGCGCCGCTGGTCGCATCTGGAGCGGCAGAAGGGCGGCCACGGCCTGCGCGGCGGCCCCGGCGAGACGCAGATCGAACTCGACCGGCGCATGATCGACACCCGCATCAAGTCGGTCAAGGAACGTCTGGCCAAGGTCAAGCGCCAGCGCGGCACCCAGCGCCGTGCCCGCGAGCGCCGCGGCACCTTCCGCATCTCGCTGGTCGGCTACACGAATGCAGGCAAGAGCACGCTGTTCAACGCGATGGTCAAGGCACGCAGCTATGCGGCCGATCAGCTCTTCGCCACGCTCGACACCACCGTGCGCCAGCTCTATCTCGAGGACGCCGGCTGCAGCGTCTCGCTGTCGGACACCGTCGGCTTCATCCGCGATCTGCCGCACGGCCTGGTCGAGGCCTTCCAGGCCACGTTGCAGGAAGCGGCCGATGCCGACCTGCTGCTGCATGTGGTCGATGCCGCCAGCCCGAACCGCCTCGAGCAGATCGAGGAGGTGATGCGGGTGCTGCAGGAAATCGATGCCGCGGGCATCCGCCAGATGCTGGTGTTCAACAAGCTCGATGCGCTCGAGGACGATGCGCGGCCTCGCGTGATGGTCGACCAGTTCGAGATCGAGCCGGGTCGCAGCATCGAGCGGCTGCATGTCAGCGCCCGCAGCGGCGAGGGGCTCGCGCAGCTGCGCGAGCGTCTGGCCGCGATCGTTCTCGAGGCGGACGAGCCGAGCCCGCCCGCCGAACATGATCCCCGTTTCGATCGGGACGGAACCATTGCCCCGGATTGGCGCTCCGACCCGGAGGATCATTTTCAACCCGCGCCGGATGCGGCGTGAGCCATGTTGTAATTCCGGACATGAACAACACGAAACCGATGGGTGAGCGCATCGTCTCGTCCCGCCTGGCCGATGTGGCTGGTGCAGCCCTTCATCTGGTGGCCGGTGCCGTCAGGCAGCTGACACGTCGGGGGCATGGCCCGGCAGGCGTCACCGTCCTGAACAATTCCGGACGCAATGACGGTCCGCCCGATCTCGACGAGCTGTGGCGCGACTTCAACCAGAAGCTCGGCGGTCTTTTCGGTGGCAAGGGCGGCCCGGGCTCGCCGACGCCGTCCGGTCAGCCTGACCCGTCGGAGGGGCGTGCGGTCGGCATCGGCGGCGGCCTGATTGCCGGCGTGGCGGCGGTGCTCTGGCTGGGCAGCGGCTTCTTCATCGTGCAGGAAGGCGAGCAGGCGGTCATCCTGACCTTCGGCAAGTTCAGCCGGACCGTCGAGGCGGGCATCCAGTATCGGCTGCCCGGACCGTTCCAGTCGCACGAGACGGTCAGCGTCACCCAGACCCGCTCGACCGAGATCGGCCGCAATGCGGTGGTGCAGACCACCGGCCTGCGCGACTCCTCGATGCTGACGCAGGACGAGAACATCGTCGACATCCGCTTCACCGTGCAGTGGCGGCTGAAGCAGGCCAAGGATTTCCTGTTCGAGAATCGCAATGTCGAGGAGGCGGTGGTGCATGCCGCCGAGAGCGCGGTGCGCGAGATCGTCGGCCGCAGCACGATGAACTCGGTGCTCTACGAGCAGCGCGACGCGATCGCGGTCGATCTGGTCAAGTCCATCCAGGCCCAGCTCGACCGGCTCAAGGCAGGCATCCTGGTGACGAACGTCAACGTGCAGAGCGTGCAGGCGCCCGAGCAGGTCCAGGCCGCCTTCGACGATGCGGTCAAGGCCGGCGCCGATCGCGAGCGTCTGAAGAACGAAGGCCAGGCCTATGCCAACGACATCATTCCGAAGGCGCGTGGCACGGCCGCACGCCTGATGGAGGAGTCCGAGGCCTACCGCGCACGCGTGGTGGCCCAGGCCATCGGTGACAGCGAGCGCTTCCGCAGCGTGCTGGCCGAATACCAGAAGGCCCCAGCGGTCACCCGAGACCGGCTCTACATCGACACGATGTCGCAGGTCTACTCCAATGTCAGCAAGGTCATGGTCGACTCGCGCAGCGGCAGCAATCTGCTCTACCTGCCGCTCGATCGGCTGATGCAGCAGTCGGCGGCCAACGCGCCGGTGCCGGCTGCCCAGGCGCCGGCCTCGGCGGCACAGCCGGAGCCGTCCGCAGGCACGGCGGGTGGGGACATCCGTTCCCGTGATGGTCAGCGCGGTCGCGATCGTGACGGTCGCTGAGTCGATTCGCAGGCACAGGCCCCAGGAACAGGCAAGAACATGAATCGAATCGGACTGATGGGCGTCGGCGCGATGCTGGCGCTGATGGTGGGATCGTCGACGCTGTTCGTGGTCGACCAGCGCAACTACGCGGTCGTCTATGCGCTCGGCGAGATCAAGGAAGTGATCACCGAGCCGGGGCTGAAGTTCAAGCTGCCCCCGCCGCTGCAGAACGTCAAGTTCATCGACCGTCGCACCCAGACCCTCGACAGCCCCGAGACCCGCCCGATCTTCACTGCCGAGAAGCAGAGCCTGGTGATCGACTGGCTGATCAAGTGGCGCGTCACCGATGCACGCCAGTTCATCCGCAACACCGGCGTCGATCTGCGCAATGCCGAGGTGCGGCTGAGCCCGATCGTGCAGGCGGCGCTCAACGAGGAAGTCACCAAGCGCACCGTGGGCACGATGCTCTCGAGCGAGCGCGACAAGGTGATGCAGGGCGTGATGAAGCGGCTGCAGGATGATGCGAAGAACTTCGGCATCGAGGTGGTCGACGTGCGCATCAAGCGGGTCGACTTCGCCTCGACGGTGACCGAGTCGGTCTATCGCCGCATGGAGTCCGAGCGCAAGCGGGTCGCCAACGAGCTGCGCTCGCAAGGTGCGGCCGATGGCGAGAAGATCCGCGCCGATGCCGACCGCCAGCGCGAGGTCATCCTGGCCGAGGCCTACCGCGAGGCGCAGAAGATCAAGGGCCTGGGCGATGCCGAGGCCTCGTCGATCTATGCCGAGTCCTTCGGCCGCGATCCGCAGTTCGCGAACTTCTATCGCAGTCTCGAGGCCTATCGCGCGAGCTTCCGCAACAAGACGGACGTGATGGTGGTCGATCCCTCGAGCGACTTCTTCCGCGTGATGCGCGGCGGCTCCGGCGGCGCGAAGTGATACGCGCGTGGGCGAATCGCTGCTGACCGCGCTGGCGCTGGTGCTGATCGTCGAGGGGCTGCTGCCCTTTGCCAGCCCGGTGCAATGGCGCCGCGTCTTCGAGGAACTGCTGAAGATGCAGGATGGCCAGATCCGCTTCGTGGGACTGATCAGCATCGTCTGCGGACTGCTGATGCTGGCTTTCCTGGCCGGCTGAGCCGTTGTCATCATGCCGACACCGACCCACGTGTGGGTCGGTGATCTCGTGCTGCCGTGCGCAGGCCGGTAGAATCACGTTTTTAGTCCTTCCCCCACCGCTATGTCTTCTGCTTGGCTGCTGCCCGAGCACATTGCCGACGTCCTGCCCCACGAGGCGCGGCGCATCGAGGAACTGCGTCGCATCCTGCTGGACGCGGCGCGTGCGCATGGCTGCGAGCTGGTCATGCCGCCGATGCTCGAGCATCTGGAGTCGCTGCTCAGCGGCACCGGCCGGGCGCTCGATCTGCGCACCTTCAAGCTGGTCGACCAGCTCAGCGGTCGCACGCTGGGCGTGCGGGCCGACACCACGCCGCAGGTCGCCCGGATCGACGCGCATCTGCTCAACCGCGCCGGCCTGACCCGTCTGTGCTACTGCGGTCCGGTTCTGCACACGCTGCCGGCCGCGCCGGGCAGCACCCGCGAGCCGCTGCAGTTCGGTGCCGAGATCTACGGCCATGCCGGTCTCGAGGCCGACCTGGAGGTGCAGGAGCTGGCGATCGAGTGCCTGCAGCGCGCTGGCGTGCCCGGTCTGGTGATGGACCTGGCCGATGCGCGCCTGCTCACCGGCCTGCTCGACGGTCTGCCGCCCAAGGCGATCGATGCGGAGGCGCTGGAGGCGGCGCTGGCGGCGAAGGACCAGGCCGCCGTCGACGCACTGACCGCGGCGCTGCCGCCGCAGGTGCGCGACGCGCTGCGGCTGCTGCCGGCGCTCTACGGTGGCGACGAGGTGCTGGCGCTGGCGCGCGAGCGCCTGCCGGCGCTGCCGCAGGTGACGGCCGCGCTTGACGACCTGCAGTGGCTGGCCACCCATCTGCGCCGCGCCTATCCGGAGCTGAGTGTCGGCTTCGATCTGGCCGACCTGGCCGGCTACGACTACTACAGCGGCAGCCGCTTCGCCGTCTACGCCGCCGGCAGCGCCGGCGCGCTGGTGCGTGGCGGCCGCTATGACAATGTTGGCGCGATCTTCGGTCGCAGCCGTCCTGCCGTCGGCTTCAGCCTGGATCTGAAGACGGTGGTCGGTCACGGCCATGTCGACGGCCGCCGCGCGGCGATCCTGGCGCCCTGGGGCGAGGATCCGGCGCTGCGCGCCGTGATCCGCCGACTGCGCGACAGTGGCGAGTCGGTGGTCTGCCTGCTTCCCGGCCATGAGCACGAGGCCGATGAATTCGAGTGCGACCGCGAGCTGGTCGATGTGCTCGGACAATGGGTGGTCCGGGCGCGCTGAGCGTCGCCGTGCTTCCCGCCTGACCCTCTTTCCTTTCGAACGGATACTTGAGATGGATACACGCAGTGCTGCGTCCGCCGGAACGCGCGGTCGCAATGTCGTCGTCGTCGGCACGCAATGGGGTGACGAAGGCAAGGGCAAGGTCGTCGACTGGCTGACCGACCATGCCGCCGGCGTCGTTCGCTTCCAGGGCGGCCACAACGCCGGCCACACGCTGGTGATCAACGGCAAGAAGACCGCGCTGCAGATCATCCCGTCGGGCATCATGCGCGAAGGTGTGCCGTGCTTCATCGGCAACGGCGTCGTGGTCGATCCGACCCATCTGCTGTCCGAGATCGAGCGTCTGGAGGCCGCAGGCCTGGATGTGCGCTCGCGCCTGTTCATCAGCGAGTCCTGCCCGCTGATCCTGCCTTTCCATGTCGCGGTCGACAAGGCGCGCGAGGCGCTGCGCGAGAACTCGGGCGCCGGCAAGATCGGCACCACCGGCAAGGGCATCGGCCCGGCCTACGAGGACAAGGTCGCCCGCCGTGCGCTGCGCGTGCAGGACCTGAAGCACCCGGACCGCTTCGCCAAGAAGCTGCGCGACCTGCTCGAGCTGCACAACTTCGCGCTGACCGGCTACCTGAAGAGCGATGCGCTCGAGTTCCAGCCGATCTTCGACCACGCGATGAAGCTGGCTGAGCAGCTCAAGCCGATGATGGCCGATGTGGGCGTGCTGATCGACCAAGCCAATCGCGCCGGCGGCTCGATCCTGTTCGAGGGCGCGCAGGGCACGCTGCTCGACGTCGACCACGGCACCTATCCGTATGTCACCTCGAGCAACTGCGTCGCCGGCAACGCCGCCGCGGGCTCGGGCGTCGGTCCGGGCATGCTGAACTACATCCTGGGCATCACCAAGGCCTACACCACCCGTGTCGGTTCGGGCCCGTTCCCGACCGAGCTGGACTGGGACACGCCCGGCACCGTCGGCCACCATCTGTCGACCGTCGGTCAGGAGCGTGGCACCGTCACCGGCCGGGCTCGCCGCTGCGGCTGGCTGGATGCGGCCGCGCTGAAGCGATCGATCCTGATCAACGGCATCTCCGGCCTGTGCCTGACCAAGCTCGACGTGCTCGACGGCCTGTCGGAGATCCGCATGTGCACCGGCTACGAGCTGCACGGCGAGAAGGTCGACATCCTGCCGCTGGATGCCGACGAGATCGTCAACTGCGTTCCGGTCTACGAGACCTTCCCCGGCTGGACGGAAACCACGTTCGGCGTGACTTCGTGGGATGCCTTGCCCTTGAATGCTCGCCGTTATCTCGAACGGGTTCAGGAATTCATCGGTGCGCCGATCGACATGGTTTCGACCGGGCCTGACCGTGACCACACCATCCTGCTGCGCCACCCGTACAAGGGTTGATCAAGGAGTTCCCATGCTGACTGATGACGGCAAGCACCTCTATGTTTCCTGGGATGAGTATCACCAGCTGATCGAACGACTGGCCATCCAGGTCCACGAGTCCGGCTGGGAGTTCGACCAGATCCTGTGTCTGGCCCGCGGCGGCCTGCGTCCGGGCGACGTGATGTCGCGCGTGTTCGACAAGCCGCTGGCCATCATGGCCACCAGCTCCTATCGCGCCGAGGCCGGCACGATCCAGGGTCGTCTGGACATGGCCAAGTACATCACCATGCCCAAGGGCGAGCTGGCGGGGCGTGTCCTGCTGGTCGATGATCTGGCCGACTCTGGCGTGACGCTGCAGGCAGTGGTCGAGCGCCTGCGCGGCATGCCCTCGATCCGTGAACTGCGTTCGGCGGTGCTGTGGGTCAAGGGCGTGTCCTGCTACACGCCGGACTATTTCGTCGAGATGCTGCCCACCAGCCCGTGGATTCATCAGCCCTTCGAGGAATACGATTCGCTGCGCCCGGACGGCCTGCTGCGCAAGACCAGCGTCTGATGGCCTGATTCTCCAGCCGCATGCGAATGCAAAGGCCCGCTCACCGAGAGGTGAGCGGGCCTTTTTCATGGTGTCGACAGCGATTCTTGTGACATGCGCGCCAATGGAAAAAGCCGACTTGAAGCCGGCTTTTTCGTCTGTCTGGTGCCCAGGAGAGGACTCGAACCTCCACGGAGTTACCCGCTAGTACCTGAAACTAGTGCGTCTACCAATTCCGCCACCTGGGCCTTGAAATCCTTGACTACGAACGATGATCCGGATCTCGAAGATCATCGCAAGATGGTGCCCAGGAGAGGACTCGAACCTCCACGGAGTTACCCGCTAGTACCTGAAACTAGTGCGTCTACCAATTCCGCCACCTGGGCCTTGAAATCCTGAATACGAGCAAAGACCGGGATTTCAAAGGTCTGTGCAAGTTGTCGAATCTGGCGTATGCTGGATTCGTTGGTGGTGCCCAGGAGAGGACTCGAACCTCCACGGAGTTACCCGCTAGTACCTGAAACTAGTGCGTCTACCAATTCCGCCACCTGGGCTCTTGCGCTGTTTCGAAATTTTGTTCCGATCAGCGGAGAACGCCAGTGTAGCATGAGAAAAATTCGATCCGCAAGTGTTTGAGAAGGAATTTCGTTGAACAGCACGCTGATGAGTGAAGTGGAAGGCACGGTGCAGGGTCACCGTGACGGTCACGGCTTCGTGGTGGTGGAGGGCGGCGAGGCCGACATCTATCTGGCACCGCAGGAAATGAGGGCGGTGCTGCATCGCGATCGGGTCCGGGTGCGCATCGTGCGCTACGACCGCAAGGGCCGCCCGGAGGGGCGGGTGCTGGAGATCCTGGAGCGGCGGCGGGCGCCGATCATCGGCCGGCTGCTGCTGGAGAACGGCGTCTGGATCGTCGCGCCGGAGGACAAG
The DNA here is from genome assembly GCF_013426975.1 of Sphaerotilus sulfidivorans. Lineage (GTDB taxonomy): Bacteria > Pseudomonadota > Gammaproteobacteria > Burkholderiales > Burkholderiaceae_C > Sphaerotilus > Sphaerotilus sulfidivorans. The sequence goes on from NZ_JACCPY010000008.1 coordinate 110,459, forward strand.
CGCTATGGCCAGGACATCCTGATCCCGAAGAACGCCACCGCGAAGGCCGAGGCCGGCCAGGTGGTCGCCGTCGAGCTGACCGAGCCGCCGTCGCTGCATTCGCAGCCGGTCGGGCGCATCACCGAGGTGCTCGGCGACATCGACGATCCCGGCATGGAAATCGAGATCGCGGTGCGCAAGTACGAGGTGCCGCACCGTTTCTCGCCGGAGACGCTGGCGCAGACCGGCAAGCTGCCCGACCGGGTGCGTGCGGTCGACATGAAGCAGCGCATCAACCTGACCGACGTGCCGCTGGTGACGATCGATGGCGAGGATGCGCGCGACTTCGACGATGCGGTCTACTGCGAGCCGGCCAAGGTCGGGCGGCGCAAGGGCTGGCGGCTGGTGGTGGCCATCGCCGACGTCAGCCACTACGTCAAGCCGGGCGACCCGCTCGACGACGATGCCTACGAGCGCGCGACCTCGGTCTACTTCCCGCGCCGCGTCATTCCGATGCTTCCGGAGAAGCTCTCCAACGGCCTGTGCTCGCTCAATCCCGAGCAGAACCGGCTCTCGATGGTCTGCGACATGCTGGTCGATGTCACCGGCGAGGTCGCTGCCTACCAGTTCTATCCGGCGGTGATCTGCTCGCATGCGCGGCTGACCTACACCGAGGTGGCTGCGGTGCTGTCGAACACCCGCGGCCCGGAGGCACAGCGCCGCGCCGACCTGGTGCCGCATCTGCTGCACCTGCACGAGGTCTACCGCGTGCTGCTCAAGCAGCGCGGCACGCGCGGCGCGATCGACTTCGAGACCACCGAGACGCAGATCGTCTGCGACGACAACGGCCGCATCGAGAAGATCGTGCCGCGGGTGCGCACCGAGGCGCATCGGCTGATCGAGGAGGCAATGCTGGCGGCCAATGTCTGTGCCGCCGATTTCATCCAGGCGGCCAGGCATCCGTCGCTGTACCGCGTCCACGAGGGTCCGACGCCCGAGAAGCGGGTGGCGCTGCAGGCCTATCTGCGCAGCCTGGGCTTGAACCTGTCGGTCAGCGACGAGCCCAAGCCGGCCGAGCTGCAGGCGCTGGCGCAGCAGACCCGCGACCGGCCGGATGCGGCGCAGATCCACGCGATGCTGCTGCGCTCGATGCAGCAGGCGATCTACACGCCGATCAACAGCGGCCACTTCGGTCTGGCCTATGACGCCTACACCCACTTCACCAGCCCGATCCGGCGCTATCCGGACCTGCTGGTGCACCGGGTGATCAAGGCCATCCTGGGCAAGCGCAAGTACGCGCTGGTGGTGAAGTCCTCGATTCCTGGTGCGGCGCAGCCGCTGCGCCGGCGTCCCGGTGGTGCCACTGCCAAGCCGATGCCCCGGATGGAGGGCATCGCGCCGCGCGATCTGGAGGTCTGGGAGGCGGCCGGCGCACACTGCAGCGCCAACGAGCGCCGCGCCGACGAGGCCTCGCGCGATGTCGAAGCCTGGCTGAAGTGCAAGTTCATGCGCGACCGCCTCGGCGAGGAGTATTCCGGCACCGTCAGCGCGGCGACCAGCTTCGGCCTGTTCGTGCAGCTCGACGAGCTGTATGTCGAGGGCCTGGTGCACATCACCGAGCTGGGCGGCGAGTATTTCCGCTACGACGAAGTCCGCCAGGAACTGCGCGGCGAGCGCACCGGCGTGCGCTATGCGGTGGGCGTGCGCATCCGGGTGCAGGTCAGCCGGGTCGATCTGGACGGGCGGCGCATCGACTTCCGCCTGGTGCGCGATCCGCTGGCGCCGGCGCTGCCGCCGGCCGCGCCGGCCGGCAAGGGCGGGCGCGAGCGCGCACCGGCCCGGGCGCAGGACGAGCTGCAGTCGGTGACCGAGGCCGATCGTGCGGTGCGCCGCGCCGCATCACGCGAGCGTGACCGCACCAACAGCGCGCGGCCTTCGCGCAAGGCCGCCAAGCGCACGGCCAAGTCCGCAGGCAAGACCGCCACCAAGAACAGCGCGGCCAAGCGCCGGCGCTGATTCAGGCCGAGGCGGGCGACGACGGCTTCAGCCGTCCCACCTGTCAGGCACGATGCGGCTGGCCACCAGCGCCTGGCCGCTGGGTGCCAGCCGCTCGGCGCGGCTACCATGCAGCCAGACGCCGCGGCGGGCTGCCAGCTCGGCTGCATCCCATGCGGATGAGCCGCCTGTCGCGCGCGCTCCGGCGATCTGGCTCCACAGGCCGGCGATCCAGCCGGCCAGCACATCGCCGCTGCCGGGTGTGGCCAGCGCGGCATGGCCGCTGGCGTTGATCCAGGGCGCGTGATGTGGTTCAGGCCGGCCGATCAGCGTGCCCGAGCCCTTCAGCACCACCACCGCGCCGCTGCGCGCGGCCAGCTCGCGCACCGCGCGCAGCCGGTCGGCCTGCACCTCGGCGGTGCTGGAGCCGAGCAGGCGCGCGGCCTCCAGCGGATGCGGCGTCAGCAGCGTCGGTCGGCCCTGGGCGCCGCGCTGGCGCAGCGCCTGCATCAGTCGCGGATCAGCCGCCAGCGCGTTGAGCGCGTCGGCATCGAGCAGCAGCCGCCCGGCCTGCGCCAGCAGCGGCGCCAGCCGCGTGGCCACCGCCTCGCCGCCGCCGCAGCCGGCCACCACGGTGCTGGATGCCAGGCGCTCGTCCGCCGGGGTCGGCGCGAACATCAGTTCCGGATGCACCGGGTCCAAGCGCGGCGCGTGCTCGTTGAGCAGGTCGACCCAGACACGACCGGCGCCGGCCCCCAGCGCCGCGCGCCCGGCCAGCAGCGCCGCGCCGCCCATCGAGCTGGCGCCGCCGAGAATGCGCACGTCGCCGAAGCTGCCCTTGTGCTGCGCATGACGCCGTGCCGGCCACAGCGCCTGCAGCCCGGCCGCGCCTTGCAGCCAGGCTGCCGGAGCAGGAAAGTCCGGGTGCGCGAGCTGCACGCCGAGGTCGTCCCACCAGATCTCGCCGGCCTGGTCGCGGCCGTGTGCGGTCAGCAGGCCCGGAGCCAGCGACAGCAGCGCCAGCGTCCAGCGCGCCTGCACGCAGGCAGCGCCGACCTCGAGCGCGCCGGTGTCGCCAGGCAGGCCGGAGGGCAGGTCGACCGCCAGCACCGGCACGCCCGAGCCGTTGCACAGCCGGATCGCGTCGGCCACCGGACCGCTGGCCGGGCGCGCCAGGCCGCGGCCGAGCAGCGCGTCGATCACCAGGTCGGCGCCGTCGAGCGCCTGCGGCGCCAGCCCGGCGACGATGGCCACGCCGTCCAGCTCGGCCTGCCGGCGCGAGGCGGCGGCATCCGGCGGCCAGGCCTGGGCGCGTCCGTCGTCGCTGTTGCGGCCGATCACATGCAGCAGGACCTCGCGGCCGGCGCGGTGCAGGTGCAGCGCGGCCTCGAAGCCGTCGCCGCCGTTGTTGCCGTGGCCGGCCAGCACATGGATGCGGCGCGCATGCGGCGCCAGCGCCATCGCCAGCCGCGCCACCGCCCGGCCGGCGCGCTGCATCAGCGCGTGCGCCGGCAGCGCCTCGGCCGCCAGCGCATCCAGCGTGCGCGAGGCGGCCGCGTCATGCAGCGGCCAAGGGCCGGGCTGGCGATCCAGCCATTCGCGCAGCCGCACCGGCCGGTGGTCCGCAGGCAGGACGGGCAGGGCGCGGGCGGCGGTCGATGCGGTCATGGCAAGGGATCCGGATGGGGCAAAGGAGCACGGCAGGCTTGCGCGGCGGCCCAGCCTTCCGGCGTGACCACCGCGACGTCGAAGGCCCGTGCGCGCCGGGCCAGCCGCCGCAGCGCGTGGTCGCGGGTGATCAGCCAGGGCGTGCGCCGCGACACCGCCAGGTCGATGAAGCACTGGTCGTCGGGATCGGTGCAGCGCAGGCGCTGCGGGTGGGGCAGCGGGCCCGGCGCGCTGACCGGCTGCGCCAGCCGGGCGACCTCAACGCTGGCCGGCGCGTGCCGCTCGGCCCAGCGCATCAGCGTGGGCAGGTGCAGCAGCCGGTCGAGCACGTCGGTCAGCTCCTCCTGCATCGCCGGGCTGACGATCCAGCGCAGCCGCCCGGCCTCGATCGCCTCGCCGATCGCCAGCCCGCTGGCGTGCCGGAAGACCAGCCAGTCGAGCACGACATTGGTGTCGAGGATGACGTCGACCGCTTCGGTCGCTTCGGCTGCCTCGGGCGTCGCGGCGCTCATCGTGCGCTCTCCCGGGCAGGCTTCAGCGCGGCCTCGAGCTGCAGCGCCAGCGACAGCAGCCGGTCGTCGCGTCCGCCCAGGCTCCAGGCCATCAGGCCCACGGGCGCGCTGCCCGTCGCGTGGCAGGGCAGGCTGATCGCGCAGCCGTCGAGCAGGTTGACCACCGAGGGGTTGCGCAGCAGCCGCGCGTTGACCTCGAAGAAGGCGGCATCGTCGGCCAGCAGCGGCGCCAGCGGCGGCGGGATCATCGGCACCGTCGGCGACAGCACCGCGTCGAAGCCGGCCAGCGCGGCCGAAATGCGGCCGATCCAGTCGGCGCGTGCGGCGTGCAGCGCGGCCAGCGCCTCGGGCGTGATCGCCGCGCCGCGGCGGATGCGCGCGGCCACCCGCGGGTCGTAGCGCGCGCCGTCGCGCGCCAGCAGCTCGCGGTGCCAGGCCCAGCTCTCGGCGGCGGGCAGGCCGCCGTCCTGGGTCAGGCGCGGCAGCTCGTCGAGCAGCGGCAGGTCGATGAACTCGATCTGCGCGCCGGCCTGCGCGATCGTCTCCAGCGCGCGTTCGAAGGCGGCAGCGACCGGCGCCTCCAGCGCGTCGAGCATCAGCGTGCGCACCACCGCGAGCCGGCGCGCGGCCAGCGGCACCGCGTCCAGGCGCACGATGCGGGCGGCGAGGATCTCGTGCAGCAGCACCGCGTCGCGCACGCTGCGGGTGATCGCGCAGACGGTGTCGAGGCTGGGCGCCAGCGGGATGCTGCCCGCGGCGGGTGTCAGCGCCTGGGTGTTCTTGAAGCCGACCAGGCCGTGCAGCGCCGCCGGGATGCGGATCGAGCCGCCGGTGTCGCTGCCCAGCGCCGCCACCGCCGCGCCTGCGGCCACCGAGACCGCGCCGCCCGAACTCGAGCCGCCGGGCACGCCGGCCGGTGCGGCCGGATCGAGCGCGGCCATCGCCACGTTGGCCGGCGTGCCGTGGTGCGGGTTGATGCCGACGCCGGAGAAGGCGAACTCGGTCATCTGCGTGCGGCCGATCAGCGCCGCGCCGGCCGCGCGCAGCCGTGCCACTGCGGGGGCGTCTACCGTGGCCGGGGGCTGGTCCGCCAGCACGACCGAGCCGGCGCTCGTCACCTGGCCGGCGATGTAGTAGAGGTCCTTGATGCTGACCGGCAGCCCGGCGAGTGCGCCTGCGGGCGCAGCGGCCGCGGTGCGGGCGCCCTGTTCGTCGATCGAGACGAAGGCGTGTGCGCAGCGCGGCGAGCGGGCCGCGGCCAGGGCTTGGTCGAGCAGCGTCAGGGCATCGGTGCTGCCTTCGTCGAGCTGCTTGCGCAGCGTGTGCAGGTCGGGGGTGTGCAAGGCTTGCTATACTCTCGGGGTTTGTCCGGTGCCGCGTCGAGTCGCGGCGTCTTCCCGACGCGTGGTGCGCCGGGAGCCGACCCCGGTGTTCGGGACGGATGAATCAATCCCGGATCCGACTGGCTGAAGGTGTTGCAGCGAGCTGCGCCCGTGCGGTGCGTCTCGCCTGCGATCCGAGTCGGATTCTAGATCCAACCTTTCAGGAGTGATCTCATGTCCTTCACGATGCGCGACATGCTCGAAGCAGGCGTCCACTTCGGCCACCAGACCCGTTTCTGGAACCCGAAGATGGCTCCGTACATCTTCGGCCATCGCAACAAGATCCACATCATCAACCTCGAGAAGACCGTTCCGCTCTTCGAGGAAGCCACCAAGTTCGCTCGCCAGCTGGCGGCCAAGCGCGGCACCATCCTGTTCGTCGGCACCAAGCGCCAGGCGCGCGAGATCGTCGCCGAGGAAGCTGCCCGCGCCGGCATGCCCTTCGTCGACCAGCGCTGGCTGGGCGGCATGCTGACCAACTTCAAGACCGTCAAGGGTTCGCTGAAGAAGCTCAAGGACATGCAGGCCCAGGTCGAGGCCGGCCTGGAGTCGATGAACAAGAAGGAAGGCCTGCTGTTCCAGCGCGAGCTGGCCAAGCTGGAAAAGGACATCGGTGGCATCCAGGACATGGCTGCTCTGCCTGACGCGCTGTTCGTGATCGACGTGGGCTTCCACAAGATCGCCATCGCCGAAGCCAAGAAGCTGGGCATCCCGGTCATCGGCGTGGTCGACACCAACCACAACCCGGACGGCATCGACTATGTCATCCCCGGCAACGACGACTCGGCCAAGGCCGTGGCGCTGTATGCCCGCGTGATGGCTGACGCCGTCCTGGAAGGCAAGAACAACGCCGTCAACGAAGTCGTCGAGGCCGTCGCCGGCGCCGACGAATTCGTCGAGGTCAGCGACGCCGCCTGAGTCCCCGCGACTCGGCTTGCAAGGGGCTGATTCAGCCCCTTTTTTTCAGGTTCAAGTTTCAGGTTTAGGAGAGTTTCAATGGCTGCGATTACCGCCAAGATGGTTGCCGATCTGCGCGCGAAGACCGACGCGCCGATGATGGAGTGCAAGAAGGCCCTGACCGAAGCCGACGGCGACATCGTCCGCGCGGAAGAGATCCTGCGCGTCAAGCTGGGCAACAAGGCCGGCAAGGCCGCCTCGCGCGTGACCGCCGAAGGCGTCATCGCCGCGGCCGTCAACGGCTCGACCGGCGCGATGGTGGAAGTCAACTGCGAGACCGACTTCGTCTCGAAGAACGAGATCTTCCTGTCCTTCGTGCAGTCGTGCGCCAACCTGGTGGCCGAGCACAACCCGGCCGACGTGGCCGCGCTGTCGGCCCTGCCGCTGGCGATGGAAGACTTCGGCCCGACGGTCGAGGACGTGCGCAAGGGCCTGATCGGCAAGATCGGCGAGAACATGTCGATCCGCCGCTTCAAGCGCTACGAGGGCGGCGGTGCGCTGGCCCACTACCTGCACGGCGTGCGCATCGGCGTGATCGTCGAGTACACCGGTGACGCCGTCGCCGCCAAGGACGCCGCGATGCACATCGCCGCGATGAAGCCGGCGGCGCTGTCGTCGGCCGAAGTCTCGGCCGAGCTGGTCGAGAAGGAGCGCAAGATCGCTGCCGAGAAGGCCGCCGAGTCGGGCAAGCCGGCCGAGATCGTCGCCAAGATGGTCGAAGGCTCGGTGCAGAAGTTCCTGAAGGAAGTCTCGCTGCTGGACCAGGTCTTCGTGAAGGCCGCCGACGGCAAGCAGACCGTGGGTGCCTACCTGAAGAGCGCCGGCACCTCGCTGGCCGGCTTCACGATGTTCGTCGTCGGCGAAGGCATCGAGAAGAAGCAGGACGACTTCGCCGCCGAAGTGGCCGCGCAGGTCGCCGCTGCCAGCAAGTCGGCCTGATTCCGGCCTGACTCCGGTCGAGGCGCGTGGTGCGATGGCGTCCCGCGTCTCGGCTGGCCTAAACTCGCGAGATCGTTTTTTCCGCTTATATCGAGGTCACTGCATGCCCGCATACAAACGCATCCTTCTGAAGCTCTCCGGCGAGGCCCTGATGGGCGATGACGCCTATGGCATCAACCGCGCGACCATCGTGCGCATGGTGCGCGAGGTGCAGGAAGTGACGGCGCTCGGATGCGAGGTGGCGGTGGTGATCGGCGGCGGAAACATCTTCCGCGGCGTGGCCGGCGGTGCGGTGGGCATGGACCGCGCCACCGCCGACTACATGGGCATGCTCGCCACCGTGATGAACTCGCTCGCGCTGGCCGACACGATGCGCCAGGAAGGCATGACCGCGCGCGTCATGTCGGCGCTGAGCATCGACCAGGTGGTCGAGCCCTATGTGCGCCCGAAGGCGCTGCAATACCTCGAAGAAGGCAAGGTGGTCGTCTTCGCCGGCGGCACCGGCAACCCCTTCTTCACCACCGACACGGCCGCCGCGCTGCGCGGCGCCGAGATCGGCGCGCAGATCATGCTGAAGGCGACCAAGGTCGACGGCGTCTACACCGCCGATCCGAAGAAGGATCCGACGGCGACCCGCTACGCGACCCTGACCTTCGACGAGGCGATCGGCCGCAACCTGGCCGTGCTGGACGCGACCGCGTTCGCGCTGTGCCGCGACCAGAAGCTGCCGATCAAGGTCTTCTCGATCTTCAAGCCGGGCGCCCTGAAGCGGGTGGTGCTGGGCGAGGACGAGGGCACCCTGGTCCACGTCTGATCCTGGGCCGCCATCCGGGTCCGCCGTCCAGAGTCTCAGGAGCAAAACGATGAGCATTGCCGACATCAAGAAGAACGCCGATGCCAAGATGGCCAAGTCCATCGAGGCCTTCAAGAACGAACTGCAGAAGATCCGCACCGGCCGCGCCCACCCGGGCATCCTGGACCAGGTGCAGGTCGAGTACTACGGCTCGATGCTGCCGATCAGCCAGGTCGCCAACGTCTCGCTGATCGACGCGCGCACCATCAGCGTGCAGCCCTGGGAAAAGGGCATGGGCGCCAAGATCGAGAAGGCGATCCGCGAGTCCGATCTGGGCCTGAACCCGTCCTCGCTGGGCGACCTGATCCGCGTGCCGCTGCCCGCGCTGACCGAGGAGCGCCGCAAGGAGCTGACCAAGGTGGTGCGCAACGCCGGCGAAGACGCCCGCGTGGCGGTGCGCAATCTGCGCCGCGATGCCAACGACCAGGCCAAGAAGCTGCTGAAGGACAAGCTGATCTCCGAGGACGACGAGCGCCGCTCCAACGACGACATCCAGAAGCTGACCGACCGCACGATCGCCGAGATCGACAAGCTGGTCCAGGCCAAGGAAGCCGAGGTCATGGCGGTCTGACGCGATGGCTGCAGCCCCGAAGTCCGCGAAGCCGGCCGTGCCGCGGCACATCGCCATCGTCATGGATGGCAACGGCCGCTGGGCCAACAAGCGCTTCATGCCGCGCATCGTCGGCCACAAGTACGGGGTCGACTCGCTGATCCGCGCGATCAACGCCTGTGCCGACCGCGGCGTCGAGTACCTGACGGTCTTCGCCTTCTCGTCGGAGAACTGGAAGCGCCCCGACGAGGAGGTCTCCGGCCTGATGAACCTGGTGCTGACCGCGGTGGCGACCTACCTGACGCGGCTGTCCGACCTGGGGGTGCGCATCCGCATCATCGGCGACCGGGCCGCGGTGTCGGAGAAGGTGCGCGCGGCCTGGGAGCATGCCGAGCGCAGCACCGAGGCCAACACCCGCATCACGCTGTCGGTGGCCTTCAACTACGGCGGCCGCTGGGACATCGTGCAGGCGGTGCGCCAGGTGGTGGCCTCCGGGGTGCAGGCCGATCAGGTCGACGAGGCGCTGCTGTCGCGCCACATGGCGATGGCCTATGCGCCCGATCCGGACCTGTTCATCCGCACCGGCGGCGAGGTGCGCATCTCGAACTTCCTGCTCTGGCAGATCGCCTACTCGGAGTTCCACTTCACCGACTGCCTCTGGCCAGACTTCGACGAGCGCGAGATCGACCGCGCCATCGCGGCCTTCGCCTCGCGCGATCGTCGCTACGGCGGGGTGAAGACCGACATCTCCGCCTCCGGCGAGAAGATCACGCTGGCCCCCGACGCCTGAGTCCCGGCGCCAGTCCCGACCCTCCGACACTGTCGCTTTCCGCATGCTCAAGCAGCGCATCATCACCGCAGTCCTCATGCTGCTGGTGCTTCTTCCGGCGCTGTTTGCGCAGGCTCCATGGCCCTTCGCGCTGCTGACCCTGGTGATGATCGCCGCGGCCGGCTGGGAGTGGTTCCGTCTCAATGGCGCGCCCGGCGTCCCGGCGCTGGCCGGTGGTGCGGTGGTGGCGGCCGGTTCGGCCGCGATGTGGCAGATCGGCTGGATCGGCCACAGTCCCGGCGTGCTCTGGCAGCTGGCGCTGCTGCTCTGGGTGCTGGGCGGCGCCTGGGTGCTGCATCGGGGGGTCGCCGCCTGGCCACAGGCGCCGTCGCTGCTGCGCCTGGCCGGTGGCGTGCTGCTGCTGTGGCTGGCCTGGCTGGCGATCGCCGAGGGGCGCGCGCGTGGCCTGAACTTCCTGCTGTCGGTCTTCTGCCTGGTCTGGATGGCCGACATCGCCGCCTATTTCAGCGGCCGCGCCTTCGGCCGGCGCAAGCTCGCGCCCGCCATCAGTCCCGGCAAGAGCTGGGAGGGCGTCTGGGGCGGCATGGCCGGCGTGCTGGCGCTGGCGCTGGCCTGGATCGCCTTCGACCGTCAGGGTCTGGCCGACGGGCCGAGTCTGTACACGCTGCTGCTGCAGCGTGGCGGCCCGCTGGGCCTGATCGTCTCCTGCCTGTTCCTGGCCGCGCTGAGCGTGGTCGGCGACCTGTTCGAATCCCTGGTCAAGCGCAGTGCCGGCGCCAAGGACAGCAGTGCGCTGCTGCCTGGCCACGGCGGCGTGCTCGACCGCATCGATGCCCTGCTGCCGGTGTGTCCGCTGGCGCTTGCCCTGATCTCCGCATGACCGCATCCCTGAACGCTCCGGCTGCTCCGGCGGGCGCACCGCGCCACCGCGTCACCGTGCTCGGCTCGACCGGCTCGATCGGCACGAACACGCTCGACGTGCTGGCCCGTCATCCCGACCGCTACGAGGTCTTCGCGCTGAGCGCGCACAGCCGTGTCGACGAGCTGGCGGCGCAGTGCGCGCGCTGGCGTCCGCGCTTCGCGGTGATGCCCACGGCCGAGCTGGGCCGCGCGCTCTCCGAGCGCCTGCGCGCCGAGGGTCTGCCGACCGAGGTGCTGACCGGCGCGGCCGCGCTCGAGCAGGTGGCGGCGCACCCGGAGGTCGACAGCGTGATGGCGGCCATCGTCGGCGCGGCCGGCCTGCCGCCGTGTCTGGCGGCGGCGCAGGCGGGCAAGCGGCTGCTGCTGGCCAACAAGGAGGCGCTGGTCGTCGGCGGCCAGCTCTTCATGGACGCGGTGCGCGCGGGCGGCGCCACGCTGCTGCCGATCGACAGCGAGCATTCGGCGATCTTCCAGTGCCTGCCCGAGGACCGCAGCACCTGGGGCCAGCGCATCGACCACATCGTGCTGACCGCCTCGGGCGGTCCGTTCCGCCAGCGCGATCCGGCGAGCCTGCGCGAGGTCACGCCCGAGCAGGCCTGCGCGCATCCGAACTGGGTGATGGGCCGCAAGATCTCGGTCGACTCGGCCACGATGATGAACAAGGCGCTCGAGGTGATCGAGGCGCGCTGGCTCTTCGACCTCCAGCCGCGGCAGGTGAGGGTGGTGATCCACCCGCAGAGCATCATCCACTCGATGGTGGTCTGTCGCGACCGCTCGGTGCTGGCGCAGCTGGGCACGCCCGACATGCGTGTCCCGATCGCCTACGGCCTGTCCTGGCCGGAGCGCATCGAGTCCGGTGCCGAGCTGCTCGACTTCCTGGCGCTGAAGGCGCTGACCTTCGAGGAGGCCGACGCGGCGCGATTCCCCGGCCTGCAGCTGGCCTGGACGGCGCTGGAGGCCGCGCCTGGCAGCACCGCGGTGCTCAATGCCGCCAACGAGATCGCGGTCGAGGCCTTCCTGGCCGGGCGGCTGCGCTTCGACCGCATCCCTGCGGTCAATGCCGGCACGCTGGAGTCGCTGTCGATTCCCGCCGGAGCGGCCGGTTCGCTCGAGGGGCTGCTCGCGCTGGATGCGCAGGCCCGCCGCCATGCGACTGAACTCGTCGCCCGTCTGGGCGTCTGAGTCCGCATGAACACCCTGATCGCCTTTCTCGTCACGCTCGGCGTGCTGATCGTCGTCCATGAATGGGGCCACTACCGGGTGGCGCGTGCGTGCGGCGTCAAGGTCCTGCGCTTCTCGATCGGCTTCGGCAAGACGATCTGGACACGTCGCATCGGCGAGACCGAGTGGGCGGTGAGCTGGCTGCCGCTGGGCGGCTATGTGCGCATGCTCGACGAGCGCGAGGGCCCGGTGGCGCCGCATGAGCTCGACCGCGCCTTCAACCGCAAGTCGCTGCGCCAGCGCGCCGCCATCGTCGCGGCTGGACCGCTGGCCAATCTGGTGCTGGCGGTGCTGCTGTATGCGGCCTCGTCGTGGATCGGCACCCAGGAGCCGCGCGCGGTGCTGGGTACGCCGCCCTCCGGCAGCGTGGCCGCGCAGGCCGGACTGCAGGCCGGCGACTGGGCCCGGCGCTGGTCCGTCGAAGGCAGCGGCGAGTGGCAGGAGGTGGATTCGCTGATTGACCTGCGCTGGCAGGCCACCCGCGCCGCGCTCGATGGCCACGATCTGCGCCTGGAGCTGACCCGCGCCGACGGCGGCGGTCGCCATGAGCGCCTGCTGCCGCTGGCCGCGCTGGAGGCCGGCGAGGCCGATGCCGCGCTGGTCCGGCGCATCGGCATCGGCGCGGCCTATTCCGAGCCGGTCATCGGCGAGCTGGTGCCCGCCGGCCCGGCCGAGCGGGCCGGGCTGAGGCCGGGCGACCGGGTGCTGCGCGTCGATGCGCAGGAGATCGTCGACGCCGCCGCGCTGCGCGCGCTGATCCGCGAATCCGGCAGCCGCGGCGAGCCCGCGCCCCAGCAGTGGTGGGTCGAGCGCGATGGCCGACGCCTCGAGCTGACGGTGCAGCCGGCTCGGGTCGAGGAGCGCGGCCAGTCCTTCGGCCGCATCGAGGCGGTGGTCGGTGCCCGGCCGCAGACCGACCTGGTGCGGCTCGGCCTGGTCGACGGCCTGCTGCGCGGCGTCGAGCGCACCTGGGACATGGCGACGATGTCGCTGACCATGTTCGGTCGCATGATCACCGGCGACGCCTCGCTGAAGAACCTGAGCGGTCCGCTGACGATCGCCGACTATGCCGGCCAGTCGGCCGAGCTGGGGCTGGCCTATTACCTGGGCTTCCTGGCGGTGGTCAGCGTCAGTCTCGGGGTCCTGAACCTGCTGCCGCTGCCCATGCTCGACGGCGGGCACCTCCTGTATTATCTGATCGAGGGTGCCATCGGCCGCCCGATCCCCGAGGTGTGGATCGCGCGGCTGCAGCGCGGGGGCCTGATGGTGATCCTGCTGATGATGTCGCTCGCCCTGTACAACGACGTGGCCCGCTACCTGGGCCTGCACTGACCGCATGCGCGTACCCGCCTTCCTCCCCGTTTCCTCTCCCCGAGCCTGCGCCGTCGCGCTGATGGTGGCCGCAGCCTCGCTGCCGGCCCTGGCGGTGACGCCCTTCACGCTGAAGGACATCCGCGTCGAGGGCCTGCAGCGCACCGAGGCAGGCACGGTGTTCGCGTCGCTGCCCTTTCGCGTCGGCGACACCTACAGCGACGAGAAGGGCGCGGCCGCCCTGCGCGCGCTGTTCGCCACCGGCCTGTTCAAGGACGTGCGCATCGAGATCGAGGGCCAGGTCGCGGTCGTCGTCGTCGAGGAGCGCTCGGTCATCGGCAAGGTCGACTTCACCGGCACCAGCGAGTTCGACCGCGACACGCTGATCAAGGCGCTCAAGGACATCGGCGTCGGCGAGGGCCAGCCCTTCGACAAGGCGCTGGCCGACCGCGCCGAGCAGGAGCTCAAGCGCCAGTACCTGACCCGCAGCCTCTACGGCGCCGAGGTGGTCACCACCATCACCCCGGTCGACCGCAACCGGGTCAACGTGACCTTCGCGGTATCCGAGGGCGGCGTGGCGCGCATCCGCGAGATCCGCATCACCGGCAACGAGGCCTTCTCCGAGAGCACGCTGCTCGGTCAGCTCGACCTGAGCACCGGCGGCATGATGACCTGGTACACCAAGAGCGACCGCTACTCGCGGGCCAAGCTCAATGCCGACCTGGAGACCCTGCGCGCCTGGTACCTGAACCGCGGCTACCTCGAGTTCAACGTCGACTCGACCCAGGTCGCGATCTCGCCGGACAAGCAGGACATCTCGATCACCATCAACATCCGCGAGGGCCGGCGCTACATCGTCACCGGGGTCAAGCTCTCGGGCGACTATCTGGGCAAGGACGAGGAGTTCCGCTCGCTGGTGTCGATCCGGCCGGGCGAGCCCTACAAGGCCGAGGAGGTCGCCGCCACCCAGAAGGCCTTCTCGGACCGCTTCGGCCTGTTCGGCCATGCCTTCGCGCGGGTCGAGCTGGTGCCGCGCATCGATCGCGACACCGGTCGGGTCGAGGTCCAGCTCAATGCCGATCCGGGCCGGCGCGTCTATGTGCGCCGCATCAACGTCTCGGGCAACACCAAGACCCGCGACGAGGTCATCCGGCGCGAGTTCCGCCAGTTCGAGTCCGCCTGGTATGACGGCCAGCGCATCAAGCTCTCGCGCGACCGGGTCGACCGCCTGGGCTACTTCAGCGAGGTCGACATCGAGACGCAGGAGGTGCCCGGCACCGCCGACCAGGTCGACCTGACGATCAACGTCAAGGAAAAGCCCACCGGCAGCCTGATGGTCGGCGCGAACTTCTCCAGCGCCGACAAGCTGTCGCTGAGCGGCTCGATCAAGCAGGATAATGTCTTCGGCTCGGGCAACTATCTGGGCGTGGAGCTCAACACCAGCAAGTCCTCGCGCACCCTGGTGCTGTCCAGCGTCGATCCCTACTTCACCCGTGACGGCATCTCGCGCTCGCTCGACGTCTACTACCGCACCAACAAGCCGGTCAACAGCCAGGGCGAGTCCTACGAGCTGGTGACGCCGGGCGCCTCGGTGCGCTTCGGCGTGCCGTTCTCCGACTACGACACGGTGTTCTTCGGCATCGGCGCGGAGCGCACCACGATGCGCTCGGCCACCGCGCTGCCGGAGGCCTTCTACCGCTATCGCGCCACCTACGGCCGCTCCAGCACCTCCTATCCGCTGACGCTGGGCTGGCAGCGCGACGGCCGCGACAGCGCGCTGGTGCCCAACGAGGGCCGCTACCAGCGGGTCAACATCGAGTGGGCCGCCTTCGGCGACACCCGCTACCTGCGCAACAACTACCAGATCCAGCAGTACTTCCCGCTGAGCAAGAAGCTGACGCTGGGCCTGAACGCCGAGCTTGGCTATGCCAAGGGTCTGGGCGGGCGCGACTATCCGGTGTTCAAGAGCTTCTACGGCGGCGGCCTGGGCACGGTGCGCGCCTTCGACCAGAACTCGCTCGGCCCGGTCGACGTGACCGGCGCCTATCTGGGCGGAACCCAGCGCGTCAACCTCAACGGCGAGCTGTATTTTCCCTTCCCCGGCGTCGGCAACGATCGCACGCTGCGGATCTTCGGCTACTTCGACGCCGGCAATGTCTGGGGCGAGGACGAGACGCCGACGCTGGCCTCGTTCCGCGCGTCGGCCGGCCTCGGCCTGTCGTGGATCTCGCCGGTCGGCCCGCTCAAGCTCAGCTGGGGCCAGCCGGTGCGGAAGTTTCCGCAGGATAGAATCCAGCGCTTCCAGTTCCAGATCGGTACCGCATTCTGATGATGAATTCACACTTCCGCCCGATGATCGCCCGCCTGTCCGCCGCCGCAGCCGCTGCGGCTGCCGCGGTGGCCCTGCTTGCGGCGCCGGCCGGTGCGGTCGCTCAGGAGCTCAAGATCGGCTATGTCAACAGCGACCGCATGCTGCGCGACGCCGCGCCGGCCAAGGCCGCGCAGGCCAAGCTGGAGACCGAGTTCGGCCGCCGCGAGAAGGAGCTCAACGATGCCGCCGCGCGGCTGAAGGCCGCCGCCGACAAGTTCGAGAAGGATCAGGTCACGCTGGCCGAGGCCGAGCGTGCACGCCGCCAGCGCGATCTGGTCGAGCAGGAGCGCGACCTGCAGCGCAAGCGCCGCGAGTTCCAGGAAGACCTGAACCAGCGCAAGAACGAAGAGCTGGCCTCGGTGGTTGATCGCGCCAACAAGGTCATCAAGCAGATCTTCGACAGCGAGAAGTACGACCTGATCCTGCAGGATCCGGTCGTCTTCGCCGGTCCGCGCGTGGACATCACCGACAAGGTGATCAAGGCACTGAACGCCGCGCCGGCCAAGTGACGCCCGACTTCTCCGTGCGCCTGCACGAGCTGCAGGCGGGGCTCGGGGGAGAACTCGTCGCCGATGCCTCGGTGCCCGAACCGGGCGAGCGGCTGATCCGCCGCATCGGTCCGCTGCAGGGCGCCGACGCCGGCACGATCAGCTTTCTCGCCAATCCGCGCTATCGCGCCCAGCTGGCGGACACCGATGCCGGCTGCGTCATCGTGTCCGCCGCGACGCGCGACGCGGTGCGCCCGGGCTGCGTCGCGCTGGTCGTGCCCGACCCTTACCTGCATTTCGCACGGCTCACCCAGTGGTGGGCCGTGCGCACCCGTCCGGTCGCGCCGGCCGGCATTCACCCGAGCGCGGTGGTCGCGCCGGATGTGGTGCTGGGCGAGGGCGTCTCGGTCGGCGCGCAGGCGGTGATCGAGTCCGGTGCGGTCATCGGCGCCGGTGCGGTGATCGGGCCGCTGGGCTTCGTCGGCGCCGGCGTGCGGGTGGGCGAGCGCACCCGGCTGGCGCCGCGGGTCACGCTGATGCCCGGCACCCGCATCGGTGCGCGCTGCCTGCTGCACAGCGGCGTGGTGCTGGGCGCCGACGGCTTCGGCTTCGCGCCGGACCAGGGCCGCTGGGAGAAGATCGAGCAGCTCGGCGGCGTCGTCATCGGCGACGATGTCGAGATCGGCGCCAATACCTGCATCGACCGCGGTGCGCTCGACGACACCCTCATCGGCGCGGGCGTCAAGCTCGACAACCTGATCCAGATCGGCCACAACGTGCGCATCGGCGAGCACACCGCGATGGCGGGCTGCACCGGTGTGGCCGGCAGCACCCGCATCGGGCGCGGCTGCGCGATCGGCGGCGGCGCCAACATCCTGGGCCATCTGGAGATCGCCGACGGCGTGACCGTCTCGGCCACCAGCGTGGTCACGCACAGCCTGCGCAAGCCCGGCCACTACAGCGGGATCTTCCCGATCGACGACAACGCCTCCTGGGAGCGCAATGCCGCCACGCTGAGGCAGCTGCACAGCCTGCGCGACCGCATCCGCGCCCTCGAGAAGCAAAGCAAGACATCATGAGCACGACGAACCCGTCCGACGAGACCTCCGCCACGCCGCAGCGCACCCCGATCACGATGGACATCCATCAGATCATGAAGAAGCTGCCGCACCGCTACCCGATCCTGCTGGTGGACCGGGTGCTCGACATCGAGCTGCACAAGAGCATCCGCGCGGTCAAGAACATCACCTTCAACGAGCCGATCTTCACCGGCCACTTCCCGCGCCGGCCGGTCTTCCCGGGCGTGCTGATCCTGGAGGCGCTGGCGCAGACCTCGGCGCTGCTGTCCTTCACCTCGATGGGCGAGCAGCTGACCGACGACATGGTGGTCTACTTCGCCGGCATCGACGGTGCGCGCTTCAAGCGTCCGGTCGAGCCGGGCGACCAGCTCATCCTCGAGTCGACGGTCGACCGGGTGCGCGCCGGCATCTACAAGTACAGCGCCCGCGCCACCGTCGACGGCATGCTCGCCGCCGAGGCCGAGCTGATGTGCACGATGCGCCGCGTCGGCTGAAGTCCCCGGTTGCTCCGCTCATGACGCAGATCCATCCCACCGCGGTGGTCGACCCGGCGGCCCGGCTGCACGAGTCGGTCGTCGTCGGCCCCTACACGATCGTCGGTCCGCATGTCGAGATCGGCGCGGGCACCACCATCGGCCCGCACTGCGTGATCGAGGGTCACACGACCATCGGGCGCGACAACCGCATCTGGCAGTTCTGCTCGCTGGGCTCG
>NZ_JACCPY010000009.1 GCF_013426975.1 Sphaerotilus sulfidivorans
GCTTCGGTGCGGCCCGCGCCGGGCTGACCGGCGGCGCTGTCGGCCTGCGCGCGCTGTCCAATCTCGCCTTCCTGGTCTTCGTGCCGGCGCTGCTGTTCCGCTCGATGGCGAAGGTGGATCTGGCGCAGGCGGTGCCGGCGGAGCGGGTGGCACAGGCCGAGGCGGCTCGGGCTGCACCGCCTGCACCGGCGCGGCGGCAGGCGCAGGCGGTGGCGTGATCTCGGGCTGAGGCGCCCAGACCCTGGGCGAGGGGGGGGGCGGCGCCACGGCCGGGGGCGGGGGCGTCTTCGGCGCCGGGGCGGGCGGCGGCGTCTCCTTCGGGCGGGGCGGCGGCGGCGGGGGCGGCGGCGGTGCTGGCGCGTCGATGATCGCCATCTCCACCGTCTGGCGCACCGACTCGACCGTCTGGCGCGCCAGACCGGACATCAGCGCCCAGCCCGCCAGCAGGTGCAGACCGACCACCGCAGCGGCACCGGCCCAGCGCGGCGCGCGTGACGGGTTCTCGAATTCGGGCAGCGGCATCGTGCGGACTCTCCCCGTTTCAGCGCGCAGGCTCGAACTGCTCGAGGCCGGCCACGCCCAGGCGCCGGAGCCCCGCACGCTGCGCCTCGACCATCACCTCGGCAAAGGCGGCATAGGCCGAGCCCGGTGCCGGGCGGATGTGCAGCTCGGCCGGACGCGGCCGCGCCGCCTCGGCCTGCAGCCGCGCCACCAGTGCCGCGCGGTCGGCCAGCGGCTCGTCCTGCCAGCGCAGTGCACCGTCGGGCGCGATGTCGATGCGCACCACCTCCGGCGGCTCGACCGGCGGTGCGGCCGGCGCCACCGGCAGGTCGAGATCGGCCGAATGCAGCTGGATCGGGATCGTGATGATCAGCATCACCAGCAGCACCAGCATCACGTCGATCAGCGGCGTGGTGTTGATCTCCATCAGCGGTTCGTCGTCGCCGCCGGCGGTGTCGCCGGGGCCGATGTTCATCGCCATCGGGGCGGTCCTTTCAGCGCAGCGCCTGCGGCTCGGTGATGAAGGAAATGCGCGCGATGCCGGCGCGCTGGCAGGCCAGCACCACCTGCGCGACCGGATCGAAGGCGCTGCGGCGGTCGCCGCGCACCTGGACCTCCAGCGCCTGGCCCGGCGGCGCACGACGCGCGGCCTCCAGCAGCCGGGCCTTCAGCGCCTCCGGCCCGGCCAGCGGCAGGTCGTGCCAGAAGATGCGCCCGGCCGCATCGACCGAGATGACGATGCTGTCGGGCCGGGTCTCGCGCGGCTGCAGCCGCTCCTGGGGCAGCTCGACCGGCACCGAGGTCGCCACCACCGGGATGGTGATCAGGAAGATGATCAGCAGCACCAGCATCACGTCGACCAGCGGCGTGGTGTTGATGGTCGAGATCACCGCATACTCCTCGGGCGGCGCGTCGAAGGGGCCGCGGGGCAGCGTCATCGCGGCTCGGCCAGCAGCACCGCGTGCAGGTCGGCGGCGAAGCCGCGCACCTCGTCCATCACCGCCTTGTTGCGGCGCACCAGCCAGTTGTAGCCCAGCACCGCCGGCACCGCCACCGCCAGACCGATCGCGGTCATGATCAGCGCCTCGCCCACCGGCCCGGCCACCTTGTCGATCGAGGCCTGACCCGCCACGCCGATCGCGGTCAGCGCGTGGTAGATGCCCCAGACGGTGCCGAAGAGGCCGACGAAAGGCGCCGTCGAGCCGACGGTGGCCAGCAGCGCCAGCCCGTTCTGCAGCCGGCCCTGCACCCGCTCGATCGCGCGCTGGATCGACATCGTGATCCAGGTGTGCAGGTCGATGCGACCGAGCAGGCCGGCGTGCTTGCCGCTGGCCTCGACGCCGGCCTGGACGATGAAGCGCAAGGGGCTGCCGCGCTCGAGCTGCTCGGCGCCCTGGGCGATGCTGGCGGCCTGCCAGAAGGCCTCGGCCGCACGCGCCTGGCGCAGCATGCGCTGCTGCTCCAGCCACTTGACGACGATGACAT
The DNA here is from genome assembly GCF_013426975.1 of Sphaerotilus sulfidivorans. Classification (GTDB taxonomy): domain Bacteria; phylum Pseudomonadota; class Gammaproteobacteria; order Burkholderiales; family Burkholderiaceae_C; genus Sphaerotilus; species Sphaerotilus sulfidivorans. The sequence continues at coordinate 1,987 of NZ_JACCPY010000009.1, forward strand.
ACCAGCTCGCCGCCGACATCACCACCATCATCAGCAGCACCAGCTTGGCGACCAGGTCGGAGCCGGCCCACAGCGCGGCCAGTCCGTAGGGATTGCTTTCAGTCACCGAAGGAAGCTCCACAAGGAAAGGAAAGGAACCGGGCCGGACTATACCGGCGCAGCGCAGGCCGCCGGAGTCGCGGCCCGGGCCGGGTGCAGGGTGTGCGGGGCCATCGCCCGGGCCACGTCGGCATCATGGGTGACCAGCAGCAGCGCGCAGTCCAGGCGCGCGGTCTCGCGCGCCAGCAGCGCCAGCGCCTGCTGCTGGGTCAGCGGATCGAGGCGCGAGGTCGGCTCGTCGGCGAACAGCAGCGCCGGTCCGGTCCACAGCACCCGCGCCAGCGCCAGGCGCTGCAGCTCGCCACCGGAGACCTGCGCCGGCCGGCGCGCCAGCAGGCCCGCATCGATCTGCAGCGCCTCGAGCAGCCGGCGCAGCGCCGCCGCGTCCAGCCGGTGGCGGCGGCCGACATCGCCCAGCGCGTCGGCCAGCGTCACCGTCGGCGCGAAGGAGCCCTGCGGATCCTGGTAGAGCTTCTGCAGCGCCCAGGGCCTGAGGTCCGCGACGCGCCGCACCCGGCCGCGGTCCGGCGCCAGCAGGCCGAGCAGCAGATTGCCCAGCGTGCTCTTGCCGCAGCCGCTCGGGCCCTGCACCGCCAGGCGCTCGCCACGCCCGATCGCCAGATCCAGCCCGTCGAACAGCCAGCGCCCGCCGAACTGCTTGCCCAGGGCCTCGGCGCGCACCACCGGCTCGCCGGCCGGGGCGCGGGTCGGCAGCCGGGCGTCCGGCCAGCCCGACGGATCGGCCGCGATCAGCGCACGGGTGAAGGCATGGGCCGGCGCGGCCAGCACCCGGGCGGTGTCGCCCTGCTCGACGCACTCGCCATCGCGCAGCACCATCATCCGGCCGCCCAGCGCGCGCGCCACCTGCAGGTCATGCGTGATGACCAGCACCGCGCCCCCCTCGCGGCGCAGCTGCTGCAGCAGCTCGACGCAGCGATCGCGCCAGTGCGCATCCAGCCCCTTGGTCGGTTCGTCCACCAGCAGCAGCCGCGCGCCGCCGGCCAGCGCGATCGCCGCCGCCGCGCGCTGCGCCATGCCGCCGGAGACCTGCCACGGAAACTGCTGCGCGGCCGCCCCCAGCCCGGCCGAGGCCAGCGCGGCCTCGGCGCGGGCTGCCGCCTCGGCCGGAGCCGCGCCCCGCAGATGGCGATGCACCAGCGCGAGCTGAGGCTGCAGCCGCATCAGCGGATCCAGCGCCTGCGCCGGCTCCTGCGGCAGCATCGCCAGGCGGTGTCCCCAGAGCGGCTGGCGTTGTGCAGGCCGGTCGGCCGCGCTGGCCCGACCCTCGATCACCACCTGGCCGCTCGCCTGAAGACCCGGCGGCAGCGTGCCCATGATCGCCTGCGCCAGCAGCGACTTGCCCGCGCCGCTCTCGCCCAGCAGCACCAGCGCCTCGCCGGCCTGCAGCGCCAGCGACAGCGGCCTCAGCAGCATCCGGGCACCGGCACGCACCGTCAGGTCCTCGACCCGCAGCAGGGCCTCGCTCGATGTCGTGCTCATGCGCCCGTCTCCTCGTCGCCGACCAGCAGCATCATGCCCAGCACCGTCAGCATCAGCACCGCCACCGGCGCGGCGATCAGCCAGGGCGCCTCATGCCAGTGCGGCAGCGCCTCGGTCATCATCAGGCCGAGCTCGGGCGCCGGCGGCTGCACGCCGACGCTGATGAAGCCCAGCGCCGCCAGGCCCAGCACCGCCTGCGCCGCCCCGAAGGCCAGCAGCGTGCCGAGCTGCGGCGCCAGCGCCGGCAGCAGATGACGCCGCAGCAGATGCAGCAGCCCGAAGCCCAGCAGCCGCGCCGCCTGCACCGCGTCGCCCGCCAGCACCGGGCGGCTGACGCTGCGGCTGACCCGGAAATGCTCGACCCACATCACCAGCGCCAGGCCCAGCGCCAGCATCTCCTTGCGACCGGGCAGGATGGCCGCGCACAGCACCACCAGCAGCAGACCGGGAATCGACATCGCCGCATCGGCCAGCAGCACCAGCGCACGCTCGACCCGCCCGCCCTGCCAGGCCGCCAGCAGCCCCAGCAGCACGCCTGGCACCGCCGCCGCCAGCGTCGCCAGCAGCGCCACGCCCAGCGACAGCCGGGTCGCCTCGGCCAGCCGGGCCAGCACGCTGCGTCCGAGCAGATCGGTGCCCAGCGGATGCGCCGCGCCCGGCGGCTGCAGGCTGGCCGAGAGATCCTGCAGCGCCCCGTCGATGCCGATCAGCGCCGGCCCCGCCAGCCCGAACAGCGCCACCAGCGCCAGCAGCAGTCCGCCCGCACCGCGCTTCATGCGCCCTCCCCGGCCTGCGGCGCACGCCGGCGCGGATCGGCAGCGACCGAGGCGGCATCCGTCAGCAGGTTGAAGAGCACGAACATCAGCCCCATGCACAGCGCGGTGCCCTGGATCATCGGCACGTCGCGCGCGAAGACCGCATGCACCAGCGCATGCCCGATGCCCGGCCAGGCGAACAGCGACTCCACCACCACCGCGCCCTCGACCAGAAAGACCGCCTGCACGCCCAGCCAGGCCAGCACCGGCAGCGCCACATGGCGCAGGCCGTGATGCCGCAGCGCCTGGGACTCGTTCAGGCCCTTCATCCGCGCGAAGGCCCAGGCGTCGGACGCCAGAAAGCCGCGCAGCGCCTGGCGGGTGATGCGCGCCAGGCCCGCGGCCAGCCCGGCCGCCAGCGTGGCCGCCGGCAGCAGCAGGCTGGCCGGGCCCTGGTCGCCGGCCACCGGCAGCGCGCCGGTGCCCACCGCCACCCCCAGCATCAGCAGCACCGCCAGCAGGAAACTCGGCATCACCCGCAGCAGGACCGCCAGCGCCAGCGTCAGCCGGTCGACCGCCCCGCCCGGACGCAGCCCGGCGCGCAGGCCCAGCAGCAGCCCGACCGGCAGCGCCAGTGCCAGCGCCGCGCCGGACAGCTGCAGCGTGGCGCCGAGCTGGTGCGCCAGCTCCTCCAGCACCGGCGCGCCCGTCACCAGCGAGCGGCCCAGGTCCAGGCTCAGCAGATCGAGGCACCAGCCCGGCAGCACCTGCCACAGCGAGCGGTCCAGCCCCAGCTCGGCGCGCACCGCATCGGCCGCGGCGTTGTCGACCCGATCGAAGCCGTAGCGCCCGGCCGCCACCCGCAGCGCCATGTCGCCCGGCAGCGCACGCATCATCAGCAGGCACAGCGTGCCCACGCCCAGCGCCAGCACCAGCGCCTGCATCAGGCGACGCAGCAGCAGCTCCAGCCCCCTCATGCCCGCCACCGCATCGCATCCAGCCGATAGGACAGCTCCAGCGGATCGAGCATCACCCCGTCGACCCGCGCGCCGACCGCCAGCTGCTGGCGGTACCAGCTGACCGGGATGACCGGCAGCTCGTCCTGCAGCACCGCCACCACCCGGCGGCGCAGCTCGGCCGCGCGCGGCGCCTCCGGCCCGAGCCGGGCCAGGGTGTCGAGCGCGATGCCGACATCGGCATGCTGCCAGCCCATCGCCCCCCAGTCGCCGCCGCCCGGACCGAAGTCCTGACGCAGCGTGCCGACCGGATCGGGCGTGCTGGCGTAGTTGCGCGCGCCCAGGCCGATCTGCAGCCGCCCGTCGCGGTGGCCCAGTGGAATGTCGCCGGCATTGCCGACCGCGACCTCCAGCGCGATGCCGGCCTGGCGCCACTGCGCCTGCAGCGCGGTGGCCAGCGGCGGCAGCTCCGGCCGGTCCGGGAAGGTGCGCAGCTGCAGCGCCAGCGCCTGGCCGCGAGCATCCTGCAGCCGGCCATCGGCGCCACGCCGCCAGCCGGCCTGGGCCAGCAGCTGCTGCGCGGCGGCCGGATCGTGGCGCAGCGGTGCCAGCGAGGGGTCATGCCAGTCGCCCAGCGAAGGCGGCAGCAGCTGGGTGGCGGCCAGCGCCGGATCGCGCAGCAGCGCCCGCGCGATGCCGGCGCGGTCGACCAGCAGGCTCAGCGCCCGGCGCACCCGCACATCGGCCAGCGCCGGCAGCCCGGCATTGAGCTTCAGGAAGACGGTGCGCGGAAGCATCACCGACTGCACCCGCAGCGCCGGACGCTGGCGCAGACGCTGCAGGCTGGCCGGATCGAGGCCGTAGGCCAGATCGGCCTGGCCGCTCTCGATCATCAGCGCCCGGGTCTCGGCGCGACCGGCGGCCAGATAGGCCACCCGACGGATCTGCGGCAGCGGCCCGCCGTTCCAGCCCTCGAACACCACCGTCTCGGCCTGCTGCGGTGGCTGCAGCCGGGTCAGGCGATAGGGCCCGCTGCCGATCAGCGCCTGCACCCGGCCGGCGGCATCGAAGGCGGCCGGCGCCAGCACCAGCGTGCTCGGATGCGCCAGCAGCGCCGGCAGCGCCGCATGGCGCTCCTTCAGGCGGATGCGCAGCGTGGTGTCGCCCTCCGTCTCCATCGCCAGGATCGGTGCATTCGACAGCAGCCCCGGCGCCACCCGCGCCGGCTGCAGGCTGCGCAGCACCGCCGCCGCATTCACCGGCGAGCCGTCATGGAAGCGCGCGCCCGGGCGCAGCTCGAAGCGCCAGGTCAGCCCATCGGCGGCGGCCTGCCAGCGCACCGCCAGCGCCGGCCGGAGGGCGCCGCGATCATCGGCGCCCACCAGCGTCTCGGCCACCTGCAGCCGCGAGAAGACAAAGCCGCTCTGCGCCGGCTGCAGGCCGGTGATCTCCCAGGGGCCGACGATCTGCAGCGGTCGCTCGTCGGCCGCCAGCGCGGGCGTGAAAGGCAGCAGGCCGGCCAGCGCCAGCAGGCCGCGGCGCCGGGCAGACACCGGTGCGACAGGGGACAGGCTCATCAGCAAGGGCCGCCAAGGCGGGCGGCGAATGATTCTCGATTGCTAATGATATTTCATTACCAATGAAGCTTGCTGGAATGGGGTTGTGCGGTCGTGAAGCGGAGGGACTGGGCGTGGGTCCCCGCCTGCGCGGGGATGACGAGAGGGGGAGTTCAGCCGCAGCTGTCGTGGCCGTGGCCGTGCGCGTGGGCGTCGTCGCAGGCCGGGGTGGGCGTGGCGGCCTGTCCGGCGCAGTCGGCGCAGCAGCCGTACAGCGTCAGGTCGTGGTCCTCGACCGAGAAGCCCGGCGGGGCCAGCCGGGACAGGTCGCCCGGGCAGGCGTGCACGTCGAAGACGCGCTGGCAGCGTCGGCACTGGAAATGGTGATGGTGGCGGCGGCTGACCGGCTCGTAGCGCGGGTTCTCGCCGGGCAGCTGCACCACCGCCAGCGTGCCGTCATCGACCAGGGCCTTCAGATTGCGGTAGACGGTGGCGATGCCCAGGCCCGGCGCGAGCGACTGGGCCTGGTCGAGCACCTCCTGGGGCAGCAGCGGCCGGCGGGCCACCTCGATCGCCTCGCGGATGGCGATGCGCTGACGGGTATTGCGTTCCATGCCGCAAGGTTAGCCGATCCGCCGCCCCCCCAAGGCCCCAAGGCCCCAAGGCGCCTCGGCTCAGAAGCGCCAGTCCAGTCCGAGCTGCAGCGTGCGGCCCTGGCCGCTGGCATAGCGCGGATCGAAGCCGATCATGTGCGCGCCGCTGGTGCGCAGCGTCAGCGGCGGATCGCGGTCGAGCAGGTTGAGCACCGACAGCGTCAGCGTCAGGTCGGCGCGCGGCTGCCAGCGGCTGGTCCAGTCCAGCGTCCAGTGCGAGGGCACCCGGCGCTCGACGGCCATGCAGCTCAGACCGTCGGCGCTGGTGACCGCGCAGCCGGCCTCGGTCTGCACCATGTCCTGGTAGCCGCTGCGCCAGTTCACCCGCGCCTGATGCGACCAGCGGCCACGCTCGAGCGCCGCCGACAGCGCCACCACATGACGGAAGGCCACCCGGTCGTCGAGGCCGAAGCGGCCCAGGCTGGAGGCCCATTCGCCATCGCTGCCCGGCACGGTGTAGCGCGAATGCAGCAGCCAGGTGCCCTCGATGCGGTGGGTGACACGCCCCCAGGGCGAGCCGTGGCGCAGGTGTGCCTGCCAGTCCAGGCCGCGCTGCTCGACCCGGCCGATGTTGACCGGCAGCTGCCGCAGCGCCAGCACCTCGGTGCCGGTGGCGGCGCTGGTCTTGCGGGTGTAGAGGCTGGCGTAGCGCACCGGGTCGTTGAGGATCAGCTGCTCGCTGATCTCCTGCACCGCATCGCGGATGCGCACCGACCACAGATCGGCGCCGAAGCCCAGATCGGCCGAGGGCTCCAGACGCAGGCCGGCCGACCAGTGGCTGGAGCGCTCCGGCTTCAGGTCCGGGTTGCCGCCCTTGAGCAGGTCGATCTGGTTGCTGCCCGGCCAGCACAGCGCGGCATAGGGATGCGAGCCCAGGCCGTTGGCGGCGGTGAAGGGGCAGGCGTAGCTGCCGGCGGTCACGCCGTAGTCCTGCTCGGCGCGGGCGACCTGCAGCAGATCAGGCGCCCGGAAGCCGGTGCCGGCCGCGGCGCGCCACATCAGCCCGGCCGAGGGCTGCCAGCGCCAGCCGATGCGGCCGGTGGCCTCGCTGGCCGAGCGGCCGATGCTGCGGTCGGCCAGATGATCCTGCACCGGGCCGATGCGGTCGGCGCGCAGCGAGGCATCCAGGCGCATGTCGCGCCGCAGCGGCAGCGCCAGCTCGCCGTAGGCGCCGGCGCTGTCGCGGCTCAGGTCAGCGGCGGTCTGCGCGTCGCTCGACAGCAGCGCGCCGCTGCGCGCGGTGTCCGACAGCGTGCGGCTCCAGCCGCTGCGCCGCCACTCCGCGCCCAGACCGAGCTGGGCCGGGCCGCCCGGCAGCTCGAACAGCGTGGTCGATCCGCCCGCCTCCAGGCCGGCCAGATGGGTGCGCGTGGTGTCGTAGCGGCCGCGCCAGCCCGAGGCCGACAGCGCCGCCAGACCGCTCGCGTCCTGGCGCGCGGCAAACGGGTCGAGCCGGCCGTCGGCCAGCGCCGCCTGGAAGGGTGCCGCCAGCAGCCAGCCATCATGCAGGTTCTGGCGCTGCTCGTGCAGCGACAGCAGCGCGCGGGTGCGCAGCTGCCAGCCGCCGGCCTCGCCGTCGAGCCCGGCGCTGACATGCATGCGGCGGTTGCGGTAGTCGACCACCCGCGGCCCGGCGTCCTGCAGGCGCCAGCTCACCACGGTGCTGTCATGGCCGTCGATCTGCTCCTGGGTCAGCCACGGCGCCAGGCTGCGGGCGAAGGCGGCCGAGCCGGCCTCGAGCGAGACATCGGCCGGATACGGCGCCACCGTCGCGCGGGTCAGGGTGTCGCGCCACAGCGCGGTGCCGCGCAGCGTCCAGCCGGCGTCGAGCCGGCGCGCGCCGTCCAGCGTCAGGCCGGCGCTCTGGGTCTGCGGCGCCACATCCACCGTCGAGGCGTAGTCGTAGTAGCACAGCCCGCCGGCCTCGATGTGGCGGCTGCCGCAGCTGCCGCTGGCCTGCAGGCCCGGATTGATCCAGGCGGTGGCGGCCTCGCCGGCGGCGTCGGTGTAGCTGACGGTGGCGTTGGCCGGCACGGTGCGCATCGAGCCGTTGAAGAACAGCAGATCGCGCCCCTGCGCGTCGCGGAAGCGGATCAGGCCGGTCGAGGCGAAGGGGCGCTGCGAGGCGCGGACCGCCTCGGTGCGCGCCAGCTCCAGCGTCCACGACAGCGTGCCGCCGTCGCGCAGCTCGTCGCCCAGGCCCTGCGACAGCGCGGCGCTCCAGCCGCGTCCGCCCGCCTGCTGCGGCCGCAGCGCGCGCGCCGAGAGCGCCAGCGGCCGCTCGCCACGGCGCAGGATCAGGTTGACCACGCCGCCGATCGCGTCGGCGCCGTACAGCGCCGAGGCACCGTCGCCCAGGATCTCGATGCGCTCGAGCGCGGCCAGCGGCAGCGTGCCCAGATCGACCACCGAGCCGGAATCGGCCGGTGCCAGGCGCTGGCCGTCGAGCAGCACCAGCGTGTAGCGCGCGCCCAGGCCGTGAATGGAGGCCGCGGTCACGCCGTTGCCGTCATTGCCGACGCTCTCCGACAGCGCCAGCATGCCCTGCATCTGCGGCAGCCGCTCGAGCAACTCGGCCACGGTGCTGGCGCCGGAGCGCTCGATCTCGGCGCGCTGCAGGGTGCGCAGCGGCGCACTGCCCTCGCCCACGCTGCGCAGCATCCGGCTGCCGGTCACCTCGACCCGGGAAAGCTCGAGGGCTTCGGCGGCAGCGGCGGCCACTGGCAGCAGCGCCAGTGCGGCGGCGGCCGCCAGCCTGGTGTTCTTCTTCATTTCAGTCCGTCAAGGATGTTGTCGATCGGAAACCCAACTCGACAAATCTTAACGTACCGATAGTTATTAACTATATGTCAAGCAACTGTTATTTTTCACTTCGTTGCGGATACATCACGCCGACGGGTGAAGCCGTCGCGCGATCTCCGCCACCAGCGCACGCGCCAGCGTCTGCTTGTCGCAGGCGCGGCCGTCCTCGGGCAGCGGGCGACTGTGCTCGGCATCGACCAGCAGCAGCGCGTTGTCGTCGCGGCCGAAGGTGGCCGGGCCCAGGTTGCCGACGATCAGCGGAATGTTCTTTCTCTGAAGCTTTTCGCGCGCGTGCTGCTCGAGCTTCTCGCTCTCGGCGGCAAAGCCGACGCAGAACGGGCGCTGGTCCTCGGGCAGGCGCGCCACCGCGGCCAGGATGTCGGGGTTCTCGGCCAGCTCGAAGCTCGGGGCGACCTTCTTGCCGTCCTTCTTGATCTTGTGCTCCGACAGCGAGGCCGGGCGCCAGTCGGCCACCGCGGCGGTGGCGACGAAGAGATCGTGCAGCGGCGCGCGCGGCATCACCGCGTCGAGCATCTGCTGTGCCGAGCGCACATCGATGCGGGTCACCCCGCGCGGCGTGTCCAGGTGCACCGGGCCGGCCACCAGCGTCACGTCGGCGCCGGCCTCGCGGGCGGCGCGTGCGATCGCGAAGCCCATCTTGCCGCTGGACAGATTGGTGATGCCGCGCACCGGGTCGATCGCCTCGAAGGTCGGACCGGCGGTGATCAGCAGGCGCCGACCGGCCAGCGGTTTCGGCGACAGCGCCGCCACCAGTTCCTCGACGATCGCCTCGGGCTCGATCATGCGGCCGTCGCCGATCTCGCCGCAGGCCTGCGCACCGGCGTCGACGCCCAGCACCAGCGCGCCGTCGGCCACCACCTGGCGCAGGTTGCGCTGCGTGGCCGGGTGCGCCCACATCTCGCGGTTCATCGCGGGTGCCACGATCAGCGGCACCGGACGCGCGTCCGCCGCACCGCTGGCCAGCGGACGCGCCAGGCAGGTCAGGCTGAGCAGGTCGTCGGCGCGGCCCTGCGCCAGACGGGCGATGAAGTCGGCGCTGGCCGGCGCCACCAGCACCGCGTCGGCGCCGCGGGTCAGGTTGATGTGCGGCATGCCGTTGGGCTCGCGGGCGTCCCAGGTGTCCAGCGCGACCGGATGGCCGGAGAGCGCCTGCATCGTCTCGGCGGTCATGAAATGCAGCGCGCCGGCGGTCATCGCGACCCGCACCTCGGCGCCAGCCTTGACCAGCAGGCGCGCGAGCTCCGCGCTCTTGTAGCAGGCGATGCCGCCGCTCAGGCCGAGCACGATGCGGCGGCCGGCGAGATCGGCCCGGGGGCCCGGGGCGGACGGAGCGAGGGTCATGAGCGTGGATTCGGTCATGGGCCGCGAGTCTATACGGGCGAGCAACGCGGCAGACAATGAACGCCGTGTCCGAAAAATCTACCCCTCCACGTATGAACACTCCGAAGAAGGTCCCCAGGAACGCTCGAACGACCGCCCGGACGAAGGCCCCAGGCCAGCGAGGCGTGCGCCTGCTGCTGCCGCTGGCCTCGGTCGCCGCGCTGGCCGCCGCGCAGGTCCAGGCGCAGGAGAGCAGCGCGCCGGCCGCACCGGTGCCGCCGCCGCAGGCCACGCTGGAGCGGGTCGAGATCCGTGCCAGCCGGCCCGACGAGAGCCGCGAGCGCCGCCAGGCCACCGCCGCCAGGACCGTCATCGGCCGCGAGGAGCTGGAACGCCAGGGCGACGCCACCGTGACCGAGGTGCTCAAGCGCCAGCCCGGCGTGACGCTCGACGGCCGCCCGGGACGCGGCGGCAATCCGCGCCTGCGCGGCCTGGGCAGCGGCTACACGCAGATCCTGATCAACGGCGAGCGCATGCCGATGGGCATGAGCCTGGACGCGCTCACCCCGGGCCAGGTCGAGCGCATCGAGATCACCCGCGGCCCGACCGCCGAGACCGGCGCGCAGGCGGTGGCCGGCACCATCAACATCGTGCTGCGCGAGGATGTGCGCCAGCGCCTGAACGATCTGCACCTGAGCCTGGGCCGCGACGACGGGCAATGGCAGCCGGGCCTGAGCTGGACCCGCGCCGAGCAGATCGAGGATCTGTCCTACAACCTCTCGGTGCATCTGCGCGAGAGCCGCAGCGATGACGGCAGCCTGCTGCGCACCGTCGAGACCACGCAGGCCGACGGCCAGCTCGCGCGCGACCAGGACCGGGTGGACGACAGCCGCTCGCGGCGCCGCTCGCTGCATGCCGGCGGGCGGGTGCAGTGGCGGCTGGGCGCGGGCGAGAGCTTCGCGCTGATGCCCTTCCTGCTGCGCTCCGAGAGTGTCAGCGAAGGCAGCCGCACGCTGCTCACCCGCGCCGGCAGCGCCGACTATGCCCAGGCGGCCACCTCCGGCGAGAGCGGCTTCTCGCTGGCGCGGCTCAACGCGCAGTGGCAGACCCGGCTGGCGGACGGCCTGCGGCTGGAGCTGCGCGCCGGCGCCACCGGCTCGCGCTCGGACGGCAGCAGCCGGCGCACCGAGGCCGATGCCGCCGGCAGCCCGCTGCGCCGCATCGACGAGGAGCGCGACGGCCGCGACCGCTGGCTGAGCACCGGCGGCAAGGCCAGCCGGCCGCTGGTGGAAGGCCGCCATCTGCTCGCGCTGGGCTGGGAGCTGGAGAGCGGCCGCCGCGACGAGAGCCGCAGCACGCTGCAGACCGAAGCCGACGGCAGCACCCGCGTGCTCGACGGCGACTTCGGCGACGCGCTGCAGTCGCGCAGCCGCCGCACCTCGCTGTGGATCCAGGACGAATGGACGCCCACGCCGCAGTGGTCCGTCCAGGCCGGTCTGCGCCATGAGCGCATCGACACCCGCGGCAGCACCGGCACCGCCGGCCAGGCCGAGGGGGTCAACCGCAGCCGGGTCACCGCGCCGATGCTGCATGCGGTCTACCGGCTGGAGGAAGGCGGACGCAGCCTGATCCGCGCCGGCCTGACCCGCAGCTACAAGGCGCCGACGCTGACGCAGATGATCGCCCGCAGCACCCGCGCCAGCGGCAGCAATCTGGAGATCAACCCCGACCGCGGCGGCAACCCGGCGCTGCGCCCGGAGCTGGCCACCGGCCTGGACCTGGCCTGGGAGCAGCATCTGGCGCAGGGCGGCGTGTTCAGCGTCGGCGTCTTCGAGCGCCGCATCGACGACCTGATCCGCAGCCAGGTCACGCTGGAGAACACCGGCGACGAGGCGCTGCGCTGGGTCTCGCGGCCGCAGAACATCGGCCGCGCACGCTCGCGCGGGCTGGAGCTGGAGGCCAAGGCCCGGGCCGCCGAGCTGGCCGCCCTGCTCGGCCCGCGCGCCGAAAACGCCCCGCCCTTGCCCGCCGTCGATCTGCGCGCCAACCTCAGCGTCTACCGCTCGCGGGTGGAATCGCTCTCCGGCCCCGACAACCGCCTCGACAGCCAGCCCGGCTGGAGCGCCGGCGCCGGCGCCGACTGGCGGGTGCGCGGCACGCCGCTGACGCTGGGCGGCAGCATCAGCTTCACGCCCGGCTACGCGGTGCAGCTCGACGCCAGCCGCACCGCCACCGTCGACACCCGCCAGGTCATCGACGCCTACGCGCTGTGGACCTTCGCGCCGGACCTGAAGCTGCGCGTCTCCGCCAGCAACCTCGCCGCCCGCGACAGCGTCTCGACCACCACGGTGGACGGCGCCACCACCCGCCAGACCGCGACCACCTGGGGCCGCAGCAGCACGGCGTGGGCGGTGAGGCTGGAGATGAAGTTGTAAGTGGCTCGGCCAAGAGCGGCAGGCAGCACTCAGGTCGCTTGTACAAATGCACGACCTGCGCTGTGCCAGCGGTCTGCGCAGGCGGTCTGTCGCGGCGCTTCCAGCCTGATTGTTACCAGCCTTGTCCTCGCCATGTGAATATTCACTCGAACAACACCATGCGCATCAATGACGAAAGATCTGATGTGCGCAGAATTTCAATTTCAAGAAAAATTGCCGACGATGTAACTCACAGTCCGTCAAAACGCACACCACTGCACCAAGGCAGTGCATTCCTGGTCTCAGGTTGCTTCCCCGGTACATTGTCACACCAGCCGCCCGCAATTATTATTTTCGCATCACGGCCGCATTCAAGAGCTCGGCAGGTTTTCAGCCAAGTCGATGAACTGACTATTGCAAGTCAGACATGCCCCTGCTCGAAAATTCAGGCGCGAGCATTTTCATGGAGTGCAGAATGTACAGTATGTCCGATCAAAAGAATCCTGCTTTCCGTTCGTGGGCCACGGTCCTTTTGGCCGGATCTGCCGGAATACTGGTCGCCTGCGGCGGAGGGGACAGCGAAGACGGCAGCGGTGACTCCACCAATCCTGCCCCCGGAATCACTACGTATGCGATTGGCGGCACGGTATCGGGCCTGTCAGGCAGTCTCACGCTGAAAAACAATGGTGACGATGCGCTGTCGCTCACGACCAGCGGCTCCTTCAGCTTCCCGACCCGGCTGGCCAGCGGCGCCCGTTATGCGGTGACGGTGGGCACGCAGCCCGCCGGCCAGAACTGCACCGTCGCAGGGGGCAACGGCACCGTCGCCTCGGAGGCAGTGACCTCCGTGCGTGTCACCTGTGCAGCCAGCGCGACCAGCGTGCTGAGCGGACGCACATGGCAGCCAGGCCAGTTGCTGGAGTCGAGTGTCGGCGATGTCATTGGCGGCACGCTGTACAGCCGTTATCGGGTCGGTCTGTCGGATACCGGCGCGGCGGTGCTCGCCTTCCTGCAAGAGGACGGCTCGGGCGGCGAGTCGCTGCAGGTCGTGGACGGTGCAGCCGGCCCAGCAGGAAGTGCGCCGGTCTGGTCCGCACCTGTGGCCATCGACAGTGCGGCGAAGACGGTGCCCTCCACGAGCATGACCGGCATCCAGTTGCCGGCTCTGGCCGTGTCACCGAATGGGCAGGCGGTCGTGCTCTGGTCCAGTTCCCGTGACTGCACCGGGAGCGAGGGCTGTCTCTCGATGTACATCCTGAACGTGTCCCGCCGCCTGTCGGGCAGCACGGCATGGGAAGCGCCCGTGGCGATCCTGGAGTCGAAGAACGCCGCCCGTGACGCGATTCCGGTCATCAATGACCGCGGCGACGTCGCCATCTTGTTCAACGGGCAGCAAGCAGCGGTGAGCACCGGCCATGTGGCTGTGGCCATGCGCCAAGCCAGCGAAGCCGGCTACCGAGTGCAGTCCTTCACCGGGTGGCCGATCGGCACGATGCGCAAGCTCGGTCAGCAAGTGCAGATGGGCATGGACAAGGCGGGCCGCATCACGCTGGTCGGCGAGCAGACCAACACAAGCGACACGTCCGACCTTGTGGCCTATCGCGGCACGGTCGCGGCAGGTTTCGGCGCCACCCCCGTGGCCGAGGCCCTGGAAGACCGATCCTCAAGCGCCACGCTGCATGGAATCACCGTCGGTCTGGACGGCACTGTCGCGGCCGCGTTCCAGCAGACGACCGCCACGGTCACCCGAGCCACGCTGCTGTCGGTCTGGTCCCCTGATTCGGGCACCTGGGCGGCAGCCCGCGATGTCTCGGCGGATCTGGGCGCGGCGCTGTCCAGCAACTGGGCGCTGCGTGTGCCGGACGGCACCAGCGGGGACGTGCTGCTGTTCAGCGGCTGCACGCTCGCCAGTCGCCGTTCGGGCCAGTGGCTGCCCCGGGTCGATCTGCCCGCCGATTGCGGCCTGAACAGTTCGTCGGAGTTTTCTGGCCTGTGGGCGATGGACCGCAACGGCAACTATATCGCGATGAATTCCGGCTCCAGCCTGTGGCGTTCCTATGATGTAGCCACCAATCGCATGATCAAGGCCATCCCGGGTTCCACGCCTGTGTCGGCCGATTATCTCCTTGGAGTCGCCAAGGATCCGCGCGGAGGTTACAACTTCGGCGGAACCATGGAATTGTCGGTGCAAGGCCTGGGCCTGATGGTGGTTCGCACGCCTTATACCCAGATACCCTCGGCCGCTGCACCAAACGGTGATTCGGCAACGCCTCAGAACCTGTTCGGCTTCTATTTAAAGTGAAGCCTGCGAGGCGCAGGCTCCGAGACCGGTCCTTGATGCCGGTGTGCCCGCCGGTCCGGCGGCGGCCCGGCATCATCGACAATCACGCCCATGCGCCTCCCCGACCTCACCTCCCGACTGCACGCCCTGGGCGCCGGACCGACCCATGTGCAGCGCGTGCTGCGCCACTGGGCGCAGGCCCACCCGCATGACCGGGGCGCCCATGCGCCCGAGCATTTCTATCCGAAGCCGCTGCTCGAAGCGCTGCCCGCGCTGCGCGAGGAGCTGGCCGGGCTGGCGCGGCTGCAGGCCAGCCATCCGGGCGAGGACGGCTCGGCGCGGCTGCTGGTGCGGCTGGGCGACGGGCAGATGGTCGAGAGCGTGCTGCTGCCGGCGGGGCCCAAGGGCGGCGGCGTGTGCGTGTCCACCCAGGTGGGCTGCGCGGTGGGCTGCCGCTTCTGCATGACCGGCCAGGGCGGCCTGGTGCGCCAGCTCGGCAGCGCCGAGATCGTCGCGCAGGTGGCGCTGGCGCGGCAGCAGCGCCCCGGCCTGAAGGGCGTGCGCCGCGTGGTCTTCATGGGCATGGGCGAGCCGGCGCACAACCTCGACGAGGTGATGGACGCCATCGAGCTGCTCGGCACCGCCGGCAACATCGGCCACAAGGAGCTGGTGTTCTCCACCGTCGGCGACCTGCGGGTGTTCGAGCGCCTGCCGCAGGGGCGCGTGAAGCCGGCGCTGGCGCTGTCGCTGCACACCACGCGGCCCGCGCTGCGTGCCGAGCTGCTGCCGCGCGCACCGGCCCTGGCCCCGGCCGAGCTGGTGCGCCTGGCCGAGGACTACGCGCGCGCCACCCAGTACCCGATCCAGTACCAGTGGACGCTGCTCGAGGGCGTCAACGACGGCGACGACGAGCTCGAAGGCATCGCCGAGCTGCTGGCGGGCAAGTACGCGATGATGAACCTGATCCCGTTCAACAGCGTCGAGGGCAGCGGCTTCCGCCGCCCGAGCTGGGAGCGCGCCGCCGAGATGGCGCGCTGGCTCAACCAGCGCGGCGTGCTCACCCGCCTGCGCCGCTCCGCCGGCCAGGACGTCGACGCCGGCTGCGGCCAGCTGCGCGCCCGCGCCGAGCGACCGGAGCGGCCCGCGCGCCGGGTGATCGAGGTGCGGCCGGCCGTGGCCGGCTGAGGCCGGCCCTGCACGCCCACCTCCCAAGCTCAGCCCGCGCCCAGCGCCGCGCTCAGCCGCGCGGCCGTCTCGCGCAGCGCGCCGACCAGCTCGGGGCGCATGCGCGGCTCGGGCACCGTCAGCGTCAGCGCCCCCACCAGCACCGGCGCGGCGCCGGCCGCGCCTGAGCGCCACACCGGCGCCGAGATGCCGGTGAGCCCGGCCACCCGGTCGCCGGTGCGCAGCAGATAGCCCTCCCGGCGGATCTGCTCGTGCAGCGCGCCGGGTTCGCCGGCAAAGGCCAGCAGCACCCGGCCGCCGGCGCCGCGCTCCAGCGGCAGCAGGTCGCCGGCGCGCACATGGTCGCGCAGCAGATGCGGCGAATCCACCCGCAGCAGGCACAGCCGCTGCGCGCCGGAGCGCACATGCAGCGCCACGCTCTCCTGGGTGGCGGCCACCAGCGCGCGCATCAGCGGCAGCGCCACCGCCTCCAGCGGAAAGGCCGCCGCGCGCACCTGCGCCAGCCGGTCGATCTCCGGCCCCGGCGACCAGCCGCCCGTCTCGTCGCGCACCAGCAGCCCGGCATGCGCCAGCGAGTTCAGCAGCCGCAGCGCGGTGCTCTTGTGCAGCCGGGTGCGCTCGGCCAGCTCGGTCACGCCCAGCGCGCGGTCGCCCGGCCGGAAGGCCGACAGCAG
Source organism: Sphaerotilus sulfidivorans (assembly GCF_013426975.1). Classification (GTDB taxonomy): domain Bacteria; phylum Pseudomonadota; class Gammaproteobacteria; order Burkholderiales; family Burkholderiaceae_C; genus Sphaerotilus; species Sphaerotilus sulfidivorans. The sequence goes on from NZ_JACCPY010000009.1 coordinate 18,203, forward strand.
GCTGAGCGCGCGGTCGACCGCCGCGGTGCCGCCGGGTGCGGCGCCCTCGTCGGCCACCGACGGGTTCGTGGACTTGCGGGGCATCGGCTATGATCCTGATCGTTCATTGAAACGCATGTTTCATTCTACAGAACAACCGAAGGATTCCCGATGCCCCTCCTGTCTCCCGCCGCTCCGGCGGTGCTGATCAGCGAGGTCGGCCCGCGCGACGGCCTGCAGAGCCTCGCCGCGGTGATGCCGACCGCCGCCAAGCTGGCCTGGATCGACGCGCTGCACGCCGCCGGGGTGCGCGAGATCGAGGTCGGCTCCTTCGTGCCGGCCTCGCGCCTGCCGCAGATGGCCGACGTGGCCGAGGTGGTGCGCCATGCGGTCACGCGCCCCGGCTGGACGGTGATGGCACTGGTGCCCAATCTGCGCGGCGCCGAGGCGGCGCTGGCCGCCGGCGCCCACAAGCTGACGCTGCCGCTGTCGGCCAGCGAGGCGCACTCGCAGGCCAATGTGCGCCGCAGCCGCGCGCAGATGCTCGAGGAGCTGCGCGCCATCGCCCGGCTGCGCGACCGCGTCGCGCCCGGCGTGGCGCTGGAGGTCGGCATGTCGACCGCCTTCGGCTGCACGCTGCAGGGCCCGGTGGCCGAGGACGAGGTGGTGCGGCTGGCCGCCGCCGCGGTCGAGGCCGGCGCCGACGAGGTCGGCCTGTCCGACACCACCGGCATGGCCGACCCGGCGCAGGTGCGCCGGCGCTTCCGCCAGGTCCATGCGGCGATCGGCCGGCATCTGGGCGCCGCGCATCTGCACAACACTCGCGGGCTGGGCCTGGCCAATGTGCTGGCGGCACTGGATGCGGGCGTGCGCACCTTCGACAGCTCGCAGGGCGGGCTGGGCGGCTGCCCCTACGCACCGGGCGCCTCGGGCAATGTGGTCACCGAGGACCTGGTCTTCATGCTCGAGGCCATGGGCCTGGACACCGGCATCGACCTGGAGCGGCTGATGGCCGCGCGCGAGGTGCTGCGCGCCGGTCTGCCGGGCGAGCCGCTGCACGGCATGACGCCCGAGGCCGGACTGCCCCCGGGCTTCGTCTACGCCGACGGCCGCCGGCCGGCCGGCGTCACCACCGCACCGGAGGCCGCATGAGCGCGGCCCCGACCCCGGGCCACGACGACGCGCTGCCGCTGGCCGGCGTGCGGGTCATCGAGTTCACCCACATGGTGATGGGCCCGAGCTGCGGCATGGTGCTGGCCGACCTGGGCGCCGAGGTGATCAAGGTCGAGCCGCTGGCCGGCGACAACACCCGCCGGCTGCTGGGCTCGGGCGCGGGCTTCTTCGGCATGTTCAACCGCAACAAAAAGAGCATCGCGCTCGACATGAAGAGCGCGCGCGGCCGCGAGATCGTGCTGCGGCTGGCCGCCGGCGCCGATGTCTTCAGCGAGAACTTCAAGAGCGGCACGATGGAGCGGCTCGGCCTGGGCTTCGAGGTGCTGGAGCGGCTCAATCCGCGGCTGATCCATGTCTCGCACAAGGGATTCCTGCCCGGCCCCTACGAGCACCGCACCGCGCTGGACGAGGTGGTGCAGATGATGGGCGGCCTGGCCTACATGACCGGCCCGCCGGGGCGGCCGCTGCGCGCGGGCAGCTCGGTCAACGACATCATGGGCGGGCTGTTCGGCGCCATCGGCGTGCTGGCGGCGCTGGCCCAGCGCGAGCGCACCGGCCGCGGCCGCCAGGTGCAGAGCGCGCTGTTCGAGAACAACGTGCTGCTGATGGCGCAGCACATGATGCAGTTCGCGGTGACCGGCCGCCCGGCCGCGCCGATGCCCGCGCGCATCAGCGCCTGGGGGCTGTACGACGTGTTCGAGGTCGCCGGGGGCGAGCAGATCTTCCTGGCCGCGGTCAGCGACACCCAGTGGACGCTGCTGTGCGAGGCCTTCGGCTGGAGCGACCTGAAGGACGACGCCCGCCTGGCTGGCAACAACGACCGGGTGCGCGCGCGCGAGTGGCTGCTGCCGCTGCTGCGCGAGCGCTTCGGCGGCTTCGACGCGGCCGAGCTGTCGGCGCGCTTCGAGCGCATCGGCCTGCCCTACGCGCCGATCGTGCGCCCGCACGAGCTCTTCGACGATCCGCACCTGGCGGCCACCGGCGGCCTGGCGCCGGTCACGCTGCCGGCCGATGCCAGCGGCGCCGGCCAGCCGGTCGAGACGCGCCTGCCGCTGCTGCCGCTTGCGCTCGACGGCCAGCGCCTGCCGCTGCGCCACGCGCCGCCCTCGATCGGCGAGCACGGGCCGGCGCTGCTGCGCGAGCTGGGCTACGGCGAGGACGAGATCGCGCGGCTGCGCGCCGACGATGTCATTGGCGGGCCCGAGCGCCTCGGCCCGCTCAGCTGATGCGGTAGAGGTCCAGCAGCACCTGGCGGGCGCGGCGCTCGCCGGTGGCCAGCGCCATCACCCGGTTCAGATGCGCCCAGGCGGGCGCGCCGGTGGTGAAGCGCACCAGCGTGCGGAAGAAATAGTCCTGGCGCGGCACCGCCTCGCCGGCGGCCAGCCGGGCCATGACCTCGGCGGGGCCGTGGCGCAGGCCCTCGCTGCGGACCTCGATCAGCGCGCCGTCGTCGGCGCGGATCACGTAGTGCGCGGCGATCTCGAGCACGCCGTCGCTGCGCATCCATTGCCAGTCGATGCCGCCCTCGACCAGCGTGCCCGACAGCTCCGGCCCGCTGACCTCGCCGGCGCCCAGCGGAACAAAACGCCGCTCGCCGGCCGGCGCGGCACCGAGGCTGGCCAGGGCGCCCACCTCGCAGCGCAGATGCGCCATCGGGGTCAGGCCGGGTGGGCAGGCAAAGGGGGCGGGTGTCATCATCGGGCTCCGGTCCGGGCGGGGATCCGATCATCGGTCGCCCGGCCCCGGCCTTGTGTCCACCCTGAGGATGACAGCGCTTGACCGATCTCTCCGCCCCGCATGTGCAGACCGCCCTGACCGGCCTGATCGACGCGATCGGCCGCGAGGACTTCGCCGCCCGCGCGCTGGCCGCCCTGAACGAGACGGTGCGGGCGGCCTCCTGGTCGGTCTACCGGCTGCATCCGCAGGACTTGCCGCCCGAACTGCACCTGTCGGCCAGCCGGGGCGTGGAGGACGCGACGCAGGACTGCTTTCGCGCCTACCGGGACGCCGGCCTGTACCGGCAGGACCGCAGCTTCGCGCGGCTGCGTCCCGGCGGATCGCCCACAGGGCCGCAGGTGCTGCGCATGCACGGCGACGAGGCCCCGAGCCCGGCGCACCGCGAACTGATCTACCGCCGCCACCGGGTGGTCGAGCGGCTGTCGGTGGCCAGCGTCGAGCCCGACGGCTCGCTGCTGGCGATCAATCTCTACCACCATGAGCACCAGGGCCGCTTCACGCCGACCGAGCAGGACACGCTGGCCATGCTGGCGCCGCTGGTGCGCTCCAGCGTGCAGCGCCATCTCGCGCTGGCGCGCCGCCCCCATGCACCGGCATCGGCCGCCGATCCGCGCCAGCGGCTGCTGCAGGCCTGCGCGGCCCTGACCCCGCGCGAACTCGATGTCTGCGAGCGGCTGCTGCGCGGCTGGAGCCACGACGGCATCGCCGCCGACCTGGGGCTCACGCTGTCGACCGTCAAGACCTACCGGGCGCGCGCCTTCGAGCGGCTGGGGCTGCATTTCCGCAGCGAGCTGTTCGCCCGCTTCGGTCACTCGCCGCACTGAACCCGCACCGGCCGCTGCGGGTTGACCCTGTCGACCTCCCGGACGACAGGAGGACGGCGGCACGGCGCACAGACTCCGGTCCTGTCCAGACCGAGGAGACCCGCGCATGACCGCTCTCGCCCGCCGCCGCCTGCTGGCGGCCGCAGCCCTGACCCCGCTCGCCGCCTGGGGGCCGATCGCTTCGGCCCAGGGTCTGCCGGACCGGCCGATCCGGCTGATCGTCGGCTTTCCGCCCGGCACCGGCCCGGACATGGTCGCGCGCCTGCTGGCGCAGCGTCTGGCCGAGCAGCTGCGTCAGCAGGTGATCGTCGACAACCGCGCCGGCGCCGGCGGCCAGATCGCCGCCCAGGCCGTCGCGCGGGCAGCGCCCGACGGCACGACGCTGCTGCTGGGCGAGGTCGGCTCGATCGCGATCGCGCCGGCCGCCTTCGAGAAGCTGCCCTATGCGCCGGCCCGCGAGCTGGCGGGCATCAGCGAGGCGGTGCGCTCGGACTTCCTGTTCGTGGTGCCGGCCAGCTCGCCGCACGCCACGATGGCCGCCTTCGTCAAGGCTGCACGCTCGCGGGGCGACCGCACCAACCTGGCGACCTTCGGCGCCGGCACGCCGGGCCATTTCGCCGCCGACATGCTCGGCGAGGCCGCCGGCTTCACGGTCGAGCCGGTCCACTACCGGGCCACCGGCGACGCGGTGACCGCGGTCATCGCCGGGGATGTGGCCGGTGCCTTCGTGTCGACCGCGCTGGGCCTGGCGCAGATCCGCGGCGGCCGCATGCGCGCGCTGGCCACCACCGCGCCCGCGCGCCTGGCCGCGCTGCCGGAGGTGCCGACCTTCGCTGAAGCCGGCTGGCCGGCGCTGGATGTCTCGGCCTGGTTCATGCTGATGGCGCCCGCCGGCACGCCGGCCGCGCTGCTCGACCTGCTGCAGCGCCAGACGGTCGGCGCGCTCCAGCATCCGGAGACCCGCACGAAGCTGGGCGAGGCGGGCTTCTCGATCACCGGCAGCTCGCGGCCCGAAGCCGAGCGGCTGCTGGTGGCCGAGGCGCGCCGCTGGGCAGGCGTGGTGCGCAGCAGCGGCTTCAAGGGCGACTGATCAGTCCGCCATCACGATGACCTGGCGCAGCTTGCCGCTGGCCGGGTCGACACTGGGCGGCGCGGCATCGACGCTGAGCTTGATCTCGGGCAGGCCCTGGCGGCGCAGATAGTCGCGCAGCACCGCCAGCGCCCGCTCGCGCAGGCGCGCCGGATCGCTGCTCAGGCTGTCGTCGAGCCGCAGCGACAGCGCATCGGCCGAGGTCTGCAGCAGCTGGAAGCGGTGCAGGTCGGCCCCCTCCTCCAGCACGGTGGTCACCGCCAGCGGCGACAGCCGCACCTCGGCCGAGCGCGCGTCGCGCAGCCGCAGCGTGTCGTCGCCGCGGCCCTCGATGGTGAAGGACGGCCGGTGGTTGCCGCAGGGGCAGTCGTCCGGATGCATCGTGACGCTGTCGCCCAGGCGGTAGCGGATCAGCGGCTGCACCCGGTTGGCCAGATTGGTCAGCAGCACCGCCTTCGACGGCGTGCCGGGTTCAACCGGCCGGTCATCGGCGTCGACCGGCTCCATCACGACCCAGTCGTCGTTCAGGTGCATGCGACCGTGCGGGCATTCGAAGGCGATGCTCAGGCACTCGGAGGCGCCGTAGTCGTTGATGACCGGCGCGCCGAAGACCGACTCGATCCAGTCGCGGGTGCTCGCCGGCAGGCCCTCGCCGCCAGCCCACAGCGCCAGGGGCGTGAGCCGCAGCCGCCCGGCCTGCTGCTGGCGCGCCAGCTCGGCCAGCATGCTGGGATAGCTGGCCAGGAAGGCGGGCCGCCATTCCTGCAGGCCGGCGCAGATCTCCTCGATCGGCTGCGTCACCGAGAAGGCGCGCGAGGCGCTGCCGGAGACCGGATTGAAGCGGCACTGCCGGCGCCAGAACGAGACGCTGGCGTAATGGCCGTCGAGCGCGGCCACCAGCGCGCTGCGCGGCTGCAGCCCCCACGGACCGAAGGCGCCGCTGGCGGCCATCGGCCACCAGCGCTGGGTCGCGAAGCGGCGATCCATGCGGCTCTCGAGCAGCGAGGTGTAGACCGCCAGCGCGCCGCTGTCCTGGATGAAGATGCCCGGCTCGCCGCTGGTGCCGGAGCTGGTCCAGATCGCGTAGCGACGCAGGAAGTCCTCGCCGATGCGCGAGCGGTCGGCCAGGAAGTCCTCGACCCCGGCGCGGGTGATCGCCGGATCGGTGACCCACTGGTCGAAGTTCGCCATCAGCGTGGTCTTGTCGACCGGCGGCAGATCCTGCCAGGCCGGCATCAGCGCGCCGGGATGGCGGCCGTGATGGCGCCGGTAGAACTGGCTGTGCGCACGGGCATGCTCGAGCAGGTCGCGCTGGCGCCGGCGCACCAGATCGGCGGAGGCGGCCGGTGCCCGGTTCGCCATGCCCAGCCAGCCGGCCGGGGACCAGGACTGCATCCAGTCCACCCAGGGTTCGTCATGCACGAGTGCTGCCATGTGCTTGTCTCCTTCTCTCCCGAGGGGGTTTGCGGCCAGCGCGCGAAGAGCGGTCAGATGCCGCCTGCGGCCGGTCCTTGCGTCCGTTTGTCACGGACATCTTGGACCGCCCGGCGAACATCTGCCTGACATGCATCACTCAGGACATGGTTTTTACATTCAGGAAGACCAGGTACCCGCAATCACCGGCTGCAGCGCCGTCTGATGGTCAGCCGGCAGCGTGGTCGTGCCGATCGAGGGCATCGCGAAGGCCGACATCGCCTCGATCAGCGTGTCGACCTGCGCGGCCTGCAGCGTGCGGCCATCGGCGGTGCGGAAGACCTCGATGCGCGCGGCCGGATCGGTGTCCCAGTCCATCAGGTAGATGCGGTTCCAGGTGCCCAGGATCGTGACCTCGAGGAAGCCGTCCAGGCGCTGGAACCAGAGCTGCTCGGCGCTGATGCCGGCATCGAACTCGATCACATCCTGGTTGCCCTCGGTGTCGTCCCAATCCCAGATCACGTCCAGGCTGGTATCGCGGCCGATGCGATAGACATCGTTGCCTGCCCCGCCGGCCAGCGAATCGGCGCCACCGCTGCCCAGGAGGGTGTCGTTGCCGGACGAGCCCAGCACCAGGTCGGTCCCGCCACCGGCGTCGATCAGCAGACTGCCCTGCACCGTCGTGCCGCTCAGATCGATGATGTCGTCGGAACTGGTGCCCAGCAGCCGGGCCTGCCCCGCAACCCCCTGGACATCCAGGATCTCGATGCCGCCGGCCGACAGGTCGCGCACACCGATGTCCATGCTGCCGGCGCTGATCGCGACGATGCGATCGGTGCCATCCAGGCCGGTGTCGGCCCAGGTGTCCCAGCCCATGAACTCGGTGCTGCCGTAGACGCCGCCGGTGACGCGGTAGGTGTCGCTGCCGTCGCCACCGTCGAGCAGATCGTCGCCCGCACCGGCCACGATGGTGTCGTCGCCGGCGCTGCCGAAGACGGTGTCATGGCCCCGGTTCGCATCGATGACCAGATTGGCGCCGGTCAGCGTCGTGCTGCGGAAGTCGAACAGATTGTTGCCGGTGTCGCCCAGCAGCCGGACGGTGCCGGCGGCGCCGCTGGCATCGATCTGCTCGATGCCGGTGTCGACCCAGGAGCGCAGGCCGATGTCGACCGGCCCGCTGCCCAGCGCCACGATGCGATCGGTGCCGCCGGCGCCGCTGTCCTTGAAGGTGTCGTAGCCATGGAAGCCGGACCAGCCCCCCGCCTCGTTGCCGCTGATCTGGAAGGTATCGCCGCCCTCGCCGCCGTCGAGCAGGTCGTCCGCTGCGCCGCCGACGATCGTGTCCGCGCCCGCGCTGCCCAAGACGGTGTCATTGCCGTGTCCGGTGTCGATCACCAGGTTCGTGCCCAGCACCGTCACGCCACGCAGGTCGATCAGGTTGGCATCGCCGGTGTCGAGCAGCCGCACCGTGCCGGTCGCACCCCGGGCGTCGATCTCCTCGATGCCGGTGGCCGCGAAGCCCCGCACGCCGATGTCGACATTGCCCGTGCCCAGCGCCACGATGCGGTCGATGCCCTCGGTGCCGCTGTCCTTGAAGGTGTCGTAGCCGTGGAAGCCGGTGGTGAGGTTGCCCGTCACCCGGAACGTGTCGCCGCCGCCCGCGCCGTCGATCACATCCTCGCCGTTGTGGCTGACGAGGGTGTCGGCCGCGGCGCTGCCGAAGATCGTGTCGTTGCCGTTGCCGCCGTCGATCACCACGTTCGTGCCGGTGATCGTGATGCCGCGCAGGTCGATCACGCTGGCTGTGCTGTCTCCCAGGATGCGCACCGTGCCCGTCGCCCCGCTGCCGTCGATCACCTCGATGCCGGAGGCCGCGGCATTGAACGCACCGGCCAGGCCGATGTCGACAGGGCCGGTGCCGGTGGCCACGATGCGGTCGGTGCCGCTGGTGCCGCTGTCCTTGAAGGTGTCGTAGCCGTGGAAGCCAGTCGTGGTGTTGCCCGTCACCCGGTAGGTGTCGCCGCCACCTGCCCCATCCATCACATCCTCGCCGTTGTGGCTGACGAAGGTGTCCGCACCATCACTGCCGAAGATCGTGTCGTTGCCGTTGCCGCCGTCGATCACCACGTTCGCGCCGGTGATCGTGATGCCACGCAGGTCGATCAGGTTGGCGCTGCTCTCGCCCAGGATGCGCACCGTGCCGGTCGCACCGCTGCCGTCGATCACCTCGATGCCGGAGGCCGCGGCGCTGAAGTTGCCCTTCAGGCCGATGTCGACGTTGCCGGTGCCGGTGGCTGCGATGCGGTCGACACCGCTGGTGCCGGTGTCCTTGTAGGTGTCGTGGCCCTGGAAACCGCTGGTGGTGTTGCCGCTCACCCGCCAGGTGTCGCCGTCGCCCGCGCCGTCGAGCACATCCTCGCCGTTGCCCGCCACGATGAGGTCGGCCGCTGCGCTGCCGAAGACGGTGTCATTGCCGCTGCCGGTGTCGATCACCAGGTTCGTGCCCAGCACCGTCACACCGCGCAGGTCAATCAGGTTGGCGTCGCCGGTGTCGAGCAAGCGCACCGTGCCGGTCGCGCCCCGGGTATCGATCTCCTCGATGCCGGTGGCCGAGAAGCCCCGCACGCCGATGTCGACGTTGCCGGTGCCGGTGGCGGCGATACGGTCGACACCGCTGGTGCCAGTGTCCTTGTAGGTGTCGTACCCCTGGAAGCTGGCCGTGGTGTTGCCTGTCACCCGGTAGGTGTCGCCACCGCCTGCGCCGTCGAGCACATCATCGCCGTTGCCCGCCAGCAGCGTGTCGGCCGCCGCGCTGCCGTAGATGGTGTCGTTGCCGTTGCCGCCGTCGATCACCACGTTCGTGCCGGTGATCGTGATGCCACGCAGGTCGATCAGGTTGGCACTGCTCTCGCCCAGGATGCGCACCGTGCCGGTCGCACCGCTGCCGTCGATCACCTCGATGCCGGAGGCCGCGGCGCTGAAGTTGCCCGCCACGCCGATGTCGACATGGCCGGCGCCCAGCGCCACGATGCGGTCGACGCCGGTCGTGCCGCTGTCGCGCCAGGTGTCGTGGTTGTGGAAGCTCGACCAGCCGCCGGCCTCGTTGCCGGTGACGCGATAGGTGTCGCCGCCCTCGCCGCCGTCGATCCAGTCGTTGCCGCCGGCGCCGACGATCGTGTCCGCGCCCGCGCTGCCGAAGATCGTGTCGTTGCCGAAGTTCGCGTCGATCACCACGTTCGTGCCGACCACGCTCACCCCGCGCAGGTCGATCAGGTTGGCCGCGTCGGTGTCGAGCAGCCGCACCGTGCCGGTCGCGCCGCTGCCGTCGATCACCTCGATGCCGGTGGCCGAGAAGCCGCGCACCCCGATGTCGACATTGCCGGTGCCGATGGCCTCGATGCGATCGACACCGCTGGTGCCGGTGTCCTTGTAGGTGTCGTAGCCCTGGAAGCCGGTCGTGGTGTTGCCGCTCACCCGCCAGGTGTCGCCGTCGCCCGCGCCGTCGAGCACGTCGTCGCCGCTGCCCGCCACGATGAGGTCGGCCGCTGCGCTGCCGAAGACGGTGTCATTGCCACTGCCGGTGTCGATCACCAGGTTCGCGCCCAGCACCGTCACCCCGCGCAGGTCGATCAGGTTGGCGTCACCGGTGTCGAGCAGCCGCACCGTGCCGGTCGCGCCCCGGGTGTCGATCTCCTCGATGCCGGTGGCCGAGAAGCCCCGCACCCCGATGTCGACATTGCCCGTGCCCACGGCAACGATGCGGTCGATGCCCTCGGTGCCGCTGTCCTTGAAGGTGTCGTAGCCGTGGAAGCCGGTGGTGAGGTTGCCCGTCACCCGGAACGTGTCACCGCCACCCGCGCCGTCGATCACATCCTCGCCGTTGTGGCTGACCAGGGTGTCGGCCGCGGCGCTGCCGAAGATCGTGTCGTTGCCGTTGCCGCCGTCGATCACCACGTTCGTGCCGGTGATCGTGATGCCGCGCAGGTCCAGCACGTTGGCGCTGCTCTCGCCCAGGATGCGCACCGTGCCGGTCGCACCGCTGCCGTCGATCACCTCGATGCCGGAGGCCGCGGCGCTGAAGTTGCCCTTCAGGCCGATGTCGACATGGCCGGTGCCGGTGGCAGCGATGCGGTCGATGTCGCTGGTGCCGCTGTCCTTGTAGGTGTCGTGGCCCTGGAAGCTGGCCGTGGTGTTGCCCGTCACCCGGTAGGTATCGCCGCCGCCGGCGCCGTCGAGCACATCCTCGCCCCAGCTCGCCAGCAGCGTGTCGGCCGCCGCGCTGCCGTAGACCGTGTCATTGCCATGGCTCGAGTCGATGACGATGTTCGTGCCCTGCAGCGTCACACCGCGGAAGTCCAGCAGCGTCGCGCTGCCGTCCCCGTAGAGGCGCACCGTGCCGGTCGCGCCACGTGCATCGATCTCCTCGATGCCGCTGAGCCCCGCGCTGAAGTTGCCCGCCACGCCGATGTCGACGTTGCCGGTGCCCACCGCCACGATGCGGTCGACGCCGGTCGTTCCGCTGTCGCGCCAGGTGTCGTGGTTGTGGAAGCTCGACCAGCCACCGGCCTCGTTGCCGGTGACGCGGTAGGTGTCGCCGCCCTCGCCGCCGTCGATCCAGTCGTTGCCGCCGGCACCGACGATCGTGTCCGCGCCCGCGCTGCCGTGGATCGTGTCGTTGCCGAAGTTCGCGTCGATCACCACGTTCGTGCCGACCACGCTCACCCCGCGCAGGTCGATCAGGTTGGCCGCGTCGGTGTCGAGCAGCCGCACCGTGCCGGTCGCGCCACGGCCATCGATCTGCTCGACGCCACTGGCCGAGAAGCCCCGCACGCCGATGTCGACGTTGCCGGTGCCGATGGCCTCGATGCGATCGACACCGCTGGTGCCGGTGTCCTTGTAGGTGTCGTGGCCCTGGAAACCGCTGGTGGCGTTGCCGCTCACCCGCCAGGTGTCGCCGTCGCCCGCGCCGTCGAGCACGTCGTCGCCGCTGCCCGCCACGATGAGGTCGGCCGCCGCGCTGCCGAAGACGGTGTCGTTGCCGCTGCCGGTGTCGATCACCAGGTTCGTGCCCAGCACCGTCACGCCGCGCAGGTCGATCAGGTTGGCATCGCCGGTGTCGAGCAGCCGCACCGTGCCGGTCGCACCCCGGGCGTCGATCTCCTCGATGCCGGTGGCCGCGAAGCCCCGCACGCCGATGTCGACGTTGCCGGTGCCCAGCGCCACAATGCGGTCGATGCCCTCGGTGCCGCTGTCCTTGAAGGTGTCGTAGCCGTGGAAGCCGGTCGTGGTGTTGCCCGTCACCCGATAGGTGTCCCCGCCACCCGCGCCGTCGACCACATCCTCGCCGTTGTGGCTGACCAGGGTGTCGGCCGCCGCGCTGCCGAAGATCGTGTCGTTGCCGTTGCCGCCGTCGATCACCACGTTCGTGCCGGTGATCGTGATGCCGCGCAGGTCGATCACGCTGGCTGTGCTGTCTCCCAGGATGCGCACCGTGCCCGTCGCCCCGCTGCCGTCGATCACCTCGATGCCGGTGGCCGCGGCATTGAACGCACCGGCCAGGCCGATGTCGACAGGGCCGGTGCCGGTGGCCACGATGCGGTCGGTGCCGCTGGTGCCGCTGTCCTTGAAGGTGTCGTAGCCGTGGAAGCCGGTCGTGGTGTTGCCCGTCACCCGATAGGTGTCCCCGCCACCCGCGCCGTCGACCACATCCTCGCCGTTGTGGCTGACCAGAGTGTCGGCCGCCGCGCTGCCGAAGATCGTGTCGTTGCCGTTGCCGCCGTCGATCACCACGTTCGTGCCGGTGATCGTGATGCCACGCAGGTCGATCAGGTTGGCGCTGCTCTCGCCCAGGATGCGCACCGTGCCGGTCGCACCGCTGCCGTCGATCACCTCGATGCCGGAGGCAGCCGCGCTGAAGTTGCCCTTCAGGCCGATGTCGACGTTGCCGGTGCCGGTGGCGGCGATGCGGTCGACACCGCTGGTGCCGGTGTCCTTGTAGGTGTCGTGGCCCTGGAAACCGCTGGTGGTATTGCCGCTCACCCGCCAGGTGTCGCCGTCGCCCGCGCCGTCGAGCACATCCTCGCCGCTGCCCGCCACGATGAGGTCGGCCGCCGCGCTGCCGAAGACGGTGTCGTTGCCGCTGCCGGTGTCGATCACCAGGTTCGTGCCCAGCACCGTCACCCCGCGCAGGTCGATCAGGTTGGCATCGCCGGTGTCGAGCAGCCGCACCGTGCCGGTCGTGCCCCGGGCGTCGATCTCCTCGATGCCGGTGGCCGAGAAGCCCCGCACGCCGATGTCGACGTTGCCGGTGCCCACCGCCACGATGCGGTCGATGCCCTCGGTCCCAGTGTCCTTGTAGGTGTCGTAGCCCTGGAAGCCAGTCGTGGTGTTGCCCGTCACCCGGTAGGTATCGCCGCCGCCCGCGCCGTCGAGCACATCGTCGCCGCTGCCAGCCACGAACGTGTCGGCCGCTGCACTGCCGAAGATCGTGTCGTTGCCGTTGCCGCCGTCGATCACCAGGTTCGTGCCGGTGATCGTCACGCCGCGCAGATCGATCAGGCTGGCTGCGCTGGTGTCGAGCAGCCTCACCGTGCCGGTCGCGCCCCGGGCGTCGATCTCCTCGATGCCGGTGGCCGCAAAGCCCTTGATGCCGATGTCGACGTCGCCGGTGCCCAGCACCACGATGCGGTCGATGCCGTCGGTGCCGCTGTCCTTGTAGGTGTCGTGGCCGTGAAAACCGGTCGTGCTGTTGCCGCTGACCCGGTAGGTGTCACCGTCCTGGCCACCGTCGAGCAGATCGTCGCCCAGCTCGCCGACCAGCAGATCGGCACCGGCGCCGCCCAGCAGGGTGTCGTTGCCCCAGCCGCCCCAGACCGTGTCTTCCCCGCCACCACCGGCCAGGGAATCGGCACTGCCGTAGCCGAACACTTCATCAGCGCCATCACCACCCGTCAGGGTTTCTGCTGATTCCTTGCCGGAAATCACATTGACGGCACCCGCCAAACTCGAGATCTTGAATCCGCTCATGAGGGTTAACCCTGTTATTGATCCTGTCACCGACCGAGAATTTCCCGTCCTCGGTCACCCCGCAGGCGATGCAGGCCCCCATGCTGGCGCGCGAGCATCGCCCTGAAATGGAAAAACAGTCTCTTTTAGCGGAGCAAGATGTCCGTGGACAGCCCAAGGATCCGGGTCGACCTCAAGGGGGCGATCACATACCCCATGATGTGTGCAAAAAGCACGATCCGGCAGAGCCGCACCACCACGCCAGCGTGGTGACGCCGCGACTTCCTCGACGCTGGCGCGGCTTGTCAGAAGTAGGTCAGATACCACACACAAAGCGGTACCAATAAACACCAATTTCAGTAAGAAAAATGTCAGAAACTACGCGGCCACTATCGACCCCCCAAAACCATTGATCCCCATCAATAGTTAGTAAAAACCCTAGCACTCATTAAACCGGCCAGCAAGATCAATATCAACAAACGGTCAGTATTTGGTCAGTATCACTTCCTAGACTGAAATCCGGATATTCAACAACCATTCCAATCCGGAGCACCAAATGTCAGATCCTGTGGTCGCCCGCATCAGGGCAAACCCGAAGTATGCGGAACTGAAGAGCAAGCGCAGCAGCTTCGGCTGGTGGCTGACGCTGCTGATGATGGTCGTGTACTACGGCTACATCTCGCTGATCGCCTTCAACAAGGAGTTCCTTGGCCAGCGCATGGGCGAAGGCGTGACCACGCTGGGCGTGCCAATCGGCATGGGCGTGATCATCTTCACCATCGTGATCACCGGCATCTATGTGCGCCGGGCCAATGACGAGTTCGATCGTCTGACCAAGGAAATCATGCAGGAGGTCTCCAAGTGAGCCGCACGCTGAAGACTCTCCTCGCGCTGGCGGGCACCCTCGGTGCCGGCGCCGCGCTGGCAGCCGGTGCCGACATGGGCACCGCCGCCAAGCAGGCGACCAACTGGACCGCCATCGCGATGTTCGCCCTGTTCGTGGCGGGCACGCTCTACATCACCAAGTGGGCGGCGGCCAAGACCAAGTCGGCCGCCGACTTCTACACCGGCGGCGGTGGCATCACCGGCTTCCAGAACGGCCTGGCGATCGCGGGCGACTACATGTCGGCCGCCTCCTTCCTGGGCATTTCCGCCGCGGTGATGGCCAGCGGCTACGACGGCCTGATCTTCTCGATCGGCTTCCTGGTCGGCTGGCCGGTCATCACCTTCCTGATGGCCGAGCGGCTGCGCAACCTCGGCAAGTTCACCTTCGCCGACGTGGCCGGCTACCGCTTCCAGCAGACCCCGATCCGCGCCTTCGCGGCCTCGGGCACGCTGGTGGTGGTCGCGTTCTACCTGATCGCGCAGATGGTGGGCGCCGGCCAGCTGATCAAGCTGCTGTTCGGCCTCGACTACTGGCTGGCGGTGGTCATCGTCGGCGCGCTGATGATGGTCTACGTGCTGTTCGGCGGCATGACCGCCACCACCTGGGTGCAGATCATCAAGGCGGTGCTGCTGCTGTCGGGCGTGACCTTCATGGCCTTCATGGTGATGGCGCAGTTCGGCTTCTCGCCGGAGGCACTCTTCGCCAAGGGCGTCGAGGTCAAGGCCACGATCGCCGCCAATGCCAAGACCGCGGCGGTGGCTGCCGCTGCCGCCAGCGCGGCGGTCGCGCAGACGCCGGAAGCGGTGGCTGCCGCTGCTGCTGCCGCGTCGAAGGCCGAGGCGATGGACCCGGCCAAGATCGGCCAGGCGCTGATGGCCCCGGGTGGCTTCGTGAAGGATCCGATCTCGGCGATCAGCTTCGGCATGGCGCTGATGTTCGGCACCGCAGGCCTGCCGCACATCCTGATGCGCTTCTTCACCGTCCCGGACGCGAAGGAAGCCCGCAAGTCGGTGTTCTGGGCCACCACCTGGATCGGCTACTTCTACATCCTGATCTTCATCATCGGCTTCGGCGCGATCACCCTGGTGCTGACCAACCCCGAGTTCGCCGACACCGCCAAGGGTGTCATCAAGGGCGGCGCGGGCACGGCCAACATGGCGGCGGTGCTGGTGGCCAAGTCGGTCGGTGGCGACGTGTTCTACGGCTTCATCTCGGCGGTGGCCTTCGCGACCATCCTGGCGGTGGTGGCCGGTCTGACGCTGTCGGGCGCCTCGGCGGTGTCGCATGACATCTACGCCACGCTGATCAAGAAGGGCAAGGCCGACAGCGCTGCCGAGCTGAAGGTCTCGCGCATCACCACGCTGTCGCTGGGCCTGCTGGCGGTCGTGCTGGGCATCGCCTTCGAGAAGCAGAACATCGCGTTCATGGTCTCGCTGGCCTTCGCGATCGCCGCCTCGGCCAACTTCCCCGTGCTCTTCATGAGCGTGCTGTGGAAGGACTGCACCACCAAGGGCGCCGTGATCGGCGGCTTCCTGGGCCTGATCAGCTCGGTCGGCCTGACCGTGGTGTCGCCCTCGGTGTGGGAAGTCACGCTGGGCAATCCGAAGGGCTCGGCCTGGTTCCAGTACAGCTCGCCCGCGCTGTTCTCGATGACCATCGCCTTCGTCGGCATCTGGATCTTCTCGCTGCTCGACCGCAGCAAGCAGGCCCAGCAGGAACGTGCGGCCTTCGAAGCCCAGCAGGTCCGCTCGGAAACCGGCCTGGGTGCCGCCGGCGCCTCGGGTCACTGATCGCCTTGCACTGACCGCCCGAGGTCCGCGGACCTCCGGCCCGGTCCCCCGCGACACCCGGCCTCGGCCGGGTGTCGTCGTTTCAGCCCGGCAGACCCACCAGATGGCGCAGCTTGACGAAGGCCAGCCCGGCCATCACCGCATCGTTGAGCGCGTCATGGGCATCGCGCCGCGGCAGGCCCAGGTCATGCATCAGCGTGTCGAAGCGCAGGTCGATGTTGCGGTCCTGCTCATGGCCGCGCAGCTGGCGGAACTTGAAGTCGTGATAGAGCGCCGAGACCTCGATGCGCTCCTGCGGCAGCGGCACGCCGGCCATCGGCAGCAGGATGCGCTCGAGCATCGCCACATCGAACTCCAGGTAGTAGCCCACCAGCGGCCGCGCCCCGATGAAGCGCAGCAGCCGGTGCATCGCCTCCTCGGGCGCCAGCCCCTGCGCGACATCGCGCTCGCGCAGCCGGTGCACCCGCACGCTGTCGGCCGAGATCGCCCGGCTCGGGCGCACCAGCAGCGACAGCGCCTCGCTGGTCATCAGCCGGTCGCCGACGATGCGTACCGCGCCGATCGAGATGATCTCGTCGCGGCGCCGGTCCAGCCCGGTGGTCTCGCAGTCGATCGAGACCCACTCCTGCGGCGGCGCGCTCTCGTAGAGAAAGGCCAGCGCCGGATCGCGCAGTCGCCGGCGCTGCCATTCACGCGAGAGCTGGCGCCAGCCGCGCCCCATCAGGTCGGGCAGCATCACAGCATCTCCAGGCGGTAGTGGTGATGCAGATGGACACGGAAGCGCTTGACCACCGCCAGCGTGTCCTTCAGCAGATCGCGGTCCAGGCTGCCGAGCCGCTCGACCGCGATGCCGGAGCCGGCCGCCCGCCCCTGCTCGATCGCCTGCAGCCCGGCCTTGAGCTTCAGGTCCATGAAGAAGTGCAGGCTCTCGATCAGCTCGGCGCCCAGCCGGGGCTCGAGGTGGCCGCCGGCCATCAGCGCCTCGATGCGCGCCACCGTGCCGGTCTCGGTCAGGCGGTGCTCGAAGGCCAGGCTGCGCACGCCGTGCACCAGCGGAAAGATGCCGGCCTTCTTCAGGTCGAGCTGCTCGCGTGCGCCCTCGCCCAGGCCCAGACCGAGAATGCGGCTCCACCAGCCGCTGCCGTGCTGCGCAAAGGCCTCGACCGCGCCGGCAAAGCGCGCCAGCACGCCGGCGTTGTCGCTGGCAAAGGCCCAGACCTGCTCGCGCAGGCCGTGCAGCAGCGCCGCATCCCCGCTGACCGGGTGGGCGTCGAGAAAGATCGCCAGCGCCATCAGGTGGTCGGGCGTGGGCTCGAGCAGCCAGCGCCGCACCCGCCGCGCGAAGGCCTGCTCGTCGTCGCGCCACTCGGGGTTGCTGATCATGATGCCGCCGGCACAGGGCGGATAGCCGAAGTCGGCCAGCGCCGCCGAGAAGCGCGCGCAGACGGCCGCAAGATCCAGCTCCGGCGGCGGCGTCCAGCCCTGGCGCAGCACCAGACCGTTGTCCTGGTCGGTCTTGAGCAGCTGCTCGCCGCGGCCCTCGCTGCCCATGACGAACAGGCAGCTGTTGGCGACAAGCTCCGGCGGCGCGATCAGCTGCCAGGCGCGCTCGAACAGCGTCGCGTTCAGCTCCTGCACCAGCCGCGCGATCATGCCGACCCGGGTGCCGCTGCGGTGCAGCACCCCGATCAGCCGGGTGATCTGGCCGGCGGCCTCCTTCAGCGTCTCGATGCTCTCGGCCTGCAGGATCTGCAGCGTGATCAGGTAGGAGTGGTTGGAGAGATAGCTCAGCAGGTCGAGCTGCTGCAGGAAGCCGACGATGCGCCGATCCGGGCCCTCGCCCTCGGCCACCACCAGGCGGTGGATGCGGTGGCGGATCATCAGCGCCAGCGCATCGAACAGCGGCATGTCCGGACGCACCGTCACCAGGTCGAAGTTCGCCAGCTCGCGCACCGGCAGCCGATCCAGCGGCGTGCCGTGCAGGATGGCCTTGGGCAGGCTGGTGACGGTGAAGATGCCCAGCCGCACCGGACCGTCGCCAGGAGCGTCGCCCGCCCGGTCCTCGACCAGCACATTGGTGGTGCGCTGGGTCTGGAAGACCCGCGCGACCTCGGTGATCGAGGCCTGGCCATCGACGAAATGCGCCGGGCGCAGGAAGGCCTGGTCGACGCGGGCCATCGTCAGCGACTGCAGCTCGTGCTGGCTGCTGCGCTCGGCCAGCGCCCCCAGCTTGTTCGACAGGTCGGAAAACAGCAGCGCGCCGAAGGTGACGTTCGAGGCGATCAGCGCCGAGACCGCCTCCTTCGCGAGCCGGTAGGTCACCACCTCCTCGGCGGCGACGAAGCGGCTGCTGGCGCGGCCGGCCACCAGCGCACGGCCGTCGAAGCAGTCGTCGGGGCCGTAGCTGCCCTGCTGCTCGTCGCCGTCCCACTGCTGGACATGGCCCTTGATCAGCACAAACAGATGGGTCGGCTCCTGACCGGGCGCCAGGATGACCGCGCCCTCGCGGAAATACTCGATGTCGACGCTGCGGCGCACCCGGTCGCGCTCGTCGGCGTCCAGGCAGTCGAAGGGCGAGGCGGCAAAGTTGAAGGCGCTGGGCACGGGGCGATGTCTCCTGCGGGGCGGGGCCTGTCGTTGTCGGACACGTCGGACGATTCTGTCCGGCCCGGCTTGCACGGAGCCTGCGCCGCATCAAGATGCGCCATCGTCGACAATCCGCCCCATGTTCACCGACCTGATTCCCGGCGCCGCGCCGCAGCCCGCACCGGAGCCCACCGCACGCGAGCGATTCTTCCGCCTGATCGAGACCGCGCTGGCCGCGCGCCAGCTGGTGCGCCTGACGCTGGGCCGCTACCGCGGCCCCGAGGCCGATCTCGAGAAGGTGCTGGCCCGCCCGGTGCTGCTGCGCGGCGAGCCGCATCTGCAGCTGGTCTGGCGCCACGCCACCCGCGACATCACCAAGAACCACCCGCTGACCGAGGTGCCGGCGCTGCTGGACGGCCTGATCGCCACCGGTGCCTTCGAGAACGCGCACCTGCACACCCGCACCCAGGAGGCGCAGTTCACCGTCAAGACCAAGGGCGGCCGCGACCGCAGCCTGCTGCGGGTGGGCCGCAACAGCGCGCCCGCCGACGACGAGGGCACGGACGCCGCCTCAGACACGGCCGCCGAGGAGCACAACCGCGAGAAGCATCGCCTGCTGTCGCTGGAGCGCCCCTTCTGGCACGACCTGGGCGTGACCGACGCGCAGCAGCGGCTGATCCCGGCGATGTCGCGCAAGTGGCGCCAGATCAACCGCTTCGTCGAGGTGTTCTCCTCGGCGCTGGCCGACGCCGGCCTGGGCGGGCGCGATCCGGCCGAGCCGGTGCGGGTGCACGACTTCGGCTGCGGCAAGGGCTACCTGACCTTCGCGGTGCACGACTGGCTCGCCGGCCAGGGACGCCGCGCCGAGGTCACCGGCGTGGAGCTGCGCCAGCCGCTGGTGGACCTGTGCAATGCCGCGGCCGAGCGCCACCAGCTCGGCGGCCTGCGCTTCGACGCCGGCGACGTGCGCGACTACACGCCCGCCGGCCTGGACGTGATGATCGCGCTGCACGCCTGCGACATCGCCACCGACTACGCGATCGACTACGGCCTGCGCGCCGGGGCGTCCGTCATCCTGTGCTCGCCGTGCTGCCACAAGGAAGTGCGCCCGCAGATGACGATGCCGGCGCTCCTGCGCCCGGTGCTGCAGCACGGCGTGCACCTGGGCCAGGAGGCCGAGATGGTCACCGACGGCCTGCGCGCGCTGCTGCTCGACGCCGAGGGCTACGACACCCAGGTGTTCGAGTTCATCTCGCTGGAGCACACCAACAAGAACAAGATGCTGCTGGCGGTGCGCCGCCGCCACACGCCGGCCGGCCACGCCGAGGCGGTGCGCGCGCAGATCGCCGCGATCAAGGACTTCTACGGCATCCGCACGCAGAGCCTGGAGACGCTGGTGGCCGCCCGGGGGCGCTCGGCGGCCTGACGCGCGGCCGGCGCTTCAGCCGGCCTGCAGCGCGCAGCAGGCCTTGTACTTGCGCCCGCTGCCGCAAGGGCACGGGTCGTTGCGGCCGACCTTCGGCGCGCTGCGGCGGAAGGTCAGCGCCTGGCGCTCGCTGCGCTGCAGCTCGCGCCGCGCCGGGGCGAGCTGCTGGTGCAGCTGCAGCAGCACATCGGCCAGCACCTCGGGCAGCTCGGCGCGCATCGCGGCATCGATCGGCGGCGGGCGCAGCGCCTCGTCCTCGTCGTGCTCGTGGTGCAGCATCATGATCGGCACCAGCGCCTGGCCGGCCTCGTCGTCGGCCAGCAGCGGCTGCCAGCCCTCCGGCGCGATCTGCATGCCCAGCACGAAGCCCGAGGCCCAGTCGTTGCCGCCGGGCAGGCCGTCCGGCCGCAGGGCCAGACGCGGGCGATGCGAGGCGCCGCCGCGCCCGCCACGCTCCAGCGCCGCGCCGATCGACTCGTGCAGCTTCATCAGCGTGCCGGCGATCGCACGCGCCTGGGCCTCGTTCTCGAAGGAGACCTGGGCCTCGGCCGATTCGCCCCAGACCTGCGCCAGCCAGACCGAGGGCCCGGGCGGACTGGCCGCGCAGTTCAGCGCGGACAGGAAGCCGTCGAGCCGCTCCAGCGTCATCGCGCCGGCCGGCAGGTCCGTCAGGAAGGCCTGCAGCGCCGCCAGCGCGGCGGCATCGGGCGGAACGGGAGAGGTGGCGGCGTTGTTCATCGGCTGCGGATCCGGTATCGATCGGTGACGGAAGGGGCGCGAGCGTAACCCACTCCCAGGCATGGGTGAAGCAAAGGTAAGTGCAGGTAAACCGGGCGGTCCGGGCGGCCCTGTTCGAGGCATGGTCACGTCAACGTCTCGATAGGCTCGATCGCCATGGAACGACCCGTCACGCATGACTTCGCGCTGTCGCCGCTGCCCGCTCTGACCCCGGGCGCGGCCACCGCCTCCTGGCATCTTCTGCTGGCCGGCCTGCCGTTCAGCGACACCACCCGACTGCAGACGCTGATGCGCGGCCACGGCCACCGCGTCAGCGTGGTCCATGGCCTGGCGCAGGTGCAGGCCCGGCTGGCCGACGACGAGATCGATGTGCTGCTGCACGGCAGCGAGCATCTGGCCCAGCTCGAGAGCATGAGCCGGCTGCCGAGCCGGCCAGCACGCATCTGCCTGGTCGACGGCACGGACGCACGCTCGCGCATCGAGGCGCTCGACGCCGGCGCCGACGACTGCCTCTCGCGTCCCTACGCGCCGCGCGAGCTGCTGGCGCGGGTGGCGGCGGTGCTGCGCCGACGCGGCAGCAGCTCGACCGCTTTTCTGCTGCCCGCCAACGATGTCGGGGAGATCATCGCCACGCATCAGGATCAGCCGCTGGCCGAGCGGACCGCCCTGCCACGGCTTCAGGCCGCCACGCGCGACTCCGCCAGCGCCAGCTCCAGCGCCTGCGCCCGCTCCGCCCCGAACAGACCGACGGCGATCGCCCGCGAATCGGTGACGGTGCGCAGCCGCAGATAGGCCTCGGCAGCCTGCGGATGGCGCTGGCGCAGGAACTGCAGCCACTGCTTGAGCCGGCCGGCGCGGTAGCCGGGCTCGAAATGCCGGCCCACCAGCACCCAGAAGTCGGCCAGCAGCTCCAGCACCTCCGGCCAGTCGAGCTGTCGCCCGCCGCCGCTGGCGATCGCGATCGCCAGGCCCGGATCGGCGACGATGCCGCGTCCGAGCATCAGCGCGTCGCAGCCCGATTCCTGCAGGCAGCGCCGGGCATCGTCCGGCGTCCAGATCTCGCCATTGGCGACGATCGGCAGCGCGGGCAGCGCCTGGCGCAGGACGGCGATGCGGTCCCAGTAGGCCGGCGGCTTGTAGCCCTGGGCCTTGGTGCGCGCATGCACGACGATCTCGCAGGCGCCGCCCTCGGCGGCGGCGCGCGCCGCATCGAGCGCCTGCGCGTCGTCATCCACGCCCAGGCGCATCTTGGCCGACACCGGCATCGAGGCCGGCACCGCCCGGCGCACCGCCGAAACGATGCGCCACATCAGCTCGGGCTGGTCGAGCAGCGCCGCACCGCCGCCGTGGCGGTTGACCACCTTGGCCGGACAACCGAAGTTCAGGTCGATGCCCGCCGGACCCAGCCCGGCCAGGCGCGCGGCGTTGTCGGCCAGACAGGCCGGATCGGAGCCGAGCAGCTGCGCGCGCACCGGCACGCCCGCCGGCGTGCGCGCGCCGTCGCGCAGCTCCGGCACGATGCGGTGGAAGACCCGCTCGGGCAGCAGCGTGTCGGTCACGCGGATGAATTCGCTGACGCAGCGCTCGATCGCACCGGCGCGGGTCAGCATGTCACGGAGAACAAAATCCAGCAGGCCCTCCATCGGGGCCAGCAGCAGTCGGGGAGCGCTCATGGCCGAGAGTGTCACCGATGGCACGACCGGACCGATCCGCCGGGCCGGCCCGGACTGAAAGAGCCCACCCCGCAGCGCATAATCCGGCACCCGCTCCGCTTTCACGCTCTGCACCGAACTCCATGGCTCTCTACCGATGCAACCGCTGCGGGCACCTGTCCGAGCAGGCCGATGAACTGATCGGCTCGTCGCTGCCCTGCCCGTCCTGCCGGACCGACAACGCGGTCTATCCGACAGTGCGCTTCGTGCAGTCGATGCTGACCCGCTACTTCGCCGCCCGGCGCGACCTGACCGCCGCCCGCGCCGAGATCGAGACGCTGCGCCAGCAGGCGGCCGAGGCCGCCCAGGCCGGCAGCCAGGAGGCGCCACCGTCGGTCTACTCGATGCCGATGGACTTCGACCCGACCAGCTCGGACCATTTCTGCAGCAAGGTGCAGGTCGCTCCGGTGCTGGACTGGCTGCGCCAGCACCAGGCCACCGTCGACCTGGATCCGCGTGCGCTCGACACCTCCGGGCCCTTCGACGCGATCGCCGGCCAGATCGCCGAGCAGCCGCGCCTGCTCGGCGAGATCATCGAGCGGGTGCGCAGCGCCCAGAAGCAGGACTACAGCTTCATCAATCTCGACCTGAGCCGGCGCACCCCCGAGGACGCCTGCGCGCTGCGCGACTTCTGCCAGGAGCTGGCCGAGGGCGGCCTGCTGGCCAAGTACCTGTCGCAGCCGGGCGATCCGGTGGTTCGGCTGTCGCTGCACCGCTCGGTGGAGAACCGGCGCTTCTTCGAAGGCGGCTGGCTGGAGTGGTGGTCCTTCATGCTGGCGCTGCGCCATCTGCTCAATGTCGGCGCGGACTTCTCGGTCGGCCGCGACATCGGCCTGTCCTGGCCGAAGGACGACGGCCACAAGCTCGACGCGCTGTTCCTGCTCGACAGCCGCCGGCCGCTGGCGCTGCAGTGCCTGACCGGCGACCCGGCGCCGCATGTCGACCGGCTGCTGCACCTGCGCGACCGCCTGGGCATCGATCCGGCCCACTACCTCCTGTGCGCCGCCGACCTGAGCGTGCGCCAGGCCGAATCGCTGACCCAGCGCACCGGCCTGCCGGTGGCCACGCTCGACACCCTCAAGCCGATGCTGCGCGAGACGGTGCGCGCGCTGCGCCAGCAGTCGCGGCGCTGAGCTGAACCCGGGTGGACTCCGGCGCCTCGCCATGCCCCGCTTCGCCGCCAATCTCACCATGCTCTACAACGAGCACGACTTTCTCGACCGCTTCGCCGCCGCCGCGGCGGACGGCTTCGAGGGTGTCGAATTTCTGTTCCCCTACGCCTTCCCGGCCGAGGAGATCGCCGCGCGACTGAAGGCCCACGGCCTGCAGCAGGTGCTGTTCAACGCGCCCCCGGGCGACTGGGAGGCCGGCGAGCGCGGCCTGGCCTGCCTGCCCGGCCGCGAGGCCGAGTTCCGCGCCGGCTTGGCCACCGCGCTGGCCTATGCCCGGGCGCTGGACTGCCCGCGCATCCATGTGATGGCCGGCATCGCCCCGGCCGACCTGCCGCGTGCCGCACTGCTCGAGGTCTACCAGGCCAACCTGGCCTGGGCCGCAGCGCAGGCGGCGGCCCAGGGGCGCGAGGTGCTGATCGAGCCGATCAATCCGCGCGACATGCCCGGCTATTTCCTCAACCATCAGGCCGAGGCGCACCGCATCGTGCAGGCCATCGGCGCGCCCAACCTCAAGGTCCAGTTCGATCTCTATCACGCCCAGATCGTGGAGGGCGACCTGTCCACCCGGATCCGCCAGACCCTGCCCACAGGCCGCGTCGGCCACCTCCAGCTCGCCGGCGTGCCGATGCGCCACGAGCCCGATCTGGGCGAGCTGAACTATCCCTACCTGTTCGCGCTGATCGACGAGGTGGCGACGCAATGCGGATGGCAGGGCTGGATCGGCTGCGAGTACCGTCCGGCGCGCGGCACGGTGGCAGGCGCCACCTCGGCGGGGCTGGGCTGGCTGCGTGCGGCCGGCGTGCCAGCTCGACCTGACCTCAGCCGCGCAGCCGCTTGACCAGCATCACGCCGGCCAGCACCAGGGCGCCGGCGACGATGCCCACCAGACCGTCGGCCAGCACCGACACCAGCGGCGCCAGCGTGCCGGCCGCGGCGGCCAGCGGCTCGATCAGGTGGTGCAGCGCCGGCACGCCGTGCACCAGGATGCCGCCGCCGACCAGGAACATCGCCGCAGTGCCGACCACCGCCAGCAGCTTCATCAGCAGCGGCGCGGCCCGCAGCAGCAGCTCGCCGAAGGCCGCACCCCGGCCGGTGCGCACCATCCAGGCTCCGGCGTCATCCATCTTGACGATGCCGGCGACCAGACCATAGACGCCTACCGTCATCGCCACCGACACGCCGGAGAGCACCATCGCCTGCGTCATCAGCGGCGCCCCGGCCGCCGCACCCAGCGTGATGGCGATGATCTCGGCCGACAGGATGAAGTCGGTGCGGATCGCGCCGCGAATGCGCTCGCGCTCGAAGGCCACCAGATCGACCGCCGGATCGGCCAGCGCGGCCGTCAGCTCGGCATGGTGGCTCCGGTCCTCCTCGGCGCTGTGCAGCCAGCGGTGCGCCAGCTTCTCGAAGCCCTCGAAGCACAGGAAGGCACCGCCGACCATCAGCAGCGGCGTGATCAGCCACGGCGCGAACACGCTGATCAGCAGCGCCACCGGCACCAGGATCGCCTTGTTCAGCAGCGACCCCTTGGCCACGGCCAGGACCACCGGCAGCTCACGGTCGGCCGACACCCCGGTGACCTGCTGGGCATTGAGCGCCAGATCATCGCCGAGCACCCCGGCGGTCTTCTTCGCGGCGACCTTGGTCAGCACCGCGACATCGTCGAGCACGGTGGCGATGTCATCGAGCAGGGCAAGCAGGCTGGCAGCGGCCATCGGGTTCTCTCCTTGTCGCGGGCGGGGAATTTCTCACGCATCCTAGCCGAGAGCCGGTGACACGCGGTGTGGGCGTGTTCGCCCCTGCCGGCCCCTCACACGCCGAGCACCTCTTGCCGAAGCGGTGATCTGACCGCTCTTCGCCCCGCTGTTACGACTGCGACCGACAGACCGACGCTATTGCACGGTCCGGTCCTGCAGGAGACTTCGCCGCTGCCTTACCTTTGCCGACATCGGGAGCACGCAGACTGGATTTCATCGGGATCCCGCCCGCGCGCACCAGAACCCGGGTCCGTACCAGCATCGTCAAGGAGTACCGTCATGCCTGCCAAGACCTGCGAAGCCCAGCACTACGAACTGCGCTTCCGCTCGCTGCACAACGAAGGCCGAGGCCTGAGCTTTCCCTGCGACGAACGCGGCGAGGTGCCGCTGGACCAGCTCAGCGAACGTGCGGTGATGAACTATCTCTATGCCCGGGCCTGCATCGGCATCGAGTACGCCTATCCGGCGATCATGCTCAGCGACCACCTCCACTGAGCGGCTGGAAGGCTTCAGGCGGCCAGGCCGCCAGCGGTCCCCGGAACGCTCGAGGTCAGGCGGTAGCCGGCGCCGCGCACCGTCTCGATCATGTCGGCGCAGCCGACCGGCTGCAGCGCGGCACGCAGCCGCTTGATGTGCACGTCGACGGTGCGCTCCTCGATGAACACATGGTCGCCCCAGACCCGGTCGAGCAGCTGCGGGCGGCCATGCACCCGCTCCGGGTAGGTCATCAGGAAGCGCAGCAGGCGGAACTCGGTCGGCCCGAGTGCCACCTCGGTCTGGCCGGCACGCACCCGACGGGTGACCGGATCGAGGCGCAGCACGCCGATCTCGACCGCGCTCTCCAGCGCTTCCGGCAGACGGCGGCGCAGCACCGAGCGGATGCGCGCCATCAG
Source organism: Sphaerotilus sulfidivorans (assembly GCF_013426975.1). Classification (GTDB taxonomy): domain Bacteria; phylum Pseudomonadota; class Gammaproteobacteria; order Burkholderiales; family Burkholderiaceae_C; genus Sphaerotilus; species Sphaerotilus sulfidivorans. The sequence goes on from NZ_JACCPY010000009.1 coordinate 44,384, forward strand.
CTCGGTGGTCGAGAAGGGCTTGGCCAGATAGTCATCGGCACCGGCGTCGAGCCCCTGGACCAGGTCGCGCTCGTCGCTGCGGGCGGTCAGCATGATGATCGGCAGGTCGCGGGTGCGCGCGTCGGCACGCCAGCGCCGCGCCAGCGCCACGCCGGGCTCGCCCGGCAGCATCCAGTCGAGCACCACCAGATCCGGCAGCGAATCGCGCACCGCCTGCACCGCCTCGTCGGAAGTGGCGGCGATGCGCACCTCGTGGCCCTCGAAGCGCAGGTTCATCGACAGCAGCTCGGCGATCGCCGCTTCGTCCTCGACGACAAGAATGCGTCCCATGGTGTCATCTTCCGTGTGTTCGGAGCCGAACGCGAAAAATGCGAACGCTCCTGGATCAGCGAATGATGACGACTGTAGGCAGGCGGGATGAAGCTTTCGTGACAGAAGTCCGCTGGCGTGCCGATGTGCACGCACAGCACCGCGCAGACCTGCCGGCCTGCGCGGTGCAGAAAATCAGTTTCCTGGGAATATCGGAATCAGCCTCGGGAATCGGCGTCTGAATCAGCCGATGCGGCCATCCATGAACGCCTGCTGGAGATCCACCAGCTCGTCGAGCACCTCGACCGCAAAACCCCGACGATCCGGGCGGGAACTGATCAGCAGACTGTCGAAGTAATCCGCCACCGCATGATGGTCGCCCCAGGCCAGGGCCATGCGATTGATGATGTGCGGATGGCGCCGGGCGGTGATCACCGGGCGCACCGGCACCGGCAGCGACTGCAGCCAGCGGGTGGCAAAGACGGTCAGGCGTTCGCCGCTGGCCGGCTCGACGGGCGTGGACGGACCCGTGCGGGCAGGTTCGCAGGCTGAAGACATGAAATTTCCGGAATTCTGAGAGGTTTTTCCGGGCGATCCTGCGGATATCCGGTTCATTTGCCCGGGAATCGACGGCGAGGAAACCATCGAAAAGAAGGACTGTCTGAACATGACCGCTCCCGGTAACTGTGTGTGCTTGTGACGATTGTGCATCGTGTTACCGACAGCCGCCGGAACCGGGGATTGAAAAAGTACCGTTTCCGGCAGGGCATTTGCGAGTTTTTTCGATCCCCACGGCGCAGCAGGCCGCGCAGGCTCGCCGCAGGACCCCGCCATCCCCTGCACCGGTGAGGACATCCCGCGCGGATCGGGCGCGCCGGTCACCGCATCGGTCGCGGCCGGCGGCGCTGGCTACAATCGATCGATCCCGCAAGGGCGCCCCAGCGGCCGCCCTGCCCTGCCTCCTGCTGCCAGCCCTGCGCTGTCCTGCCTGCCTCACTTCATGAGCGACGCGAACCACACCCCCGCCGACGGCTCCGGCCCGGAACACAAGACCAGCAACTTCCTGCGCGCGATCATCGAGCGCGATCTCGAGCAGGGCAGCTACGCCAGCCGCCGCTGGGCCGGCACGCCCGGCGACGGCGCGCACCACGGCCAGGGCGAGCCCGATCCGGCGAAGATCCGCACCCGCTTCCCTCCCGAGCCCAACGGCTACCTGCACGTCGGCCACGCCAAGAGCATCTGCCTGAACTTCGGCCTGGCGCGCGACTATGGCGGCGTCTGCCACATGCGCTTCGACGACACCAATCCGGAGAAGGAGGAGAAGGAATATGTCGACTCCATCCTCGACGCGGTGCAGTGGCTGGGCTTCGGCTGGGACTCGTCCTTCGGCGGCAAGACCGAGAGCCATCTCTACTACGCCAGCGACTACTTCGACTTCATGTACCGCGCGGCCGAGGCGCTGATCCAGGCCGGCCACGCCTATGTCGACGAGCAGACGCCTGAAGCCATGCGCGCCAGCCGCGGCGACTTCACCACGCCCGGCACCGACAGCCCCTTCCGCGCCCGCTCGCCCGAAGAGAACCTCGCGCGTTTCCGCGAGATGCGCGACGGCCGGCACGCCGACGGCGCGATGGTGCTGCGCGCGAAGATCGACATGGCCTCGCCCAACATCAATCTGCGCGATCCGGCCATCTACCGCATCCGCCGCGCCACGCACCACAACACCGGCGACCGCTGGTGCATCTACCCGATGTACACCTTCGCGCACCCGATCGAGGACGCGCTGGAGAACATCACCCACTCGATCTGCACGCTCGAGTTCGAGGACCAGCGCCCGTTCTACGACTGGCTGCTCGACAAACTCGCCGAGCTGGGGCTGCTGGCCCGCCCGCTCCCTCGCCAGTACGAGTTCGCGCGCCTGAACCTGACCTATGTCATCACCAGCAAGCGCAAGCTGGCGCAGCTGGTCAACGAGGGCCATGTCAGCGGCTGGGACGACCCGCGCATGCCCACCATCGTCGGCCTGCGCCGGCGCGGCTACACGCCGGAAAGCCTCCAGCTCTTCGCCGAGCGCATCGGCGTGACCAAGGCCGACAGCTGGATCGACTACTCGACGCTGGAGATCGCGCTGCGCGACGATCTGGAGAACAAGGCGCACCGCGGCATGGCGGTGCTCGATCCGGTCAGGCTGGTGCTGACGAACTGGGACGAGGTGATGGGCGCCGGCCACCTGGAGCCCTGCTCGCTGCCAGCCCTGCCGCATGTCGCCGAGGGCCGGACGCCGCCGCCGGCGCGCGAGTTCACGATCGGCCGCGAGGTCTGGATCGAGCGCGAGGACTTCGCCGAGGTGCCGCCGAAGGGCTACAAGCGCCTGTTCCCCGGCAACAAGGTGCGCCTGAAGGGCGGCTTCGTGGTCGAGTGCACCGGCTGCGAGAAGGACGCCGACGGCCGCGTGACCACCGTGCTGGCCACCGTCGTGCCCGACACCAAGAGCGGCACGCCCGGCGCCGATGCGGTCAAGGTCAAGGCCGCGATCACCTGGGTCGGCGTGGCCGACGGCGTGGCCGCCGAGGTGCGCCTGTACGACCGCCTGTTCACCGACGCGCACCCGGACGCCGGCGGCAAGGATTTCAAGGCCAGCCTGAACCCGGACAGCTGCCGCGTCATCACCGCCTATGTCGAGCCCTCGCTGGCCCAGGCCGTGCCCGACGAGAAGTTCCAGTTCGAGCGCCACGGCTACTTCGTCGCCGACCGCCAGGACCATGCGCCGGGCCGCCCGGTCTTCAACCGCATCACCGGTCTGAAGGACAGCTGGGGCAAGTGAGAGACAATCCACGCCCTCAGCTCGTTCCTCTCAGCTCGTAACCACACGGAGAATCCATGGGTTTCCTCGCAGGCAAGCGCCTTCTGATCACCGGTCTGCTGTCGAATCGCTCGATCGCCTACGGCATCGCCAAGGCCTGCCACCGTGAAGGCGCCGAACTCGCGTTCAGCTATGTCGGCGAACGCTTCAAGGACCGCATCACCGAATTCGCCGCCGAGTTCGACTCGAAGCTCGTCTTCGAGTGCGATGTCAGCAGCGACGAGCAGATCGAGCGCGTCTTCGCCGACCTGGCGCAGGCCTGGCCGGAGGGCTTCGACGGCTTCGTGCACTCGATCGGCTTCGCGCCGCGCGAGGCCATCGCCGGCGACTTCCTCGACGGCCTGTCGCGCGAGAGCTTCCGCATCGCGCACGACATCTCGGCCTACAGCTTCCCGGCGATGGCCAAGGCGGCCTTCCCGCACCTGCGTCCGGGCAGCTCGCTGCTGACGCTGAGCTATCTGGGTGCGGTGCGCTTCGTGCCGAACTACAACACGATGGGCCTGGCCAAGGCCTCGCTGGAAGCCAGCGTGCGCTACCTGGCCGCCAACCTGGGCCCGAAGGGCATCCGGGTCAACGGCATCTCGGCCGGTCCGATCAAGACGCTGGCCGCCAGCGGCATCAAGGACTTCGGCAAGCTGCTCAACCAGTTCGCCGGCAACGCGCCGCTGCGCCGCACCGTCACCATCGAGGACGTGGGCAATGTCGCCGCCTTCATGCTGTCGGACCTGGCCGCGGGCATGACGGCCGAGATCAGCTATGTCGACGGCGGCTTCAGCCAGGTGATGATGGGCAGCACGCCCGAAGCCTGATCCCGGAGAGCCCCGCATGCGCGCCCTGCTGGCCGAAGACGATGCCATCCTCGCCGACGCGCTCGGCACCAACCTGAAGTCAGCCGGCTTCGAGGTCGAGGTCGCCGACAACGGCGCGGTGGCCGAATACCTGCTGACGAAGCAGGCCTTCGACGTCGGCATCATCGACATCGGCCTGCCGCTGGTCGACGGGCTGACGGTGGTGCAGCGGGTGCGTGCGGTCAAGCCGGGGCTGCCGCTGCTGATCCTGACCGCGCTCGACGGGCTGCACAACCGCGTCGCCGGCCTGAACGCCGGTGCCGACGACTACCTGACCAAGCCCTTCGACTTTCCCGAGCTGGAGGCGCGCATCCGCGCGGTGCTGCGCCGCAGCCAGGGTGCGGCAGCGCAGCCGGCTGCACCGGCCGGCACGGACGCGGTCAGCGTCGGCCAGCTGCAGTTCGACCGCGACGCGCGGCGCACGACCATCGCCGGCCAGCCGGTCGAGCTGTCGCCGCGCGAGTGGCTGCTGCTGGACCTGCTGCTGAGCCAGCGCCGCAAGGTGATCACCAAGGAGCAGATCGCCCAGGCCTGGTCGACCGAGGTCTCCGAGAGCGGCGGCCCCAGCTCGCTGGAGGTCTACATCCACCGCCTGCGCCGCAAGCTCGAGGGCTCGGGCGTGGGCATCCGCACCGTGCGCGGCCTGGGCTATCTGCTCGAAACCCAGGACTGACACGTCCTTGCCCGTGCGGCGACACTCGCGGTCGCCATGCCCGTCTTGCCGCAGTCCCTGCTCAACCGCCTGCCGGTCGTCTCGCCCGGCAGCCGCTCGCTGCGCCGCCATCTGCTGGCCTGGCTGCTGCTGCCGCAGCTGGTGCTGTGGCTGGCCGCGGCGGTCATCACCCACCATGTCGCGGCCCGCTATGCCGACCGCGCGATCGACCATGGCCTCTACCTGTCCTCGCGTGCGCTGGCGCGCCAGGTCAAGCCGATCGACAGCGGCCTGCTGATCGATTTCCCCCGCGCGGCGCGCGACATCATCGAGTCCGACCCGGACGACCGGGTCTACTACATGGTCAGCAGCCCGCCGGGCGAGTTCATCCTCGGCAACCACAAGCTGACGCCACCGGCCGACATCGAGGCCCTGGTGCCGGAGCGGCCCTCGTTCTACGACGCCCGCATCGACACGACCGACGGCGAGGTCACGGTGCGGGTCGCCGCCATCGTGCTGAGCTACGGCGAGCCCGGCCGCGGCCAGCGCATGATGGTGCAGGTCGCCAAGAGCCGCATCAGCCGCGAGGCGCTGGCCCGCGACCTGCTGGTCGACACCGCGCTGCCGCTGTCGCTGCTGGTGCTGGCGATGTCGGCGCTGGTCTGGGCCGGCGTGCGCACCGGGCTGGCGCCGCTGGCACGGCTGCGCGAGGCGGTCAGCGGCCGCGGCCCCGATGACCTGGCGCCGATCGAGCTGGAGTCCGCGCCCGAGGAAGTGCGCGATCTGGCCGCGGCGGTCAACACCCTGCTGGCGGCGGTGCGCGACTCGGTGGCGGCGCAGCAGCGCTTCATCGGCGATGCGGCGCACCAGCTGCGCACGCCACTGGCCGGTCTGAAGGCCCAGACCGAGCTGGCGCTGAAGGAGACCACGGATCCGGCCCTGCAGGCGCGGCTGCGGCGGGTGCACGAGAGCGCCACCCGCAGCGCCCACCTGATCAACCAGCTGATGACGCTGGCGCGCGCCGAGCCGGAATCGGTGGCGCAGATCGGGCGCAGCCGCTTCGACCTGCGCCGGCTGGTGCAGGAGCTGACCGCCGAGCTGGTGCCGCGCGCGCTGGCCGAAGGCGCCGATCTGGGCATGGACGAGCCCGAGAGCGACACCGAAGGCGAGGAGCCGCCCGCGCTGGCCATCGACGGCAATGCGCTGCTGATCCGCGAGGCGATCGCCAACCTGATCGACAACGCGATCCGCTACGCCGGGCGCCATGCCGAGATCACCGTGCGGGTCCGCGAGGACAGCGCCCGCCGCCGCGCGATCGTCGAGGTCGACGACACCGGCCCCGGCATTCCGGAGGCGCTGCACGGCGCGATCTTCGAGCGCTTCTTCCGCGGCACCCAGGAAGGGCGCGGCTGCGGCCTGGGCCTGGCGATCGTGCGCGAGATCGTCGAGCGCCATCACGGCCGGGTGCAGGTCGCCCGGCTGCATCCGCAGGGCACGCGCATGTCGGTGAGCCTGCCGCTGCCCGCGGCGATGCCGCAGGAACGCGGCACCTGAACGGCAGATATCAGGGGTTTCACCTAATGTTAATCCTTTAAAGCATCATTAATCTTCATGCCTGTCAGCGGGGACCTGTGCGTACCCTGCGCGAGACACCCACCCACCCCCTGGACTGGAGCAGACATGAAGAAGATGGAGAAGACGACGCGCTTCGCGCGCAAGATGCTGGCCGTGGCGGCCGGCCTGACCGTGGCAGGCCTGGCGCAGGCCGGCGAGGTCGAGGTGCTGCACTGGTGGACCTCCGGCGGCGAGGCCAAGGCCGCCTCGGCGCTGAAGGCCACGCTGCAGTCCAAGGGCCACAGCTGGAAGGACTTCGCGGTCGCCGGCGGCGGCGGCGATTCGGCCATGACGGTGCTGAAGTCGCGCGTGGTCTCGGGCAACGCCCCGGCCGCAGCCCAGATCAAGGGCCCGTCGCTGCAGGAATGGGCTTCTGAGGGCGTGCTGGCCAACATCGACGATGTCGCCAAGGCCGAGAAGTGGGACAGCGTGCTGCCCCCGGTCGTGGCCAACGTCATGAAGTACAAGGGCAACTACATCGCCGCGCCGGTCAACGTGCACCGCGTGAACTGGCTGTGGGCCAACCCGGAAGTGTTCAAGAAGGCCGGCGCCAAGGTGCCGACCACCTGGGACGAGTTCTTCGTCTCGGCCGAGGCGCTGAAGAAGGCCGGCATCATCCCGGTGGCGCACGGCGGCCAGCCCTGGCAGGACTTCACCACCTTCGAGAGCGTGGCGCTCGGCGTCGGCGGCACCGACTTCTACAAGAAGGCCCTGGTGCAGCTCGACCAGGCCACGCTGAAGAGCGCGACCATGGACAAGGTCCTGGAGACCTTCCGCAAGGTCAAGGGCTACACCGACAAGAACGCTCCTGGCCGCGACTGGAACCTGGCGACCGCGATGGTCATCAAGGGCGAGGCCGGCATGCAGCTGATGGGCGACTGGGCCAAGGGCGAGTTCATCGCCGCCGGCAAGGTCCCGGGCAAGGACTTCACCTGCGCCGCCGCCCCCGGCACCGCCAAGGCCTTCACCTTCAACGTCGACTCCTTCGCGATGTTCAAGCTGAAGAACGAGGCCAACGTCAAGGCGCAGAAGGATCTGGCCGCCGCGATCATGTCGACCGACTTCCAGGAAGTGTTCAACCTGAACAAGGGCTCCATTCCCGTGCGCCTGAACATGGATCTGGCCAAGTTCGACGACTGCGCCAAGCTCTCGAGCAAGGACTTCGTCGACACCGCCAAGTCGGCCTCGCTGGTGCCCTCGGTCGCGCACGGCATGGCCGTGCCGTCGGCCGCGGCCGGCGCGATCCAGGACGCGGTCAGCCAGTTCTGGAACAGCGACAAGATGTCGGTCGCCGATGCCAAGGCCAAGATCGCCTCGGCCGCGATGACGAAGTGATCCCTGCGTGATCCCCGGGCCGGCTGCGGTATCGCGACCGGCCCGTGCGCCCAGATCATGGCCGCCGTGGCGGCCATGATGCTTTCCGGACCCTGCTCCAGGGCCCGCTCCCCTGCCTCGTCACCACCATGTCCACTCCTTCCGCCGCTGCCCGGCTGGACCACTGGCTGCCGCGCCTCGTGCTGGCGCCCAGCTTCGTCCTGTCGTTCCTGTTCATCTACGGCCTGATCGCCTGGAACGGCTACCTGTCCGTCTCGGCCTCGCGCCTGCTGCCGAACTACGAGTTCGTCGGCCTGCAGCAGTACGAGATCCTGTTCCAGTCGGAACGCTGGATGGTGGCGCTGAAGAATCTGGGCATCTTCTCGGTGCTGTTCATCGGCATCGGCATGGCGCTGGGCCTGCTGCTGGCGATCCTGCTCGACCAGAAGATCCGTGCCGAAGGCCTGCTGCGCACGATCTATCTCTACCCGATGGCGCTGAGCTTCATCGTCACCGGCACCGCCTGGAAGTGGATCCTCAACCCCGGCCTGGGCCTGGAGCACCTGATGCAGCAGTGGGGCTTCGAGAACTTCCGCTTCGGCTGGCTGGTCGACCCCGACATGGCGATCTACACCGTCGTGATCGCCGGCGTCTGGCAGAGCTCGGGCTTCGTGATGGCGCTGTTCCTGGCCGGCCTGCGCGGCATCGACGACTCGATCATCAAGGCGGCGCAGATCGACGGCGCGACGCTGCCGCAGATCTACTGGCGCATCATCGTGCCGAGCATGCGCCCGGTCTTCTTCTCGACGCTGATGGTGCTGGCGCACATCGCGATCAAGAGCTTCGACCTGGTGATGGCGCTGACCGCCGGCGGCCCCGGCTTCGCCACCGACGTGCCGGCGACCTTCATGTACACCCACGCCTTCACCCGCGGCCAGATCGGCCTGGGCGCGGCCTCGGCCACCGTGATGCTGGCCACCGTCGCGGCCATCGTCGTGCCCTATCTGTACAGCGAGCTGCGCTCGCAGCGCCGCTGACCCGGCGCCGGCGGAGAGTCCCCTCATGAAAAACGTCCACCGCTTCATCATCTTCGGCCTGCTCGGCGTCTTTGCGCTGTTCTTCCTGCTGCCGTTCTACGTGATGCTCGTGACCTCGCTGAAGGACATGAGCGAGATCCGCGGCGGCAGCCTGCTGGCGCTGCCGGCCGGGCTGAACTTCGAGGCCTGGGGCAAGGCCTGGTCGAATGCCTGCACCGGCACCGACTGCAACGGCCTGCAGCCCTTCTTCTGGAACTCGATGGCGATGATCGTGCCGGCCGTGGCGATCTCCACCACGCTGGGCGCGCTCAACGGCTATGTGCTGACCAAGTGGCGCTTCAAGGGCAGCGAGCTGCTGTTCTCCTTCATGCTGTTCGGCGTGTTCATGCCGCTGCAGGTGGTGCTGCTGCCGATGTCGCAGGTGCTGGGCTGGGTCGGCCTGTCGGACTCGATCTGGGGCCTGATCACGGTGCACGTGCTGATGGGCCTGGCCTCGACCACGCTGTTCTTCCGCAACTACTACATCGGGCTGCCCGACGAGCTGATCAAGGCGGCGATGCTCGACGGTGCCGGCTTCTTCCGCATCTTCGTGCGCATCGTGCTGCCGCTGTCGACGCCCATCCTGGTCGTCACGCTGATCTGGCAGTTCACCAACATCTGGAACGACTTCCTGTTCGGCGTGGTGTTCTCCGGCGCCGATTCCAAGCCGATCACGGTGGGCCTGAACAACCTGGCCAACACCTCCAGCTCGGTCAAGGAATACAACGTGGACATGGCCGCCGCGATGATCGCCGCGCTGCCGACGCTCCTCGTCTATGTCGTCGCAGGCAAGTACTTCGTGCGCGGGCTGACCGCCGGCGCCGTCAAGGGTTAAGAAGGATTCAGGATCTCATCATGGGCGCACTTTCCATCCGCAACGTCCGCAAGACCTACAGCGGCGACATCCACATCCTCAAGGGCATCGATCTCGAGATCGAGAAGGGCGAGTTCCTGATCCTGGTGGGCCCGTCGGGCTGCGGCAAGTCGACGCTGCTGTCGATGATCGCCGGCCTCGACAGCCCCACCAGCGGCACCATCCACATCGGTGAGCGCGACGTCACCCACGAGCTGCCGAAGAACCGCGACATCGCGATGGTGTTCCAGAGCTATGCGCTCTACCCGAACATGAACGTGGCCGAGAACATCGCCTTCGGCCTGGAGATGCGCAAGGTGCCGAAGGCCGAGCGCGAGAAGGCGGTGGCCCGGGTGGCCAAGATGCTGCAGATCGAGCATCTGCTCGAGCGCAAGCCCGGCGCCCTGTCCGGCGGCCAGCGCCAGCGTGTCGCGATGGGCCGCGCGCTGGCGCGCGACCCGGCGCTGTTCCTGTTCGACGAGCCGCTGTCCAACCTCGACGCCAAGCTGCGCGTGGAGATGCGCGCCGAGATCAAGCAGCTGCACCAGCGCACCCGCACCACCACCGTCTACGTCACCCACGACCAGGTCGAGGCGATGACGCTGGGCGACCGCATCGCGGTGATGCAGGGCGGCGTGGTGCAGCAGTTCGGCACGCCCGACGACATCTACAGCCGCCCGGCCACCGTCTTCGTGGCCGAGTTCATCGGCTCGCCGGCGATGAACATGCTGCGCGGCACCGCGGCCGCCGGCGGCGTGTCGGTGAATGGCACGCTGCTGGCCACCCATGCCGAGCACCAGGCGGCAGCCCCGGCCGGCCGCAAGGTGATCTACGGCCTGCGCCCGGAAAAGATCAGCTTCGCCGCCAGCGGCCTGGCCGGCGAGATCACCATGCTGGAGCCGACCGGCCCGGAGACCTATGTGTCGGTGAAGACCGCCGCCGGCGCGCTGGTGGTTCGCCTGGCCGGCCATGTGGCCGAGCAGGTCGGCGACACGGTGCATCTGAGCTGGTCGACCGACGCGGTCCACCTGTTCGACGGCGAGACCGAGAAGCGTCTGGGCCGCTGAGCCCCCCGCCGCCGCCCGCCGGCTTGTTCTGGGCACGAAACCTGCGGCGCGCTACGATGGCGCGCCGCAGTCGTTTCCGGCCGGCGCCTGTCCTTCTTTCCCTGCCCTTCATTCCCGAGTGACGTCCCCGCAGATGAGCTCCCGTTCGCCCTATCCCCGCCTCGTGGCCGACATCGGCGGCACCAACGCCCGCTTCGGCTGGATCGCGCATGACGGCGCCGCGATCGACCGGATCCGCACCCTGCCCTGCGCCGAGCATGCGACGCTGGCCGATGCGGTGCGCGCCTATCTCGCCGGCACCGGCCTGGGGCAGCCCGGCTCGATGGCGATGGGCATCGCCAATCCGGTCACCGGCGACGAGATCCGCATGACCAACCACCACTGGGGCTTCTCGATCTCGGGCCTGCAGGCCGAGCTGGGCCTGCAGCGGCTGGTGGTGATCAACGACTTCACCGCGCTGGCGCTGGCGCTGCCCTCGCTGCAGCCGCACGAGCTGCGCCAGGTCGGCGGCGGCAGCGCCCGCCCGCAGGCCCCGATCGCGCTGATCGGCCCGGGCACCGGCCTGGGCGTGTCCGGCCTGCTGCCGGCCGGCGACCAGTGGGTCGCGCTGGCCGGCGAAGGCGGCCATGTGACGCTGGCGGCCAGCGACGCGCGCGAGGAGGCGATCATCGCGGTGCTGCGCGAGCGCTACGGCCACGCCTCGGCCGAGCGCGCGATCTGCGGCGCCGGCCTGGTGGCGCTGTACGAGGCCGTCTGCCAGCTCGACGGCGTGGCCGCGGCCGCATCGACGCCGGCCGACGTCAGCCGCCGCGCGCTCTCGGGCGAATGCGCCCGCAGCGTCGAGGCGGCCTCGCGCTTCTGCGCGCTGCTGGGCAGCGTCGCGGGCAATCTGGCGCTGACGCTGGGCGCGCTGGGCGGCGTCTACATCGGCGGCGGCATCGTGCCGCGCCTGGGCGACTTTCTCGACCGCTCGGACTTCCGCGCCCGCTTCGAGGCCAAGGGGCGCTTCCAGGCCTATCTGGCGCAGATGCCGGTCTTCGTCATCGACGCCAGCGTGTCGCCGGCGCTGCTGGGCGTGGCACGGGCTCTGGATCAGGATCTCTGATGAAAAAGAGGCCATACCTCTCGGTGTGGCCTCGTCCAGCGTGTGTGATGCGTCGCGCGCTCAGGGAGCGATGCTGGCGCTCCACTTGCCAGTCGCGGCGTTCTTCGACACCTGCACCTTGACGGTTGGCACCAGCTTGTCGGGCTGGATATAGCCCGTCACGGTGTCGCCACGGAAAGTCTTCGAGAAAATTTCCCCAGATTTCGCCGTGGCAATTTGCAGCGTCGCATAAGTTCCCGTCGGAACCTCCAGACCCTCCTGGGTCACGGAAATCTGATAGACACCCTCGACGAGCTTGCTTTCATCGCAAGTAACGTAGTAGTGCTCGGGGCCCGTTGTCGTACTGTCCTTGTCCAAGTACCCGGCATCACCCTGCAGACTTCCGCCACCGCCCTTGGCTTTCGACTCATCCGTGTAATGGACATGCTTGGAACCAGGAGCCGGTTCGATGATGTGCATGTCGAAGTCGTTTTCCACACCCGGGACTGAACTCGGAAGTGTCCACGACAGGGTGGCCGTGAAAAAGCCTCGATTGTTCTCCACATTGGTCGGTGTGATCAGTGCGGCCATCTTGGCGGACAGCTCGGAGGTATCCGAACCAGGCCGAGCTGCCAGCGACAGGCGCAGCGCGCTGCTGTCAGTCGGCGAGCCGACGCTGACGAAGCCCTTGTCTGCAAAGAGCGCACCCTGCTCGCCTTGGCTGACCAGCGTGATCTTCTGGCGTTCGGTGTAAAGCGCCTGAATGCGGGTCTTCTGCTTGTTGCCCAGGGTGGTCGAACTGGACACATCGGCCTTCATCTGGGATAGCGCGTCTGCCGTCTGCTTGGTGACTTGACCAGTGAAGGCAGCACTCAGTTCGCTGAAACGAGAATCACCTGTCTTGGTTGCCAGAGCAGCCCAGCTCGAGGTATCGCCGCCCAGAAAATCCCAGAAATACTCCCAGTACGAACTCAGCACGCCATCAAGCGACTGGCGGTAGGTGGTGGCCAGTGCCTGCAGTTGCGTGGTGTTGGCAGAGTAGAAGGTCTCATAGTGGACCACCTCGCCATTGATTGTCTCACTCGTGCCAGTAGTGTTAACCCCATGCCGAGCACGGCGCATCGCGGCGCGTTGCGCGTCTGCGTCGTCAGGCAGAGCCATCGTGCCGTTGTAGTAGGCAACGACGTAGCCACCCTCCGGATCACAAATGCCCGCGGTCGCGGCAGAACCGGTGACGTGTCCAGCCATCAGGGCCAGGCCGGCTGCGCCCGCCAGCGCGTGACGCAGGAAGTTGTGCTTGCTCTTCAGCTTGATCTTCATCGTGTCGCTCCCGGTCGATGTCAGTTGCTGCTGGTGCAGCCGGTGCCTTCGGGGGCACGCACGACGGTGTCGTTGACCGCCGCGGCATAGGCCAGATAGGCCGAGGCGCGTGCGTCGGTGTTGAGGGCCACGCGGCGCACGTCGGCCACCGCCTTGTAGCCGGCGTCGATCGAGGCGGCGCTCTGCATCACGCATTCCACCGCATCGCTGGCCGCGGTGCGGGCAGTGCGCAGCGCATCGGCGTCGGTCGTGCTGACCGTGATCGCACCCTGATAGGCCCGGGCCAGCTGGGTTGCAGCCGCGCTCATCGCGCTGGTGTAGCCCTGGCTGCCGATCCAGGTGGCGACATCGTCACGCACGCCATCGGCGTTGGCATCGGTGCCGGCAGCGGCACTGCCTCGGTCCAGCACCAGCGTCGAGCCCGACACGCCGGCCATCACCTCGGTGGTGGTCTTCGCCGTCGTTCCCGTTCCCGCGCCACCGTCGCTGCTGCCACCGCCGCCGCCACCGCCGCAACCGGCCAGCAGGCCGAGCGTCAGCAGCGCCCCCATCATCGACAACTTCTTCATGATCATCGTTTCCAAGCAGGTCACTCGATGGCCGGGAACCGATTCAGGCTCATCCAGAGAGCCTGTCCGGAGCTCACTCCCGACCGATGAGACATTCTGGAACCGGTGAAGAAGGACCCTAATCCTTCATTTCAGGGGGTTCATGTCGCGGCTTTTCCGATATTGCGACTTATTGGACGTCTGAAGTCCACTGAGCCGCCCGCAACGAGGCGACAAGCTTCAGCAAACCTTCCTCATCGAGGATCGGCAGGCTCAGAGCCTGAGCCTTGTCAAGCTTCGATCCGGCCTCTGCGCCTGCCACGACATAGCTCGTCTTCTTCGAGACCGAGCCGCTGACCTTGCCGCCGGCGGCCTCGATCAGATCCTTCGCATCATCGCGGCCCATCGTCGGCAGCGTGCCGGTCAGCACGAAGGTCAGGCCGGCCAGCGGCAGGCTCTGCGCCGGCGGCGCGCCCTCGTGCTCGTCCCAGGTGACGCCGGCGGCGCGCAGCTGCTCGACCACCTCGCGGTTGTGCGGCTGGTCGAAGAAGGTGCGCAGGCTAGCGGCCACGATCGGCCCGACGTCGGGCACCTCGACCAGTTGCTCGGGCGAGGCGTCCATCAGCCGGTCGATGCTGCCGAAGTGGCGCGCCAGCGCCTTGGCGGTCGACTCGCCCACATGGCGGATGCCCAACCCGAAGAGGAAGCGCGCCAGCGTGGTGTGACGGCTGCGCTCCAGCGCGTCGACCAGGTTCTGCGCGCTCTTGTCGCCCATGCGCTCGAGCGCGGCGAGCTTGAGCACGCCCAGCTTGTAGAGTTCGGGCAGCGTGCGGATCAGGCCGCTGTCGACCAGCTGGTCGACCACCTTGTCGCCCAGCCCCTCGATGTCCATCGCGCGCCTGCCGGCGAAGTGCAGCAGCGCCTGCTTGCGCTGCGCCGGGCAGAACAGGCCGCCGGTGCAGCGCCAGTCGGCCTCGCCTTCTTCCCGCACGATGTCGCTGGCACAGACCGGGCAGCGGCCCTGCAGGCGCTGGTACAGATCGAAGGGCTCGCCGGCGTCCGGCGGGCGGCGCTCCGGCACCACGCCGACCACCTCGGGAATCACGTCGCCGGCGCGGCGCACGATCACCGTGTCGCCCGTGCGCACATCCTTGCGACGCGTCTCGTCCTCGTTGTGCAGCGTGGCATTGCTGACGGTGGTGCCGCCGACGAAGACCGGCTCGAGCTTGGCCACCGGCGTGAGCTTGCCGGTGCGCCCGACCTGGATGTCGATTGCCAGCACCCGCGTCATCTGCTCCTGCGCCGGGTACTTGTGCGCCACCGCCCAGCGCGGCTCGCGGGTCTTGAAGCCGAGCTGCTGCTGCAGCGCCCGGTCATCGACCTTGTAGACCACGCCATCGATGTCGAAGGGCAGCGCATCGCGCTTCGCGCCGATCGCGGCATGGAAGGCGACCAGCCCGTCGGCGCCCTCGGCCACGATCCGGTCGGCGCAGACCGGCAGGCCCATCGCCGCAAAGGCATCGAGCAGCCCGGCATGGGTCGCCGGAATGTCCCAGCCCTGCACGTCGCCCAGGCCGTAGGCGAAGAAGCTCAGCGGGCGCTGCGCCGTCACCGCCGGATCGAGCTGACGCACCGCACCGGCGGCGGTGTTGCGCGGGTTGACATAGGTCTTCTCGCCCTTCTGGCGCTGGGCCTCGTTGAGCCGCTCGAAGTCGTCGCGGCGCATGTAGACCTCGCCGCGCACCTCGATCACCGGCGCGTCGACGCCCGCCAGTCGAAGGGGAATCTGGCCGATCGTGCGGATGTTCTGGGTGACATCCTCGCCGATCTCGCCGTCACCGCGGGTGGCGGCCTGCACCAGCACGCCGGCCTCGTAGCGCAGGTTGATCGCCAGACCGTCGAACTTCAGCTCGGCCGCGTAGCGCACCGGCGGGTCGGACTCGGTCCGCTTCAGGGCCGAGCGCACCCGCTCGTCGAAGGCGATGGCGCCTTGCGATGTGGTGTCCGTCTCGGTCTTGATCGACAGCATCGGCACCGCATGCCGCACCGGCGACAGGCCGTCGAGCACCGCGCCGATGACCCGCTGCGTCGGCGAGTCGGACGTGCGCAGCGCGGGATCCGCCGCCTCCAGCGCCTGCAGCTCGGCGAACAGGCGGTCGTACTCGGCGTCCGGAATCTCCGGCGCGTCGAGCACGTAGTAGCGGTGGGCGTGATGGTGGAGCTGGCGACGCAGCTCGGCTGCGCGCAGGGCGGTCGGCGCCTCGGAAGTCGGCTCGGAGGGAGCGTCGGAGAAGAGATCGGTCTGGGACATGCGCGCCAGTGTAGGCGCGGCACGCCCTCGGCTGAATCTCGGCTGGATCTCGGCTGAACCTCAGCTGAACAGGCGGCGCGTGACCGGCGCACCGGCAGGCAGGCCGAACTCCTCGAGCTTGTCGTACAGGCCGTCGAGATCCTCGCGGATCATCGCGAAGGACTCGGCATGGAGGCGCTGGCCGGAATCATCGGTCACCTCGGCGTCCAGCGAGATCGCCAGCGCCTGGCCGGCCGCGCACCAGGCGTTGAAGGGCTGGTCCTGGCGCGGCGTCTGCGGCACGTCGAAGATCAGCGACATCTGGTCGACCCAGACCTGGCCAGGATCGTCGGCCAGGGCCGCCTGGGCGTCCAGGCACAGCTCCAGCACCGGCGGCGCGCCTTCGGTGCGGCCGGGCAGCACCAGCCGGCCCGGCGTCGGTCCGTCGACGAAGCCATGGCGCGCGGCATGCTGCTGGACCCAGCTCAGCGGCCAGCTGCCGCGCCGGGCCTGCAGGCGCATCGCCAGCTGGGCGTCATGGTTGACCGCGATGTGATCGAGCGCCCGGGCCTGCGCCACCACCTCGAGCATGTCGGGGAAGAGCGCCTCGCCGCCCAGCGCATCGGCGCAGGCCTGGATCTTCTGGACGAACTCGGAATACTCGATCTCGTTGATCGCGCCGCCGCGGTTGACCTGCTGCACGCCAGCCTGCAGCGCGCTGTAGCGGGCCGGGGCAGCCAGGGGCTCCCATTGGCCGGTCTCGGCATGGCGACCCTCGATCAGGAAGGGCTTGCTGCCGGCGCGGCGGGTCGGCGGCACCTGCGCGAGCACCTGCTCGGCCGACAGCGGCGCGTCCAGCCCGATCGGCACGATCGCGTCGATCAGCGCGTCGATGCGGGCCGGGCTGCTGTGGCGGCGCGGCGCATGCGCCAGCGCGGCCGGTACCTCGCTCAGACGCTGCTCGATCGGCGTCACCGGCACGACCGCCGGAGCAGGCGCGATCGCGTGCATCTCCGGCTCCCGCACGGCGGCCGGCTCGCGCGGCAGCGCATCGAAGACCGTCGGGCGGGTGGAGGCCGGCTCCGGACCGAAGCTCGGCTCGAGCGCCATCGGCACGGTGCCCGGGCCGGAGTCGGACGCATCGGGCGGCGGCAGCGGCGCGGTGTCGGAGGCGGTGCCGGCCGGGGCAGAGGTCGGCCGGGCACGGCCGGCGGCCCGGCGCGTCTGCCAGGCACCATGCCCGATCACTCCGGCGAGCACCAAGCCGCCGATGATGGCCAACCAGATTTGCAGCGAATTCATCGGACCCTGTTTTCCTTGTCTTCAGTCGTGTCGTTGCTCGCGCAGCGCGGCAGCCCTGCCAGGCACAGGCTCATCTCATGAGTCCGCCATCGAGACGGCAGCCTCCATGTCGACGGCGACGATGCGCGAGACCCCCTGCTCCTGCATTGTCACCCCGATGAGCTGTTCTGCCATTTCCATCGCTATTTTGTTATGCGAGATGAACAGGAACTGCGTTTGATCAGACATCTTGCGCACGAGACGGGCATATCGCTCGGTATTGGCGTCGTCCAGTGGCGCATCCACCTCATCGAGCAGGCAGAACGGCGCAGGATTGAGCTGGAAGATCGCGAAGACCAGCGCGATGGCGGTCAGCGCCTTCTCGCCGCCCGACAGCAGATGGATGGTCGAGTTCTTCTTGCCAGGCGGCTGCGCCATGACCTGCACGCCGGCGTCGAGGATCTCCTCGCCGGTCATCACCAGCCGGGCAGTGCCGCCGCCGAACAGCGACGGGAACATCTGGCCGAAGCCGGCGTCGACCCGCTCGAAGGTGCTGCGCAGCAGGTCGCGCGTCTCGGCGTCGATCTTGCGGATCGCCTCCTCCAGCGTCTGCATCGCCTCCTGCAGGTCGGCGTTCTGCGCATCCAGGAAGCCCTTGCGCTCGCGCGCCGAGCCCAGCTCCTCGAGCGCGGCCAGGTTGACCGCGCCCAGCGCGTTCATCTCGCGCTGCAGCCGGTCGATCTCGGCCTGCAGGCCGTGCAGGCGCACGCCGTCGCGATCGATGCCCTCGGCGAGCGGCGCCAGATCGACGCCGGCGGCCTGCAACTGCTCCATGAACTGCGCGCCGCCCAGCGAGGCGGCCTGCTCCTCGAGCTGCAGCCGGGTGATGTCGTCGCGCAGCGGCTGCAGCTCGCGCTCGAGCGCGCCGCGGCGCTCGTCATGCTGGCGCAGCTGCAGCGTGAGTTCCTCATGGCGCGAGCGCACGCCCGAGAGCGCCTGCTCGCGCTCGATGCGCAGCGCCAGCGCCTCCTGCAGGCCCTCGCTGGTCGAGGCCTCGTCGAAGCCGTCGAGCTCGAGCTGCAGCTGGCTCTCGGTCTGGGTGGCGGCGCGGATCTGCTGCGTGGCAGTCTCGATCGCGCGCTGCAGCTCGCCGCGGCGCGCCTCCAGCGCGCGGGCACCGAACTGCGCCTCCTGCGCGCCGCGCTCGAGCCGGCGCAGCTGCTCGCGGGCATCGTTCAGACGCCGCTCGGCCTCCAGCACCCGGTCCTCGGCGGCGACCTGCGCCTCCTGCGCGTCGCCGAGCTGCAGATCCAGCGCTTCCAGCCGGGCCTGATCGGTCTGGCGGCGCTCCTCGATGTCCTCGGCCTGCAGGTCGATCTCGGCGATCTCGGCGTCGAGCTGCTCGCGCCGGCGGGTGGCCTGCTCGGCCTGCTGCGCCAGGCGCAGCACCTCGACCTGCAGCTGATGCGCGCGCGACTGCGCCTCGCCCGCCTCGCGCCGGGCGACGGCGAGCTGGCGCGAGGCCTCGGCGGCGGCAGCCTCGGCACGCACATGCGCGTCGCGCGCGCCGTCGGCCAGCAGCACCTGCGCGCGGGTCTGGCGGTCGAGCTGCTCGATCTCCTGCGCGCGCGCCAGCAGGCCGGACTGCTCGGAGTCCGGCGCATGGAAGGCCACCGCATGACGGCTGACCGCATGGCCGGCCGGCGTCAGGATCAGCTCGCCCGGGCGCAGCCGCTCGCGCAGCAGGAGCGCCGCGGCCAGATCCGGCGCGGTGCGGCAGCCCGCCAGCCAGTCCTCCAGCAGCCCGGACAGCGCCACATCGCCCAGGCGCAGCCGCGAGGCCAGCGTCGGCAGCGGCAGGCGCGGCGCCTCCTCGGCCGGCGCCTCGGTGCGGCCGGCCTCGGCCAGGCTGCAGAACACCAGCCGCGCCGGCGGCGGATCGGCCTCGAAGGCGCGCACCGTCTCGACCCGGCCGATCTCCAGCGCCTGCAGACGCTCGCGCAGCGCCGCCTCCAGCGCGCTTTCCCAGCCCGGCTCGACCTGCAGCCGGGTCCACAGCGCCGCCAGCCCGTCCAGGCCGTGACGCGCCAGCCAGGGCGGCAGCCGGCCACCGCGCTGCACCTTCTCCTGCAGCGCACGCAGCGCGTCGAGCTTGGCGGCCAGCTGGGCGCGGCGCGCCTGCTCCTGGCTGGCGAGCTGCTGCGCGGCGCGGCGCTGCTCCTCCAGCTCGGGCAGCTGTTCGGTCAGCGCGGCCAGCCGCTCCTCGGCCTGAACCTGCAGATCGCGGGCCTCGTCGAGCTGCGCCTGCAGCAGCGCCAGCCGATCGGCATCCGGCGCGGCGAGCTGGCGCCGCTCGGTGCCGAGACGCTCGCGGCGCAGCTCGAGCTCGCGGCGGCGCTCGTCGAGGTGGCGCGACTGCGCCGCCAGCAGCTGGATCTGCTGCTGCACGCCGGTGGCGCGGGCCCGCTGGGCGCCGGCCTGCTGCGTGGCCTGGCGCAGCCGGTCCTCGGCGGCGGGCAGCGCCTCGGCCTGCTCCTCGAGCTGCGCGGCCAGCACCGCGGCCTGCTCCTCGGCCTCGATCTGGCGACCAGCCACGTCTTCGAGCTGCGCCTGGGCCTCGGCCTGACGCTCGACCCACTGCGCGGCCTGGGCCTGCGCCTCCATCAGCCGCTGCTGGCTGCGCCGGCGCGCGTCGGCCACATGACGGATGCGCTCCTCCAGGCGGCTGACCTGCATCGCCGCCTCGGCCAGACGGCCCTGGGCGACATGCAGCGCGTCGTTCGATTCATGGTGCGACTGGCGCAGCGACTCCAGCGCCGCCTCGGTGCGGCGCAGCTCGGCCAGACGCGACTCCAGCGCGTTGGTCGCCGCCAGCACCGCCTCGCGCACCCGCTGCTGCTCGCCGGTGGCGTCGCGGTGCTTCAGGAACCAGAGCTGGTGCAGCTTGAGCGTGCCGGCCTGCTGCAGGTCGCGGAAGCGCTGCGCCACCTGCGCCTGCGCCTCGAGCTTCTCGAGGTTGGCGTCAAGCTCGCGCAGGATGTCCTCGACCCGGGTCAGGTTCTCGCGGGTGTCCTTCAGGCGGTTCTCGGTCTCGCGGCGGCGCTCCTTGTACTTGGAGACGCCCGCGGCCTCCTCCAGGAACAGGCGCAGCTCCTCGGGGCGCGACTCGATGATGCGGCTGATCGTGCCCTGCCCGATGATGGCGTAGGCGCGCGGGCCCAGGCCCGTGCCCAGGAACACGTCCTGCACATCGCGCCTGCGCACCGGCTGGCTGTTGATGTAGTACTGGCTGGTGCCGTCGCGGGTCAGCACGCGGCGCACCGCGATCTCGGCGTACTGGTTCCACTGGCCGCCGGCGCGCGCCGACGCGTTGTCGAAGATCAGCTCGACGCTGGCGCGGGCGGCGGGCTTGCGCTGCCCGGAGCCGTTGAAGATCACGTCCTGCATCGACTCGCCGCGCAGCTCGCTGGCCTTGCTCTCGCCCAGCACCCAGCGCACCGCGTCCATGATGTTGGACTTGCCGCAGCCGTTGGGGCCGACCACGCCCACCAGCTGCCCGGGCAGCTGGAAATGGGTCGGATCGGCAAAGGACTTGAAGCCCGCGAGCTTGATCGAATTCAGGCGCATCGGCCGCAAGTCTTTGATCTGAAAGTGATTTTCCCGCAACCATCCATCACGGGGCGGGCGCGATGATAGCACCGGGCCCTGACCGGGCCGGGCGCGAGCCGGACACAGGCCGGATACCGGATAATCCGGCACCCATGAACCCCCTGCTCACGCGTCTCCAGCCCTACCCCTTCGAGCGCCTGCGCGCGCTGACCAAGGATGTCCGACCGAACCCGGATCTCGCGCCGATCAGCCTGGGCATCGGCGAGCCCAAGCATCCGACGCCGGAGTTCCTGAAGCTCGCGCTGACCAGCTCGCTCGACGGCCTGGCGGCCTACCCGGCCACCGCCGGCCTGCCGGCGATGCGCCGCGCCTGCGCCGGCTGGATCGAGCGCCGCTACGGCGTCACGCTCGACGCCGACACCGAGATCCTGCCGGTCAACGGCTCGCGCGAGGCGCTGTTCTCGCTGGCGCAGACCGTCATCGACCCGAGCCGCGACCGCGAGCGCGGCGGCCCGGTCATCGTCTGCCCGAATCCCTTCTATCAGATCTACGAGGGTGCGGCCTACCTGTCGGGCGCCACGCCGGTCTTCGCCAACAGCGATCCGGCGCGCAACTTCGCCGCCGACTGGTCGCAGATCGACGACGAGACCTGGTCGCGCACGCAGCTGCTCTTCGTCTGCTCGCCCGGCAACCCGACCGGCGCGGTGGTGCCGATGGAGGAATGGGAGCAGCTCTTCGCGCTGTCCGACCGCCACGGCTTCGTCATAGCCTCCGACGAGTGCTATTCCGAGATCTACTTCCGCGACGAGCCGCCACTGGGCGCGCTGCAGGCCGCCAGGCGCCTGGGCCGCGGCCTCGAGCGCCTGGTGGTGCTGACCAGCCTGTCCAAGCGCTCGAACGTGCCGGGCCTGCGCTCGGGCTTCGTCGCCGGCGACCCGGCGCTGCTGAAGGCCTTCCTGCTCTACCGCACCTACCACGGCAGCGCGATGAGCACCACGGTGCAGCAGGCCAGCATCACCGCCTGGGACGACGAGGCGCATGTGGTCGAGAACCGCGAGATGTACCGGCGCAAGTTCGCGCAGGTCACGCCGGTGCTGGCCGAGGTGATGGACGTGGCGCTGCCCGACGCCAGCTTCTACCTGTGGGCCAAGGTGCCCGAGGCGGTCTGCAGCGGCAGCGACACCGCGTTCACCCGCGAGCTGCTGGCTCAATACAATGTCGCGGTGCTGCCGGGCAGCTATCTCGCGCGCGAGGCCCACGGCATCAATCCCGGCGCCGGCCGGGTGCGCATGGCGCTGGTGGCCGGCGTCGACGAGTGCCTGGAGGCCGCGCACCGCATCGCCGCATTCATCCGCGCCCACACCGCGTCCTGACCCTGCGTTCCGACCCGGGCGCTGCGGCGCCCCTCCCCTTCCTCCGCCTTCCTTCCGAAAGATCCCCATGTCCGACCTGAGCCTGAGCCAACTGCAGTCCGTCATCGAAGCCGCCTGGGAAGACCGCGCGAACCTGTCCGTCGCCGCCGCGCCGGCCGAGATCCGCGAGGCCGTCGCGCACGCCATCAACGAGCTCGACGCCGGCCGCCTGCGCGTGGCCAGCCGCGAAGGCGTCGGCCAGTGGACGGTGCACCAGTGGCTGAAGAAGGCGGTACTGCTGAGCTTCCGCCTGAACGACAACGTCGTGATGGGCGAAGGCGCCCTGACCTTCTTCGACAAGGTGCCGACCAAGTTCGGCGGCCTGTCGGAGGAGCAGCTGCGCGCCACCGGCGTGCGCGTGGTGCCGCCGGCCGTCGCCCGCCGCGGCAGCTTCGTCGCGCCCGGCGCGATCCTGATGCCGTCCTACGTCAACATCGGCGCCTATGTGGACGCCGGCACCATGGTCGACACCTGGGCCACGGTGGGTTCGTGCGCGCAGATCGGCAAGAACGTGCACCTGTCGGGCGGCGTCGGCATCGGCGGCGTGCTGGAGCCGCTGCAGGCCAACCCGACCATCATCGAGGACAACTGCTTCATCGGCGCACGCTCCGAAGTGGTCGAAGGCGTGATCGTCGAGGAGCACTCGGTGCTGGGCATGGGCGTGTACCTGGGCCAGTCGACCCCGATCTTCGACCGCGCCACCGGCGAGATCTCCTACGGCCGCGTGCCCTCGGGCTCGGTGGTGGTGAGCGGCAACCTGCCGAAGAAGGCCGCCAACGGCGCCGACTACAGCATGTACGCCGCGATCATCGTCAAGCGCGTCGACGCGCAGACCCGCTCGAAGACCAGCATCAACGACCTGCTGCGCGACTGATCGCCCACGCGGATCGACCGAGCGATCGCGTCGACCGCGCCGCACCGGAACACGAAGGGGGAAGAAGACGATGAACGGCACGCGCAACATGGAGCGCATCCTGCGGCTGATGGCCGAGAAACGCGCCTCCGACGTGTTCCTGTCGGCCAACATGCCGGTGCTGATCAAGATCCACGGCCAGATCCTGCAGCTCACGCAGGAACCGCTGGGCGCGAACCAGCCGCGCCAGCTGCTGGCCGAGGTGCTCGGCGCCACCCAGCTCGAGGAGCTCGACGAGACCGGCGAGCTCAATGTCGGCGTGCCGATCACCGGGCTGGGCACCTTCCGGCTGTCGGCCTTCAAGCAGCGCGGCACCATCGCCGGCGTGTTCCGCTTCATGCCGACCGAGATCCCGGCGCTGGAGACGCTCAGCCTGCCCGACATCCTGGCGACGCTCGCGCTGGCCAAGCGCGGTCTGGTGCTGATGGTCGGCGCCACCGGCACCGGCAAGAGCACCACGATGGCCTCGATGATCCAGCACCGCAACCGCCAGGTCGCCGGGCACATCCTGACCATCGAGGATCCGATCGAGTTCCTGTTCACCAACCACAAGTCGGTGGTGAACCAGCGCGAGGTCGGCCGCGACGTGCAGTCGCTGCAGATCGGCCTGAAGAACGCGATGCGGCAGGCGCCGGACTGCATCTTCATCGGCGAGATCCGCGACCGCGAGACGATGAGCGCGGCGCTGTCCTACGCGCTCTCCGGCCACCTGGTGCTGTCGACGATGCATGCCAACAACAGCCACCATGCGCTGGGCCGCATCCTGTCGTTCTACTCGCCCGAGGCGCGGCCGGCGCTGCAGTCCGATCTGGCCGCCGGCCTGCGCGCGATCGTCTCGCAGCGGCTGCTGCGCTCGACCCAGGGCGGCCGCATGCCGGCGGTCGAGGTGCTGCTCAACACCCAGCTGGTCTCCGAGATGATCGACCAGGGCAACCTCTCCGGCGTCAAGGACGCGATGGAGCGGCTGATGGCCGAGGGCTCGCAGACCTTCGAGCAGGACATCGCCCGGCTGATCACCGAGGGTCTGGTCACCCGCGACGAGGGCGTGGCCCATGCCGACTCGCCGACCAATCTGCTGTGGCGGCTGCAGAACGACATGGCGCCCGGACGCCGCAGCGCCGACGAGGAGCCCGAGGCCGAGGCCGGCCCGTCCTTCACCGAGATCGAACTCGACGTGGTGCCCGAGCCGCGCCGCGGCGCGGCAACCGGCACGATGCCGATGAGCGGCGTCACCCCGCCGGGCCGCGCAGCCGTCGGCCTCACGCCGCGCCCCTTTCCCGCCAAGCAGCGCTGAGCCACTTCCGTTCCCTTTTCCATGCACCTGCCCACCCTCACGCTGCTCGAGCAGCTCATCGCCCGCCGCTCGGTCACGCCCGACGACGCCGGCTGCCAGGCGCTGATCGCCGCCGAGCTGCGCCCGCTCGGCTTCGACTGCCACGACCTGCCCTTCGGCCCGGACGACTTCCGCGTCAGCAACCTCTGGGCCAAGCGCCAGGGCAGCGGCGGCGACGGCCCGACGCTGGTCTTCGCCGGCCACACCGATGTGGTGCCCACCGGCCCGGTCGAACTGTGGAGTTCCGACCCCTTCGTGCCGACGCACCGCGACGGCCGCCTCTGGGGCCGGGGCAGCGCCGACATGAAGACCTCGCTGGCGGCGATGGTCGAGGCGGTGCGCGAGTTCGTCGCCGCCCGTCCCGACCACCGCGGCGCGATCGCCTTCCTGCTCACCAGCGACGAGGAAGGCCCGGCACGCGACGGCACGGTCAAGGTCTGCGACTGGCTGGAGGCCCGCGGCGAGCGGCTCGACGCCTGCATCGTCGGCGAGCCGACCTCGGTCGAGCGCCTGGGCGACATGGTCAAGAACGGCCGGCGCGGCTCGATGTCGGGCCGGCTGACGGTGCGCGGCGTGCAGGGCCACATCGCCTATCCGCATCTGGCGAAGAACCCGATCCACCTGGCGATGCCGGCGCTGGCCGAGCTGGCCGCCGTCGTCTGGGACGCCGGCAACGACCACTTCCCGCCGACGAGCTGGCAGATCTCCAACCTGAACGCCGGCACCGGCGCCACCAACGTCATTCCGGGCGAGCTGGTGGCCGACTTCAACTTCCGCTTCTCGACCGAGTCGACGCCCGAGGGCCTGCAGGCGCGGGTGCACGAGGTGCTCGACCGCCACGGCCTGGACTACCGGCTCGACTGGAGCCTGAGCGGGCGGCCCTTCCTGACCCGGCCGGGCCCGCTGGTCGAGGCGCTGGCCGGCGCGATCCGCGACATCACCGGCCTGGAGACCGAGCTCTCCACCAGCGGCGGCACCTCCGACGGCCGCTTCATCGCGCGCATCTGCCCGCAGGTGGTCGAGTTCGGCCCGGTCAACGCCACCATCCACAAGATCGACGAGAACTGCGAACTCTCCGCGCTCGGCCCGCTCAAGGACATCTACCTGCGCACGCTGGAGCGCCTGCTCGCATGACTTCGACCCTTTCCCCCGCCGCCGCCCCGCTCACCACGCTGCAGCTCGTCGAGGCGATGGCCGCGCGGCTCGACGCCGCCGGCGTGAGCTTCGGCCACGGCACGACCAACGCCTTCGACGAGGCCGCCTGGCTGGTGCTGTGGCAGCTCGGCCACCCGCTGCACGCGCTCGACGAGGTCGCGGACGACGCGGTGACCCCTGAGGCCGCCGCGCAGGTCGAGTCGCTGGTGCAGCGCCGCATCGACAGCCGCCGCCCGGCCGCCTACCTGACCGGCGAGGCCTGGCTGCAGGGCGTGCCCTTCCATGTCGACGAGCGGGTCATCGTGCCGCGCTCCTTCATCGCCGAGCTGCTGGCCGACGCCGATCTGGGCGCCGAGCTCGACGCCTGGCTCTCGCCCGACACCCGCCGGGTGCTGGACCTGTGCACCGGCAACGGCAGCCTGGCGGTGCTGTCGGCGATGGCCTTCCCCGACATCGAGGTCGACGCCGCAGACATTTCCCCGGACGCACTGGCGGTGGCACGCCTCAACGTCGACCGCCACGGCCTGGCCGGGCGCATCCGCCTGGTCGAGAGCGACGGCCTGAGCGCGCCCGCGCTGGCCGGGCCCTACGACCTGATCCTGTGCAACCCGCCCTATGTCAACGCCGCGTCGATGGCGGCACTGCCCCCCGAATACCTGGCCGAGCCGCAGATCGCGCTGGCCGGTGGCAGCGACGGCATGGACTTCGTGCGTCAGCTGCTGAAGGACGCGCCGGCGCGCATGTCGCCCGACGCGGTGCTGGTGCTGGAGATCGGCAACGAGCGCGAGCATTTCGAGGCCGCCTTCCCGCAGCTCGAGGCGATCTGGCTGGAGACCAGCGCCGGCCATGACCAGGTGCTGCTGCTGACGCGCGCGGCGCTGCTGGGCAGCTGAGACCGTCAAGGCAGCCACTGAAGACAAACGCACACTTCTGGTGCCATCCGCACCAGGCTGCGTCAATCTCAGCCGATTCCCGTTCTTATCTGCCGATTCGGGCATCCGCGAGGCAGTGACACTGCGCCATGTCCGGCAGCTCAGGACATGGCTTGAATGGAAACGGCTCCATCCGGGCAGAACCTGTCGCCGATGTCGGACAGGACTCTTGCCACGGATAGCCGCCCGATGACCTTCCTGAACAGCATATCCGTCCGGACCCGCCAGATCGCGATGGCCGCGATCGGCATCACCGCCGTCTCGGCCTGCGCGCTGACCGGCCTGTGGAGCGAATCCCGGCTGTCGCAGGCCAGCCAGCGCGCCTTTGTTGCCAAGGACGTGGTCGCCGACATCCTGCCCCCGCCGATGTACCTGATCGAGATGCGCCTGCTGCTGTCGCAGGCGCTCGAAGGTCGGCTCGACACCGCTCAGGCCAAGAGCGAGCTGGCCCGACTGGACAAGGAATATCAGGCCCGGGTCAGTCACTGGCAGGCCAATCCACCCTTCGGTCTCGAGCAGGATCTGCTCGGCGCCCAGCATCAGGCGGCGGTCGAGCTCATCGGCGCCGCGCAGCTCATGCTCGCCAGCTTGGACGCCGGTGATCCGGATGCGGCCCGGCAGCAGCTCGGCGTGGTGCACGCGCTCTATCTCAAGCACCGGGCCGCGGTGGATGTGACCGTGGTTCGCGGCAACGCGCTGAGCAGCCAGTCGATGGCCGAGTTCGATGCCACCGTGGAGCGGGGTCGCAGCCTGCAGCTCCTGCTGCTCGGCCTGTCGGTGCTGGGTCTCGGACTGCTGAGCTGGCAGCTCGCCCGCTCGGTGACCCGCCCGCTCGACCAGGCGGTCGACCTCGCCGAGGCGGTGGCCGGCGGCGACCTGAGCCGCCAGGTCGCGGTCGAGGGTAGCGACGAGACCGCGCGGCTGCTGCAGTCGCTCGAGCGCATGCGCACCCAGCTCGGCGACATGGTGTCCGAGCTGCGCCAGGGCAGCCTGCGCATGGCCAGCGTCTGCGCGCAGATCCATGCCGGCAACCTCGACCTGAAGAGCCGCACCGCCGGCCATCTGGACGAGCTCGGCCATGTGCGCGGCAATCTGGCCGAAGTGACGCGAATGATCAGCCACAGCGCCCAGGCGGCCGAGCAGGCGGCCGGACTGGTCGAGAGCGTCGAGACGGCGGCACGACGCGGCCAGGAAGCGATGGGGCGCATGAGCGAGACGATGAGCGGCATCGCCGCCTCGTCGGCCCGGGTCAGCGAGATCGTCGGCGTGATCGAGTCGATCGCCTTCCAGACCAATCTGCTGGCGCTGAACGCGGCGGTCGAGGCCGCGCGGGCCGGGGATCAGGGCCGCGGCTTCGCGGTGGTCGCCACCGAGGTGCGCATGCTGGCGCAGCGCTCCTCGATGGCCGCACGCGAGATCCGCACGCTGGCGGCCGACAGCACCCGCCAGGTCGGCAGCGGCACCGATCTGGCCGCCGGCACCGCCCGCGCCATCGTCGACATGGCCACGCAGGTCGAGACGATGAACCGCCTGGTCAAGGACATCTGGGAAACCACCTTCGCGCAGACCTCGGGCATCGCCCAGCTCGGCGAGGCGGTGGAGATGCTGTCCAAGGCCGGCGATGCCAATGTCACGCTGGCCGAGCAGTCCAGCCAGGCCACCGCCAGCCTGGAGGACGAAGCGCGCCGGCTGACCGGATCGGTCAGCCGCTTCCGGCTCGACCGCGCCTTCCATTGAGCCGGATCGCCCGGTTCAGTGATGCGCCGTGCCGCCCGCAGACGTGCGGGCCGCACGCACCGGATGCACGTCGACCATCACCTCGGTGCTGCCGCCGCGCTCGAACACCAGCGTGACCGGGAAACGGTCGCCGTCGCGCAGCGGCTGCTTCAGCTCCATCAGCATCAGGTGGTGACGCCCGCCGTGACGCAGCGGCACCGCCGCGCCGGGCGCGAGCTCCAGCGCCGGCAGCGCGCGCATGCGCATCACGTCGCCCTCCATCGTGCTCTCGTGGATCTCGACGCGCGCGGCCACCGGGCTGCGTGCGCTCAGCAGCCGGTCGGGCTGGCGGCCCTCGTTCGTCAGCATCCGGAAATAGACCGCGCCGCTGCGCGCGCCTGCGGGCGTCGGTGCCGCGTAGGGATGATCGACGACCACCGATCCGGCCTTGAAGTCATGCGCCGCAACCGGCAGGACCGGTGCAGCCAGCATCAGGAACAGCGCACCCAGCAGGGCACGGCGAGAAGGGGGCAGGACAGTCTTCATGCTTCGCAAAATGACACAGCCCCTGAAGCCATGAGAGCTGCAGGGGCTGGGGAAGAAGGCGGCAAGGCCGGCAAGGACTGGAGCGGGTGAAGGGAATCGAACCCTCGTATGAAGCTTGGGAAGCTGCCGTTCTGCCATTGAACTACACCCGCCCGGGTGCGCATCGGCTGGTTGGCGATTATGCCAGATGCGCGATCCAGTCGACACAGGCATCCAGCGCCGGCACCGCAGCGGCGATCAGGTTCTGGTCCGGATGATGGGCCAGCAGCGTGACCGCGATCATGCGTCCGCCCCGGGTCTGCACGCAGCCGGCCAGGCCACGGGTGTCGAGCAGGGTGCCGGTCTTCAGCCAGGCGCGGCCCTGGGCGGCGCTGCCGCGCAGTCGGCCCTCCAGCGTGCCGTCCACGCCGGCCACCGGCAGCGTGCGCTGCAGCAGCTTCCAGTGCGGCCCGCGGGCCGCGCGCTGCAGCAGGTGAACGAAGGCCTGCGGCGTGGCGCGCTCCAGCCGCGACAGGCCGGAGCCGGTGTCCAGCCCGACGACCGCCTCGTCGCGCAGCCCGCCGCGCCGGCGCAGCCAGTCACGCATGCGCAGCCGCGCCGCCTCGGCGGTGGCCGAACGATCGGGAAAGTCCGGCGCCAGGCTCAGCATCAGATGACGTGCGATCAGGTTGTCGCTGCGCTTGTTCATCTCGCGCAGCTGCACCGACAGCGGCGCCGACAGATGCTCGGCGAACGGCGCCGCGCCACCACCGGCCTCGGTGGCACGCCAGGGCGTCGGGGTGCCGCCGTCATGTTCGACCACCCGGCCGCGCAGCACGCCGCCCGCCTGCAGCCACAGGCCCTCGATGGCACGGGCACCCAGATCGCGCACGCCCACCGGCGCGAAGCGGATCTGCTGCGCGCCACAGCGTGGCGACCACTGACCGCTGACCTGCAGCTGAGGCTGCAGCTGCGAACCATCGTCGCGCAGCACCGCGCTGGCCGCGCAGCCACCGCCCCGCCCCAGGCTGTTGACCAGCCGCACATCGTGCAGCGGCGGAGTGACCTCGATGTCGGTGCGCCCGCCCGCGTCGCTGCGCAGCGCCACCCGCACCACGCCGGCGTCGAGCGCCAGCGCATCCGGACGAACATGGTGCGGCCGCTCCGGCGTCGGCTCCGGCGTGGTCGCCAGATCCTCGGGCCGCAGCCGGAAGGCCTCGCGATTGATGACGATGTCGCCCCAGACCTCGCGCAGGCCCTGGGTCTGGATCTCCCGGAACCACTGCAGCAGATCGGCGCTGGTCAGCATCGCGTCGCCACCACCGCGGATCACCAGATCGCCCAGCAGCCGGCCCTGGGTCAACGGACCGCTCAGGTAGGCGCGGGTGCGCCAGCAGTAGGCCGGACCGAGCAGGTCCAGCGCCGCCATCGAGGTCAGCAGCTTCGAGGTCGAGGCCAGCACGAAGGGCCGCGCGGCCTGCCAGGACAGCAGCGCCTCGCCGCCATCGAGCGGCTGCGCGTGCAGGCCGAAGCTCTCCAGCGGCAGACCGCTGGACTCGAGCGCCTGCCGCAGCACCGCGGGCATCTGGTCGACCGGTGCCGGCAGGCTGGCTGCGGCGCTGTCCCGGCCCGGGCGGCGCCGGGCCGCGTGCGCCGGGACAGCACCGCCGGCCAGCGCCAGAGCGGCCAGACGGCCCAGGCAGCGACGGCGGTCGAGAAGTCCGGCGGCAGCGTCATCGTGCCCGGGCCGGTCCGGGCTTGGTGCAGAATCGCGCATCCTCTGAGCCTAGCCGGCCCGAATGACCCCCGACAGGTCAATATCGCCGGTTTCTTCCTGTCCAGTGCTGAAAGCCCCTGTTTCCGGGGTTTCATCTTGAAATATTCACGCGCCGCACTGTCGCATGCGGCGCTTCGCATTCCATGAACGACTCCCAGCCCACCCTCGAACCGATCGGCGCGGATGCCGACGACACCTCCACCGAAGGCGCACCGCGCCGCGCGATCCGCAGCTTCGTGGTGCGCGCCGGCCGCATGGGCACCGGCCAGATCCGTGCGCTCGAGGAACTCGGCCCGCGCTTCTGCCTGCCCTACCGCGCCGAGCCGCTCGACGCCGCAGCCGTCTGGGGCCGCAGCGCGCCGCTGGTGCTGGAGATCGGCTTCGGCATGGGCGGGGCCACCGCGGAGATCGCCGCGAACCGCCCTGACACCGACTTTCTCGGCGTCGAGGTGCACACGCCCGGCGTGGGCGCGCTGCTCAAGCTGATCGACGAGCGCGAGCTGGGCAACCTGCGCATCGTCCAGCACGACGCGGTCGAGGTGCTCGAGCACATGATCGCGCCGGGCCAGCTCGCCGGCGTGCACATCTTCTTTCCCGATCCGTGGCACAAGAAGAAGCACAACAAGCGCAGGCTGATCCAGCCGGAGTTCGTCGCCCGCCTGGTCACCCGGCTCGCGCCGGGCGGCTACCTGCACTGCGCGACCGACTGGCAGCCCTATGCCGAGCAGATGCTGGAGGTGCTGTCGGCCGAGCCGCAGCTGGCCAACACCGCCGAGGGCTATGCGCCGAAGCCGGACTACCGGCCGCTGACCAAGTTCGAGAACCGTGGCCTGAAGCTCGGCCACGGCGTCTGGGATCTGGTCTTCACTCGGTCCAGTTGACCACGCCCGTGTAGGAGGTCACCAGGATCAGCAGACCGAAGCCGATCCGGTACCAGGCAAAGGGCACGAAATCGTGCGTCGCGACATACTTCAGCAGCCAGCGCACGCACAGCCAGGCCGACAGGAAGGAGAACACCAGGCCGACGAGGAACATCGGCGCGTCGGCCATCGACAGGTGCTCGCGCTCCTTCAGCAGGCTGTAGGCGCCGGCGCCGATCAGCGTCGGAATGCCGAGGAAGAAGCTGAAGTCGGTCGCGGTCTGGCGCGACAGGCCCATCAGCATGCCGCCGATGATGGTCGAGCCCGAGCGGCTGGTGCCGGGAATCATCGCGAAGCACTGCACCAGGCCGACCTTCAGCGCATCCAGCGCCGTCATGTCGTCGACCGAGTGCACCCTCACCGCGCTGGCCGGACGGCGCTCGGCCCACAGGATGATCAAGCCGCCGACGATGAAGGCGGAAGCGACGATGATGGGCGTGAACAGATGGGCCTTGACCATCTTGCCGATCAGCAGGCCCAGCACCACCGCCGGCAGGAAGCCGATCAGCACGTTCAGCGCGAAGCGGCGCGCGTCACGGCTGCTGCCCAGATGGGTGACGGTCCCTGACAGACGCTGCCAGTAGACCAGGATGACCGCAAAGATCGCACCGGTCTGGATGGCGATGTCGAAGACCTTGACGGTGGCCTCGCTCATGTGGTCCTGCATGCCGAGCAGCTGGCCGGCCAGGATCAGGTGGCCGGTGCTCGAGATCGGCAGGAACTCGGTCAACCCCTCGACGATGCCCATCACCGCCGCCTTCAACAACATCACGATATCCACGCAATCAACCCTTTCCTGAGGCTCGGACAAGAAAACGCCCCGATTGACGGGGCATCTCTCTGTTGTTCAATACTGCGATTGAAGATAGCACAGGCCTGTGGCGGCTCCCTTCTGCCCAGCTTCAGGCCAAGCTGTCAAAACACGACATGGTCACGCTCACACTGAAAAAGAAACCCGGCGCCGGCGCCGACATCCCCTCCTCCCGCAACCGGCCGCTGCGCAGCAGCGGCATGCGCCAGCGCCCGACGCTGGCCGAGGCCCAGGAGCAGCGCGCCCGCCAGGCCGAGGAGCTGGCCCGGCGCCCGGCCCCGTCCGAGACGCCGCGCTGGCAGGACGAGCGCCGCCCAGGGGGCCGACCCGGCCCGCGCGACGCCCGCGATTCGCGCGACCCGCGTGACCCGCGCGAGGCCCGTTCCGGCCGCGATCCCCGGGAGGCTCGGCGCGATCCCCGTCAGGATCCACGTCACGACGCCCGCCGAGAGCCCCGCCGCGAAGATCCGCGTCATGGCGATCGCCGCGATCCGCGTGCCGCACGCCCGGGCCGTCCGGGCATCGAGGCACCGGCCTCGCCGCTGCGCAGCGTCGGCAATGCCGAGCGTGCGCGCCAGATCCTTGAGCGCGCCAGCCGCAATCCGGACACCGGCCGCCCGCAGCAGCGCCAGGATCGCCCGCCCGTGCAGCGCGATCCCGCCGCACGGCCGCTGCGCAGCGTGGCCAACCCGCAGCTGGCCCGGCAGATGGTGGAAGCGGCTGCAGCCGCCACCGCCCCTGCTCGGCCCGAGCAGGACGGCGAGCGCCTGTCCAAGCGCATGACCGCGCTCGGCCTGGCCTCGCGCCGCGAGGCCGACGAATGGATCGAGGCCGGCTGGGTCAGCGTCAACGGCGAGCCGGCGGTGCTGGGTCAGCGGGTGCTGCCCGGCGATCGCATCGAGGTGGATGAACGGGCGCACAAGGAACAGGCCCGTCGCGTCACCATCCTGCTGAACAAGCCGATCGGCCATGTCAGCGGCCAGGCCGAGGACGGGTATGAGCCGGCCGTCGCGCTGATTCGTCCGGAAAATCAGTGGGCGGAGGATCGTTCCGGTCTGCGCTGGCATCCGGGCCATCTGCGAAACCTCGCTCCGGCCGGCCGGCTCGACATCGATTCTGTCGGTCTGCTGGTATTGACCCAGGACGGCCGGGTCGCCCGCCAGCTGATCGGCGATGAATCCGAGGTGGAAAAGGAATATCTGGTCCGGGTCGAATACACCCGCGAGGGCCGCCTGCCCGACGAGGACCTGGCGCTGCTCAACCACGGCCTGAGCCTGGACGGCAAGCAGCTTCGTCCCTGCAAGGTCAGCTGGCAGAACGAAGATCAACTGCGTTTCGTGCTGCGTGAAGGCAGGAAACGTCAGATCCGGCGCATGTGCGAGGCGGTCGGCCTGAAGGTCGTCGGCCTGAAGCGGGTGCGCATCGGCAGCGTTCCGCTGGGCCATCTGCCGGTCGGACAGTGGCGTTATCTGCGCCAGGATGAATATTTCGCCTGAATGGAACGGATTCATTCCAAAGCAGCAAGAAACAAAATCAAATAAACGGGTAAGAGCCGTACCACTTCGCTGCTTTGCTGTCACCCTTGCGCTCCGAGACTTGAGACTTCGTGACGCCAAGTTCGTCACGAAGCCTTTCATTGCTATCGACCACACAGATTCGGTAGTCTTTGGTAATGATAGGTACCCTTTTTTATCATTTTTTCTGCTTTCAAGCAGGAAAGCTCAAGTACGATTGGGCAGAGGGGAAGCCCCATGATCGAGCAAACAGCCATAATCTCTTCTTCACTGGACCACCGTACTCGTCTCCTCGAGGGCATGGCGCGCTGCGTCGCCACCAAGGGGTATGCAGACACCACCATCGCCGACATCGCCACCGCGGCCAGGGTGTCGAAGCGAACCTTCTACGAGCATTTCCGGACCAAGCAGGAGTGCCTGATCGCGCTCTACGAGAATGCCAGCCAGCGCAGCATCAGCTCGCTGTCGAAAGCCATCGAACCATCCCAGGACTGGACGACGCGGGTGGATCAGGCGGTCAAGGCCTACTTCGGCCACCTGGCCGCCAATCCGCTGCTGATGCGCACGCTCTTCATCGATGTGCTGGCGGTCGGCTCCGAGGGCCTGCAGGCGCGCCGCAAGGTGCATCGCCAGCTCGCGGACCTGATCGCCGATCTGCCGCAGCAGGCCGAAGGTGATGCAGCCGCCTGGCAGGCCAACGCGATCGTCGGCGCCCTGACCGAGATCGTGCTGCAGGCCATCGAGCAGGACCGCGTCGAGCAGCTCCCCGAATGCGCCGATGGTGCAGCGCAGGTGGTGCGCGCAGCGATCCAGGCCCACCGCAGCACGACCGAAGGCCGGCCTCTGCCCCAGGATCACTGAGGACAGCCGCGCGCCGGCCTGCCCTCCACCACTCCAGCCCACCCTTTTCCGAACTCCCCGACGCACAAGGGGCCGGCCACCTGACGGTGCCGGCCCCTTGGTCGTTGGCGGGCACGGGCTCGAGACCCGTGCGGGTGCTGCGCTCTGCAGTCTTCAGCCGACCCAGCGGCGCGCGTTGCCGAACATGCGCGCCCACGGGCTGCGCGCCGACACGTCGCCCGAGGTCCAGCTCAGCTGCACGTTGCGGAAGACCCGCTCCGGGTGCGGCATCAGCACGGTGAAGCGGCCGTCGGCGGTGGTGACCGAGGTCAGGCCGTCCGGGCTGCCGTTCGGGTTGGCCGGATAGGCTTCGGTCGGACGGCCGGCCGAATCGACGAAGCGCATCGCACGATGCACCTTGGCGGCATCGCCACGCTGCGAGAAGTCCGCGAAGCCTTCGCCGTGGGCGACGGCGATCGGCAGGCGGCTGCCGGCCATGCCCTGGAAGAAGATCGACGGGCTCTCGAGGATCTCGACCTGCGACAGGCGGGCCTCGAACTGCTCGCTCTTGTTGCGGGTGAACTTCGGCCAGTCCTGCGCGCCCGGAATGATCGGGCTGAGCGCGGCCATCATCTGGCAGCCGTTGCACACGCCCAGCGCGAAGGTGTCCTGGCGCTGGAAGAAGACCGAGAACTGCTCCGCCAGCAGCGGGTTGAACAGCACCGAGCGCGCCCAGCCCTCGCCGGCGCCGAGCGTGTCGCCATACGAGAAGCCGCCGCAGGCGACCAGACCGTGGAACTGCTCGAGGCGCGCGCGGCCTGCCTGCAGGTCGCTCATGTGCACGTCGAAGGTGTCGAAGCCGGCCTGCGCCATCGCGTAGCTCATCTCGACATGCGAGTTGACGCCCTGCTCGCGCAGGATCGCCACCTTCGGACGAGCCTTCGCGATGAAGGGCGCGGCGACATCCTCGCTGGCGTCGAAGCTCAGCGCGACATGCAGGCCGGTGTCGTCCGGCGCGCCCGCCGCGGCGTGCTCGCTGTCGGCGCAGGCCGGGTTGTCGCGCTGCGCGTTGATGCGCCAGCTCACCTCGTCCCAGGCCTGGTGCAGCTGCTGCAGCGGCGCGCTGAACACCGTCTTGGCGTCGCGCCAGACCTCGACCGCGCTGCGGTTGTTGGTCTTGCCGACGACATGGCTGTGGCGGCTCAGGCCGTGCGCGCGCAGCGTGCGGATCACCTCGTCGCGGTCGGTCGTGGCGACCTGCAGCACGACGCCGAGTTCCTCGTTGAACAGGGCCTTGAGCGTCAGCTCGTTGCGGCGCTCGCTGACCTGGGCGGCCCAGTTCTTCGAGTCGCCCATGTCGGCGCGGCTGTCGCTGATGCCGTCGCCCTCGGTGACCAGCAGGTCGACGTTCAGGCTCACGCCGACATGGCCGGCGAAGGCCATCTCGCAGGCCGCCGCCCACAGGCCGCCGTCGCTGCGGTCGTGGTAGGCCAGCAGCTTGCCGGCCGCGCGCAGCTCGTTGACCACCGCGACCAGCGCCTTGAGCTGGGCCGGATCGTCCACGTCCGGCACGGTGTCGCCGAACTGGCCGAGCACCTGCGCCAGCATCGAGCCGCCCATGCGGTTCTTGCCCTGGCCGAGGTCGATCAGGATCAGCGTGGTGTCCAGGCCCGCCGGGGTGTCGGTCCTGAGTTGCGGCGTGAGCGTGCCGCGCACGTCGTCGAGCGTGACGAAGGCGGTGACGACCAGCGAGACCGGCGCGACCACCTGCTTCGTCTCACCCTTGTCGCTCCACTTGGTGCGCATCGACAGCGAATCCTTGCCGACCGGGATGCCGATGCCCAGCGCCGGGCACAGCTCCATGCCGACCGCCTTGACGGTGTCATAGAGCGCGGCGTCTTCGCCGGCCTCGCCGCAGGCGGCCATCCAGTTGGCCGATAGCTTCACGCGCGACAGCTCGATCGGCGCGGCCAGCAGGTTGGTGATGGCTTCGGCGACGGCCATGCGGCCGGAGGCCGGCGCATCCAGCGAGGCCAGCGGGGTGCGCTCGCCCATCGACATCGCCTCGCCACGGAAGCCGGCGTAGTCGGCCAGCGTGACCGCGCAGTCGGCCACCGGCACCTGCCACGGGCCGACCATCTGGTCGCGGTGGCTCATGCCACCCACGGTGCGGTCGCCGATGGTGATCAGGAAGCGCTTGGAGGCCACCGTCGGGTGACGCAGCACGCTCAGCGCCACCTCGTCGAGGTTCACGCCGGTGAGGTTCAGCGGCTGCTCGGTGCGCGCGACGCGGGTGACGTCACGGTGCATCTTGGGCGGCTTGCCCAGCAGCACGTCCATCGGCATGTCGATCGGGCGCTCGCCGCCGGGGCCGTCCTCGAGGATCAGCTCGCGGTCGTCGGTGGCGATGCCCACCACCGCGTAGGGCGCGCGCTCGCGGCGGCACATCTCGTCGAACAGCGGCAGCAGGTCCGGATTGACCGCCAGGACATAGCGCTCCTGGCTCTCGTTGCACCAGATCTCCTTCGGCGCCAGGCCGGTCTCCTCCAGCGGCACCTTGCGGATGTCGAAGGTCGCGCCCTTGCCGGCGCCGTCGACCAGCTCGGGAAAGGCGTTGGAAATGCCACCGGCGCCCACGTCATGGATGGCCATGATCGGGTTGGTCGCGCCCAGCGCCCAGCAGTGGTTGATCACCTCCTGCGCGCGGCGCTGGATCTCGGGGTTGCCGCGCTGCACCGAATCGAAGTCGAGCGCGGCGGTGTTGGTGCCCGCCGCCATCGACGAGGCGGCGCCGCCGCCCATGCCGATGCGCATGCCCGGGCCGCCGAGCTGCACCAGCAGCGTGCCGGCGCCGAAGGGCAGCTTGTCGGTCTGGCCGGCGCTGATCGTGCCCAGGCCGCCGGCGATCATGATCGGCTTGTGGTAGCCGCGGCGCACGCCAGCCACCGTCTGCTCGAAGACGCGGAAGTAGCCGGCCAGGTTCGGGCGGCCGAACTCGTTGTTGAACGCCGCGCCGCCCAGCGGGCCCTCGGTCATGATCTGCAGGGGACTCGCGATGTGCTCGGGCTTGCCGACGGCATCGTTCTCCCACGGCTCGTTCGTGCCGGGCAGGTTCAGGTTCGAGACATGGAAGCCGGTGAGGCCGGCCTTGGGCTTGGAGCCGCGGCCGGTCGCGCCCTCGTCGCGGATCTCGCCGCCGGCGCCGGTGGAGGCGCCCGGGAACGGCGAGATGGCGGTCGGGTGGTTGTGCGTCTCGACCTTCATCAGCACATGCGCGGTCTCGGCGCGCGCTCCGTACTGCGGCGCGTTGGTGTAGCCCTGCGGCAGCCAGCGTTCGACCGGGCCGCCTTCCATCACCGCGGCGTTGTCGCTGTAGGCGATGACGGTCGACTGCGGAGCGAGCTTTTCCGTGTTGCGGATCATGCCGAACATCGACAGCGGCTGGCGCTCGCCGTCGATGGTGAAGTCGGCGTTGAAGATCTTGTGGCGGCAGTGCTCGGAGTTGGCCTGCGCGAACATCATCAGCTCGACGTCGCTGGGGTTGCGCTTCAGCTCGGTGAAGGCCTTCACCAGGTAGTCGATCTCGTCGTCCGACAGCGCCAGGCCGAAGTCCTTGTTGGCGACTTCCAGCGCCGCGCGGCCCTGGCCGATCACGTCGACATGGGCCAGCGGCTCGGCCGGCCGGGCGTCGAACAGGTGGCGGCCGGCCTCGCGGTCGAAGGCGACCGACTCGGTCATGCGGTCATGCAGCAGCATCGCGCAGGCCTCGATCTCCTCGCGCGAGAGCGGCCTGGCGCCGCCCTTGAGCGCGTCGATCAGGCCGGACTTGAGCTGCAGGCGGAACTCGGTGACGCGCTCGACGCGGTGGATGTCCAGGCCGCAGTTGTGGGCGATGTCGGTGGCCTTGGAGGCCCACGGCGACACGGTGCCCAGGCGCGGCATCACCACCACCAGTTCGCCCTCGGCCGAGGTCTCGGCGGCGTCGCCATAGGTCAGCAGCGCGGCGAGCTTGTCGGTGGCGGCCGCGTCGAGCGCGGTGTCGCTCCAGACCCAGTGCACATGGCGGGCCGACACGCCGACGATGCGGGCGCTGACGGCCTGCAGGCGCGGCAGCAGCGCCTGGGCGCGGAAGGCGGAAAGGGCGTTGCCGCCCTCGAAATGCTGGAGGTGCTTGGGGGAGGAGGAAGACACGCGTGTGAGTCCCGAAGGGCTGTTGATGCGGTGGGGTCGGCGGGCTGCGCGATGCCGCGGCCAGCGCGGGCCCGGCCGGCGGCCGGACCGTGAGACAAGTCCGGGATTCTAGTGGAGTGCGTCGCCCAGTGCGGCCGCGACCTGTTCGCCGATCGCCAGCGAGGCGGTCAGCCCGGGCGACTCGATGCCCAGCAGCTCGACCAGCCCGGGCAGGCCATGCACCGCCTCGGTGTCGATGCGGAAGTCGGCCGACGGCGCCTGCGGCCCCGAGATCTTCGGCCGCACGCCGGCGTGGCCGGGCTGCAGCGCGCCCTCGGGCAGGCCCGGCCAGTAGCGCCGGATCGCCTCGGCCATGCCGGCCTGGCGGCGCGCATCGACCCGGTAGTCGATCTGCGCCTCGGATGGGATGTCCAGCCACTCGACATCCGGGCCGAAGCGCATCTGCCCGCCCAGGTCCAGCGTGACATGCACGCCCAGGCCGGCGGCCTCCGGCACCGGGTAGATCAGCCGCGAGAACGGCGCGCGGCCCGCGAAGGTGAAATAGCTGCCCTTGCAGAAATGCGCCTCGGGCGGCCGCGGCGCGCCCGGCGGACGCCCCTGCAGGCGCGCGGCCAGATCGGGCGCCGCCAGCCCGGCGGCATTGACCAGCCGGCGCACCTGCAGCGTCTCGCCGCCCTCGCCCGCCATCTCGCCGCAGATCGTCACCCGGTAGCCGCCGCGGCCGGCGTCGATCGCCTCGATGGCCTGCACCGGCGACTTCAGCGCCAGCACCGCGCCGGCAGCCTCGGCATCGGCCAGCAGCGCCAGCATCAGGCCGTGGCTGTCGACGATGCCGGTCGAGGGCGACCACAGCGCGGCCACGCAGGCCAGCGCGGGCTCCATCTCGCGCGCCTGCTCGGCGCTCAGGCGCTGCAGATCGTGCACGCCGTTGGCCTGCGCCTGGGCCTGCAGCGCGTCGAGCCGGCCGAGCTGCGCCTCGGACGTGGCGACGATCAGCTTGCCGCAGCGCCGGTGCGCGATGCCGCGCCCAGCGCAGAAGGCATACAGAAGATCGCGCCCGCGCACGCACAGCCGCGCCTTGAGCGAACCGGTCGGGTAATAGAGGCCGGCGTGGATCACCTCGCTGCTGCGTGCGCTGGTGACGGTGCCGAAGGCCTCGCGCGCCTCGGCGATCACCACCTCGCAGCCGGCCTGCGCCAGCGCGCGCGCCGCGGCCAGCCCCACCACGCCCGCGCCGACCACCAGGGTATCGATGTTGTCCATGGATGCGATAATCGCCCACCATGTCGATCACGATCAAGACCGCCGCAGACATCGAGGCGATGCGCACGGCCTGCCGCCTCGCCTCCGAAGTCCTGGACCTTCTCGGCCCGCACGTCCGCCCGGGCGTGACCACCAACGAGCTCGACCGCATCGCTCACGACCACATCGTGAACGTGCAGAAAGCCATTCCTGCGCCGCTGAACTACCAGCCGCCGGGCTACAAGCCGTATCCGAAGTCGATCTGCACCTCGGTCAACCAGGTGATCTGCCACGGCATCCCGAACGACAAGCCGCTGAAGAACGGCGACATCGTCAACCTGGACATCACCGTCATCAAGGACGGCTGGCACGGCGACACCAGCCGCATGTTCGTGGTCGGCGAAGGCTCGATCGCCGCCAAGCGCCTGTGCGCGCTCACCTATGACGCGATGTGGAAGGGCATCCTGAAGGTCAGGCCGGGCGCCCGGCTGGGCGACATCGGCAACGCCATCCAGACCTTCGTCGAGAACCAGGGCCTGTCGGTGGTGCGCGAGTTCTGCGGCCACGGCATCGGCCGCAAGTTCCACGAGGAACCGCAGATCCTGCACTACGGCCGCCCCGGCACGCTCGACGAGCTCAAGCCCGGCATGATCTTCACCATCGAGCCGATGGTCAACGCCGGCCGGCGCGAGATCAAGGAAGGCGGCGACGGCTGGACCATCGTCACCAAGGACCGCTCGCTGTCGGCGCAATGGGAGCACACCGTCGTCGTCACCGAGACCGGCTACGAGGTGCTGACGCTGTCGGACGGCAGCCCGCCGCTGCCCGACTTCGTCACCACCACCCGCTGCTGAGGCGTGGGGATGCGTCTGTCCGAACGTCGCAGCGACGTCTCCGACGTGCTGCCGGTGGCCGAGCTGCGCCGGCTGATGCGCGAAGGCAAGCAGACCCTGATCCGCCAGTTCCGCGACGGCCCGGCCACCGTGCCGGCGGCCTCGCAGCTGGTGCGCCAGATCAGCCAGCATGTCGACGGCGTGATCACCCAGCTGTGGCAGCAGGGCGATCTGCCGCGCGGCGCGGCGCTGGTGGCCGTCGGCGGCTACGGCCGCGGCGAGCTCTATCCCTACTCGGATGTGGACGTGCTGGTGCTGCTGCCCGACGACATGGCCGAGCCGCACGGCCAGGCGCTCGATCCCGATGCCACGCCCGACCCGCGCCGCGCCGGCATCGAGGCCTTCATCACCGCCTGCTGGGACATCGGCCTGGAGATCGGCTCGAGCGTGCGCACCGTCGACGAGTGCGTCGCCGAGGCGCAGGCCGACGTGACGGTGCAGACCGCGATGCTGGAGGCGCGCTTTCTCTGCGGCACCCGCAAGCTCTTCGACCAGTTCCGGCGCTGGACGACCGATGTGCTCGACCCGGCCGCCTTCCTGCGCGCCAAGACGCTCGAGATGCAGCAGCGCCATGTGAAGTACGAGAACACCCCGTATTCGCTCGAGCCCAACTGCAAGGAAAGCCCGGGCGGCCTGCGCGACCTGCAGGTGGTGCGCTGGGTGGCACAGGGCGCCGGTCTGGGCCGCTCCTGGGCCGAGCTGGTGAAGAAGGGCCTGATCACCCGCTTCGAGGCCACGCAGCTGCAGCGCAACGAGGGCCTGCTGCGCCTGATCCGCGCGCGGCTGCACACCATCGCCGGCCGGCGCGAGGACCGTCTGGTCTTCGATCTGCAGACCGCGGTGGCCGAGAGCTTCGGCTACGCCTCCACCCCGGAGCGGCGCGCCAGCGAGGCGCTGATGCGGCGCTACTACTGGGCGGCCAAGGCGGTGGTGCAGCTCAACCAGATCCTGATGCTGGGCATCGAGGAGCATGTGTCGGGCTCGCGCGATGCGCCGATGCGGCCGATCGACGCCCGCTTCTTCGACCGCGGCGGCCTGATCGAGGTCGCCAGCGACGATCTCTACCAGCGCGACCCGCACGCCATCCTGCAGACCTTCCTGGTCTTCCAGCGCAGCCATGGCTGCAAGGGCCTGTCGGCGCGCACGCTGCGCGCGCTCTACAACGCCCGCGAGCTGATGGACGCGAAGTTCCGCGCCGATCCGGTCAACCGCGCCACCTTCATGGAGATCCTGCAGCAGCCGCAGGGCCAGACCCATGTCTTCCGGCTGATGAACGACACCTCGGTGCTCGGGCGCTACCTCTGGGTGTTCCGCAAGATCGTCGGCCAGATGCAGCACGACCTGTTCCACGTCTACACCGTGGACCAGCACATCATGATGGTGCTGCGCAATGTGCGCCGCTTCTTCATCGCCGAGCACACCCACGAGTACCCGTTCTGCTCGCAGCTGGCCGCGCACTGGGACAAGCCCTGGCTGCTGTATGTGGCCGCGCTCTTCCATGACGTGGCCAAGGGCCGCGGCGGCGACCACTCCGACCTCGGCGCGGTCGAGGTGCGGCGCTTCTGCCGCGACCACCGCATCGCCCGGGACGACGCCCGGCTGATCGAGTTCCTGGTCAAGGAGCATCTGACGATGTCGCGGGTCGCGCAGAAGGAGGATCTGTCGGACCCGGACGTGATCGACGCCTTCGCCAGCCATGTCAAGGATCCGCGTCGTCTCACGGCGCTCTACCTGCTGACGGTGGCCGACATCCGCGGCACCAGCCCGAAGGTCTGGAACGCCTGGAAGGGCAAGCTGCTCGAGGACCTGTTCCGCGCCACGCTGCGCGCGCTGGGCGGCGCCAAGCCGCAGATGGACGCCGAGATCGAGCTGCGCAAGCAGGAATCCCGCCAGCTGCTGGCGCTGCACTCGATGCTGCCCGGCGCCGAGGAGGCGCTGTGGAAGACGCTCGACCTCAACTACTTCGCCCGCCACGACAGCAACGAGATCGCCTGGCACGCGCGGGCGCTGAACCGCCGCGCCGACACGCCGCAGCCGCTGGTCAGCGCACGGCTCTCGCCGGTCGGCGAAGGGCTGCAGGTGCTGGTCTACGCCCCCGACCGCCAGGACCTGTTCGCGCGCATCTGCGGCTACTTCGACGCGGCGCAGTTCAGCATTCTCGACGCCCGGGTGCACACCACCCGCGCCGGCTACGCGCTCGACACCTTCCAGGTCATCACGCCCTTCTTCGATCAGGCCTACCGCGACCTGATCGCGCTGGTCGAGCACCAGCTGATGGCCACCCTGACCGAGGAAGGCCCGCTGCCCGAGCCCAGCCGGGGCCGGCTGTCGCGCCGGGTCAAGTCCTTCCCGATCTCGCCTCGGGTGCAGCTGCGCCCGGACGAACGGGCGCAGCGCTGGGTGCTGTCGGTCTCGGCCAGCGACCGCTCCGGCCTGCTCTACAGCATCGCCCGGGTGCTGGCGCGCCACCAGATCAACCTGCAGCTGGCCAAGATCAGCACGCTGGGCGAGCGGGTCGAGGACACCTTCCTGGTCGACGGCGCGGTGCTGCAGCACAACCGCAGCCAGATCGAGTTCGAGACGGAGCTGCTCGACGCGCTGGGCTGAGCCCTGGCCCTTCGATGCCAAGATAGCGCATCGGTCTTTCCACTGCCCTTTGGAGGTGCTCGCCATGTACCAGGCCATCGAAGCCATCTGCCGTGCGGGCCAGATCATTCCGCTGGAGCCGGTGCAGTTCCAGGAGGATGAGCATCTGGTCATCGTCCGCCTGCCGCTCGCTGCGGCGGTCAGTCTGCGCCCCGCCTCGACGGCCCCCGCACCGGCGACAGGCGACTGGCAGCAGTTCGCCGGGATGCTCAAGGACTCGCCGAACTGGAACGGCGATCCGCAGGCCGTGCAGGAGGCGATGCGCCGTGAGTGGGATTGATCATCTGCTCGATACCAATGTGGTCATCGGCCTGCTCAAGGGCGCGGAGCCGGCGCTCGCGCTGATGCAGCAGTCCGGGCTGATCATGGCCCGGACGGGGGTCAGCCAGATCACCCGGATGGAACTGCTCGGATTCCCGGCCCTGAGCGCGCATGAAGAACAGGCAGCCCGGGCGTTCCTGTCCTGCTGCGAAGTGGTTCGCCTCAGCGACGACATCGAGAGCGAGGCCATCCGGCTGCGCCGCCATGGCGGACTGAAATTGCCGGATGCCATCGTCGCTGCCACGGCCCGCGTCTGCGGCGCCCGGTTGCTGACGCAGGATCAGCGCCTGGCGCGGGTGATGCAGGATCTCCCCTGAGGGAACGCCAGCAGCTCACCCCCGCAGATCGATCACCTTCACCCGCACCCGGCGCTCCTTCTCGCCGCGGCGCACCGTCAGCTCGACGGTCGCGTCGATGCCGGCGCGCTCCAGCTCGCCGACGAAGGTCGACAGCGTCTGCACCGGGCGGCCGTTGACGCC
Organism: Sphaerotilus sulfidivorans; assembly: GCF_013426975.1. Lineage (GTDB taxonomy): Bacteria > Pseudomonadota > Gammaproteobacteria > Burkholderiales > Burkholderiaceae_C > Sphaerotilus > Sphaerotilus sulfidivorans. The sequence goes on from NZ_JACCPY010000009.1 coordinate 88,732, forward strand.
GATGATCACGTCGCCCAGATCGCCGGTCTGCGGGTTGTAGGGCTGCAGGCCGGCCGAGGCCGCCGGTGTGCCCCGGCCCACCGCGCCCAGCACCACGCCCGAGATGCCGGCACGCGCCACCTGGTCGGGCGAGATCGGCGTGACGCCGATGCCCGGCAGCGGCGCCTGGCCGCGGTTGATCAGCGAGGGCACCACCCGGTTGACCAGATCGACCGGAATCGCGAAGCCGATGCCCGACGAGCTGCCGCTGGCCGAGCGGATCGCGGTGTTGACGCCGATCAGCCGACCGGCGCTGTCGAGCAGCGGCCCGCCCGAGTTGCCGGGATTGATCGCCGCGTCGGTCTGGATCACGCCGGCGACCTCGCGGAAGTTGGCGGTCGGCAGCTCGCGGTCGAGCGCGCTCACCAGGCCCTTGGTCAGCGTGCGCTGCAGGCCGAAGGGGTTGCCGATGGCGTAGACGGTCTGGCCGATGCGCAGGTCGCGCGACGAGCCCAGCGGCACCGGGCGCAGGGTCCTGGGCACGTTCTTGAGCCGCAGCACCGCCAGATCGTATTCCGGCGCGCCGCCGACCACCTCGGCCTCGATGGGCTTGCCGGCGTCGAGCTGCACGAACACCCGCCGCGCGCCCTTGACCACATGGAAATTGGTGACCACATGGCCCGAGGCATCCCAGACAAAGCCCGAGCCGGCGCCCTGGCTGACCTCCGCGCCGCCGAAGACGCCGCGCTGCACCGTCTCGGTGGTGATGTAGGCCACCGAGGGCGAGGACTGCTCGAACAGGCTCACCACCGCCTGCTCCTCGCTCAGCAGCGCACCGCGCGGCGCGACCGCACGCGGCGCGGCCTGGGCGCTCTCCCGGGCGCAGACCGCCGTCGGCGCCAGCAGCGAGGCCGACAGCAGCAGCGCCGCCAGACCGGGCGCCGCAGTGGCGATGAGCGGGAAAGGGGCAGACCGGAACGTCTTCATGATGGGCGGACAGTCGAAGGCAAGGGACGGATGAGGTCGATTCTGCCGGTTTCAAGCGGCCCGGACATGAAGCGGGCCGGCGGTTATCCTCGCGCTCATGCAAGTTCAAGAACACGGCGACTGATGCGCGCCGGCATCCTCCAGGCCGCTGCGGCCTATGTCATCTGGGGACTGTTTCCGCTGTATTTCCGGCTGCTTCAGGGCGTGGGCGCGCTGGAGGTGCTGGGGCACCGCATCGTCTGGTCGCTGCTGTTCCTGGTCGGGGTGCTGGGCATGCGGCGCCAGTGGAGCTGGCTGCGCCCGGCGCTGGCCGACCGGGCGGTCATGAAGCGCTTCATCGCCAGCGCGCTGCTGATCGCGGCCAACTGGTTCATCTACATCTGGGCGGTCTCGCAAGGCCGGGTGGTGGAGTCCAGCCTGGGCTACTTCATCTCGCCGCTGGTCAATGTGCTGACCGGCTGGCTGGTGCTGAAGGAGCGGCTGCGGCCGGCGCAGTGGCTGGCGGTGGCCATCGCCGCCGCGGGCGTGATCTGGCTGACCTGGACGCAGGGCGCGGCGCCCTGGATCGCGCTGGCGCTGGCGGCCACCTTCGCCAGCTACGGTCTGCTGCGCAAGACCGCCTCGCTGGGGGCGCTGGAAGGCCTGACGCTGGAGACGATCCTGCTGGGCCCGCTGGCCATCGCCGGCCTGCTGTGGGCGGTGGCACAAGGCCAGGACAGCCTGACGCAGGTGCCGCTGCACCAGCAGATGCTGCTGCTGGCGGCCGGGCCGCTGACCGCCATCCCGCTGCTGCTGTTCGCCGGCGGCGCACGGCGCATTCCGCTGAGCCTGCTGGGCATGCTGCAGTACATCGGCCCGACGCTGCAGCTCGCGCTGGGCGTGTGGGTCTTCGGCGAGCCCTTCGCCGGCGGCCGCGCCCAGGGCTTCATGATCATCTGGGCCGCCTGCCTGCTCTTCAGCGCCGAACTGCTCTGGCGCCACCGGGAGAACCTGCGATGAGCGCCCGTCCGCAGACCACGCGCGGGCTCGGGCACGGTGCGGCGCTGCAGCTGCGCAGCGCGCTGCTGTCGCTGCGCGATCTGCTGCTGACCGGCGGGCCGGTGCTGCTGCTGGCCATCGGCCTGTTCTGGCTGGCCTACCGGGTGCTGGATCCGATTCCGCCGCAGCGCATGGTGCTGGCCACCGGCGGCGCCCAGGGCGCCTATGCCGAGTTCGGCCGGCTCTACCGGGACGCGCTGGCCCGCCAGGGCATCGAGGTCGAGCTGCGCGCCACCCGCGGCGCGCTCGACAACCTGGCGCTGCTGCGCAGCGGCGAGGTCGATGCCGCCTTCGTGCAGGGCGGCGCCGACATGCTGCGCAGCGGCGACGAGGACCGCCCGCCCGACGAGCTGCTCAGCCTGGGCGCGCTGTTCCGCGAGCCGGTCTGGATCTTCTACCGCGAGGACAGCGCCCGCGCCCGGCTCGGCGGCGAGCGGCTGGAGAGCCTGTCGCAGATCGCCGAATGGCGGCTCAACGTCGGCCAGGAGGGCAGCGGCATCACGCATCTGATGCACCGGCTGCTGATCGCCAACGGGCTGGAGCCGGCGAAGCTGCCGCTGTCGCAGCTGCCGACCACGCCGGCGGTGATGGCGCTGCTCGACGGCCGGCTCGATGCGCTGGCGCTGGTGTCGGCGCCGGAGTCGCCGATCGTGCGCATGCTGCTGATCACGCCGGGCATCCGGCTGTTCGACTTCGCCCAGGCCGAGGCCTATGCGCGCCGGGTGCCGCAGGTGGCGCCGGTGCTGCTGCCGCGTGGCGTGGTCGACCTGGCGCAGGACCTGCCCGGACAGGATGTGCGGCTGGTGGCGGCCACCGCCTCGCTGCTGGTGCGCGAGGACACGCATCCGGCGCTGCAGCAGCTGCTGGTGCAGGCCGCACGACGCATTCACAGCGAGCCCAACTGGTTCCAGGACAAGGGCGAATATCCGAAGGCGCAGACCGGCGACCACCCGCTCTCGCCGGAGGCGCAGCGCTTCTACGCCTCCGGCGAGCCGCTGCTGCAGCGCCATCTGCCCTTCGGCTATGCCAACCTGATCGACCGGATGTGGGTGGTGCTGCTGTCGATCGTGGCGGTGCTGATCCCGCTGTCGCGGGTGGTGCCGCCGCTGTACAACTTCCGGGTGCGCTCGCGCATCTTCCGCTGGTACGGCCTGCTGCGCGAGATCGAGCAGCAGCATGCCGAGGGCAGCCGGCCGCTCGCCGCGCTGCGCGCCGAGCTGGATCAGCTCGATGCGCGCATCGAGCGCCTGCCGGTGCCGCTGAGCTATGCCGACGAGCTCTACTCGCTGCGCAGCCACATCGCGATGGTGCGGCAGCGCCTGGATGGCACCGCCAGCCCCTCCAGCCTCTCTCCCGCGACCCCTGACGATCCTGCCCGGACATCGACATGACCCACTCGCCCTCCCCGATTCCCGACCGCCTGGCCGCGCTGCGCCAGGCGCTGGTGCGCCATGACCTGGCCGCGGTGCTGGTGCCCTCGAGCGACCCGCACCTGTCCGAATACCTGCCCGAGCGCTGGCAGGGCCGGGTGCACTTCTCCGGCTTCACCGGCTCGATGGGCACGCTGGTGGTCACCCGCGACCGTGCCGCGGTCTTCGCCGACAGCCGCTACTGGACCCAGGCCGAGGCCGAGCTGGCCGGCACCACGGTCGAGCTGGTGAAGATCCCCACCGGCGCGGCCACCCACCCCATCGACTGGCTGACCGCCACGCTCTCGCCAAGCCAGACGCTGGCGGTGGATGCGGCGGTGCTGGGCCTGGCGGCGGCGCAGATGCTCGCCGGCGCGCTGCAGCGCCACGGCATCGGCCTGCGCACCGACCTCGACCTGATGGCCGAGGCCTGGCCGGAACGCCCCGGCCTGCCGGCCGCGCCGGTGCGCGAGCATCTGGCGCCGCATGCGGCGGTGCCGCGCGCCGAGCGGCTGGCGGCGGTGCGCGCCGGCCTGGCGCGCCACCGCGCCAGCCACCATCTGGTCTCGACCGTCGACGACATCGCCTGGATCACCAGCCTGCGCGGCGCGGATGTCGACTACAACCCGGTCTTCCTGGCCCACCTGCTGATCGGCCCGCAGCGCGCGACGCTGTTCGTCGCCGCGGGCAAGGTCGACGCGGCGCTGGCCGCGCGGCTGGCCGCCGACGGCATCGACCTGGCCGACTATGCCGAGGCCGCCCCGGCGCTGGCGGCGCTGCCGGCCGACGCGGTGCTGCTGGTCGACCCGAAGCGCATCACGCTGGGCCTGCGCGAGGCGGTGCCGGCCGTCGTGCCGGTGGTCGAGGCGATCAACCCCAGCACGCTGGCCAAGAGCCGCAAGACGCCGGCCGAGGCCGCCTTCATCCGCGAGGCGATGGAGAAGGACGGCGCGGCGATGTGCCGCTTCTACGCCTGGCTGGAGGCCGCACTCGGCCGCGAGGCGATCAGCGAGCTGACCATCGACGAGCGCCTGACGGCCGAGCGCGCCCGCGAGGACGGCTTCGTCAGCCTGAGCTTTCCGACCATCGCCGGCTTCAACGCCAACGGCGCGATGCCGCACTACCGCGCCACGCCCGAGTCCTTCGCCGAGATCTCCACGCCCGACGGGCTGGTGGCCGAGGGCCTGCTGCTGATCGACTCCGGCGCACAGTACCTGGGCGGCACCACCGACATCACCCGCGTCTGGCCGATCGGCACGCCCTCGGCGGCGCAGAAGGCCGACTTCACCCGGGTGCTCAAGGGCACGATGGCGCTGTCGCGGGCGCGTTTTCCCGCCGGCACGCTCTCGCCGCACCTGGACACGCTGGCGCGTGCGCCGCTGTGGGAGGCGGGCCTGGACTTCGGCCACGGCACCGGCCACGGCGTGGGCTATTTCCTGAACGTGCACGAGGGCCCGCAGAGCATCTCGCGCGCGATGCCCGACGCCTCGATGGCGATGCACCCCGGCATGATCACCTCGGTCGAGCCGGGCCTGTACCGCGACGGCCGCTGGGGCATCCGCATCGAGAACCTGGTGCTGAACATCAGCGTCGGCCATCCCGACGAGTTCGGCGAGTACCTCGCCTTCGAGACGTTGACGCTCTGCCCGATCGACAGCCGCTGCCTGGAGCTGTCGCTGCTGCGCGCCGACGAGCTGCAGTGGCTGAACGACTACCACGCCGAGGTGCGCCGCCGCCTGGCGCCGCGCCTGGACGGTGCCGCGCTCGACTGGCTGCTGCGGCGCACCGAGCCGGTCTGAGCCCCGAGCCTCGTTCCCTCTCGCCCCCCGACCAAGGAGACTGCCGATGAGCACCCGCCACCTCGACACCCTGCTGATCGACTTCCGCAGCGGCGAGCTGGACGCCACCGCGCTGGCGCACGGCTTCCGCGACACCGCCGCACACTGGCCCGGCCTGCCCGAGCGCTACAGCCAGGTGCTCGGCCAGCTGCTGATGCAGGTCGAGTCGAGCGCGCTCTTCACCGAGGAGAGCTGCAGCTTCAGCCGCGGCGACCTGTCGGACGCGCTCGGCCAGTGGCTGGCCAAGGCGCGCCAGGTCGCGCCGCACTGAAAAGGAACGGAGCCGGCATCGCTGCCAGCCCCGACCTCTCCCCCTCGACCGAGGACCGCCACCCCTGACGGCCCTCGCCCCGTTCAACCTCGTTCCATTCTTTCGACTTCGCTCAGCCTCGAGCCTTCTTGTCTTCGGGTTCCATCTGGGTCAGAAACGGGTCCAGTCGCCGCCGCCGCCGTCATTGCCGTGTCCGTCGTCGCGACGGCGCCGGGGCTGCGGCTGCGGGCTCGGCTCGATGCCGTCGAGTGCGCCCCAGTCCGAGGACGGGAACGGCGGCAGCGCCGGCGGCACCTCGCCGCGGGCCTTGACCCGGGCGCTGTGGATCGCGTGATGGGCATTCCAGGCGGCCTGCTGGGTGCGCTGCAGCAGCTGGAAGGCATTGACCACCTTCTGCAGCCGCTCGGCCTGCTGGCGCAGCGCCTCGGCGGCAGTGGCACTCTGGCTGACCACCGACTCGTTGTGGCGGGTCAGCTGGTCGAGCTGCTCGATGCTGCTGCCGGTCAGCTCGGCCTGCACCGCCGACGGGTCGCGCCCGTCCTGGTCCGGGCTGCTCAGCTCGACGATGTCGGTCATGCGCTGCACCGAGACGATCAGCGCATCCATCGTCGCGTCGGCATCGCGGGCCAGGCGGCCACCGAACTCGACCTTCGCGGCCGAGGCGGTGACCAGCTGCTTGATCTCGCGCGCCGCATTGCCGGCGCGCACCGCCAGCGCCCGCACCTCGCCGGCCACGACCGCAAAGCCCTTGCCCTTGTCGCCCGCCTGCGCCGCCTCGATCGCGGCCTGCAGCGCCAGCAGATTGGTCTGGAAGGCGATGCTGTCGATGGTGCCCAGGATCTCGGAGATCTGGCGGCTGGACTGGCGGATGTCCTCCATGTTGGCCACCACCTGCGAGACCACGTCGCCGCCCTGATGGGCCGCGGCCACCGCGGTGTCGAGCAGCTCGCGCGGGGTCAGGCCGGTCAGCGGCATGACCAGATCGCTGCTGGCCACCGGCGCCGGGCCGTCGGCCGGCAGCGCGGCATCGGACGGAGCCGCCGGCTCGGTCGGCGCCGTGGCCGCCAGCGAGGCGGCAGCCGGGGCTGCGGCGGGAACGGTGGCCGGCGCCGCCAGGCCCTGGCCCGACTGCGCACGGGCCAGCACCTGCGACAGCAGCGGCGTGAAGCTCTCCGGCAGCGGCTCGTCGGCCATCTCGTCGGCCGCGGCGGCCCGGCCCTGGCGGCGCAGGCGGTCGCGCAGCTCGATCAGCGCATGCTGGAGCTGGCCGAACTCGTCGGCGCTCATCTTCGGCGCCGCAGCGGTGTCGTCGCCGTCGGCCAGACGCTCGGCGAAGTCGAGCGTGCGGTCCAGCGGCCACTTCAGGCTGTCGACCATCAGCCAGGCGACCATGCCGGCCGCCACCATCGCCGCCGAGCCGATCAGGCCCAGCATCTGGCGCTGCGACTGCAGCGCCGGATCCTGGCCCAGCAGCAGCAGCCCGGCGCAGGTCAGCACCATCAGCAGCGCGACCAAGAAGCCGAAGCCCCAGGCCAGGCGGGTGGCGACCGGCAGTCGGCCCAGGGCGTCACGGGAATCTCGCAGGGAAGGCATATCGGGTACAGCTCCGCAAAGTCGGATGGGTCTGGGCCCCGATTCTGTTCAAGGTCTACATGTCGATAAATACGTCACGATCTGACACGTCCAGGATGAACTGCGAGGTCTGAAACCTCCACCCTGCGTGCCGGGGTGCCGGATCCCGCAAACCGGTCTTTCCCGCCTGATCACCCGGGCCGAAACTGAGGGATATGCCCCGCATCCAGGGGTTCTGCGGGGCCCCTGCCGAAGGGGGCTTCCGCGGCCCGGAACACCCGGTCACATCGCCATCGTCACACGCCCGCTCGCATCACCCGGGCCTGCATCGCCTCGCGCAGGCGCTGCGCACTGTCCTTCAGATGGGCCAGCGTTTCGGGTGACGCATCGGAACGATAACGTACCCGGTCCAGCCGTGCCAGCAGTTCGCGGGCCTGGCGCTGCATCTGCATGCGCATTTCCGCACGTCCGGCCGCCGGCGGCGCCAGCAGCCACTGGGTCAGCAGCGTGATCTGGTCGCGCTGCAGCGACTGTCGGGCCGCATCGATGGGCCCGCCGGAGCTCAGGTCGGCCCACAGCGTCGCGGTCAGGCGGCCCTGCAGTTCCTCGAGCGACAGGCTGCCCAGCGCCGGGTCGGCGCGGCCGGTGCCGTCGAGCAGCCGGCTGCCCAGCGCCTCGCCCATCAGCTCGAGCAGCATCTGGCGCTGCATCTCGGCGAGCTGGCGGGCCGGGTTGAAGTCGGTGGCGACCGCGCCCTGGCCCGACAGCATGGCCTCGCTGCGCTCGAGATAGTCGGGCGCCAGCCGGCGCTGCAGCGCCGGCGAGACGGTCAGCGCCTGCGGCGACAGCAGCTCGCCCAGCAGCAGCTCCAGCGCACGGCGCTGCTCGGCCAGCGGCAGCGGCTGCAGCGGATCGCGGCCGGTGCCGGGCGCGTCGCGCAGCGTGCGCAGGCCGCCGAGCTGGCGCATCAGCATCGCGGTGGAGCGGCCGACATCGCGCAGCGCGAAGCCCACCACCCGGCGCAGCCGCGCCGGATCGGCATCGGCGGCCAGCGGCTGCGCCTCCAGCCGGGTCAGCAGATCGCGCGCGATGCCCAGGCGCTTGCGCGCGAAGGCCACCGGATCGCGGCCCAGATCGCCCTGCAGCGTTTCCGGGTCGAGCCCGGCGATCACATCCTCGTCGGTGCCGAAGGCCAGCTCCGGCTCGCCGCTGCGCGCGGCGATGCGCGCCAGCGTCGCGGCCTCCTCAGCCGGCGCGATGTCGCGGTAGGCATAGTCGATCGCCCAGTAGTCGTAGGGCCCGAGCGTGGTCTGGAAGGCCGCGGCCTGCGGCTGGCCGCGTGCGGGCAGATTGATGCCGGCGTATTCCATCACCGAGCCGGTCAGCGCATGGCGGCGGGTGAACTCAGGGTCTGACAGCTGCGTCTCGTCGCGCACGGTCGAGGCGCGGAAGTTGTGCCGCAGCCCCAGCGTGTGACCGACCTCATGCATCGTCACATCCTTCAGATAGGCAGCGACGAAGGCCTCGGCCTCGGGGCCGGCCGGATCCAGCCCTTCGCGCACCGACAGCAGGTCGAGCGCATAGCCGAGCTGCTCGGCGGCCAGATCGGCATGCTGGCAGGCCGCCAGCAGGCCCGGCGCGCCCAGATCGGGCGGCTGCGCGAAGACCGGCGCCGGCGTGGCGATCACCTGGCTGCGCAGCGTGCGCAGCGCACGCGAGCTCAGGCTCTCGATGGCGATGTCGGCGTCCAGGATCTCGCCGCTGCGCGGATCGACATGGCTGGGGCCGACCGCGCCGAACATCGCCGTCGCATTGGTCATCCAGCGCACCGAGGCGATGCCGGTCTCGAGCGTGTCGAAGTCCGCATCGTCGGGCTGGACCTTCACGACGATCGCCTCCTTGAAGCCGATGGCCTCGAAGGCACGGTTCCACTCCAGGATGCCGGCGCGGATCGGCTCGCGGTAGCGCTCGGGCACGCTGCGGTCGATCCAGTAGACGATCGGGCGCACCGGCTCGGACAGCGCGGCGGCAGGATCCTTCTTCTCGAGCCGCCAGCGGTTGATGAAGCGCTTCTTCGGGCTGCGGGCGAACTCGTCGCCGAAGTCGCTGACCGAGGTGACGAAGTGGCCGATGCGGGCGTCGGCCGCGCGGGTGCGCATCGGCGCGGCTGGCAGCCGGGTCAGCGACAGATGCTGCCGCACGAACAGGCTGCGCGGATCGGGCAGCGTGGCCGGCACCGAGGGGCCGGCACCGGCCGGAGTGCCCGGCTGCGCGCTGGCCAGCGCGCCGGTGGCGAAATGCTGCTGCACCGTCAGCGCCAGCAGCTCCGGGGTGCCGCGCACCGCGGTGATGCCGGAATGGCGCGCATCGAGCGCATAGCCCTGGCGGTAGCTGCGCTGCAGCTGTGCGCCCACGCCCATCAGGTCGGACAGGAACAGCGCCGAGGCATCGACCAGCACCGTGCGGCGCTCGGGATGCGGCTGGCTGAGCACCGCCGCGCTGGCCAGCAGGCTGGGCGAGAAGGCCGCGGCCACCGCACGGGCCTGCGGCGTACCGGCGGCGGCCACATGCGCCGCATTGCGGGCCACCAGCCGCACCTGGTTGAACACCCGCACGAACTCGACCCACTTCGCGCCGCCGGCGCCGCCCCGCCCGCCCATCAGGCCGCCGAGCACGCCGCCCTCGCCGATGCCGCTGGCCAGTTTCGGCGACAGGAAGAAGGGCACGCCGAAGTCCTTCTCGGACAGCTCCAGCCAGACCTTCTCGTCCTTCTGCCAGACCGGGATCAGCCCGTCGATGCGGCGCGCCTCGCGCACCACCTGGGCAAAGGGCGGCAGCGCCGGCACCGGTGGCGTGGCCGCCGGCGTGGCAGCAGGTGCCGCCCCCGGTGCAGCGGCAGGCGCCGCTGCGGATGCCGCGACCGGTGCCGATGCCGCGGGGCTGCCCGGCGCCACCGCCGGCTTGGCAGCGGCCGGGGGCGTCGCGGCGGCCACCGGCGGATTCGGGCGGCCGGCCGGCGTGGCGCAGCCCGCCATCAGCAGGGTCGCCGCCAGCGCGATCACGGACAGCGAGGACGGGGGCGGGAGAAGAAGGCAGCGGCGCATGCGGACTCGGTTCGATCAGATCGGGGTGAGCCGCATTGTGACCGTGCAGGCCCTCAGCGCTCGGGCACCTGCTCCAGATCGCCCAGCCAGACCGTGGCTTCTGCATCGCTGGGCGCGCGCCAGTCGCCGCGCGGCGACAGCGAACCGCCCGAGCCGACCTTGGGCGAGTTCGGCACGCAGCTGCGCTTGAACTGGCTGGTCTTGAAGAAGCGCCACAGGAAGGTGCGCAGGTGGCGGCGGATCTCCGCCAGCGGGTAGGCGTTGCGCGTGGTCACGCCCTCGGGCCAGCGGCCGGCGGCCGCGTCGCCCCAGGTGTGCAGCGCCAGGAAGGCGACCTTCGACGGCGCGAAGCCCGAGCGCAGCGTGTGATAGAGGTGGAAATCCTGCAGCTCGTAGGGGCCGACGCTGGCCTCGCTGGACTGCTGCGGCTGGCCGGAGGCGTCGCCGGGCACCAGCTCCGGGCTGATCTCGGTCTCGACCACATCGGTCAGCGCGCGGCTGCAGGCCTCGCCGAACTCGCCGCGTGCGGCCACCCAGCGCACCAGATGCTGGATCAGCGTCTTGGGCACGCTGGCGTTGACGTTGTAGTGCGACATGTGGTCGCCGACGCCATAGGTGCACCAGCCCAGCGCCAGCTCGCTGAGGTCGCCGGTGCCGACCACCAGCGCGTCCTGGTGGTTGGCCAGGCGGAACAGGTGGCTGGTGCGCTCGCCGGCCTGCACATTCTCGAAGGTGATGTCGTAGACCGGCTGGCCGCTGGCGTAGGGGTGGCCGAGGTCCTTCAGCATCTGCTCGCAGCTCGGGCGGATGTCGATCATGCCGCCGCCGCAGCCGATCACCTCCATCAGCCGCATCGCCTGGTCGAGCGTGCGCAGGCTGGTGGCGAAACCCGGCATCGTGTAGGCGAGGATGTTGGCGCGCGGCAGGCCGAGCCGGTCCATCGTGCGGGCGCACACCAGCAGCGCATGCGTGGAGTCCAGCCCGCCGGAGACGCCGATCACCAGCTTTCTCAGCCCGGAGGACTGCAGCCGCTTGACCAGCGCGCTCACCTGGATCTGATAGATCTCCTCGCAGCGGGCGTCAAGCCGCTGCGGGTTCGACGGCACATAGGGGAAGCGGTCGAAGACGCGGCGCAGCGGCAGCACCTCCTCGTCCGGGCGGCGCAGCGCGAAGCGCACCGTGCGCCAGGCGGCCAGCTCGCCGCGGTGGCGCGCGACGCTGGCGGCAAAGCTGGTCTGGCGCATGCGCTCGCGCGCGAGCTTCTCCAGGTCGACATCGGCGCAGACCAGCTGCGCGTCCGCGCGGAAGCGCTCGGACTCGGCCAGCAGCGCGCCGTTCTCGCAGATCAGCGCCTGGCCGTCCCAGGCCAGATCGGTGGTCGACTCGCCCGGACCGGCCGAGCTGTAGAGGTAGGCGGCCAGACAGCGCGCCGACTGCTGCGACACCAGCGCGTGGCGATAGTCGGCCTTGCCGACCGTCACGTTCGAGGCCGAGAGGTTGACCAGCACGGTCGCGCCGGCCAGCGCCGCGAAGGACGAGGGCGGAATCGGCACCCAGACGTCCTCGCAGATCTCGACCGCGAAGGTCAGCGGCGCGTGCGCCAGGCCGGTCTGCGCCGCGAACAGCAGCTGCGCGCCGAAGGGCACGGTCTGGCCGCACAGCGTCACCTCGGTGGCCAGCGCCTGGCCGCCGGGGCTGAACTGGCGCGCCTCGTAGAACTCGGCGTAGTTCGGCAGGTAGGACTTCGGCACCACGCCCAGCAGCCGGCCGTCGAGCACCACCGCCGCCACGTTGTAGAGGGCGCCGTCGACCTGCAGCGGCAGGCCCACCACCGCCACCGCGCCCACGCCGCGCGAGGCCTCGATCACCTCGGCCAGCGCGCGCTCGCAGCCCTCGAGCAGCGCGCGCTGGTGGAACAGGTCCTCGCAGCTGTAGGCCGACAGGCCCAGCTCGGGAAAGGCGACCAGCACCGCGCCCTGGCGCGCGGCCTCGCGGTGCAGCCGGACGGTCTCGGCGGCATTGAAGGCCGGATCGGCGACACGGCACACCGGCACCGCGACCGCCACGCGCGCGAAGCCATGGCTGTAGAGATTGAGGAACGGATCCCGGGGGTTCAAGGCAGGCGACTCCGAAGTCAGACGGGTTCACGGGGAATGCCGAACTGTAGCCGCTGCGGTTCCAGGGGCCATGCGAACATCGCCCGCATGACGGACGCCGCCCTTCCGACGACCCCTTCCCGCCCCAGCCCGGCCCGGCCGCCCCGGCTGCGGCTGCAGATCCACGACGACCCCGGCCGCATCGATGCCGCCGCCTGGGATGCGCTGCTGGCGGCCTCGCCCGCGCCGACGCCCTTCCTGCGCCACGCCTTCCTGGCGGCGCTGCACGCCAGCGGCAGCGCCTGCGCCGCCACCGGCTGGCAGCCGGTCTTCATGACGCTGACCGCCGAGAACGACGCCGGCGTGCTGCGCGCCGGCGCCGCGCTCTACCTGAAGAGCCATTCCTACGGCGAATATGTCTTCGACTGGGCCTGGGCCGACGCCTGGGAACGCGCCGGCCAGCACTACTACCCGAAGCTGCTCGGCGCCGTGCCCTTCACGCCGGTGCCGGGCTCGCGGCTGCTGGCGCGCGACGCGGAGACACGCGCGGCACTGCTGGCCGCCATCGAGGCCTTCGCGCGCGATCAGGGCATGTCTTCGGCCCACCTGCTCTTCCTGGACGAGGCCGACCGGGCCGCCGCCGCAGCCCAGGGCTGGCTGCTGCGTGAGGGCGTGCAGTTCCACTGGACCAACCGCCAGCCCGAGCCCTATGCCGACTTCGCCGATTTCCTCGCCCACCTCTCGCGCGACAAGCGCAAGAAGATCGCGCAGGAACGCCGCTATGTGCGCGAGGCCGGCATCACCTTCGACGTGCGGCACGGCGCGGAGATCACCGAGGCCGACTGGGACTTCTTCGCCCGCTGCTACGACAACACCTACCGCGAGCACCGCTCGACGCCCTACCTGAGTCGCGCCTTCTGGACCGAGATGGCGCGCACGATGCCCGGGCACTGGCTGATGTTCGTCGCCCGGCGCGGGCCCGAGCGGGTGGCGGCGTCGCTGATCGCGATCGATACCGAGCGGCAGGTGGCCTACGGGCGCTACTGGGGCTGCACCGAGCCGGTGGCGCATCTGCACTTCGCCGCCTGCTACCACGAGCCGCTGGACTGGTGCGTGCGCGAGCGCTTCCTGCGCTTCGAGGGCGGCGCGCAGGGCGAGCACAAGATGGCGCGCGGCCTGCTGCCGGTGACGACGACCTCGGCGCACTGGCTGCGCCACCCCGGCTTCGCCGATGCGGTGGCGCGCTTCCTGGAACGCGAGACGGCAGGCGTGGAGGCCTACGTGGGAGAACTGCGCGAGCGCAATCCCTTCCGGCAGGGCGACCGATAATCGCCGCCCATGAGATCGTCCGCCCTGCGCCTTGCCGCCCTCGCGCCCCTGATGGCCACGCTGGCCGCCTGCACGACCCTGCCCAGCGACCGCCGCCCCGCCCCATCGCCCTGGCCCTCGCCGGCCCCGGCGCCTGCACCGGGCACGCTGCCCCCGGTCTTCACCCTGCCCCCGGCGCCTGCGCCCGGACCGGCACCGACGCCCACGCCGGTTCCGCTGCCGGTGCCGACGCCCCCGCCGGCGCCGGCCCTGCCGCCGCTGCCTCCGGCTCCGCCCCCGCCTCCGGCCCCGGCGCCGGTCAGCGCCGCCGAGGTGCGCGATGTCGCACTGCGGGTGCTGCCGCCCAACCTGAGCGACCGCCGCCGCTGGGCCGAGGACATCGGCACCGCGTTTGCCGCGCTGTCCATTCCGGCGCAGGCGCACAAGGTCTGCGCGCTGGCTGCGGTGATCGAGCAGGAATCGACCTGGCAGGCCGACCCGCCGGTGGCCAATCTCTCGAAGATCGCCAAGGCCGAGCTGGACAAGAAACGCGAGCGTTTCGGCATCCCGAAGGCGGTGATGGACCTGGCGCTGCAGAAGACCTCGCCGGACGGCCGCACCTACCAGCAGCGCCTGGACCGGCTGCGCACCGAGCGCGAGCTGTCCGATCTCTACGAGGACATGATCCGCGAGATCCCGCTGGGCGCACAGGTCGCCGGCGGCCAGAACCCGGTGCGCACCGGCGGCTCGACCCAGGTCAGCATCGCCTTCGCCGCCGACCACATGCGCGAGAAGCCCTATCCCTGGAAGCCGGCCGGCAGCGCGCGCGAGGAGGTCTTCAAGCGCCGCGGCGGCCTGTATTTCGGCGCGGCAATGCTGCTGGACTATCCGGTGTCCTACAACCGCATGCTCTACCGCTTCGCCGACTACAACGCCGGCCTCTACAGCAGCCGCAACGCGGCGGTGCAGTCGCTGCTGGCGCAGCTCACCGGCCAGAAGATCGACCCGGACGGCGACCTGCTGCGCTACAAGGGCCGCGAGCCGCTGTCGCCGCGCAGCGATCCGAGCCAGGCGTGGCGGGCCCTGCTGGCGCTGCAGGCCGAGCTGGGCGTGAACGCCGCACAGATCGAGCGTGACCTGAAGCTGGAGAAGCAGTTCGCCTTCGAGCAGTCGGTGACGTACCGGCGCCTGTACCAGCTCGCCGAGCGCCGCGGCCTGAAGCCCGCCCGCGAACAGCTGCCCGACATCGACCTCAACAGCCCGAAGATCATCCGCAAACTCACCACCGCCTGGTTCGCCGACCGCTGCGAGGCCCGCTACCGCACCTGCCTGGCGCGCGACGCCGCCTCGGCCTCGCTGCCGCCGGCCAGCGATCCGCGGCCCTGAGGCGGCAAGGGGTCAGCCGCTGGCCGCCCCCGGGAGATCGTCCTGCCCTGAACCGATCTGCACCGCACGGCACAAGACCGGCAGTTGGCGCAGCAACTCGGGCAGAGCGATCTGCACCGTGTCCCAGACCACATCGAGGTTGATGTCGAAGTAGCCATGTGCAATCCGGTTGCGCATGCCGCGCATGCCGCGCCACGGCACGGCAGAGTGGGCCTGCGCGAAGTCCGGATGCGCGTCCATGACCTTGGTCGCTGCCTCGCCCAGGATGATCAGGCTCATGACGACAGCCTGCTGCGTGCGCCGATCGGAGAGAAAGGCGGCCTTGTCCAGTCCGTCGACAAAGGTGCAGGCATCCGATGCGGCCTGCGCCATGTGCTCGAGGTAGTCGGGCAGTCGGGGCGCGCTCATACTGGCCGCGCCTGCGCCAGCACCTGCCCCCGGAAAGACACCGGCAGATCACCCGGCGTGCGCACATCGACCGGTACACCGAGCAGGGCCTGCAGTTCGTCCTGCAAGGCGCCGAGGTCGAACAGCGTCGCGCCAGGCAGCGCATCCACCAGCAGGTCGAGATCGCTGCCATCGCGGTCGCGCCCATGCAGGGTGGAGCCGAACACGCGCGGGTTCGCGGTACGGTGGCGGGCTGCGGCCTCGCGTACGGCGGGTCGCAGGGCATCAAGGGCTTCGGACGGGCGCATGAGAGGCTTCGGCGAATTCAATGGCAAGACCAGAATACACCGCCTGAACGAAAAAAGACCGGCGCCCGCCTCACCCCCCGGCCAGCGCCGGCATGTCCGCCTCCGGCGCGGGCAGGCGGATGTCGCCGTAGAGCGTCTCGACCGCGCCGCCCAGGTCGTCGCTGTCGGTGAAGACGCCGACGCTGCGGATCGGGCCGGGCTCGCGGCCGAAGACGGCGCGGTAGTCGGCCACCAGATCGCGGCGATGCCAGCGCCAGCGGCCCTGCTCGGCCGCGCCGCTGTCGACGACCAGATAGCGGATGCTGCTGCTGCGCGGATAGGCCACCGCGGCGCCCACCGGCAGCTGGCCGTCCCAGACATACATCAGCGTCGAGTGCGGCAGGGTGTGGCCGGTGAACAGCTCGACCTGCTCGCGGAAGATCATCTCGCGCAGCGACAGGCCGGAGAGATCGCCGTCGAAGGCCACCACCACACGCGCCGGGCAGTCGTCGCGGCTGTCGTCGTCGCTGCGGGCCTGCTCGGGCACCTGCGAGACGCACCAGCCGAACTCCAGCCAGCGGTACTCGCCCGGCTCGCGGCGCAGGTCGTGGCGCAGGCCGGTGGCACCGCGCTCGGAGCGGGCCTGCAGCACGGTGCGGCCGCTGTCCGGGTCGGGCACGGTGCGGTAGAGCGTGTCGCGCCGGTCCGGGCGTATGCGGTGCGGCACCCAGCCCGGCGGCAGCGCCTCGCCCGGCGCGCTCTCGGAGAAAGGCATCACCGGCCGCAGCGACGACAGCGGCGGGACCGCGGCCGCCACCGGAACCATCGGCAGCCAGGGCGACAGCGCCAGCGCACCGGCGCGGCGCAGCCAGGACCGGCGCGACGCGGCGCCACGGACATCGGGGAAATCGGTCGACATATCCATGCGCGCACGGTAGCGCCGGAGCGTGTCGGCTTCAGGACAGCCGCGCCGGGCGACTGGGACCCCGGTCTTCGGGCTGCGACTGCAGCTCCATCAGGAAGGCATGCAGCTGCTGTGCGGCCGGCGACAGCGAACGCCCGCGACGCCGGATCACGCCCATCGTGCGCCGCACCACCGGATCGGTCAGCGCGATGCTGACCAGCAGGGGATGGTCCGCGGCCGGCATCGCCATCGCCGGCACCACCGCCACCCCCAGGCCGGCCTCGACCAGGCCGAGCGCCGTGGTCACATGCTCCGTCTCGAAGATGCTGCGGGGGCGCTCATGCAGGCTGGCCAGCGCCTGGTCGAGCAGCACCCGGTTGCCCGAGGACTGGCTGATCGAGATGAAGTCGTAGCGCGTCAGCGCGCTCCAGGTGACGCTGCGCTCGCAGGCCAGCGGGTGATCGCGGCGGCAGGCGGCCACGAAGCACTCGTCCCGCAGCGGCTGGAAGTCGATGTCCGGCTCCTGGCTGCCGATGAAGTCGAGACCGAAATCCGCCTGCCCTCGCGCCACGGTCTCCAGCACCTCGTTGGCCCCGGCATCCAGGATGCGGACCCGGATCTTCGGATAGACCTCGTGATAGCGCCGCACCACCTGCGGCAGGAAGTAGTAGACCGCGGAGGGCACGCAGGCGATGCTGACCTCGCCCATGCGGGTGGCCGACACGCCGCGGATGCCCAGCAGCGTCGCGTCCAGGTCGTCGAGCAGGTCGTTCACCTTGCGCGCAAAGTCGCGGCCCACGGCGGTGAGCGTCACGCTGCGCGTCGTGCGGTCCAGCAGCCGCACGCCCAGGGCATCCTCCAGCTTCTCGATGCGGCGGCTGAAGGCCGGCTGCGACAGGTTGATCGACTCCGCCGCCTTGCGGAAATTCTGCAGCTCGGCCACCGCGCGGAAGGCCAGCAGGTCGTCGAGATCGAAGTTCAGGGCCATGGAGAGAGTCCCGGAGAGGTCGTCATCATTGATGCACCCAGTCTATCAATTGATCCCAACAATGCAATTCACATGCATCGATCAGGACAGGATGATCCGTTCTATGCAAGCGATCACCCTTCCCTGTGTCCTGATGCGTGCCGGCACTTCGCGCGGCCCGTTCTTCCTGCGCGACTGGCTGCCGGCCGACGAGACCGAGCGCGACGCGACCCTGATCGGCGCGATCGGCGCGTCGGATCTGCTGCAGGTGGACGGCGTCGGCGGCGGCAGCACGCTCACCAGCAAGGTCGCCATCGTCTCGCGCTCCGGCCAGCCGGACTGCGACGTGGACTACCTGTTCGCGCAGGTCGGCGTCGGCCAGCGCTCGGTGGACACCCGGCCCAACTGCGGCAACATGCTCTCGGGCGTGGCGCCCTTCGCCATCGAGCAGGGCCTGGTCGCCGCGCAGGATGGCGAGACCACGGTCCGCGTCTTCAACGTCAACACCCGGTCGCGCATCGACGTGACCGTGCTGACGCCGGAGCGGCGCGTCACCTATGAGGGCCAGGCCCATGTCGACGGCGTGGCCGGCACCGCCGCGCCCATCCGGCTGAACTTCCTGGACGCCTGGGGCTCGGTGACCGGCTCGGTCTTCCCGACCGGGCAGCGCATCGACCTGATCGACGGGGTCGAGGTGAGTTGCATCGACGCAGCGATGCCGCTGATGATCGTGCGCGCCGCCGACCTGGGCGTGACCGGCCGGGAATCGCCGACCGAGCTGGATGCCAACCCGGTCCTGCTGGAACGGCTGGAGCGGCTGCGCCTGGCGGCCGGCGAGCGCATGGGGCTGGGCGACGTCTCGGCCAGCGTGATCCCGAAGCCGGTCCTGGTCAGCCGAGGTCACGACGACGACAGCGTCACCTCGCGCTACTTCACGCCCCGCCGCTGCCATGCCTCGCATGCGGTCACCGGCGCCATCGGCGTGGCCACGGCCTTCGCCCTGCCGGGCACGGTCGCCAGCGGACCGGCGGTGGTGGCCGGCGTGCGCAATCTCGCGGTGCTGCACCCCCAGGGCCGCATCGATGTCGAGGTGGCCATCGAAGGCGAAGGCCAGGACGCCCGCATCCAGCGCGCCGCACTCGTGCGCACCGCCCGAAAGATCCTTCAAGGGGAGCTGCATATCCCCGACTACGTGTATTCCCCGTCCCATCGCACGCCGTAAAGCCTGCGAATTCCATCAAGGAGACAAATCCATGACGAAACATCTGATTCCCGCCGCCCTGGCCGCCGTGCTGGCTGCAGCAGCCCCGATCGCCCAGGCCTTCCCGGAGAAGACGATCACGATCGTGGTGCCGACCGCCGCGGGCGGCGGCAACGACGCGATGGCCCGCACCATCGCCCAGAAGCTGGGCCCGCTGCTCGGCCAGACCGTCATCATCGACAACCGCGCCGGTGCCAACGGCTCGATCGCCAGCGAGTTCGTCGCGCGCGCTCCGGCCGACGGCCACACGCTGATGCTCGGCTACATCGCCACCCACGCGATGAACCCGGCGCTGCAGAAGCTGCGCTACGACCCGGTGGCGGACTTCGCCCCCATCGGTCTGGTCGGCTATTCGCCGACGCTGATGGTGGCCAACACCAACACACCGTTCAAGGACGTCAAGGACCTGATCGCCCAGCTCAAGGCCAAGCCTGACCGGTATGCCTATGCCTCGGCCGGCAACGGCACCGCACCGCACTTCGCCGCCGAGCTGTTCAAGCTCAGCGCCGGCGTGGAGATGCTGGGCGTGCCCTACAAGGGCGCGGCACCCGCGGTGAGCGACACCATCGGCGGCCAGACGCAGGTGATGTTCCCGAGCCTGTTCACCGGCGCGCCGCATGTCAAGAGCGGCAAGCTCAAGGGCCTGGCGATTGCCGGCCCGAAGCGCTCGCCGCTGCTGCCGGAGGTGCCGACGCTGAAGGAGCTGGGCGTCAACGGCGTGGACGTGCAGCAGTGGTATGCGGTCTTCGCACCGGGCAAGACGCCCAAGCCGGTGGTCGAGAAGCTGAACAAGGCGCTCAACCAGGTGCTCAACGACAAGGAGGTGATCAAGCGCATCGAGGATCACGGCGCCGACGTCGAGACCAGCACGCCCGAGCAGCTCGGCGACATGGTCAAGTCCGAGCTGGGCAAGTGGAAGGACGTGGTGCAGAAGGCCAGGCTCACGGCAGACTGATCCGGCTTGCAGCACATGCCCGCCGGACGCGGCAACCGCACGGAGAAACGACGTGCGAGCCACCCTGTATATGATCCGGCAAACGATCCGGACCAGCCCGGCGTGATGGTGGACCGGGGGCTCGCCCGGTCGGCCTGACGCTGGCACGACGACGCGACCATGGAACTCCGCCAGCTCCGCTATTTCATCCGCGTCGTCGAACTCGGCAGCATGGGCCGCGCGGCGGTGGAGCTGGGTGTCGTCACCTCGGCCCTGAGCCAGCAGATCAGCCGGCTGGAGAGCGAGCTGTCGACGCGGCTGCTGCAGCGCAGCGCCACCGGCGTGCGGCCGACCGACGCCGGCGTGGCCTTCTGGCGCCAGGCGCAGCTCGTGCTGCGCCATGCCGACGAGGCCGCCCGAGCCGCGCAGCAGGCGCGGCTGTCGGGCCATGTCAGCGTCGGGCTGGCGCCGTCGACCGCGGCCGTGCTCGGCCTGCCGCTGATGCAGGCGATGCGCACGCGCTATCCGGATGTGCGGCTGCACCTGGTCGAGAGCCTGTCGGGACATCTGACGCAGATGCTCCATGCACGCCAGCTCGACCTCGCCGTGCTGTTCCGGTCGGAGGCGGCCCGACGCTGGAGCGTGATGCCGCTGCTCGACGAGGCGCTGTTCGTCATCGGCCCGGCATCGCTGCCCGGCCTGCCGCCGGGCGAGACCGCGGCGCTGGAGAGCCTGGGCTCGCTGCCGCTGATCCTGCCCAGCGGACCGCACGGGCTGCGGGCGCTGCTCGAACAGTCGTTCCAGCGAGCCGGCCTGGTGCCCTGCATCGCCGCGGAGATCGACGGACTGGCGCTGCTGATGGACGCCGTCCGTGCCGGGCTGGGCGCGACGATCCAGCCGGGGTCCGCAGCGGCCCGACTGCCACAGGCCACGCTGCGGCTGATTCCGGTCGCAGAGCTTCATGCACGACGGCCCAGTCTGCTGGTGAGCCTGTCGGACGACGAACTCTCCCCCGCAGCGCTGGCCACCCGGGTCACGCTGACCGACGTGGTACGCACGCTGGTGCGAGAAGGCCGCTGGCCGGGCGCCTGTCTTCACGATCACTGAAGACCTCTTGCCGGTGTCGCTCTGGCCTGCGGGCCGGTGACTTCCTACATTGAAACGAGTCCGTCGCGAGCCGATCCCGCTGGCGCGACCCATTCCAACGAGGAGACACCGCCATGCCCATTGCCCGTCGCCAATTCCTGTGCACCTCGGCTGCGCTCGCGCTGCCCGCGGCCGCCCAGCCCTCCGCCTCCGGATGGCCGAAGCAGTCGATCCGCTTCGTCGTGCCGTTCGCGCCCGGAGGCACATCGGAAATCGTCGCGCGCACCGTCGCCCATGAGCTGACGAAGCAGCTCGGCCAGACCGTCTTCGTGGACAACCGAGGCGGCGGCGCCGGCCTGCCGGCGATGCAGGAGGTGGCCAAGGCGGCGCCGGACGGCCACACCCTCATCCTCGGCCATGTCGGCTCGCTGGCGGTGAACCCGTACATCTTCCCGAACCAGCCCTACGACGTGAACAAGGATTTTGTCCCCGTCACGCTGCTGGCGAAGGTGCCGAACCTGTTCGTGATCCATCCGGACGTGCCGGCGAAGGACTTCAGGGAGTTCGTCGCCCACGTGAAGAAAAACCCCGGCCGGCTCAACTACGGCTCAGCCGGCAATGCCAGCGCCGGCCACCTGGCGATGGAATACCTGAAGCTGGTGACCGGCATGTTCATGACGCACATTCCCTACCGCGACACCGGCCCGCAGCTCACCGATCTGCTCGCCGGGCGCACGCAGGCCAGTTCGGCCGGACTGCCTGCGATGCTGCCCTACATCAAGTCGGGCAAGCTGCGCGCCATCGCGGTGGGCACGCCGCAGCGGCTGGCAGCGCTGCCGGACGTGCCGACGGTCGCCGAAATGGGCTTCAAGGATTTCGAGACCTCGCAGTGGTACGGCATCCTGGCGCCTGCCGGCACGCCGGCCGACATCGTGAGAAAGCTCCAGGAGGAATCGCTGAAGGCGCTGAAGTCGAATGCGGTGACCGAGCGCTTCACCGCCGATGGCGCGACGGGCGGCGGCGGGCCTTCGAGTGAGTTCGCCGCCTACATCGCGCAGCAGCAGAAGATCTGGAAAGAGATCGTCCGACGTGCGGGCATCAAGGCGGACTGAGGGGGCGACATGGTCGATGTGCTCGTGATCGGCGGCGGCAACGCCGCACTGTGCGCCGCGCTGATGGCGCGCGAGGCCGGCGCCTCGGTGCTGCTGCTCGAGGCGGCGCCACGCGCCTGGCGCGGCGGCAACTCCAGCCACACCCGCAACCTGCGCTGCATGCACGACGCGCCGCAGGACGTGCTGGTCGAGGCCTACCCGGAAGAGGAGTTCTGGCAGGACCTGCTGAAGGTCACCGCCGGCAAGACCGACGAGCACCTGGCCCGGCTGGTCATCCGCGCCTCGTCGAACTGCCGCGACTGGATGCGCTCGCATGGCGTGCATTTCCAGCCGTCGCTGTCCGGCGCGCTGCACACGGCGCGCACCAACGCCTTCTTCATGGGCGGCGGCAAGGCGCTGGTCAATGCCTACTACCGCAGCGCCGAGCGGCTGGGCGTGCAGATCCGCTACGAGGCGCCGGTCGACCGGATCGAGCTGGACGGCGACCGCTTCGTCGCCGCGTGGATCGGTCAGGAGCGCATCGCGGCACGGTCGTGCGTGCTGGCCTGCGGCGGCTTCGAGTCGGACCGGGGCTGGCTGCGCGAGGCCTGGGGCCAGAACGCCCGCGGCGAGTGGCCGGCGGACAACTTCCTGATCCGCGGCACCCGCTTCAACCAGGGCACGCTGCTGCGCGAGATGCTCGCCCACGGCGCGGACCCGATCGGCGACGCCACGCAGGCGCACATGGTCGCCATCGACGCCCGCGCCCCGCTCTACGACGGCGGCATCTGCACCCGCATCGACTGCGTGTCGCTGGGCGTCGTCGTCAACCGCGAGGCGCAGCGCTTCCACGACGAGGGCGAGGACTTCTGGCCCAAGCGCTACGCGATCTGGGGCCGGCTCGTCGCCCAGCAGCCGGGCCAGATCGCGCACTGCGTGATCGATGCCAAGGCGATCGGGCGCTTCATGCCCCCGGTCTTTCCCGGCTGCAAGGCCGACACGCTGCCCGACCTCGCCCGCCAGCTCGGCCTGGACGAAGCCACCTTCATGCAGACCCTCGACGACTACAACCGCGCCTGCCGCGTCGGCACCTTCGATCACACCCGGCTCGACGACTGCCACACCGAAGGCGTCGCCCCCGCCAAGACCCACTGGGCACGACCGATCGACACGCCGCCCTTCCACGGCTACACGCTGCGCCCGGGCGTGACCTTCACCTACCTCGGGCTGAAGACCGACGACCAGGCGGCGGTGCATTTCGGTGGTCGGCCGAGCGACAACCTGTTCGTGGCCGGCGAGATGATGGCCGGCAACGTGCTCGGCCAGGGCTACACGGCCGGCGTGGGCATGTCGATCGGCACGGCGTTCGGCCGCATCGCCGGCACATCGGCGGCGCGCAGCGCGCTGGCTGGACGGGGACAACGTCAGGGAGCTGTCCATGCAGACGCTTGAGGCACTGACCCGCGACGCGCTGGCGCTCGGGCGCGGCGAGTTCGTCCCCGCCACGCCGCAGACCGACGAGGTGGCGCGCGTGATGGGCATCTGCAACGCCTGCCGCTACTGCGAGGGCTTCTGCGCGGTGTTCCCGGCGATGACGCGGCGGCTGGCCTTCGATCCGGCCGACGCGCATTACCTCGCCAACCTCTGCCACAACTGCGGTGCCTGCCTGCACGCCTGCCAGTACGCGCCACCGCACGAGTTCGCGCTGAACGTGCCGCGGGCGATGGCACAGGTGCGCATGACGACCTATGCCGACCATGCCTGGCCGGCCGCCTTCGGCGCGCTGTACCGACGCAACGGGCTGACGGTGGCGCTGGCGCTGGCGGCCGGTCTGGCGCTGTTCGGACTGCTGGTGCTGGCGCTGCACGGCCGGCTGTGGCATGCCCCGCTGGCTGGCGATTTCTACGCCGTGCTGCCGCACGGGCTGATGGTGGCGCTGTTCGCGCCGGTGTTCGGCTGGGCGGTGCTGGCGCTGGGCATGGGCGTGCGGCGCTTCTGGCGCGGGGTGACGCCGGGGGGCGAGATGCCGGGCGCAGCGGTGATCGAGGCGACGCACGACGCGCTGCGCCTGCGCTATCTCGACGGCGGACACGGCCAGG
Organism: Sphaerotilus sulfidivorans; assembly: GCF_013426975.1. GTDB lineage: Bacteria > Pseudomonadota > Gammaproteobacteria > Burkholderiales > Burkholderiaceae_C > Sphaerotilus > Sphaerotilus sulfidivorans. Next base: position 112,736 of record NZ_JACCPY010000009.1, read on the forward strand.
GCTGCCACGATGCCGACGACCGCACGACCCACTGGCGCCGCCGCTTCCACCATCTGACGGCAGGAGGCTTCGGGCTGTGCTTCGCCTCCACGACGATCGCCACGCTCTACCACTACCTGCTGGGGCTGCAGGCGCCCTACCCTGTCACCAGCCTGCCGGTGCTGCTCGGAACCGCGGGCGGCTTCGGGCTGCTGGTCGGGCCGGCCGGACTGCTGTGGCTGAACCTGCGCCGCGACCCGCTGCACGGCGACCCGCGGCAGCGCCCGATGGACCGCGCCTTTCTGATGCTGCTGTTCCTGGTGAGCCTGACCGGTCTGGCCCTGCTGGCCGGGCGCGAGACCGGCGCGATGGCCGCGCTGCTGGTGGTGCACCTCGGGACGGTGATGGCGCTGTTCCTGACCTTGCCCTACGGCAAGTTCGCGCACGCGGTCTACCGCGGGGCGGCGCTGCTGAAATATGCGGTGGAGCGGCGCCGACCCGACCGGATCGGCCTGGGGGACGCGTGATCCCGACCCTCAGGGCGCGCCCAGCTGCCAGCTGCCGTCGCGCGCCAGCGTCAGCGCCTGGTCGTGGAAGGCCGCCAGCGTCTCGCGGTGGCCGACGCTGACCAGTACCGTCTGCGGCAGCCCGCTGCGCAGCAGCCGGTACAGGCCGTGCTCCAGACCGGTGTCGGTGGCGGAGGTGGCCTCGTCGAGGAAGACGATCGCCGGCCGGTTCGCCAGCACCCGGCCGAAGGCCAGACGCTGCTGTTCGCCCGGCGAGAGCACCTGCGACCAGTCCTGCGCCAGGTCGAGCTGGCGGGCCAGGTGGCCGAGCTGCACCTGCTCGAGGATCTGCGCGGCGCGTGCCGGATCGAGCGACGCGGCCTCGGCCGGATAGGCCAGCGCCGCCGACAGCGTGCCGATCGGCAGGTAGGGACGCTGCGACAGGAACAGGCAGGCCGAGCCCTGGGGACGGGCGGCCTGCCCGTCCGAGAACGGCCACAGGCCGGCGAGCGTGCGCAGCAGCGTCGTCTTGCCCGAGCCCGAGGGGCCGCGGATCAGCAGCGCGCTGCCGGCCGGCAGCGCCAGCGACAGGTCGGCGGTCAGCACCTGGCCGTCGGGGCGGCGCACCGTCAGATGCTCGATCGTCAGTCCCTGCGCCTGCTCGGCCAGCGCCGGCAGCGCCAGGCGGGACGACGCGCGCACGTTCTGCTCGAAACCGCTCAGGCGCTCGAGCACCGCGCGGTAGCCGGCGAAGCTGTCGTAGGAGGTGCGGAAGAAGGACAGCGCCTCCTCGACCTGGCCGAAGGCCTGGCTGGTCTGCATCACGTCGCCGAGCTTGATCGTGCCGGCAAACAGGCGCGGCGCCTGGATGATGAAGGGGAAGACCACCGCGATCTGGCTGATCGTCAGGTTGTAGCCGTCGAACTTCAGCGTGCGCCACAGCGTGTCCCAGGCGTTGCCGATGACCGCGGCGAAGCTCGCCAGCAGGCCGCGGCGCTCGACCGCCTCGCCGCGGTAGAGCGCGATGCTCTCGCCGTACTCGCGCAGGCGCACCAGCAGGTAGCGGTAGTTCGCGGTCAGCTTCTCGTTCATGAAGTTCAGCCCGATCAGCGGCCGGCCGATCCAGAACGCGAACACCGACGCGCCGATCACGTACAGATAGACCAGGAACACCATCGCGCGCGGAATCTCGGTGCCGGCCACCGTCATCGGCGCCGAGAGATTCCACAGGATGCCGGTGAACTCGTACATCGACACCACCGCGCCGACCAGGCCCATCGACAGCGCCAGCGTGGTCGTCACCAGCGTGGTCACGTCCTGCTGGATGCGCTGGTCGGGGTTGTCGACGGCCGGCTCGGCAAAGCGGCCGAGGTAGTAGGACTGGCCCTGCAGCCACTCGCCGACGGTGCGGTCATTGAGCCACTGGCGCCAGTGGATGGTGAAGGCGCCGCGGATGTAGCTGCTGAGCACCGCACGCACCACATGGATCGTCGCCAGGATGCCGAAGAGCTGCATGCCGAACCAGAAGCCCTTCTGGTCGAGCGCCTGCAGCGCGCTGTAGAACTCGTTGTACCAGTACGAGAACACCACGTTCATGCGCACCGTGAACAGCACGAACAGCAGCATCAGCGCCACGCCGCCGAGCGGCCGCCAGGAGCGCCGCGGCGAGAAGTAGGCCCCGGTGAGCGACCAGAACTGCCGCCCCCACACCGTCGCTCGCGCCAGCAGCGCCATCACCGCGACGAAGACCACCAGCGTGATCGCGTAGGCCTTGGCCACCCAGATCGCGCTGTTCAGAAGTTCCTGGTTCCAGTTCATGCGCCTAGTCTACGGGCGAAAAAAAGGGAGCCCGGCGGGCTCCCCTTCTTCGCGGCGAGGCGCTCAGGCCATCACTTGGCGGCCAGACGCTCGACGCCGCTGCTGATCTCGGCACGGGCGGCTTCGGCATCGGCCCAGCCGGTGACCTTGACCCACTTGCCCTTCTCCAGATCCTTGTAGTGTTCGAAGAAGTGCTGGATGCGCGCCAGGATCAGCGGATCGACGTCGGCGTGCGACTTGATGCCGGCGTAGGTCGGCAGGATCTTCTCGGTCGGCACGGCCAGCACCTTGGCGTCCTGGCCCGACTCGTCTTCCATGTTCAGCACGCCGATGGCGCGGCAGGGCACGACCGAGCCCGGCACCAGCGGGAAGGGCGTCAGCACCAGCACGTCGACCGGGTCACCGTCGAGCGACAGGGTCTGCGGCACATAGCCGTAGTTGCACGGGTAGTGCATCGCGGTGCCCATGAAACGGTCCACGAACAGCGCGCCGGTTTCCTTGTCGACTTCGTACTTGACAGGGTCGGAGTTCGCCGGGATCTCGATGATCACGTTGAACTTGTCGGCGGTGCCGGGGGGGACGTTGAGCAGGCTCATGAGGTGGTTCCGGAAGTGTTGAATGAATGGGAAAGCCGAAAAGCCGTCGCGATTCTACGGGGCGCGCTTGCGTCGGCCTTGCGCCCGACGCGCAGGTCGTGGCGTCGTCGAACAGCATCGAACAGGCCAGCGGCCCGAAGACGTTGCGGCATCGCAACATCCGACCCACCGACCGGCCGCACTGTCCCGCAATGGAACAGCCAAGGTACCTGACAGACCTCATCCGGGGCCGAATGCCGGGAGGATGCCGCTGTAATTACGGGAATTGCCCGGTTGCCCCGCCTTGATCCTGCGCAGGATGATGCTGCGCAGCAATGCGGGCAAGCGTAGAATGCTGCACTGCAACATGAGCGGCTCGCCGCCCTGCCCCAGCCCCCACCGGATGCCCGAGGAATCGCGATGCTCTATCAGTTCTACGAAACCCAGCGCGCTCTGCTGAGCCCGTTCGCGGAGTTCGCCAGCGCCACCGCCAAGCTCTACAGCCATCCGCTGTCACCGTTTGCCCAGGCCCCCGGCTCCGAGCGCATGGCTGCCGGCTTCGACCTGCTTCACCGTCTGACCAAGGAATACGAGAAGCCGGCCTTCGGCATCACCGCGGTCAAGGTCGACGGCATCGACGTGGCCGTCCAGGAACAGGTGGTCGAGAATCGCCCCTTCTGCCGCCTGCTGCGCTTCAAGCGCTACACCGACAATGCGCAGATGCTCGAGCGCATGCGTGCGCAGCCGATCGTGCTGGTGGTGGCGCCGCTGTCGGGCCACCACTCGACGCTGCTGCGCGACACGGTGCGCACGCTGCTGCAGGACCACAAGGTCTACATCACCGACTGGGTCGACGCCCGCATGGTGCCGATGGAGGCCGGCAGCTTCCACCTGGCCGACTACATCGCCTACGTGCAGGACTTCATCCGCCTGCTCGGCCCCGAGGTCAACGTGATCTCGGTCTGCCAGCCCACCGTGCCGGTGCTGGCGGCGATCTCGCTGATGGCCTCGCGCGGCGAGACCACCCCGCGCACGATGACGATGATGGGCGGCCCGATCGACGCCCGAAAGAGCCCGACCGCGGTCAACAACCTGGCGATGAACCGCAACATCGAGTGGTTCGAGCACAACGTGATCTACCGCGTGCCGCAGAACTTCCCCGGCGCCGGCCGGCGCGTCTACCCGGGCTTCATGCAGCACACCGGCTTCGTCGCGATGAACCCGGACCGCCACGCCAACTCGCACTGGGACTATTTCCTGGACCTGGTGCGCGGCGACGACGACAGCGCCGAGGCGCATCGCCAGTTCTATGACGAGTACAACGCGGTGCTCGACATGGACGCCAACTACTACCTCGAGACGATCCGCACCGTCTTCCAGGACTTCTCGCTGGTCTACGGCACCTGGGTGGTCAACGGCGAGCCGGTGCGGCCGCAGGACATCCGCACCACCGCGCTGCTGACGGTCGAGGGCGAGCTCGACGACATTTCCGGCGCCGGCCAGACCGAGGCCGCACACGGCCTGTGCAGCGGCATTCCGGCAGAGCGCCGCGAGCACTACATCGTCAAGGGCGCCGGCCACTACGGCATCTTCTCCGGCCGCCGCTGGCGCGAGATGGCCTATCCGGAAGTGCGCAAGTTCATCCTCGAGCATCAGGCGCCGATGAAGGCGCCGACGGTGCAGGCCGAGCCGGCCGAGGTCGCACCGGCAGTCAGCGCCGAAGCACCTGTGGTCGAGGCCGTCTCGACGGTGGACGCCGACGCAGCAGCCGTCACGCAGACGACGGAACCCGTCGATGCGCCGGAAACCTCGACCGAAGCCTCGGTCGAGGAAGCGCCCGCAGCTGCCGCACCGGCCGCGCCGCGCCGCGGCAAGTCCCGCCGCTGAGTCCAGGGGATGGACGGGTGACGGACAATCGCGGTTTTTCCCGCGCCTGTCCGCCGCCATGCCGCCGCCCTCTCTCGCCGATCTGATCGATGACCTGCTGCCGCAGACCCAGTGCACCCGCTGCGGCCAGCCCGACTGCCGCGCCTATGCCGAAGCGGTGGCCGCAGGCACGATGGACATCAACCGCTGCCCGCCCGGCGGACGGGAAGGCATCGTCCGGCTGGCTGCACTGACCGGCCGGCCCGTGCAGCCGCTCGATCCCGAGTGCGGCATCGACGGCCCGCTCACGGTGGCGGTCATCGACGAGGCCTGGTGCATCGGCTGCACACTGTGCATCAAGGCCTGCCCGGTCGACTGCATCAGCGGCACGAACAAGCACATGCACACCGTCATCGAGGCCGACTGCACCGGCTGCGAGCTGTGCCTGCCAGCCTGCCCGGTCGACTGCATCTCGCTCGAGGTGGTCACGCCCGGGCGCAGCGGCTGGCAGGCCTGGACCCCGGAGCAGGCCGGTGCGGCACGTCAGCGCTACCAGGAGCGCAACGCGCGCCGCCAGCGCGCCGCCAGCCAGCAGGCCGAACGCCTCGAGCACAAGGCCCGGCACAAGCTCGAGCATCTGGCCGATCTGACCCGCAACACCGAGGTTCCCGGCGAGATCGACCGCAAGCGCGCGGTCATCGAAGCGGCCATGGCACGGGCGCGTTTGCAACGCTCGAAATGATCGTGCTAGAATTGCATTCTGCGTTGGGGGGGTAGCTCAGCTGGGAGAGCGTCGCGTTCGCAATGCGAAGGTCGGGAGTTCGATCCTCCTCCTCTCCACCAACAAACTATCCAAAGACTTCCAGCAAAGTCCAAGGAACATGGAAAAGCCCTAGAGAATCAACCCTCTAGGGCTTTTTTCTTGTCCAAGGCGGTGCGCTTGGTTCCGTCGTTGTCCGGGCCTGTCCTGCAAGAACATTTGCAAGAACTCCACAATGGGAGGAACTTCAAAGGAAAAGTTCTTGCATGGCTAGGAACCTCATTTCATCGGACACCACGATTCGCAGCATCAAGCCGGGCGACCCACGCAAGCGACTGAACGACGGCGAGGGGCTGCACCTGCTGCTGTTCGTGAAGGGGGGCGCCCACGGCTGGCGGATGGCGTACACATACGCGGGGCGGCGGAACGTCCTCAGTCTTGGCACCTACCCGGACACGACGCTTTCGGGCGCCCGCAAGAAGGCAGACGAAGCGCGGCGACTGCTGGCGGAAGGAATCGACCCGAGCGCGGCACGCAAGCAAGCCAAGACCGCCAACGCGCAAGCGCTGGAAGAAGTGCGCCGGGCAGACGAAGGGCTTCCACCGCTGGGAAGCTTTGAAGAGGTGGCGCGTTCCTGGTTCGATGTACAGCACGGCGACTGGGCGGCGACCTACGCTGACAAGGTGATTCGACGCCTTGAGCTGTACGTTTTCCCCTACATCGGGCGGCGCCCTGTCGGCGAGATCACCCCGCCTGAGCTGCTGGCCGTACTGCGCCGACTGGAGGCCCGCGGCGTGGTCGAGACGGCGCACCGTGTCCGGGACACCTGTTCTCAGGTGTTCCGGTTCGCAGTGGCTGAAGGTCGAGTAACCAGCGACCCGGCCCGCGACCTGGCAGGCGCCTTGAGAACGCACCAGACGAAACACATTCCCGCCATCACCGACCCGGCCCGCTTCGGCGAGCTGTTGCGGGCGATCGACGGATACCGCGGCATCCCGGCGACACGCGAGGGGCTGAAGCTGGCCGCGCTGCTGTTCCTTCGGCCTGGTGCTGAACTGCGGGCGGCGGAGTGGTCAGAGTTCGACCTTGACGCCGCGCTGTGGTCTGTGCCGGCCAGTCGGATGAAGCGGCGCAAGCATGCCAAGGAGAACGGTCCCCCTCACCTGGTCCCCCTGCCGCGTCAGGCCGTCGAGATCCTGCGGGAGCTGCACCGCCTGACAGGTCATCAGCAGTTCGTGTTTCAGGGGGTGCGGGATCGGTCCAAGACGATCAGTGAAAACACCCTGAACGCGGCCCTGTCCGCGCTGGGCTTCGCCCCGGATGAAATGCGGATGCACGGGTTCCGTGCTGCGGCACGCACGATGCTGGCCGAACGGCTGAACTTCGATGACAAGGTGATCGAGGCACAGCTAGCCCATGCTGTGCCGGATGCGCTGGGGCGTGCCTACAACAGGACGCAGTTCTTCGAGCAGCGCCGGGCGATGCTGCAGGCGTGGGCGGACTACCTGGACACGCTGCGCACGGGGGCGCAGGTGATACCGATCCGGGCAGCCTGAAGCCCCGCCCTTCCCTGGTGCCTGACTGGCGCCGCACCCTGCGGCTGTGACCTGCCGCACTGGCCGCACACCACCAGCCCGGCCCCGTGCCGGGCTTCGTCCATCTAGCTGGATTGGCCCGGCCACGCCGACGGGTTCCACGCTGCGCCGGGGGCGCGGCGCGGCGGGGGCTCTTTCGCGCTGGCCGTGGCTGTCTGGCAGGTGGCAGGCCCCATGCGATCGAATGGGCTGCATTCCCCTGCACGCCACCGGCCCGGCCTTGCGCCGGGCTTCGTCCATCTGGCTGTGTCTGTGCTGGGCATGGGCAGCCCTGCGCGTCGGCGGCAGGGTCTGTGCCTGGCTGCAGGCTGGATGCCTTCTGCCGTGCGCCGGGTAGCGGCGCGGCGGGGGCTTCTTTCGCGCTGCGTTTCCGTGCATGAGGCGATGACACGCACCAGAGCAACGAGGGGGGCGCCCTTCTTTTCAGAAAACGGGTGTGGATTGTGGAATCGGCCGTTCCAAGCGGATCAGTCCACGGAAAAAGACGGAGACACCCCATACAAATCAACCACTTAGAACGCTCTTACTTCTCTGTTACTTGTCGTGGAATCCTTGCGGACAACCTGTGGAAAAAGTGTGGAATGGTTCGGCAAGCGGTTCGGCGGCGGCCTGTCGGTCTGGGGAGGGGGGGTCAAATCTCTGCAGGTCCAAGACTGGAAACCGGCCCCTAGGCGGATTTTTATGGGGAAGAAAAACTACCCCCCCCGGGGGTTCGTTTCGCATGGCGGGAGCACCGACACCCCGCACGATCGGCCGCAGGTTCCGGCGATCGTTCACGGCTTTTCAACGTGCGGGCGGCCCTCTCTCCCTGGTGCTTGTCTTCGGTCTTCGCTGGAATCTGCGCGTGAAGAAACGCCCGGCCGCACGACAACCCGGCGAGGTGCGCAGGCGCCTGCGTTGTCCAATCCCGTCCAGCCAGCCACACCCGGCCACGTCGGCGAGCCGGGCGAGCACCTGGCCAGCGCCGGCCCGCTGCCGCTGCTGGACGTGCTCGGCGCCGGGCAGCCCCACCCCTGCGACTGCTGGCCGCGTCGGCGAGCCGGGCGAACACCTGGCCGACGCCGGCCCGCTGCCGCTGCTGGACGTGCTCGGCGCCGGGCGATCCCGACCCCTGCGACCTGCTGGCCACGCCCGCGAGCCGGGCGAGCACCTGGCCGACGCCGGCCCGCTGCCGCTGCTGGAC